>NZ_JAWODL010000049.1:0-18043 GCF_046483325.1 Natronomonas sp. | reverse complement strand
ACCTCGAGGACATCAAAGCGCCGGAGTGTTTCGAGATCGAGGCACGCCTTCGCGAAGAGATGGACATCCCGGTGTTCCACGACGATCAACACGGCACCGCGATCATCTCGGGGGCCGCGCTGCTCAACGCCACCGAAATCGCCGGCAAATCGCTCGACGAACTCCAGATCGTCTTCTCCGGCGCCGGGGCGTCGGCCATCGCGACGGCGCGGTTTTACGTCACGCTCGGCGCCGATCGGGACAACATCACCATGTGTGACTCCTCGGGAATCATCACCGAGGAACGCGCGGAAGCCGGTAACATCAACGAGTTCAAGCGGGAGTTCGCGAGTTCGGGGTCGGGCGGCGACCTGTCCGATGCGATCGAGGGCGCGGACGTGTTCGTCGGGCTGTCGGTCGGCGGGATCGTCTCCGAGGAGATGGTCCGCTCGATGGCCGACGATCCGATCATTTTCGCGATGGCGAACCCCGATCCCGAGATCAGCTACGAGGATGCAAAACAGGCGCGCGATGACACGGTGATCATGGCGACGGGGCGCTCGGATTACCCGAATCAGGTCAACAACGTGCTCGGGTTCCCGTTCATCTTCCGTGGGGCGCTCGATGTCCGGGCGACCGAGATCAACGAGGCGATGAAAGTCGCCGCCGCCGAGGCGCTCGCCGACCTCGCCAAACAGGACGTCCCCGACGCCGTCGTCAAAGCCTACGGCGACCAGCCCCTCCGGTTCGGCCCCGAGTACATCATCCCCAAACCCCTCGATTCACGGGTGCTGTTCGACGTGTCGGGGGCCGTGGCGAAGGCCGCGATCGACAGCGGCGTGGCGCGTAAAGAGATCGACCTCGACGCGTATCGCGAGGAACTGGAGGCGCGGTTGGGCAAATCCCGAGAGATGATGCGCGTCGTGCTGAATAAAGCCAAAAGCGACCCCAAACGCCTCGTCCTCGCCGAGGGCGACGACGAGAAGATGATCAGGGCGGCCTACCAGTTGGTCGAACAGTCGATCGCCGAACCGATCCTCATCGGCGACAAGCGATCGATCTGGGAGCAATTAGCCGACCTCGGCCTCGATTTCGATCCCGAGATCGTCGATCCGGTGAGCGACGAACTGTCACCGTACGCCGACCGATTGTACGAACTCCGCCAGCGAAAGGGCGTCACTCGACGCGAGGCGGAAGGGCTGGTCCACAACGGCAACTACCTGGCGAGCGTGATGGTGGAGCTGGGCGACGCCGACGCCATGCTGACGGGACTCACGAACCATTATCCGACGGCACTGCGGCCGCCGCTGCAGATCATCGGCACGGACGAGGAGTCGGAGTACGCCGCCGGGGTGTACATGTTGACGTTCAAAAACCGCGTCGTCTTCGTCGCCGACGCCACCGTCAACCAGGCACCGGACGAGCGCGTGCTCGCGGAGGTCGCCAGACACACCGCGGATCTCGCCCGACAGTTCAACGTCGATCCGAACGTGGCGATGCTGTCGTACTCGGACTTCGGGACGGTCGACAACGAGGGGACGTACAAACCGCGAGAGGCGGCGCGACGGCTACGTGAGGATCCGGCGGTCGATTTCCCGGTCGACGGCGAGATGCAGGCCGACACCGCCGTCGTCGAGGAGATGCTGACCGAGGATTACCCCTTCGCGGAACTCGACGGCCCCGCGAACGTGTTGGTCTTTCCGAACCTGGAGGCGGGCAACATCGCGTACAAACTGCTCCAGCGCCTCGGCG
Source organism: Natronomonas sp. (assembly GCF_046483325.1). Lineage (GTDB taxonomy): Archaea > Halobacteriota > Halobacteria > Halobacteriales > Haloarculaceae > Natronomonas. The sequence goes on along the minus strand of NZ_JAWODL010000049.1, from coordinate 16,312 downwards.
GCGCGGAGGCCATCGGCCCGATGCTCGTCGGCATGGACAAACCCGTCCACGTCCTTCAGCGCGGCGACGAGGTCAAAGACATCGTCAACCTCGCCGGCGTCGCCGTCGTCGACGCCCAGTGAATTCGTCGCACAGATTCATACTGCCGAAGCCACAACCGGAAATATGCTCCGGAGATTCGGCAACGCACGGGGGGAGATCCCGTGACTGAGAACGCGGACGGCTATCCGTCGGTTCCGCACGACCGACTCGTCGAATCCGGCTGGGAACTGCGATCGAAAAGTCGAAAGACGGTCTTTCGGATGCCCGGTATGGACGTGACCGGTCACACGCTGCTGTACGACGATTCCGATCTGCGATCGGCGATCGAAGCGGCCGGGGTGGAGGGGTTACTCGGCGACGACGCGGGGGGCGACGACCGGATCGTCGAAGGGGACGGCGACGGGTCGTGGCGCTTTTTCTTCGCGACGGCGCTGTCGTTTCGACCGCCGCTGGCACCGATGGTCGGGCCGGCGTCGATCCGGCCGACCGTCGCGAGGCGGGCGCGTCGGACGTTCGTCGCCGAACTCGAAGCGCGGGGGTTCGGCGGCGTCGAAAGCGAACGGAGCGAACGGATTCGAACCGAATCGGGAGACCGAGCCCGGCTTCGGATGTTCACCGCGCATCTGCCGGTCACGTCCGCGGATGGCCCGAATCGGATCGACGCGGAGGGATGGCTCGCCGTGTGGGTGACCGACGAGTCGTTCCGTATCGCCGGCGGCGCGTATCCGACCCACGGGTTGGAGGCGCTCTTCGAACCGCTATCGACGGGTCGGACGCCGGCGATCGATCGGGTCCGCTATCGCGACGAACTGCTCGAGGTGATCCGCGCCGTTCGGTGATCCCGGGCGCGCTCGCTCCCGGAGCGCGCCGACCGCGAGGCCGACCGAGAGCAGCGCGCACGCGATGAGGGCGGGATTCGGGATCGAGTGGTGTCCGAACAGTTCGTACTGGACGCTCCCGCACCCGCCGCCGAGCGAGCAGGTGGCCGACGGCCGAGGGATCGACCCCGAGACACGCGATGAACCGTTCGCCGCCGGATGGTCGACGAAAAGCGGAAGCGAGGGCAGGTGGAGGGTTCCCCGTCGTCGTGGACACGCCGATACCGCGCCAGGGTCGGAACGATTCGTCAGAGCGAGACGTCCAGCTGTTGCTCGGCGACGTGGGCGCTCCGGAGTACGGTCGCGTCGTCGAACGCGTCGCCCACGAGCATCAGCCCGACCGGGAGCCCGTCCGCCGTCCCGGCCGGGACGCTGATCGCCGGGTGGCCGGTGTTGTCGTAGGGAGCCGTGTTGGGAAGCATATTGAGCGCGCGGTCCATGACCTCCAACCGTGAGATCGACCGGTCGAGTTCGTGGGCCGTCTGCGGCGTCGTCGGCATGGCCAACACGTCCACGGATTCGAGCGCGTCGTCGTACTCGCCAGCGAGCTTTCGGCTCAGGTTGTGCGCTTTCGCGTGATAGTGCCCGCGGTATTTCTCCGAGAGGTACTCCCCGGCGATGAGAGAGAGTTTCATCGTCGTGAGGTAGTCGTCCGCCTGCGCGCGCCGGGCGCGCCCGAAGGCGTCGGCGAACTGGGTGTCGTAGAAGCCGCTCGCGTAGTGGCCGACGCACTCGGCGTCGACCGTCGCGGCGATCTCCTCGAGCCCGATCGCGTTCCAGATCGGGAGTCCGTCGAGGTGCATCGGGACCGAGACCTCGCGGACCTCAGCACCCGCGTCCGCCAGCGAATCGAGGGCGCCGCGGACGGTCTCGTCGACCCCTGACTCGCTCTGTTCGTGGCCGAACCCCTCCTCGAGGACGCCGACGGTCAAATCCGCCGGATCGGGATCGGTTTCGAGCGCGCCGTGGTAGTCCTGCGTCGGGACCGTGCCCTGTCTGGGGTCGAGACCGTCGGCCCCGGCGATGACGTCGAGGACGCGGGCGCAGTCTTCGACGGTCGAACACATCGGGCCGGCGTGATCGAACGAGCGCCCGAGCCCCGCGACGCCGGTGTAGGGGACGAGGCCGTGGGTCGGCTTGTGGCCGACGATGCCGCTCCAGGAGGCCGGTATTCGGATCGAACCGCCCTGATCGCCGCCGATCGCGACGTCGACCTCGCCGGCGGCGACCGCGGCCGCGCTACCGCTCGAGGAACCGCCCGCGATGTGGCCCTCGTCGCGGGGGTTAAGCACCGGACCCGTCGCCGAGAGCTCGCCGCTGCCCGAGAGGGCCATGTCCTCCATGTTGAGCTTCGCGGTGATCGTCGCACCGGCGTCGAGCAACCGGGTGACGATCGTCGCGTCGGTCGACGGGACGTACCCCTCGAAGAGCTTCGAGCCGAGCGTCATCTCGACGCCCGCGACCGAGACGTTGTCCTTCAGACCGACCTCGTAGTCGGCGAGCGGCCCATCGTCGGCGCCGCGTACCTCGCATTTGGTCACGAAGGCGTTGAGTGGGTCCTCCTCGGGTCCCGGTTTGTACCCCGGATCGCGCTCGTGGTAGGCGACGGCGGGTTTCGGATCGGGGAGGACGTCGAGCCGCTCGTACCCCTGCAAGAGCCCGGCGATCACGGTCTCGAAGTCGGCGATTTCGTCATCGGAGAGGTCGATGTGGTGTTTGGCGGCGAGTTCGCGGATCTCTTCCGGTGTCGGTGGCCGAACGTTCGGTGGAGATTCGGACATGGTAATACAAAACGTACCACGGATGCCGGCGCTAAAATCGTTCGGTTGATTACCGTGCAGATAGAAAATGTCATCGATCCAACCTATAAATATAAATAAAATTATAATTAACTGTGATGGCGTCGGAGTAGCTCCATGACGTGTCCGTATCTGGAGTACCGCAGCGAGGCCGACGGAGAGACGTTCGACGTAGCGCGAGCCTACTGTGCCGCCGATGAGACGTTCGTCGAGCCGATGCGAGCCGACGTCTGCAACGATCGATACGACCTGCGACACGCCGATGATTGCGAGATATACCGCCGTCACGAGGGGCTGTGAGCGTGGGCTACGAGGCGTATCTCTCCGGCGAGCCGCTCATTATTACTGCGGCGCTGACGGGTGGCGTCCACGGCAAGGAGGCGAATCCCGCGCTTCCGGAATCCCCCGAGGAGATCGGGCGGGCGGCCGCCGCCGCCGAGAAGGCGGGCGCGGCCGTGGTCCACCTTCACGCGCGCGCGCCGAACGGCGAGCGCGCCTTCGAAACCGAGCGGTTTCAGGAGATCGACGACGCTGTTCGCCGGTACACCGACGACGTGATCATCCAGCACTCGACGGGCGGAACCGCGGCCCCAGACGACACACGGCACCTGCCGCTTCGGACCGATCCGCCGCCGGAGATGGCCTCGCTCGACATGGGCCCGCTGAACAGGTACGACCACCTCACGAGCGAGAACACGCGGGCGCTGGTCGATAGCCTCCACGGGGAGATGTGCGACCGCGGTATCAAACCCGAACTGGAGGTGTTCAACGGCGGCCACATCAACGAGGTGTACGGGTTCCTGGAGCGGCGAGACGTCGCCGAACCGGTGTACGCGACGCTGATCTTCGGCGGCGGCACGCTCTCTCGTCCCACGCCGGAGAACCTGCTACACTCGATCCGAAACCTCCCCGAGGGTGCGCTTTTCAACACGCTCGGGTTCGGACAGCACCAACTGCCGTTCGCTGCGCTCGGGACGATACTGGGCGGGCACGTCCGCGTCGGACTCGAGGATAACGTCTACTACCGCCGCGGGGAGTTAGCGACCGGGAACGAACAGCTCGTCGCGCGCGTCGCCGAGTTGGCCCACACGTTGGAACGAGAGGTCGCGAGTCCGTCGCAGGCGCGGGGGATACTCGGTCTCGACTGACGAACCCGGGCTCAGTTGACGGGGTCCCGGTGGCGTTCGGCGCCATCCAGCCCCGGTCTCGAACGCGGGTCGGCGTCGACGAACGAGCGCCCCGAGTGGCGGCGAGGCTCCCCAAGCGATCGCTCGATTGCGAACTGGCGGCGCTCCCGTTCGACGGTCCGTACGCCGCGCTCTCGCCCCGGCGGACCGCCGGCCGTCGTTCAGGTCATGGGCCGTCTGGCCGCCGGTTAGTATGCAACTCATCGAAGCGGTGTGGCGGCGGGCGTCGCTCATCAGCGGCGCGTCCGATCCGCTCGGCTCACACGCCCAATGCGTCCGCGAACTCGTAGAAGCTCTCGACGGTCAGATCCGGCTCCGCGCCGAACGTTCCCCACGGATCGCCGGTTCGGTCGAGTCGGACGCCCTGCATGCCGGCGTGTTTGGATCCCTGGATATCGAACGGTGGGCCGGCGACGTGGGCGATCGATTCGATCGGCGTCCCCGTTCTCGCGGCGGCGTGGCGATAGATCTCGGCGTCGGGTTTGAACGTCTGAACTTCGTGGGCGCTTATCGCGTCCTCGACGAGGTCGCCGATCTCCGCGTGGTCGATCATCGAATCGAGCATCTCCGGGTTACCGTTCGAGACCACATACACCGGATAACCGCCGTCGATGAGCCGTTCGATGCCGTCCCGAACGTCGTCGAACACCTCCAGTTCGTGGTAGACGGCGAGGATCTCTTCGACGGTTTCGTCGTCGAGGTCGACCCCGTGAACGGCGAGCGCATAGCGGAGCGCGTCGCGGTTCATGTCGTAGAAGGGCTGGTAGGCGTCGACGAAGTTGCCGACCATCGTGTACTCGATCGACTTCGTCCGCCAGAGATCCGAGATCGAGTCGGTGTTCTCGACGTGATCGTCGAGCGCGTCGACGGCCGCAGAGGGATCGACGAGCGTTCCGTACGAATCGACGGTGACCGTCTTCACCGCATCGGGACTGAATGGCATACCCGACGGTTTCGGGGCGCGAACAAAAGCGTACCGCGGGTGTGTACCGGCGGCGAATTTTATCTTCGATGGGCGCGAAGACGGCGTATGCGACTGTTCGTTAGCGTCGATATCGACGAGCCCACCGAGGCGATCGAACGGCTCCAGGCACCGCTCTCGGGGCTCCGGGGACTCCGTCTTACAAGCCCCGCGAACGCCCACCTGACGATGAAGTTTCTCGGCGACGGCGACCACGATCTCGATGCCCTTTCGGACGCGATCGAAGCGGCCATCGACGGGGCGGGAGTCGAACCGTTCGACGTCACCTTCGATCGCGTCGGCGCGTTCCCCTCCCCGGAGTACATTCGCGTCGTGTGGCTGGGTGTCGGCCGGGGCACGGAACCGCTAACCGAACTGCACGACCGCCTCGAAGCCGAAACGACGCGACTCGGCTACGACGCGGAAACGCACGAGTTTACACCGCACGTCACGCTCGCCCGGATGGAGGACGCGGCCGCGAAGGCGGAGGTACAGGCGTTTCTTCGCGAGGCGACTCCGGAGGTCGGACCCGTTCACATCGACGAACTCCGGCTCAAGGAGAGCACGCTGGCCGCCGAGGGGCCGGAGTATAGAACACTCGAGGCGTTTCGGCTGTGAGCGAACTGCCGGAGGAGGTACTCACATCGTGAGAGACGGTCGATTCGGAAGGTCGACGTCGAGACCGGCCGCTTCCAGAATCACAACCCTCACTTATCGGCCCCGTGACCCACCGGTATGCAACTGGGTGTGATCGGTCTCGGCAGGATGGGACGGATCGTCGTCGACCGCGTGCTGGACGACGGCCACGACGTGGTCGCGTTCGATCTCGATTCGGACGCGGTCGAAGCGGCCGCGAACGCCGGCGCGACGCCGGCCGACTCGATCGAGGATCTCGTCGAAACGCTCCCCGAGAACAAGCGGATCTGGCTGATGGTGCCGGCGGGCGACGCCGTGGACGCGACGCTCGCGGAACTCGACCCGCTGCTCGACGGCGACGACGTCGTCGTCGACGGCGGCAACTCGCACTTCGAGCGGTCGATCGACCGCGGTGAGTCCCTCTCGGCGGCGTATCTCGACTGCGGCACGTCGGGCGGGCCCGCGGGGGCGGAACTCGGCTTCTCGCTTATGATCGGCGGCCCGGAGAACGCCTACGAGGAGATGGTGCCGATATTCGACGCCGTCGCGACCGGCCACGACGGCCACGACCGCATGGGATCGCAGGGTTCGGGCCACTACGTGAAGATGGTCCACAACGGCGTCGAGTACGCCCTCATGCAAGCGTACGGCGAGGGGTTCGAACTGCTCAGCGAGGGACGATACGAGCTCGATATGGAGTCGGTCGCCCGCACGTGGAACAACGGCGCGGTGATCCGCTCGTGGCTACTCGAACTCTGCGAGGAGGCGTTCCGCGAGGAAGGGAACGATCTCGGCGACGTGGACGACCACATCGCGGGCGGCTCGACTGGAACCTGGACCGTCGAAGAGGCGCTCGAACAGGAGGTCGCCGTGCCGCTGATCTACGAGGCGCTCGGAGAGCGCTTCGACTCGCGCGTCGAGGACGGCAAGTTCTCCCGACGACTCGCGAACCGGCTCCGGTACGGCTTCGGTCGCCACGAGGTCAAGCGCCGGGACTAAGCGAGAACGCGCCGTATCCCGACCATGCCCTCCGCCGAGTGGTCGATCGACGCCTCGACCTCGCGGACCCTTCGCGTCGTCGCCCACCTCGCACCGGCGGCGCTGGACGGTGTGTTATTGATCTTTGTTGGCGCGGGACTCCTGTTCGTGATCGCCAACCCCGGAGTGCTGCTGTCGAGGGCCGGCCTGTTTTTGTTGCTACTGCTCGTCGTCGGCGGGCCGTTCTCGCTGGCGTATCTGTGGCCGATGCTCACCGATCCCGATCAGCGGCCGAGTCCCGCAGAATTCGCGGGGGCGGAGGGGTTTCCGTTCACCGTTCGGAGCGTCTCGGTCGCTACGGCTGTCGGGACCGTCAGCATTCTCGCACTCGTGGTGGCGGGCGTCCCGTTCGAGATCGTCTACTGGCTCGTCATCGCCTGCGTCTTTTCGCCGATCCTCGTCGCCGTTGCCACGACGCGCGGGGAACTCGACGGCGCGCGCCTCATCATCAATCGTACGGAGGTTCCGCTGGCGCGTCTCCGGCGTATCAGATCGGTGCGTCTCGGGACCCACACCGTGGTCTGGCTCTCGTACGTCGAACGGACGGGCCTGTTCGTTCCGCGGCTGTTCGCCGTTCCCGAATCGAAACACGAGGCCGTGCTCGACCGACTCGAAGCGGGCGTCGACACCGATCCGGCGGTCGAACCGCCCGATCGGGCGGTCCAGACGGTTCTCATTGTCGCTGGCGGGATGTTCCTCGGTGTAGCGGCACTCGCGTACGTCTCGATCGAGGAACCGGTAGTTCGCCTGTATACAGCGGTCGTTCTCGGAGGGATCGGCGTCGCACTCGGCCTCGCCGGCTGGCGCGGGATCTGAGCGGTCGAAGAACGGCCGGGCAATTCTTGCCGTAACTCGCAGTTATAGATATGTAGAGAGATATGCACCACATACATGAACAGTGAGGAGCAGCTGGGCTTCGGCACGCGGTGTCTCCACGTCGGACAGGGACCTGACCCGGCGACGGGGGCCGCCGCGCCGCCGATCTATCAGACGAGCTCGTACGAATTTCCGGACGCCGAGACGGCGGCCGCACGATACGCGCTCGAGGACGAGGGCAACGTCTACTCGCGGATCTCCAACCCGACCGTCCGCGCCCTCGAGAGGCGGCTCGCCTCGCTCGAAGGGGGCGTCGACGCGCTCGCCACCGCCTCCGGAATGGGCGCGCTCGACGCCGCGACCCTGGTCCTCGCCGAAGCCGGCGACAACGTCGTCTGCGCGGCATCCGTCTACGGCGGCACCCACGGGTACCTCTCGCACACCGCCGCCCGCCGCGGGATCGAGGCCCGGTTCGTCGACACGCTCGACCCCGAGGCGTACGCCGAAGCCATCGACGAGAACACGGCCTACGTCCACTGCGAGACGGTCGCTAATCCGTCGCTCGTGACGCCGCCGTTCGAGCGGATCGCCGAGGTGGCCCACGAGGCGGACGTCCCGCTGTTCGTCGACAACACCTTTGCGACGCCTGCGCTCTGTCGGCCCCTCGAATACGGTGCCAACATCGTCTGGAATTCGACGACGAAGTGGATCCACGGCTCGGGGACGACCCTCGGCGGCATCCTCGTCACGGACGGCTCCTTTCCGTTCGAATCGCACCCCGAGAAGTACCCCGAGATCGCCGCCCCGAACCCCGCCTTCGACGGCGTGACGTTCACCGAGCGCTTCGGCGACCGCGCGCTGACGATGGCCGCCCGCCAGCGCGGGGCCCGCAGCCTCGGCGATCAGCAGTCGCCATTCGACGCGTGGGTGACGATGCAGGGCGTCGAGACCCTTCCGTTGCGGATGGAGCGCCACTGTGAGAATGCGCTGACCGTCGCCGAACACCTCACTGAGCACCCCGCCGTCTCGTGGGTCGCCTACCCCGGCTTGGCGGGTCACGAGACGCACGATCTTGCCACCGAGTATCTTGACGGTGGCTACGGCGGCATGGTCGCACTCGGGCTCGACGGGGGCTACGAGGCCGCAAAGCGACTCTGCGAGGAAACTGCAGTGGCGAAGTTCCTCGCCAACATCGGCGACGCCCGGACGCTGATCGTCCACCCGGCCTCGACGACGCACGCCCAGCTGAGCGAGGCCGAACAGCGCGCCGGGGGCGTCGCCCCGGAGATGGTCCGGCTTTCGATCGGCATCGAGAACGTGGAAGATATCATCGCTGACCTCGAGGGGGCACTATGAGCGACACGACGGAGAGGAACACGGTGAACGACATCGAACAGGGGGTGAACCGATGAGCGACGGCCCCGAAACGGCGGCGCTGGGCGAGTTCACGTTCGAGTGCGGCGAATCGGTCCCCGATCTCGAGATCGCCTACGAGACCTACGGCGAGTTCGCCGGGGATAACGCCGTCTTGGTCTGTCACGCCCTCACGGGAAGCGCACACGTCGCCGGCGGTCGCCGCCGCACCGACACCGCGGGGCAGGCCCACGCCTGGTGGGACGACATCGTCGGCCCGGGCAAGGCCGTCGACACGACCGAGTACTACGTCGTCTGCGCCAATATCCCCGGATCGTGCTACGGTTCGTCCGGACCACCGTCGATCGATCCCGAGACCGACGAGCCGTGGGGAACGCGGTTTCCGGCGGTGACCGTCACCGACTGGACGCGCGCACAACGCCGCCTGCTCGATCACCTCGGTATCCCGAACCTCCTCGCCGTCGTCGGCGGCTCCGTCGGCGGGATGAACGTCTTAGAGTGGGCCAAACGCCACCCGGATCACGCCGACCGCGTCATCGTGATCGCCGCCGCCGCCCGCCTCGACCCGCAGTGTCTCGCCCTCGACGCGATCGCCCAGCGAGCGATCACCACCGATCCGAAGTGGAACGGCGGCGACTACTACGGGGACGAGCCGCCGACGGAGGGGCTCGCTCTCGCCCGCCAGATCGGTCACGTGATGTACCTCTCGAAGTCGTCGATGGACGACAAGTTCGGCCGGCGCTCGGCGGGCATGGACGCCGGTCGGGACACGTTCCAGATGGACCCCGCCGCCGGCTTCTTTCCCTACCGGGAAGTCGAGTCCTACCTCGATTACCAGGGCGAGAAGTTCGCGAAACGCTTCGACGCCAACTCGTATCTGTACCTCACGCGGGCGATGGACAACTACGACCTCGCGTCGGGCTACGACGACGACGCGGACGCGCTGGCCGCGTTCGACGGCGAGGCGCTGTTGCTCTCCTTTACCGGTGATTGGCACTTCACCGTCGAGCAATCGGAGGCGCTCGCGGAGGCGTTCCGCGAGACCGGAGCCGACACCGCCCACCACGTCATCGACTCCGATCACGGCCACGACGCGTTCCTCGTCGAACCCGACCGCGTCGGCCCGCCGGTCGCGGACTTCCTCGAGGACGGCGTGCGCGGAAAGGCGGTCTCCGATACGGTCGAACGGGATGAGGGCGACGAGTTCGCGCCGGTACATACAAGTCTCTTTTCGGACTGATCGGGGCGCTCGAACACCCACCCTCGGGGACCCCTCGCCCACAGACACGTATAATCGGCGCGGGATTCGAAACGACCCGTGAAGCCCCCGGTCGTTCGGGGATGGCTTCGGTACGCGCTGGTGGTCGGCGCACTCGCAGCGATCGTCCCGCTCGCCGACGGCCCCCGTCCGGACCGACAGGTGCTCGTGATCGTCTTTCTCGTCGCCTTCGGCGTGGGAGCCGCGATCGGTTCGAGCGGCCGCGACGACACAGCGTCACCGATATCGGACAGGGTTGCCATCGATACCAGGTATTAACACCACAGCGCGCACGTCTCTACCATATGTTTGACAGAGACGATCTCTACACGAACGCGTTACACGCGGGCCAGGAGGCGGATCCGACCACGGGGGCGCGAGCGCCGCCGATCTACCAGACGACGTCCTACGAGTTCGAGGACGCCGAGCACGCGGCGAACCTCTTCGGACTGGAGGAGGTCGGAAACATCTACTCGCGGATCATGAACCCGACGAACGCGGTGCTCGAAAAACGCATCGCGACGCTCGAGGGCGGCATCGCCGCGCTCGCCACCGCCTCCGGGATGGCGTCGTTCGACCTCGCGACGTTCATCCTCGCGAGCGCCGGCGACAACATCGTCTCGGCGTCGTCGCTGTACGGCGGCACCTACACGTACCTCTCCCACACTGTCGAGCGTCGGGGCGTCGAAACCCGGTTCGTCGACACGCTCGATTACGAAGCCTACGAGGAAGCGGTCGACGAGGACACCGCCTACATCCACTGTGAGACGATCGGTAACCCGGCCCTGGTGACGCCGGACTTCGAGCGACTCGCCGAAATCGCCGAGGCCGCGGGCGTCCCGCTGTTCGTCGACAACACCTTCGCGACGCCCGCGCTCTGTCAGCCGATCGAACACGGCGTGAACCTCGTGTGGAACTCGACGACGAAGTGGATCCACGGCTCGGGGACGACGCTGGGCGGGATTCTCGTCGACGGCGGAAACTTCCCGTGGGACGAACACGCCGATCGATTCCCCGAAGTCGCCAAACCGAACCCCGCCTACCACGGGATCAACTTCTCCGAAGTATTCGGCGAGGCCGCCTTCGCCTATGCCGCACGCACGCGCGGCCTCCGCGACCTCGGCAACCAGCAAGCGCCGTTCGACGCGTGGGCGACGATTCAGGGTCTCGAATCGCTTCCGATGCGGATGGAGCGCCACTGCGAGAACGCCATGGCCGTCGCGGAGTTCCTGCAGGACCACCCCGAGACGTCGTGGGTCACATACCCCGGTCTCGAGGACCACGAGACACACGAGGAAGCGACCAAGTACCTCGACGGCGGCTACGGCGGTATGATCGCGTTCGGCCTCGAGGACGGCTACGAGGCCGCCAAAGGGGCGGTCAACAACGTCGAACTGGCGAGTCTGCTCGCGAACGTCGGCGACGCGAAGACGCTCATCATCCACCCGGCGTCGACCACACACCAACAGCTCACCGACGAGGAAAAGCAGGCCAGCGGCGTGACGGACGATCTGATCCGGCTGTCAGTAGGGCTGGAGGACACGGATCGAATCATCGAGGACCTCGATCAAGCGATCGAGACGGCGACGAACTGAGGCGAGGACCGCGGGGCTATCCGTCGTAAAAGAACCCCATCGCGAGCCCGACGGCGACGGCCACGATGTAGGCGGGTCGTTCGAGCGCGGTCGCTGCGAACCGTTCTGCTGTCGTCGAATCGAACACGAGGCTGCTCGGCGCGACACCGCTGCCGAACGCCGCTGCAACGAACAACGCGACGAGCGCGCCGAGGGCGATGAGCACACCGAGCGTGCTGATCGGATTGTCGTTGACCCAATCGGCAAGCAGATACAGCGGCGCGAACGCGATTCGGAGGACGTTCATTATCCATTTCCAACAGCTTCGATCGGAATAAAGCTGCGTCAGACGCCCACACTCGACGGCGAGACTACAGCACGCCTTCTACTTCCAGAACCTCTCGAAGTTCCGCCATCGAGGAGACGAGCACGTCACAGTGTGGTTCGACGGCGGGTTTCGGCTCGTATCCGACCGCGAGACCCGCGACTTCGAGCATCGGGAGGTCGTTCGCACCGTCGCCGATCGCGACGGTGTCGGCCATCGGGACGCCGAGTTCCTCGGCGAGATCCGCGAGCGCGTCGTCTTTCGTCCCCTCGATGAGCGGTCCCTCGGCGTTTCCGGTCAGCTTCCCGTTTCGGATCGGGAGTCGGTTGGCGACGATCGTATCGACCGAGGTTCCCGCCGCGTCGAGCGCCTTCTCGACGCCTCGATCGAAGCCGCCAGTCAGAATCGCGACGCGGTGGCCGGCTTCCGAGAGCGCCTCGATCACGTCGGCGCTGCCGGAGCGCAACGCGACGCGGTCGAAGGCCGCCTCGACGCGGGTCTCTCTCAGACCGTCGAGCAGTTCCGCACGGGCATAGAGGCTTTCGGCGTAGGATATCTCGTCGTTCATCGCCCGTTCGGTGATCTCGTCGATCTCCTCTGCGACGCCGGCTTCCTCGCCGAGCAGGACCGTCATCTCAGAATCCGAGAGCGTCCCGTCGAAGTCGAACGCGATGAGCATACTCGTCCTGCGTCGCGGGGGGTCATAGGGGTTATCGTACTCGATCGAGGAGCCGAGCAGTCGGTTCGCTCGCGCCACTCGATCCGAATCCGCCGAAGTCGCGTCTCAGTCGCGTCGAGCACTGTCAACGAGACCGGACCGATCTCGACCCGATCGGAGGGTGGCGAGCGCTCGCCCGCCCGGCGTACCTTCCACGGCAAGCGCGTCGATTCGGTGGCGGGCCAGCGAAAAGAAGGCCAGTTCGCTGCTCGAAAGGAAGGCGCTCGCGACGATCGAACACAGGATGGCGAGTCCGCCCACGGTAGTCACCCCGAGCTCGAAAGCCATACGAGGGGTATCGCAGGCCTCGCAAAAGGGTCTACTGTCCCAACAGGTGATCGACACGTTCCGACGATCGAAAACGCGATGATACACGAGGTTGTCTAAATATTGAGTCAGTATACCATATATAGACACATATATGTATCAAATCCGTCGCCTCGCGCCGTTTTTGCGAATCGATGAAGAAAGCGTTATCCCTACCGAACCGGAGAATACGCCCATGAAGGTACTGGTCACGGACCCCATCGCGGATGCCGGGCTCGACGTCCTCCGGGACACCGACCACCAGGTCGTTACGGCCTACGACGTCGACGGCGACGAACTGCTCGACGTCGTCGCGGACGCCAACGCACTCATCGTTCGTTCCGGGACCGAGGTGACGCGCGAGGTACTCGAAGCCGCATCCGACCTCGTCATCGTCGGTCGCGCCGGGATCGGCGTGGACAACATCGATATCGAGGCGGCGACGGACCAGGGCGTCATCGTCGCGAACGCGCCGGAAGGTAACGTCCGGGCGGCCGCCGAACACACGGTCGCGATGGCGTTCGCCACCGCGCGCTCCGTCCCACAGGCACACGCCCGTCTCAAAGCGGGCGAGTGGGCGAAAGGCGAATTCCTCGGGACGGAACTCAACGGCAAGACGCTCGGTATCGTCGGACTCGGCCGCGTAGGTCAGGAAGTCGCGAAGAAACTCGACTCGATCGGGATGGACCTGGTCGCGTTCGACCCCTACATTTCCGAGGAGCGCGCCGAACAACTCGGAGCCGAACTCGCTGATCTCGATACGACGCTCGAACGCGCGGACGTGCTGACGATCCACACTCCGTTGACGCCCGAGACGGCGAACATGATCGGTGAGGCCGAACTCGCCGAGATGGAGGGCGGCTACGTCGTCAACTGTGCCCGAGGTGGCATCATCGACGAGGCTGCCCTCGCCGAGGCCGTCGAGGACGGCATCGTCGCCGGGGGCGCCCTCGACGTCTTCGCGGAGGAGCCGCTCCCCGAGGACAGCCCGCTGCTCGACGTCGAGGACGTCATCGTCACGCCGCACCTCGGCGCGTCGACCGAAGCGGCCCAGGAGAACGTCGCGGTATCGACGGCCGAGCAGGTGCTCGCCGCGTTCAACGACGAGCCGGTGATGAACGCGTTGAACGCGCCGTCGATGGACGAGTCGGCGTTCCCCCGCGTCGAACCCTACATCGGCCTCGCGGAGACGGCCGGCAAGATCGCCGTCCAACTGCTCGACAGCCGCGTCGAGAGCGTCGAGATCACCTACGAAGGCGATATCGCCGAGGAGGACGTCGAGATCGTCACCGCATCGGCGCTCAAGGGCGTCTTCCAGCCGCTCGAGTGGCAGGTCAACGCGGTCAACGCACCCCGAATCGCCGAGGAACGCGGTATCGAAGTCTCCGAAACCAAACGCCGGCAGTCCGAGGACTTCCAGTCGCTCGTCACCGTCACCGTCAGTGACGGCGAAAGCGAGATCGGCGTCTGCGGCACGCTGTTCGCCGACAACGACGCTCGCATCGTTCGCATCGACGGCTACCGGGTCGACGCGATTCCCGGCGGTCAGATGATGGTCGCACGCAACACCGACGAGCCAGGCGTTATCGGCCACATCGGGACCGTGATGGGCAAGTATGATGTGAACATCGCGGGGATGTTCAACGCCCGGGAAGTCCACGGTGGCGAGGCGCTCACCGTCTACAACGTCGATCAAGAAGTTCCCGAGAACGCGCGACAGGAACTCGAAGCGGACGACCGGATAATCGAGACGAAGTACATCAGCCTCAACGGTTGAGCGCTCCGACAGGCTCCGGGTCTCGCTTCCGACGGACAAAGGACGGAGTTTTACCGCCCCGGCATCAACCACCACCAATGAGCGAAGACGACGGAGGGCCGTCCGACAAACAAAAATACGAGTTCCAGAAGGTGATCGAAGAGCTCGACGACTATTCGGGTTCGGGAACCCAACTCGTCTCGATCTATATGCCGGAGGATCGGCTGATAAGCGACGTGGTCGCACACGTCACACAGGAGCACAGCGAGGCGTCGAATATCAAGTCCAAGCAGACACGGACCGCGGTACAGGACGCTTTGAAGAGTATCAAAGACCGACTGAAGTACTACGACGTACACCCGCCCGAAAACGGGATGGTCATCTTCTCGGGCGCGGTCGATTCGGGCGGCGGACAGACGACGATGGTGACGGAGGTGCTCGAATCGCCGCCGGACCCGATCGAGTCGTTCCG
Organism: Natronomonas sp.; assembly: GCF_046483325.1. Classification (GTDB taxonomy): domain Archaea; phylum Halobacteriota; class Halobacteria; order Halobacteriales; family Haloarculaceae; genus Natronomonas. The sequence goes on along the minus strand of NZ_JAWODL010000049.1, from coordinate 1,172 downwards.
GTATCACTGCGATTCGCACTTCCTGACCGAGCCGCTACAGGAGATGCTGGGCGACAAGGGGCTGTACGGACTCGTCGTTCTCGATCGACGCGAAGCGAACGTCGGCTGGCTGAAGGGTAAACGCGTCGAGCCGGTCAAATCTGCCTCCTCGCTCGTCCCCGGCAAGCAGCGAAAGGGTGGCCAGTCAGCCCAGCGGTTCGCCCGCCTCCGCCTCGAAGCCATCGACAACTTCTACCAGGAGGTCGCCGGTATGGCGAACGATCTGTTCGTCCCGAAGCGCCACGAGATGGACGGCGTGTTGGTCGGTGGCCCGTCGCCGACGAAAGACGAGTTCCTCGACGGCGAGTACCTCCACCACGAGGTCGGCGACATGGTGCTCGGAAAGTTCGACGTCTCCTACACGGACGAGTCGGGACTGTACGACCTCGTCGACGCCGCCGAAGACGTGCTGGCCGAAACGGAGGTGATGAAGGACAAATCCGAGATGGAGGAGTTCTTCGAGCAGCTCCACGACGGCGGAAAGGCGACCTATGGGTTCGACGCGACGCGACAGAACCTCGTCATGGGCGCGGTCGATCGTCTCCTCATCAGCGAGGATCTCCGACAGGACGTCGTCAGCTACGACTGCGGCGAGCGTGACGAGTACGAACTCGTCGATCGGCGGGCGAGCACGCCGACACATACCTGCGAGAACGGACAGGAAGGTGAGGTCATCGAACGCGAGGACGCCATCGACCACCTCATGCAACTGGCCGAACAGCGCGGATCGGACGTGAAGTTCATCTCCACGGACTTCGAGAAGGGCGAACAGCTCCTGACGGCGTTCGGCGGGATAGCCGGGATCCTCCGCTACTCCACGGGCGTTTGAAGACACTGAAGCAGCACCGTGGAACGACGTGGGAAGGGTTGCTCCTCGAAGATGAAAAGAAAGTCAGGGAGGATACCCCAGAGTGAAGTGGGGTGTCGGATTCACGCCCGCCCTAAAGGGCGGGACTCTCTTTTTGATTCAGGTGGACCCCAACCACAGCGCGTCGACCGCCTGAATCTTTTTGAGCACCGCCACAAAAGGACCTCCTGTGAGCACGCTAGTCGTGTACGTCGACCGCGGTGGCGGGGCCGGTCACGACGGGCCAATGGTCGGGTGGGAGGCCGTCCAAGCGCTCGTCACCGAT
>NZ_JAWODL010000047.1:0-34711 GCF_046483325.1 Natronomonas sp. | reverse complement strand
CCGCTACCTCTGAAAACTTCCAGTATATGTCTCTTTTCATCCGGGACGGTTTTTCTTTCTATACTGCTCCCCGGAATCTTCTCTCTGAGGACCTTCTCTATCGCGGGCTATCAAGGCGAAAGCCCACGAGTTCGCTCGTGGGATGAAGTCGACAGCCGGCGAAACGTTGAGTATCTTCACCGGGCCTGCCGCAAACGTGACCTCGATTTCAGATACGAACGACATGGGACTCGGAGCAGAGATAAACGTGTCTTTCGTGAGATAAAACGACGAACCATCTGTTTCTCCAACTGTTTCAGTAACGCCGAATCCGAAACCGCTAACCAGTGGCTGAGATCGTCCGCTTTCGCATTGAATCGGCGTATCTGAACACTACCGGTTCAGACAGTTTCAACTGAAGCGGTAGCGTGGGGTCGTTGACAGAGATATCGGGGCGTTCGATAGTGGTAGTCGATGCTCAGTTGTTCGCAGGTCGGGTCGGCAAGGACTGACCATCGCCTCGAGGGAAAGTGGGCCCGGAGATCGTTGGTCACTCGTCATCCCGAAAGATCGGAGACATCGCAGAGACCGCGAATCTTCGGTTCGCTCACTCGGAGAGATCTACGATTCCCGTACGGTCCCGGACGACTCGCCTCGATCACCTGTAGAAACAAAACCAAGCGGCCACTACACACCCATATGCCCATCGAGGACCGGCCACAAGCCGACGAATCCGCCGTTGGTGCGGACCAGACTCCGGTAGTCGACCCGAAGCCGACGGATCCGAGCGATCGAATCCGGAGTCTCGACGCTCTGCGAGGCTTCGCACTGTTGGGTATTCTCGTCATCAACATCTGGCTTTTCGCGCTACCGATGGTCAGTTGGCTCAATCCAACCCTCTTTGGAGACCTCTCCGGTGGCAACTACGCGGCTTGGTTCGTCAGCCACGTCTTCTTCGAGCAGAAGTTCGTCACGCTGTTCACGTTTCTCTTTGGGGCGGGGATCGTCTTATTTACCGACTCGAAAAAAAAGAAGGGACAGCCGGCGCGCCGACTCCACGTTCGCCGTACGTTCTGGCTGCTCGTGATCGGCCTCGGGCATGCATACCTGCTGTGGTACGGTGACGTCCTCGTTGCGTACGCGGTCTGTGGGTTTATTCTCCTCTTCGTTCGGAACTGGCGACCGAAACGCTTGCTCGTCCTCGGACTCGTTATGTTCGCGCTCCCGTCGGTGCTCTACGTATCGAGCGGCATCGGATACATCATGGCGGACGCGGGCACACAAGCCAGCATCGAAGCACAGATTCTCGCGGGCTCCGGCGTGGACCAGGGGTCAGTCGACGCGGAGATCGACGCCTACCGGGGCGGATGGCTCGAGCAGATGGATCACCGAGTACCGACTGCAGTCGCTCTCCAAACAACGGGGTTCATTCTCGAGGGGTTTTGGATCTATGGCGGGCTGATCGTCGTCGGAATGGCACTTTACAAGTCGGGTGTGCTCTCCAATCGGCGGAGCACGCGGTTCTACAGGCGACTGTTTGCCGGCGGCTCGATTACGGGATTAACGCTGATTCTTTCCGGTGTCTGGTACCGAGAGGTAGTCGGATGGGAGACCGCACGGATACTCCTGTTCGCACGCCAGTTCAATTATTGGGGCTCATTACCGTTGGCATTGGCATACGTTTCAGGGGTAATGCTTCTCTGTCGTGCCGCACCCGAGGGATACGTGACTACCGCACTTTCGGCCGTCGGACGGACCGCGTTTTCGAACTATCTGCTCCAGACCGTCCTGGCCACGACGATCTTTTATGGCCACGGGTTGGGCCTCTTCGCGACGTTGAGTCGAGCCGAACTCCTGGGCGTCGTGGTTGTGATATGGGCGATTCAGATTCCGCTGTCGGTCGCTTGGCTGACTCGATTCCGGTTCGGACCCATCGAGTGGATCTGGCGAACACTCACCTACGGCGAGCGACAGCCGATGTCGGTCGAGTGAACCGCCTCGGGGGCAAGCCCCGTGGCGCTCGGTGATCTCCCGCCGGGATCCGACCGAGCGACGCCGACGTTCGTACACCTAACGACTACTCAACGTAGCCCAGCGCTCGGAGCCGATCCTCCATGTCCTCGTCGGTGTCCACGACATCGTCCTCGCCGACGTCGGCCGAAACGACAGCCTCCAGCACGAACGAGATGTACTCCTCACGCGAGCCGAACTCCGTATCTTGGATACGTCGGTCGATGCCGTCGAGTACACGCGAGTCGAGTTCGATATCGAGTCGTTCCATGCGTGATAGTCGCGCGGGCGGTTATAAAATATGGTGGAGATATTGGCCATCTAGCGCCGGGGAAGGCCGAATCGGCGGATCGTTTCGCGATCGGATTGGGAACCAGCAGTTCGAGAATCGTGTTAAATCGTTCCCGCCGCTTTGAGTTCCGAGACCGCGCGTCCGATCCGCCGTTTCTCTTCGATCGTCCGAGTGCGGCGCTCGATCGTCTCCCGATGGGCGTCCAACGTCCCCGTCAGCTCCGACACCAGCTCCGGCCGGTCGTCGGCGCGGTTTGTCCGTTCGTGAGGATCATCGTCGAGGTCGTAGAGTTCGACGGAACCGGTCTCCTCGTTTCTGATGAGCTTCCACGGCGGCGATGTCTGGGCGCGAAGCAACCCGTTGTCGGTGTTTTTTCCAAGGACGTAATCGACGTCGTAGACGACCTCGGTCGAAACGCCGTCGCGCGCTCCCTCGAACAGATCGATCCCCTCGTACGTTTCGACGGGCGCGTCGATCGCGCCGCTGTGTCGGGTGAGCGTCTGCGGAACGTCGACGAGGGCGCCGACTTCCCGGGTGGCGCTCGGCACGCCGGAGCCGTAGAACAACAGCGGCACCTGCGTCACCTCCCGATAGAGCTTTCGTGGGCCGTGGCTGAATCCACCGTGATCGTTGAGCTCGGTCCCGTGATCGCCGGCGAGGGCGACCAGTAACTCGTCGTCCACCGTCGCCTCGGCGGTTTCGAGCAGGCGTCCGATCGACGCGTCCATGCGCCGCAACTCGGCGTCGTAGAGCTGGTCGATCTGGCGTAGCATTCGGTCGTCGATGGTCGCGTTCTCCCGTTGATACTGGTAGGCGACCGTATGCCAGATGCGGCCGACGTCGATCCGAGAGAGGGCCTCGCCCTCACCGCGGAGATACTCTTTCGGCGGCATCCACGGGTAGTGCGGGTCCATGTAGTGAACCCACAAGAAGAACGGCCGATCCGACTCCCGGTCGTGCGCTTCGAGCCACTCGATCGCCGCGTCCGTGAGCGGCTCGGCTTGGGTGATCGGCTGTGATCCGACGACCGCGTAGGCGATCCGCGCGAGTTGACCGAGCGTGTCGGTCAGCGTCTCGCTGAAGGCGACCGACCGCTGGGCGAGCATGAGCGCGCGATGGGTGAGCCCCCCGGAGTCCGTGTCCGATCCACCCATGAAATCCTCGAGGGTGTCGAACCCCCGATCGTATCCATATTCCGGCGTCAGCCACGGGTTCTGGGCGTTGAACCCGGCGGTCGCGTAGCCGGCGTCGCTGAACACCGCCGCGATCGATCGCGTCGTCTCCGGAAGGCCAATCGATCTTCCGTGACTGAGTGCGTGAACCCCGCCGAGAAGCGATTTGAACGAGTAGTACGTCGGAATTCCGTTCGCGACGCCGTGCTCGAACGTCGTCCCATCGGCGGCTAACCGATCGATCGTCGGCGTCGTCCCACCGTCGTAGCCCAGATATCCAACCCTGTCCGCGCGGATCGAATCGATCGTAATGTATAGGACGTTTTTGATCATTCGAGTGCCTATCAGTTTCCATTGAGTACATCGGCTAAGTTATACACGGGCTTTTGATCGGGCGATGGTGACGTGTTTCAGCTCGCCGACCGGGCGAGGGGATCCGTGTAGCGGCGACGAAAGAGATCAAGCTGTGCCACCGGGTGCCAGTTATCGTCGTCATACCGGGGTCCGCAGACGTCGACGACCACAACCGCACCGGACCGACGACCCCCCTTGTGCGTGAATCGATATGCCTGCCCACAAATGTATATCAGATGGTCACCGGAGTGAGTGTATCCGTCGACCACCCCGCCGAGTATCCCATCTCGGAGCTTCACTTCGCCGACGCTCCCAGCGTCGAAAACGTACCGGGGCCGGACTCCCGACGCCCGATCGAAAAACAACGAACCGTCGATACGAGCGCGGTCAAGTACGCCGAAAACCTCCCCATCGCGCTCGCCGAGGGCAAGGGCGCGACGGTCAAAGACATCGACTGGAACGTCTCTTTCATATCCGTTTCACGAGGGACAGCGTCGTCGACGTCGTCGAGGAGGTCACGAGCGCGAACCGGTGATGACTGGAGACCCGCCACCTCAGCGCATCGACGCTCGCAGTTCAGCCGTCGCCTCGCGATCGACCTCGAACCCGTCCCCGACCTCCGTAATCGCGACGCCGTACGCCTCACGCGCCTCGTCGGTCGAGACGAATCCCTTCTCGACGTCACGTCGGACGGCGTCGGGCTCCCGTTCGATCGGATCGCCGTACCCGCCGGAGCCGGACACCCGAAAGCTCACCGTGTCACCCTCAGACAGCGTATAGGTGCCCTTCGAGTGAATTTTCTGGCGTTCGCCGTCCGAGTGACGGATCGTCCGACCGGTATCGCCCGGTCGGCCGCCGAAGAGCCCCCAGGGCCGTGATTCTGAGCGCTCCATCAGGTTCGTGAGCCGAACGTCGTCGGCGAGCATCGTGAAATCCTTGCGCAGCCCGAGACTACCACGGTGGCGGCCCGCCCCGCCCGAGTCGGTGGTGAGTCCGAGTTCCTCGATGAGCACCGGATACCGATTTTCGTGTATCTCGACGGGGATGTTCGTCAGGTTGAACGACGACGCGACGCCCTCGGCACCGTCCCCCGCCGCCGACGCGCCGAGCCCGCCCACGACGACGTCGTAGACGACGAACGGCTCGCCCGTGTCGGGGTCGACGCCGCCGAAGTTCGGGTTCCCCCAGTGGCTGCTCGCGGCGACCGTCCGCTCCGGGATCGCCTGCGAGAGCGCGCCCATCGCCAAATCGACGATGCGGGCGTTGAGGATGGGCCGTGCACCCCCCGCCGTCGGCGGTTGGGGATTGAAAAACGATCCCTCGGGCGCCTCGATCGTCAGCGGGCGGATGACGCCCTCGTTCTGGTGGAGGTGTTTCTCGGTGACCGATTTGAACGCGAAGATCGTGTACGCTCGCGTGTAGTTGATGTAGCTGTTGATGGCGCTTTGAGTGGCCGGATCCGAATCGGCGTAATCGAACGTCACCTCGTCGCCGTCGATGACGACGCGGACGGCCACTTCGACCGGACCGCTGTCGACGCCGACCGAATCGACCTGGTCCTCGAAGGCGTACTCGCCGTCGGGCATCTCCTCGATCGACGAGCGGACGCGGCGTTCGGACTGATCGAGGATGGACTCGGTGACGGTCGAGAGCGTCGCCGCGCCGAACTCCTCGAAGAGTTCGGTGTAGAGGGTCGTCCCGCGGTGATTCGCGTTCTGCTGCGCCTTGAAGTCACCGACGAGCGTGTCCGGGAGCCTGACGTTCGCGTCGAGAAGGTCCAAGAACCACCGCTGGATCTCGCCGCTCTCGATGGCTTTCGAGGGGAACAGCCGCAGCCCCTCCTGATAGAGTTCGGTCGCCTCGACCGCCTGCGATCCCGGCGCGAGACCGCCGACGTCGATCTGATGGGCGACGTTGACCGCGAAGGCCTCGATCCGATCGTCGATGACGACCGGCGAGATCAAAAAGAAATCGGGCAGGTGGCCGGACCCAAGCTGTGGATCGTTCAGAACGATGCCGTCGCCCGCGCCGAGGTCGTCGTGGGAGAATCGATCGAGCACGTGATCGACGGTGAAGGGCATCGCGCCGAGGTGGCCGGGACTGAAGTTCCCCTGGGCGATCATCCGCCCCTGGCGGTCGAACAGCGCCGTCGAGAAGTCCTGACCGGCGGAGACGGCTTCGCTCTTGCCGGTTCGCTGGAGCGTGATCCCCATCTCCTCACAGATCGAGACCAGTCGATCCCAGAGGACGGTGAAGGTGATCGGATCGACGCCGGCGTCGTCTTCTGGCGATTTCGACATGAGTTATCGCCCCCCGATCGAGATGACGAGATTCCCGTACTCGTCGACCGAGACGGCGTCGTCCGGTGGGACGACGGTGGTCGCGTTGCGCTCTTCGACGATCGCCGGCCCCGTGAACGACGTTCCGGGATCGAGCCCCCGGCGGTCGTAGATGTCACACTCGAGGAAGCCGTCTCGGAAGTACGCGCGTCTCGTTCCCGCGTGTGCCGTCCGATCGGTCTCGACTGCGTTCGCGGCGTGCAGATCCGGCGTCGCCGTCACGCGTCGAACAGTCACGTTCCACGTCACACCCTCGATCGGTTCGTCGGAGTCGCTGTACCCGTACGTCTCGGCGTAGGTACGGTTGAATCGCGCTGCGATCGTCTCCAGGTCGGATTCGTCGAACTCGCCGTCTGGAACGTCGACCGAGAGATCGTGCGCCTGCCCCGTGTATTTCATCTTCGCGGTTCGCTCGACGATCACCTCCCCGGACGCGCCGCCCGCGTCCGCGATGCGTTCGCGCCCGTCCCGTTCTAGGTCGCGGAAGATCCGATTGATACGGTCGAGCGAGTCCGGTCCGAGCCGCGCCACGTCGGTCCGACCGAGGTGGAACTCCACGTCGGCCGCGAGCAACCCCATCGCCGACGCGACACCGGCTTGCGCGGGGACGATCACCTCCGGGACGCTCAATTCCGCGGCGACGAACGCGGCGTGCATCGGGCCCGCGCCACCGAAGGCGATCATACCGAACTCCCGAAGATCGATGCCGCGCTCGGCGGCGTGGATGCGGCTGGCCTGCATCATCGAGTTATCGACGACGGTCTTGATCCCCCACGCCGCCGTCTCGACGTCGAGATCGAGTGGGTCTGCGACAGCGCGTTCGATTCCTGCCACCGCCCCGTCGCGATCGAGTGCCATTTCGCCGCCGAGGAAGTTCTCGGGATTGAGATACCCCAACGCGAGGTCCGCATCCGTGATCGTCGGTCGGGTTCCGCCGAACCCATAGCAGATCGGCCCGGGTGTCGCACCGGCGCTCTCGGGACCGACCGAGATCGCACCCGTCTCCTCGACGGCGGCGATACTGCCACCCCCGGCGCTGATCTCGATCATGTCGACGACCGAGAGGTTGATCGGGATGCCGCTGTCCGTTTTCATCTCGAGTTCGTCCACCTCGAAGACGTCGGTCCGGTGGGGTTCGCCGTCGACGATGAAACAGATCTTCGCGGTAGTGCCGCCCATATCGAACGAGAAGACGTTCTCGTAGCCGAGTTCGGTTGCGAGCGTCGCGGAGTTAAGCGAGCCGGCGACTGGGCCGGACTCGATGATCTGGACGGGCGCGTGCCGGATCGTCTTCGGCGTCGCGAGGCCGCCGCTCGATTTCATCATAAAGAACGTGTCGTCGTAGCCGAACTCGGCAAGCGCCGTCTCGATCGTCCCGAGGTACTCGCGTATCCGCGGTTTGATGTACGCGTCGATGGCCGCGGTGTTCGTCCGCTCGTATTCCCGAAAGAGCCCCGAGAGATCCGACGAGAGGCTGACGGCGAGTCCGGGCGCCGCCTCCGCGACGAGATCGCCAACCTGCCGTTCGTGCGTGTCGTCGTGGTAGGAGTGGAGGAGGCTCACGGCGACGGCGTCGTACTCGGCGTCGAGTTCGGCAATCAACGCTCGAACGCCGTCGTCGTCGAGGTCGCGGACGACGCCCGCCCGGGGATGGATTCGCTCGCGAACCTCGTAGATATGCTCGCGCGGAACGATGGGGTCCTGTTTCTGCAGTTGCATATCGTAGAGATCGTAGCGCTTTTGTCGACCAAGGATCGACACGTCCCGAAACCCCTCGGTGACGAGCAGCGCGGTCGTCGCGCCGTCGCGTTCGAGCACCGTATTCGTCGCGAGCGTCGTCGCGTGAATCAACTGGTCGATATCGGTCCACGCGGTGTCCGTCTCGGCGAGGAACCGCTGTACTCCGGAGAGGACGCCGTCGGCCGGATCCTCGGTCGTCGGGTGTTTGAAGATGTCGACGGCGCCCGTCTCCGAATCTATCATCGTGAAATCGGTGAACGTGCCGCCGACGTCGAAGCCGATCCGTTTGCGCATGTGCACAGTGAGAACACCTCACGGGGCAGTATTTATACGTTTGTTATCGTTGAGGGGTCGGCCTGCCACCGGAGCGTGGGTTGATTCAGCAGTGGGGGATCCGTCCAGCGGGTGAAACGAGCGTTATTCGAGATCGAGGTCGCTCTCTCCGACGAGGACCCGATAACTCGCGAGCGTCCCGGCCATCGACGGCGCCTCGTCGTCGTCCTTGCGCTGGGTTCCGTAGTCCATCCACCGCCCGCGGGTGTAGCTGTACATCTCGAAGGCTTCGTCGGTCTCGACGACGACGTCGATGACGGCATCGTCGGGTGCATCGGCGGGAAGGGTCGCGGACCGGACCTCGCTATCGGCGTCCATTACCCACACGGCGATCCCGTCGTCGAGTAAGTCTGCGGCTTCGTCCTCCGTGAGCGGACCGTCGGGCCACTCGTCGGCCGGTTTCGGTTGTTCCATAACTGCTAGAGGGCCGCCGTAGGGAAAGTCGCTTCGTCGCCCCGGTGTTTTATTACAACGTCTCTCTTGACCTCCTCCTCCTCCGCGTTCACGCGGAGGAATCCCGCGATGGGAGTTCAGGCCGAGCGAAGCGCCCTGGTGGTTCCAAGACGCATACGTTCCAAGCGTCTCCTGGTGGATTTCAGCATCGGCGTGGCTGTCTTGTGGCCCGATCAAAGAGGCCCCATCGGTGGGTTTTGCGGAGCCGACGAACGACTTTGCCGTCGTCGGCTCACAGGCGGGGGCGAACCGGAGAGCCGGAGTCGTCGCGGTGACACACCGTGACGAGACTCGCTTCTCCGGTGTCCACACCAATCGGCATCCTGTCGAGTCCAGCGAGACAGGGCTCGCCAGACGAGTCTGGCGGCGTCCGCTCGTCGGCGGCCGCCGCAGATCGGTCTACTGTGTCGCGGGTGGCGGTGACGTGGAGCTATCACGTCCTGTCCCGCTCAAACAGCCGACTTTCACCCATCTCGGTATCGTCTGCGTACAACGCTTCGAGCCAATCCCGCTGTTCGGGATTGGCGCGTGCCGGAATCCAGAGGTGACAATCCTCGTGGTGCGGGATTATAACGTACCACTCGATAGTATTCTGTGGCTGGTGGTCGAGTTGTAGGCCCTCGTTGGTGAAGAGATGCTCTTGAACCAGTTGGCAAGCAGCGACGGACTGTGTTTGGGCTGGCTACTGACGAACGGGTGAGCGTGGTCGGGCTGAACGGTCAGAGCGTGAATCTCTAACCCCTTCTCGTCGGCAATTTCGTGGCGGATGGATTCGACGCGGTCGACAACCTCCGGTCGGTACCGCGTTGCGGTACTTCGGGAGCCAGCCGATGTGGTAGTTGAGGTCGTAGGTTGCGTGCCGAGTGATCTTCGTCCGCGCGCGAAAACTCCGAAAGGGCGATACGGCGATCGTCGAAAAACTCCCGAAAGTGCTCACAGACGGAAAGTGAGGCGACGCTGACACGGCGTCGTCGGTCGTGAAGCGTTACAGATCGTCGAAGCTCATTCCCATCGACGCTAGGAAGGAGCCGACGACCCCGTGACCGATCAGTCCGAGGCCGGCGACGACGGCGGCGGCTCCGAGTCCAGCGCGGCGGTTTTCGCGTCCCACGGTCAGCAGGCCGACGATCAACATCACGGCTCCCGCGACGCCCGTGTCACCGAGCGTCTCGCGCAGTTCGGCGGTATCCATGCGTGGCGATTCCACATCCGGAGGATTAAATCCGGTGAAAGATACGATGAACCTAGAAATCGTCACAGACCGGAATACCGATCGTCTCGTAGTCGTCCATGGAGGCGACAACCTCCGGGACTTCGTCGAGTGAAACGGTCTTCGAGACGATCTTACCGGGGTCGATCTTCCCCTGGTCCATCATCGAGAAGATCTCCTCGTACTCGTGAGGCGGCATCCCAAAGGAGCCGATGAACTCCCGTTCGTCCATAACGATCGTATCGACCGGCAGCGACACCTCACCTTCCTCCTCGCTCGTCGTGAGCCCGATCTGGAGGTTCTGCCCGCCCTTACACAGCGACTTGACGGAGTTTCGGCACGTTTCGGCGACACCGAGGGCGTCCACGCTAACCTCGACACCCCGTCGGTTCGGGGTGTGTTCTTTGACCGCCAGGGGGACGTCGTCGACCTCCCGAACGTCGACGGTCGCGTCCGCGCCGAGCTCCTCGGCCTTCTCGAGTTTGTCGGTCGAGAGATCGACGGCGATGACGTTCGCACCGAGGGCGTCGGCGATGTGGACCGCCGAGAGGCCGACGCCACCACAGCCGTGAACGGCGACCCAATCGCCCGGCGTGACGTCGACTCGGTGGACGAGTCCGTGGAAAGCGGTCGCGAACCGACAGCCGAGGCCGGCGACGTCGACCGGATCGACGCCCTCGGGGAGTTTGACCGCGTTGTGGTCGGCGTTTCGGACCGGGAACTCCTCGGCGAACGCGCCCTGCTGGAACGGGACGAACCCGAGCGGGACGACGCGCTCGCAGATGTTCGCCCGACCCTGCTTGCAGTACCGGCAGGTGCCGTCGCTGAGGTTGAACGGGACGCAGATCCGGTCGCCGACCTCGAGGGTATCGACGTCCTCGCCGACTGATTTGACGGTCCCGACGGGTTCGTGTCCGAAGACGAGTCCGGGCGTCGGCGCGACGCCGACCCAGTCCCAATCGCCCTGCCAGGCGTGCCAATCGGATCGACAGATGCCGCAGGCCTCCGTCTCGACGACGACCTCGTCGGGGGCAGGGGCTGGCCGTTCGATCTCCTGTACGTCCATCAGTTCGCCGACCTCCTCGAAGACGACTGCACGCATCGACATAACATCGGGACCCACTCGACCGACCGGTATAACCCTTGCCACACCGCGGCCGTGCCGTGTGTCGTTTTTTCGTGGTCGGGTGGCCGTGTAGCGCCCTCAAAGCAAGCAATAAAGCATTAAAAGCCCTGCTATCCAACCGACAGGTATGAGCGACAACGAGGGACGAAAGAACCTCCGGATGCCCGAGGACGACGAGGTATTCGCCGTCGTCACGAACATGCTCGGTGCGAACCGGGTGAAGGTCCGGTGTATGGACGGCACCGAACGGACAGCACGAATTCCCGGACGGATGCAAAAGCGCATCTGGATCCGCGAGGACGACGTCGTCCTCGTGGAACCGTGGGACTGGCAGGACGAGAAAGCGGACGTCGTGTGGCGGTACGAAAAACAGGACGCGGACCAACTCCGCGAAGAGGGCCACATCACGGGCTAGAATCGCGCGCCGTTTCCCCGGCGTCGCGATTCCGCGCCGTTTTTGCCCCCGACGGGTGAGTGTCCGGTATGGTCAACCGGGAACTCATCGACGCGCTCCGTGACGCCGAGGCGGTGAAGTTCGGCGAATTCGAGCTCTCGCACGGCGGGACGTCCGATTACTACGTCGACAAGTACGTCTTCGAGACGGATCCGCGCTGTCTGCGACTCATCGCCTCGGCGTTCGCCGACCGGATCGGCGGCGAGCGCCTCGCCGGTGTCGCGTTGGGTGCGGTGCCGCTCGTGGCGGCGACGGCCGTCGAGACGGATCGCCCCTACGTCATCGTCAGAAAGCGGGCCAAGGAGTACGGCACGGGCAACCGCATCGAGGGCGGGTTCGAGGCCGGCGAGGAGGTCGTCGTGCTCGAGGATATCGCCACGACGGGACAAAGCGCCATCGACGCCGTCGAGGCGCTGCGGGAGGCGGGAGCGGTCGTCGAGCGCGTCATCGTCGTCGTCGACCGCGAGGAGGGGGCCCGCGAGAACCTCGCCGAGCACGACATCGAACTGGAGGCGCTGTTGACGGCCTCCGAGCTTCTGGCCGATAGGGGCCAATAGATACACAACTTAGTGCGTATCTCGCCGCGGGTCAACACCGAAGTATTCAAACACGTGCGGTAACCCACTGGAACGTATGAACCGTTCCGAGAAGGCGGCCCTCCAGTTGCGTGCGGTCGACGTGTTGTGTACGCTCAAGCAGACACACACGTACGAGGAACTCGCCGCGGAGACGGGGTTACCGGCGGGGGATCTGAATCGCTACGTGAACGGGCACGTGCTGCCCGGCGAGCGGCGCGCTCGCGATATCGTCTCCGACATCGGATCGGATCTCTTGGCGCAAGAACTCGACGCCCGCATCGTCGTCGACGAAGAGGGGTACGTCGACAACTCCCGACTGGTCTTCGATCAGGCGCTGTTATCGCTCGTCCCGCCCGTCGCGGCCGAGTTATTGACGATCGAAGCGCCGGACGTCGTGTTGACGGCGGCGACCGACGGCATCACGCTGGCGGCGGCGATGGCGGGACATTTCGGTGCCCGGTGTGCCTACGCGAAGAAGTCCCGCGAAACCGCCGTCGAGGACTTTATCGAGGTCAGACAGCGGCTCTCTTCGGGCATCGAGATCGACTACTATCTTCCGGCAAACGCGATTTCCGCGGGCGATTCCGTCCTCGTCATCGACGATCTCATCCGATCGGGAGAGACCCAAGAACTCCTCCTCGAGATCGCCGCCGCGGCCAACGCGGAGGTGGCCGGCGTGTTCGCGCTCATCGCGGTCGGCGACGAGGGGATCGAACGGGCTCGCTCGCGAACGGACGCGCCGGTCGACGCGCTCGTCAAACTCGGATAGCGACGTGGTATCCACGAACGTGGATATTTTTCACACGTGTGTGACGAAAACTTTTATACACTCCACCAACGGTGTGCTCAAATGTGAAATATGGGCGTAACTGATTCGCTGGCCGACTATTTCGACTTCGAGACGTACGGAACGGACTATCGGACGGAGACCTTGGCGGGAGCGACGACGTTCCTCGCGATGGCGTACATCATCGTCGTGAACCCGGTGATTCTCACGCCGGCGATCATGACCGATCCGCCGGCGGGGATGGGCGAAACGGAGGTCCTGCAGATGCTCGCGGTGGTGACGATCCTCGCTTCGGTCGTCGGGATCGCGGTGATGGCGCTGTACGCGAAGCGGCCGTTCGGACTCGCTCCCGGGATGGGCCTCAACGCCTTCTTCGCGTTCACCGTCGTGTTGGGCCTCGGCGTCCCCTGGCAGGTCGCGCTGGCCGCCGTGTTCGTCGAGGGAATACTGTTCATCGTCTTGAGCGCCGTCGGGGCGCGCCGATACGTCATCGAACTGTTCCCGGAACCGGTCAAGTTCGCGGTCGGGGCGGGTATCGGTATCTTCCTGCTGTTTCTCGGGTTGCAGGAGATGGGCGTCGTCGTCGAGTACCCGGACGGAACGCTTGTCCAGTTGGGTAACTTCTTCCTCGATCCGACGGCGATCGTCGCCGTCGCCGGCCTCGCGCTGACGCTGTTCCTGTACGCCCGCGGCGTCACGGGCTCGATCGTCATCGGCATCCTCACGACCGCCGTCGCCGGCTGGGTCATCGCGCTGTTCGTCCCCGGCCAACAGGGGACCTTCGCGCCGCCGAACACCGTCGGCGTCATCGAAGAGGTCGGCTTCGTCGCCTTCCTCACGGACGTACAGTACAACTTCCTCCCGCTCTTCGAGGGGTTCGTACAGGGCCTCGGCGGCATCACCGAGGACCCGCTCGTCTTCTTGCTCGTCGTGTTCACGTTCTTCGTCGTCGACTTCTTCGACACCGCCGGGACGCTGATCGGCGTCTCCGGTATCGCCGGCTTCCTCGACGAGGACGGCGACCTCCCGGACATGGACAAACCGCTCATGGCCGACGCGGTCGGCACGACCGTGGGCGCGATGATGGGAACCTCGACGGTGACGACCTACATCGAATCGTCGACGGGCGTCGAGGAGGGCGGCCGGACGGGCTTCACCGCGCTCGTCGTCGGGATCCTCTTTCTCGTCTCGCTCGCCGTGGTGCCGCTCATCAGCCTGCTCCCGCTGTATGCGACCTACATCGCGTTGGTAATCGTCGGGGTCATCATGCTGCAAGGCGTCGCCGACATCGACTGGAACGATCCTGTCTGGGCGATCTCGGCCAGCCTCACGATCACCGTGATGCCGCTGACGGCCTCGATCGCCAACGGGCTGGCCGCCGGGATCCTCAGTTATCCGCTGCTCAAGGTGGCGGTCGGCAGAGGTCGGGAGGTCACGCCCGGCCAGTGGCTGCTGGCGCTCGCGCTCGTCGGCTACTACGTCCTGTTCTTCCTCGCGGACGGCGGCTTCGTGGCGTTCTGAGCCCCGCCGACCGCGTTGCTATCGGCTTCATCCGTCATACCCGGTCGTAGGCGTGCATTTCCAGCGTTTCGAGTTCGACGGCGTCGAGCACCGACTCGTTCGTCGCCTCGAGAACGACCGACGGCACCGTCGTCTCGGGAAGCCGCCGGGTCCGCGTCGCTTCGAGCGCCTCGATCCAGCGGCCGAGACAAAGACACCACCGATCGCCCGCTTCGAGACCGGGAAACTGCAGTTCGGGACGCGGTGTGACGAGGTCGTTCCCCCGTTCGCTGCTGAAATGGAGGAAGTCAGCAGTCATCACCGCACAGAGTTCGTGTCGTCCTCGATCTTCGGGATGGGTTCCACAGCAACCGTCGCGTTCGAAGCCAGTGAGTGGATCGGTGCCACACGGTTTCAGTTCCTCGCCGAGGACGTTCCGTTCGGCCATATGGAGCGAACGTCACCCACGAACAAAAGTCCCCAGCTCGACACCGAGGCTTCTTTTCGACGACGCGCCTACCCGCGCCCATGAAGATCGGCATCATCTCCGATACGCACGACAACGTGGCGGCGACCGAGGCCGCGATGGATCGATTCGAGGACGAACGAGTCGAGACGGTGATCCACTGTGGGGACTTCATCGCGCCGCCGCTCGTGCCGTTTCTCGACCGCGAAGGGATAGACGTCCACGCCGTCAGGGGCAACAACGACGGCGAACGGGAGGGCCTCGTCGGCGCCTTCGACGCCCTCAACGGCGGGACGCTCCACGGGAGGTTCGCGGAGTTGACGTTCGACGGGCGATCGTTCGTGATCCTTCACGGCGAACGGAAGCCGGTGATCGAGGCGCTCGCGTCGGCCGGGACGTACGACTACGTCTGTCACGGCCACTGGCACGTCCGCGAACGGCGGGCCGTGGGCGATACGATCGTCGTCAACCCGGGGGCACACTTCCCGACGGTTCCCGAGGAGAGCCGCACAGTTGCGATCGTCGAGACGGACAGCGACACGGTCACTTTCCACGCGATCGACGGGGCGGAATGACCGCCGCGATCCGAGAGGCGACCGACGACGACGTGGAGGCCGTCGTCGAGGTGGCCGAAGCCGCGTGGTACGCCGCCTACGGCGGGGCGCTCGACCCCTCGACGATCGCGGCAGCGCTCGCCGAGTACTACGACCCCGAACTCGTCGCGGCGGGGATCGATCACGAGGCGATCGCCTTCTACGTCGCCGAGGTCGACGGGGCGGTCGTCGGGTTCGCGAGCGCCGAACAGACCTGGGCCGACGAGGTCGAACTCCACACGCTCTACGTTCACCCGGATCGCTGGGGCGAGGGGATCGGCTCCGCCCTCGTCGGTCGCGTCACGGAGTGGGCGCGAGAGCGGGGCGTCGACCGGGTCGCCTGCGGCGTGCTCGCCGCGAACGCGATCGGGATCGGCTTCTTCGAGGCGGTCGGATTCCGGCGGGGACGACAGGCGGATGCGGAGATCGCGGGCGAGTTGCACGCCGAATACGAGTACGAATTGGCGGTGTAGTTCGCCCCTCGAAGCACAGTATCTATCGGCGGACGAACTGATACCGTGACCCTGGTTTGGCGTCGCCGTGACCCGAGAACCCGCGCTAACGCCGGGCTCGCGGCAGCCGCGCGCGACGATACGGTCGTTCCGCTCTTTGGGTACCGTATAGCGAGGCGAAAGCCCACGGCTGCAGCCGTGGGAGGAGGTCAACACACCGGTCTGTTCGGGACGATCGGGGCCGGACAGTGTGCGTTGTCCTTCCGACACCTGAAGACGGAGGAGCGCCGATACCGCGAACTGGGACGCGACCTCTTCGTCCGTACCGGCGCACCCGAAAGCGTCGCTCCGGAACTCGCCAGGCTGTACGACGCCGACGCCATCTTTTATTCCGGACACGACCGTGTGGCGCGACGAAACCGACAGCGCTCGGTCGGGGACGTGCTCGCCGGGGCGTACGTCGCCGAACTCGACGGGTGCCGACGGGAAAGGTGATCGATTGGCCGATCCGCCCACGGCGCGAGCGCGAGGACCTGGGTCCCCGAACATGCACATCCGATCGTCGATCGCAGCGAGGGCTACGAGCGGGCACCACGCGTATCCGAGACCGCGCTCGGCACCCGGTAGGCGGGTCGGCGCGGATGGACTACGTCCCGAACGATGCGCTCGACGCTATCGACGCGTTCGGGGAGGGACTTCTACGTTCGGAGCCGCAGCCGGTCCACGAACGGCTCCAGTCGGATATCCGGGGTCGAATACCAGCCGCGGGCGGCGGCGAAACCGCGCTGTGTCGGTTCGAGACCGAGCACACCGAGACCCCGCCGACGCTCCGGGAGGGCGGGTCGTTCGTCCGGACAATCGTCAACGAGGTCGACGGACGGTTCGAGGCGTGGGGGATCGACCCACCGGCGGCCTACCGGTACGTCGACACCGTCGGCGGGACGCACCGATACGGGGGAACGCTCGTACGTTTTTGGGCGCCGAGCCCGGCGGAACGGCGCGCGGAACCGGACGATCAATCGCAGCGGGCGTCGATGGCCCGCTCCAATTCGATTTCGGCTGTGTTTCCGACCCCGTATATATTCAGTTCGACGTCGTCCGTCGACGCCGTGGAACGACAGTCGATAGCCACCCGGACGGCACGGGTTTCCCCCGGTTCGAGTTCGAACTCGGCGGGATCGATGTCGGCGGGCGGTCCGTTCTCGGTCGATCGGTGGACGATCTCGACGTCGACCGCCGTCGACAGCCGGTTCGTCACGGTGAGCGAGACGTTCGTCGAGTTCTCCGTGTCGACGACGACCTCACGTTCCAGCCCGAAAAACGCCTCCGCGTCGTCGACCACGTCGATCGACACCCCTCGATCGGCCGTCGTCGACGAGTACGCGCCGGTTCCGACGGCGACGAGCACGAATGCGAGCGCCCCGAACACGACCGCAACGCGGCCGAGTCGGGACGTCATTCGGCATCGACCCCCGGCGGGCGCTCGTCGACCCCGAAGCGCGTCTGTGTGTAGTTCCAGTAGGCGTGAACCGTCGCCGAGACCGCGTAGACGACGACAAAAAACAGCGCCCACGACAGCCACGGAACGCTCGAAAGCACGGGCACGCCGGCCCAGGCACCGGTCAAGAGCAGGAGATGGAACCCCGAGAGGCCGAAGTAGTAGTATCCCCAAGGAACGTCGAGTCCGGGGACGATATCGAGGTAGATATCGACGTCCGAGATCTCGTCCGATAGCCGAACCTCACCCCTGTGAGAGTCGTACTCGAGAAACCGGAGGTCGTCCATCTTCGGCAGGTGGAACTGGTGCAGTGCGGTCTTGGCCCGCTTTCGCTCCGCGGCGGTGAGCGAGTCGATCGCTTTGCCGCACTCCCAGGCGGCGATCTGTTCGGCCAGCTCCCCGACGCCGACGGTCTCGCTCTCGTGGCGGCGCAGATAATAAAACACGTACCGTCGGCGTTGGTTGCTCAGTACCTCGAAGATCTCGTCCCGCGTAAGTGAGACGTCAGTTTCAGTTTTCGCTCGATCCGCCCCCTCCCCCCGTGCCTGTCCGCGTGTTTTGCTCATCGGTCCTCTCGGGCGGAGGGTCAAACCCATCCCGTTTTGTTATAGACTGAACAAAAAGCATCCCGTCGAATTTCACCGGCGCTTATATGAATTATGATAGCATTTTTATCTTGGCACTCGAACCGACGCCGAAGCGACGCCCGAGGAGCGAACACTTTTGCCTCGCGTATCGGATTAAATCACCCGCTAGGGCGCTTCAACCTCGGATAGCCTTTGCTTACGGCGGGACGGCACGCCGACGGCCGGTCGTGTCTCGGGACCCAGGATGTATCCTGAAAACGACGGTTTGCGCGTTCCGGTGTTCGGAGATCGGACACCCTCAGCGAACGAAAACAGTCGTTTGCGACGCACCAGCGCGTCGAAAACAGGGGTTTGCGATCTCGGGGGTGTCTCTATTCCAAAGTGGGTATGGAGGGGTATTGGTTCCTGTAGGTGCCCCGGCGAAGACGGGTGCACTGACAAGGTGAAACAGTATGCAACGACGTAAGTTCTTGATCGGAACGGGATCGATCGCCGCTGGTGGAGCGGCTGTAGTAGGTAGTGGTGCGTTCAGTACAGTCTGGACGGATCGTAGTATGACCGCTGAAGTGGTTAGTGATGAAGATGCTTACCTTGGTCTTGAAGAGCAAAGCCCATACGCCGAGTACGATGGTAATAAATTGTCTCTCAATTTCGCCGGTGGGGATGGACAGAACGGAGCTGGCCTGAACGAAGACGCAAATTCGAGATTTTACAATGTCTTCTATATCAGAAACAATGGTACAAACAATATCGGGGTAGAAGCAAATACCCTTACAAGTGACGGGAATCTAGGCGGCTGGGAGAGCAGCGGCTTTGCTCTCTACTGGTCTGAAGATGCCATTGACGAGAGTAAAGGTGATTTCGTCTATGATGCAATGCACAATGTGGACAATGTAGATGATCCCTCTGGAAATGGTCCAAGTAAAGACATCCCAGTTCTAGAGCCTGGAGAGGCAATAGCTGTTCATCCACAGTTCTTCCTACGTGATGATTCTACACTATCAGGTGATGTTCCCGAGACTTTCGCGTTCTACGCAAGTCGGACTTACGCATAATCCAATCTCATAATTTTGGCTTTCACCCACTCTGGCTTGCAGCAGCTCGAGTCCGCTGGTGAGTTTCAGAAAAGTGATCAAAACGAAACAAAGCAAATTCATACTCTGGACGGGAGCCGCGGCTGCAAGCAGAGAGTCTCTGTTCAGATGGGGTACTTCACATTGATTACTGCAGAACGACGGATTACCGCCCCGCCAGGACCGACGACCTATTCCAACACTGACGATCAAATAGTTACTTACTAGGATTATTGTAGCTAGCTGAGCGTTTTACGATCCTAGCTCAGTCGTGTCTCACGGTCCTGCATCCTAGATCCATGGACTTCGGCGAAAATTCGTATCAGAAGTACGGGATCGACCCCCGCGACAAAACCGGACGATCGGTCCGTCTTCGGATCCGAGTTCGTCTCATCCGCAGCCGACTGCGGCTCTCTGTTCGCAAAAATTCCTGAGAGAGTGTTTGATAGTTTTTTTTTACCACAGTAGCGCTGTCAACGAGCAGGCGAATAGAGAGATCAAAACGACTATTTCTCTCGATCTGGCCCGTAGCCAGCCGTTACCTCCGGATATATCCCGCATAATAATACTCAATCCCACCGACACACTGAGATATTATGAGTAAGGGATCGCTCACCTACGTCGGCGGCGTCCTGCTCGTGGTGGTGCTCGGAGCCATGCTCGTCGGTCAATTTTACGGGACGCCGGTCGGGCCCGCCTACGTCGAAACCGACAGCATGGCCCCGACGATGGACGCGGGCGACGGGTTCGTCGCGATCCCCGCCGCGGTCGCCGGCCCGGTCGAAGCGGGCGACGTCGTCACGTTCGACGCCGAGCGGCTCCACGGCGGGGGGCTCACCACCCACCGCGTCGTCGGTGAGACCGACGAGGGGTATCTCACCAAGGGCGATGGGAACCCAGTCACCGATCAGGACGGGAGCGAACCGCCGGTCGCCGAAGGTCAGATCAAAGCCAAGGCGTTACAGGTGAACGGCGAAGTGGTCGTGATTCCGCATCTCGGAACCGCCGTGGTGGGTGTTGGAGGGGCGATAGAGTCGGTGCAGATGCGGATCGCGGGACTGCTCGGAACGAGCGCCGTCGTCGGGACGCAGGGGCTCGGCTACCTGATCGGTGCGGTCGCGGTGATCGCCTACGCGGTCGACGTGCTCGTGTTCGGCGATAACAAGGATCGATCGCACTCCCGGTCGCGCGACAGCGGGCTCGACCCACGGGTGATCGTCGGTACGTTCGCGCTGTTGATCGTCGTCGCGGCCACGGCGGCGATGATCGGCCCTGCTGGAACCGAACAGATCGGGATGGTGAGCGCGGAGTTCGAATCCGAACAGGCGGCGGTCGTCACCCAGGGGACGTCCTCGGATCTCACCTACGAGATTCACAACGGCGGGCTCCTCCCGACAGTCTCCTACTTCGAGGCCGGGAGCGACCGCGTCGAACCCCGCCAGCGGGAGATGTACCTCGAACGAGGCGGACGCGAGGCGGTGACGGTGACCCTGCACGCCCCGCCCGAAACCGGCTATTACCCCCAGTACGTGACCGAGCGTCGATATCTCGCGATCCTGCCGCTCGGGACGATCCGGACGCTGTACGGGATTCACCCGTGGCTGCCGCTCGTCGCGATCGACGGGCTGCTGGGCGGGAGCTTTTATTTACTGACCATGGCGGTGCTCGGGCGAGGGCGCGTTCGCGACCGACGTCCGGAGCGGGGGTGGCGGCCCCGGCGAGCGCTGGGGCGGCTGTACGACGGCGACCGGTAGCCGTCCGTCGAGTAATCCGAGGCTACCGTCGTGTTCGCGTGGGGCACGGTTCGAAGCACGCACATAACAAAACCGTCGGTAGACACCACTGATAGACGATGGGGATGGGTCCAATCGAGATCGCTCGTGAGCGCGAGAGCCCATGAGCTGGCGACTCCGGGGTCGGGCGCTGTTGGCCGCGTGGTTCGAGGTGATCGTCGTCGTGGTCGTGATCGCCGTGTTGCTCGGTGCGTGGGGAACGTACGCGACCCACGTTGATCCGGGGATGACGACCGAAGAGCGCGTCGAATCGAACTGGGCGACCGAGGGGACCTTCGAGCACGGGGCGACCGTGACGGAATCGAACCCGATCTATCCGACGGATACGACCCTCGAGAACCGATCGATCTATCCGGCGGCGATCGCACCGCAGATGGACGGCCGGTTCGCGTTTCGATACGAGGCCAGCGAGAGCGGCGAACTGGACGTGGAGGTCGATCTCAGCGTTCATCGCCGGGCGATCGTCGAGACGGAGGACACTGAGGACGTCGTCTGGGAGAGGCGTGAGGAAATCGAGACCGACGGCGAATCGTCCCTCGATCCCGGGGCCGAGTTGACCGAGTCCTTCGAGTTGAGTTTCTCGGCGATCGGAAGCGAAAACGAAGAGATCGAGGAGGCGGTAGGCGACCTCCCCGGCGAGATCGAGACGGCGCTCCGTGCGGACGTTCGGGTCTCGGGGACAGTCAACGGGGAGGCGATCGACGACCGATGGACGTACTCGATGCTCCTCAGCGCCGACGGGGACGCGTATCGGGTCAGCGAGCCCCCGAGTGGACGCGAGGCGTTCGAATCGACCGCCAGCGTCCCCGTCGAGCGCTCCTATTCACCGATTCGAAGCGTCGGAGCGCCGCTTTTGCTCGTCGGTTCGCTCGCGCTCTTGGGCGGACTCGTGCTCGCGAAGCGACGCGGACTCGCGCTCGACGACGTCGAACGGGCCTCCCTCGCCTACCGCGACGACCGCGAGGACCTCGAGGAGTGGATCGCGACGATGTCGCTTCCCGACCCCGTCGTCGATACGGTCGACATCGAAGCGGCGTCGCTGGCCGATTTGGTCGACTTCGCGATCGACACGGACAGCGGCGTCGTCTACGATCCGGATCGAGAGGTGTACGTGGTCGTCCACCGCGACGTGACCTACGCGTACCAGCCGCCGAGCGACGACCGGGGGGACCGCGAGAGCTGAAATCTCTCCCCGAACGCGTACGCTTAAAAGTCCGCATCACGAAACGGACGTATGAAACACGTCACAGTGCCGAAAGACCGGATCGGCGTGCTGATCGGTGAGGGGGGTGCGACGATGCGCGAGATAGAATCCCGCGCGGAGGTCCGCCTCGACATCGATTCGGAGACCGGCTCGGTCCGCGTCGAGTCGGTCGGCGATCCGATCCTCGGGTTGAAGGGGCCCGACATCGTCAAAGCCATCGGTCGGGGCTTTCCCCCGGCGGACGCCCTCCGGCTGCTCGAGGACGACATGCAGATGTTCGACCTCATCGACATCGAGGCAGCGACCCGAAACAAAAAGGACCTCCGTCGGAAGAAGGGACGGCTCATCGGCGAAAGCGGCCGAACCCGCGAGCTGATGGCCGAACTCAGCGGCGCGGAGGTCGTCATCTACGGGACGACGCTCGGTATTATCGGCTCTCCGAAGCAGGTCGACGCCGTCCGCAGCGCCGCCGAGATGATCCTCGACGGCGCGCCGCACGGCGCGGTCTACTCGTTCCTCGAACGTCGCCACAACGAGATGCGATCGAACGACATCGAGTACCACCAGTTCACCGACGGGTCGCGGTCGGCCTGATCAGAACCGTTGGACTGCAGCCGAACGCCGAAGCCGCCACAGCGTGTTACCAGAAATTTCGTGCGATCCGTTGGCATGGATAATCGGGGTCCCTCCGGCGGTTTTTGATCTCACCGTTTCAGCAACTTTTATATAGAACCACAGACAATCAATCAGGTGACTATGGCACAACAGATGGGCAACCAGCCGATGATCGTCCTTTCCGAGGAAAGTCAGCGAACCTCCGGACGGGACGCACAGTCGATGAACATCACCGCGGGTAAAGCGGTCGCCGAGTCCGTACGCACGACGCTCGGTCCCAAGGGGATGGACAAGATGCTCGTCGACTCGACGGGGAACGTCGTGGTTACGAACGACGGCGTCACCATCCTCAGCGAGATGGACATCGAACACCCCGCGGCCAACATGATCGTCGAGGTCGCCGAGACCCAAGAAGAAGAAGTCGGCGACGGAACGACGACGTCCGTCGTCGTGGCCGGCGAGTTGCTCTCGCAGGCCGAAGACCTCCTCGAACAGGACATCCACGCGACGGTCCTCGCGCAGGGGTACCGCCAGGCCGCCGCCGAGGCCAAAGAGATCCTCGACGAGATCTCGATCGACGTTGATGCCGAGGACACCGAAGTCCTCGAAGCCATCGCCGCGACGGCGATGACCGGTAAGGGTGCGGAGAACTCGAAGGACCTGCTGTCCGGACTCGCCGTCGACGCCGTACGCGCGGTCGCCGATGACGACGACATCGACACGGACAACATCAAAATCGAGAAGGTCGTCGGCGGCGCCGTCGACGAGTCCGAACTCGTCGAGGGCGTCATCGTCGGCAAAGAGCGTGTCCACGACAACATGCCCGCGCTCGTCGAGGACGCGAACATCGCCCTGATCGACACGCCGATCGAGGTCAAAGAGACCGAGATCGACGCCGAGGTCAACGTCACCGACCCCGACCAGCTCGAGCAGTTCCTCGAGCAGGAAGAAAAACAGCTGCGCGAGATGGTCGACAGATTCGTCGACGTGGGCGCTGACGTCGTCTTCTGTCAGAAGGGCATCGACGACATGGCCCAACACTACCTCGCCCAAGAGGGCATCCTCGCGGTCCGCCGCGCGAAGAAGTCCGACATGAAGGCGCTGGCCCGCTCGACCGGCGGCCGCGTCGTCTCCAACATCGACGACATCACCGAGGACGATCTCGGCTTCGCCGGCTCCGTCAGCCAACAGCCCATCGCCGGCGACGAGAAGATCTTCGTCGAGGACGTCGAGCAGGCCCGCGCGGTCACGCTCATTCTCCGCGGCGGCACCGAGCACGTCGTCGACGAGGTCGAACGCGCGGTCGAGGACTCCCTCGGCGTCGTTCGCACCACGCTCCAGGACGGACAGGTGCTCCCGGGCGGCGGTGCCCCCGAGATCGCGCTGGCGCTCGGTCTGCGTGACTTCGCGGACTCCGTCGAGGGCCGCGAGCAGCTCGCGATCGAAGCGTTCGCCGACGCCGTCGACGTGATCCCGCGCACGCTCGCGGAGAACGCCGGACTCGACCCCATCGACTCGCTCGTCGAGCTCCGCAGCCAGCACACCAAAGACAGCAGCTTCGGCCTCGACGCCTACACCGGTGACGTCATCGACATGGAAGCCGAGGGTGTCGTCGAACCGCTGCGCGTGAAGACGCAGGCCATCGAGGCGGCCACCGAGGCGGCCGTGATGATCCTCCGCATCGACGACGTCATCGCCGCGGGCGACCTCAAGGGTGGCTCCAGCGACGACGGGGATGACGAGGAGATGCCCGGCGGCGCCGGCGGCATGGGCGGCGGCATGGGCGGCGGCATGGGCGGTATGGGCGGCGGCATGGGCGGTATGATGTAAGCCGCGACGGCACACACCACCCGTAAGCCGACCACGAACCGTCCCGTCCGAACGAGTAAACATGTATTTTTCCCGAGTCGCCTCCCGTAGTAGCTACTGCGCGGTGGGGCGTGAGCCCGAACGCGCGAACAGCGCAACGTACACCGCGACAGCGGCGGCGGCGCCGACACCGACGATCAGATCGGTCGAAAGGACGCTTCGCCCGACGTTCACGTATCGAAGCCCGAGCAGCGCCAAGATCGTGAGTCCGAACGCGGTGTAGGCACTCAACAGGCGACGGAGACCTGCGCTCAAACTGCTCATCGATACCCCCACACCGATCAAGACGACGACGCCGACGAGGAGTCCGATCGGAAGCGCGATGATCGCCGAGAACTCGAAATCGAGAATCTCGATGACTGCGACGGTGATCAAAAGGAACGTAGTAATGCCCGAACCGATCGCCGTGAGTAGCGTTCGTCCGTTCATAACGGCGATAACGCAACGCAGTTGATAAGTATCCGGTGGCTACCGGGAGAGTTACCGAACGGCAGCCGTCGCGTCGCGCATGACCTCCAGGGCCTCTTTCAGCGTTTCGACGTCGACCGCGTACGAGATGCGGGCGTGTCCCGCCCCACCCGCGCCGAACGCCTCACCGGGGACGACGACGACGCCGCGGTCGATGACCTCGTCGACCCAGCCGTCGGGAACCCGAGGCATCGCGTAGAACGCACCCTGCGGCATCGGCACGTCAAGACCCATCCCTTCGAGCCCGTCGAGCAACACGTCGCGGCGCTCCTCGAAGGCGTCCCGCATCTCCTCGACGCGGTGCTGTGGGCCCGATAGGGCGGCTTCGGCGGCGTACTGTGCGGGCGCGGACGCACAGGCTTGAGCGTACTGGTGGACCCTGAGCATCCGTTCGATTCGCTCGTGTGAAGCGGTCACCCAGCCGAGTCGCCAGCCGGTCATCGAGTACGCCTTCGAACAGGCGTTGACGACGGCGACGTTGTCCGAGTCGGTGAAGTCCGCGGGCGAGTGGTGGTCGCCGTCGAAGACGAACGGTTCGTACACCTCATCGGAGAGACACAACACGTCGTACTCCTCGGCGATGCGGGCGAACTCGCGCATGTCGGTCTCGCCTTGGACCGCGCCGGTCGGATTGGCGGGGCTGTTTACGACGAACATCGCGGTGTCGTCGGTGATCGCGTCCTCGACGGCTTCCGGGGCCATCGTAAGGTCCTCCCGCAGTTCGACCGGCTTCGGCGCTCCGTCCGCGAGATGCGTCAGCGCCTCGTAGGAGACGAAGCCTGGATCGGGAAAGACGACCTCCTGGCCCGCGTCCACGTGGGCTTCGATGGCGATGTGGAGGGCCTCGCTGCCGCCCGAGGTCGCGATGACGTTCTCGGGATCGACCGAGAAGTCGTTGTCCCGATCGTGCTTCGTCGCGATGGCCTCACGAAGCGACTCGGTACCCTTGTTCGACGTGTACGCGTCCGTCTTCCCCGATTCGATCGCCTCGATCGCCGCGCTTCGCGCGTTGTCGGGCGTCGGAAAGTCGGGTTGTCCCAATCCCAGGTTGATGGCGTCCTCGCCGGCCGCTTCGAACACCTCTCGGATACCGCTGATCGAGATCCGCTCGACGCGGGTGGAAAAACGACTCATGTGGGAAGGGGCGTCCGGCGGCGCAATAGTTCTGCCGTGTCCGGCGAGACGCGAGCGCGCTAGCCGTCGAAATTCTCTCTAAGCGTCTCGATGTGTCGTTCCAGACGCCGAAGCGTCGCGTCGGCGTCCGAATAGCCGCTCTCGTACTCGCCGTAGGCGTCGTCGGCCTTTTCGAGAAAGTGCTCGATCGCGTCGTCGGGTTCGCTCATGTGCGACACGACGAGACGGTGAGGCAAAAAGGCAGTCGTGTCCGATCGTCGGCCGACGCTGGTCAACGGCCCGACCACGCCGGCGTGAAACGTCCGAAACCGTGTGAAACGATCCGATAGCAAGCGCGTAACAATCACGGTGACGCCGAACGGTTCGGTATGCAACCCGACGACGTTCGAGCGCAGTGTACGCAAATTATCGACCAGATCGCGGGCGCCGTCGTGACCGACCGAACGACGCTCGAGACGATCCTCGCCGGCATCGTCTCCGACGGCCACGTGCTGTTGGAGGACGTCCCGGGGACGGGGAAGACGCTCACGGCGCGGTCCTTCGCGAACGCGGTCGGCGTCTCGTTCAAACGCGTCCAGTTTACGCCCGATCTGCTCCCCTCGGACGTGATCGGCTCGAACGTCTTCGACGAGGCGACCCGTGAGTTCGAGTTCCAGCCCGGCCCGATCTTCGCGAACGTCGTGTTGGCGGACGAGATCAACCGCGCCCCGCCGAAGACGCAATCGGCGCTGCTGGAGGCGATGGAGGAGGGACAGGTCACGGTCGACGGCGACTCGTACCCGCTTCCGGACCCGTTCGTCGTCATCGCCACGCAGAACCCCGTCGAGATGGACGGCACGTTCGATCTCCCGGTCGCCCAACTGGATCGGTTCATCGTCAAGACGAGCCTCGGCTACCCCGACCGTGCGGGCGAACTCGAACTGATCGACCGCCGGGCCTCGCGCGCATCGAAGTCACCGTCGGTCGAACGGGTCTGTACGCTCGATTCGCTCAATCGATTGCGCAGCGTCCCGGAGTCGGTCCGCGTCGAAGCGGCGGTTCGCGAGTATCTCGTTGACGTCGCGCGCGCCACGCGGGAGGACGAACGCGTTCGAACGGGCGTTTCACCGCGGGGAGTACAGCGCTTTTTCGAGGCCGCCCGGACGCGCGCAGCGCTCGAAGGACGACCCTACGCGACGCCGGACGACGTCAAGACGATGGCACCGCCGGTGTTGTCCCACCGGCTCGTGTTGACCCCCGATGCTCGTATCGACGGAGCGGCGGCGACCGACATCGTCGCGGATATCCTCTCGGACGTTCGGGTGCCGCAGTTGAGCGCTTGAGATCCTCCCTCGGCGCTACGCCCTCGGTTCGTTGAGGGTCACTCACTGGCGGAGCGATGCTCTGTCGAAGCCTCGAAAGGCCTCGCCTTTCAGCATCATGAGGTGAACGAAGCAGGGTGGGATAGTCCACTGGCTTCGCTGAAACGTATCGCACCGCAGCGCCACGAACCGCACCGCGCTCACCGGTGGTAGACGAGCGAGAGCGCGACGCCCGCGACGACGAGCGCGAGGAGTGCCGCGAACGACAGCCCGTCGATACCGAGGCGATCGACGCCCAGGACGGCCGCGGCGGCCACGCCCGCCACGATCAGGCTCAAGCTCGCGTGGACGAGTTCGCCCCGGGCGGTTGCCACCACGTGTCGAGCACCGACCTGACCACCAACGGAGACGGCGTACTCTGTGACATCCCACGCGAGGATCGTCGCCGCCCCCGCGGCGACGAGCGACGGTGGGGGTGCGCCGCGGACGACCCCGCTCGTGAGCACGCCGAGGAACACCAATCCGGTTCCCGCGTCGATCAGCGTCCGACTCCACCGGATGCGAAGCGGAGCGAGCGCCACAGCGAGCACCCACAGTCCCGCGATCCCCGGCAGTAGTTCGAGTCGGTCGACGATCTGTGACGGTCGCGCCGCGGCATCGATGACCGCAACGGCGAGGACGGCGACGCCACAGAGCGCCGAGACCACGCCGATCACGCGACGACCGCGATGCCACAGCCGACCGCCGAGAACGAACACCGCGGCCCCGAGGACTGCTATCGCCAGAATACCCCGCTGGGTTTCGGTTTCGGCGATCAGCCCCACTGCGAGCGCAGCGGCGACGATCCCGAGGGCGCTGCTCGTGATCGTCGGGAGGCGAACGAACGGCGACGGCGGCGACCGGTCCGTCATCGCCGCCACCCCTCGAGAGTCGCAAGCGCAGCGCCCAACGGCTCCGTCGGCTCCCAATCGGCGACCGGGATCCCGGCGTTTCGAAGCGCT
This sequence comes from Natronomonas sp., assembly GCF_046483325.1. Classification (GTDB taxonomy): domain Archaea; phylum Halobacteriota; class Halobacteria; order Halobacteriales; family Haloarculaceae; genus Natronomonas. Next base: position 6,330 of record NZ_JAWODL010000047.1, on the reverse strand, counting down.
GTCAGTCGATGATCGCGTTCCAGTCGGGCGAGTCGACCGCCGACGGTCCGATCGGTCGTCGCGTCGGGGCTGACGACCGTCACCACGCCACCGCCGAGTTCGAACCGTTGGGCGATTCGGTGAGCGCCGTCGTCGCACAGCGGCGTTATCAACACGAGCTGCGTGCTCGAATCGAGTCGTGACCGGATCGTCGAGAGCTGTCGATCGAGCGCCGGGGTCCCGTTGGAGTCCACCGCGTCGGCACCCGCTCGAACCGCCTGTGGCGGCGGCGAGAGATCGAGCGCGGGATCGGAGACCAGCCGTCGCTGGAATCTGATCGCGTGATCTCGACCCGTATCGGGGGCGAGGAAACACAACTCGCGGCCGAACGCCGCCAGGCCGACGCGATGTGGGGCGTCGAAGAGCGCATCGCCGATTCGTCCGGCGGCGTCGACCGCGTGCGCGACCGCGTGCGGTTCCGAGTCGACGCTCGCGCGGTACGCCTCGGGTCGGGCGTCCACACAAACGATCACGTCGGCGAGCCGTTCGAGTCGAAACGTGACGGAGGTGAGTTCGCCGGTGCGGGCGTACCGCCGCCAGTCGATGCGGCTGGCCGGGTCGCCGCGGCGGTACTCCTCGACCGAGTGAAACTCGAGGCCGCGCCCGCCGTCGTCGGTGAGGAGCGGCCCGGTTCGGTAACTGCTCCGGGCACGCAGCGGGACCGCCGGAATCCGTGCCGCACACTCGATCGTGTCCTCGGCCGTGACGGCGGTTTCGAGTTCGACCGCCCCGCTGGCGTCGCGACAGAGCACCGTCGTCGGCTGGAAGCGATGCCGCCCGGCTCGAGCGCGAACCCGGTATGTGACCGTGGTCTCGCCACCCGGCCGCAGCGCCGTCGCACATCGCGGGGAGCCGTCGTCGACGGCGAGCATCGCCGGGACGCCGTCCACGACTCGGAGATCGAACAGCGTCGATTCACCCTCGTTTCGGATCGTCGTCCGAACGGTGACGGCGTCACCGACGCCGGGAGAGTCGGGGGCTATGCGCCGAGTGACAGAGAGCTCGGGCTCCGGAACGGCCGCGAGACGCGGGTAGGCCGCGAAAGCGATTCCCACGGCCCCGACCAACAGGAGCGGGGGCCGCTTCGCAATGAGGCCGGCGGCCACGGCGAGGAGGGTAACGGCGACGATTCCCCGCCACCGACCCGTCGATCGGACGATCGGCCCCCCATCGAGCCGTGCGGCGTCGTCCGTCACGGCCGCTCCCCAGGCGTAGTGGATCGCGCCGCCGCCTGGTCGTCGGCCCGCGCCGGTCGGTCGCCGTTCGACACCCGTTCGATCGCGTCGACGGTTCTGCTCACGGCCCGATCGCCGCCGCGCATCCCCCAGTCGAACCACCCCGACATACCGCCGGCGTCGCCGTCGGAGAGATATCGAGCGGCCGTTTCGTCGTCGATCCAGTCGCCGTCGGCGACGCGCTGCTCAGCGACACCGCGTGAACACCCCGACGAACGCATCGTCGCTCGGATCGCGGCCTCGCGAAGCCGCTCGCGCCGGTCCTCTCGCGACGCACGGGTCCGAGCGTCGAACGCCGAGCCAGGATACGCAGCCGAGAGCACGCCCTCGACGGGCGGTGGAGACGCCTCGTCGACGCCGCGAATGCGTCGAGCCACGACGACGAGCACCGCGAGGCCGACGGCCGAAACGCCGACCACGGCCACGACCACGTAATCGCTACCGAGCGCCGACAGGATCGCCTCGATCGGCAATCGCCCCTCCGTCTCCGGGACGAACACGACCAAGAGCCCGACGCCCAAGACCGAGAGACCGACGAGGAGGAATAACCCGCGGATCAGCCGACCGAGAATAGAGCGCCACGTCCCGCGATCAGCCGTTTCGCTCATCCCGACCCCTCCTCGAACCGCCGGAGGGCATCCTGAGCGCGACCCGCCTCCTCGGCGGCTGGGGCGCCCCCGTAGTGGACGCGCTCGAACGCCGCGGTTATCGCGTCGACGGCGGGTGCGTCCAGCCCGCGCTCGTGGGCGAGTTCGCGACACTCGGCCGTCGTCAGCGTCTCCGGGCGCTCCGGATCGACCCGCCGAACCAGCGCCAGCCACGCCCGGTCGACTGCGGTGGTGGGATCGACGCCGGGCCACGCGGCGGCTCCGGACGCCGACCGAGTCCCATCGCCGGACGGGTCGGCACTGAGAAGCGACCACAGCGTGTCGCGGTACCGGTAGACGATCGCCACGAGCGCCACCACTGCCGCGATCGCCACGAGCACGCCGAGAAGGTCAGCCAAGAGCGCGAGGAGGCGGTCGAGGAGCGTCTGCTCGCTGCTTCCCTCGCCCATTCCGGACTCGCTCGAACCCGTTCCCGACCCCGATTCCGAATCCGAATCTGAATCCCCACCCGTCTCCCCCTCATCGCCGCCGCGTGCCCGCTGGAGAAGTTCGCCGAGACCGCTCCCAGTCTGCCCTTCCGCGTCGCGGTCGTCCGCCTCGCCGGACGCCTCGACGTCGCCCTCACCCGGCTGCGTCTCGCTCGACTCCGAGCCGCGCTCGCCGCCGTCGATCTCCTCTCGGAGCGTCGCGGCGTCACCCTGCCCGATCGGCAGGTCGTCCCAATCGGGATCGATCTCGTCTTCGGGGTCGGTCGAGAGCGTCGTGTCGAGCGTGGTCGCCGCGACGCCCAGCGCCGAGATGGACAACACGGCGATCAGCAGTGCGGGGACTCGCGAGCTCGTCATACCGCTCTACCGCGGTCGGGTCGGCTGGGGACGATCAGATGCGACTCGGTGATACGCTGCATTCGTCGACAGGGAGGGGGAACGCGGGGATAATTATACGTTACCTATGGGGGCGTAAGGGGAGCCAAACGCGTCCGAAGCCGTGGCAGTTCAGGCGATGGCTAATGTGGGATTTGTCTGGACAGACTCGATCGGAGCAATAGTTATAAATCTTCCCACCAAACGTGGGAACATGACAAAAGTTGACTCGAAGGGACGAGTCGTTCTTCCGAAACGGGTGCGCGACCGGCTGGGGATCACCGCGGGAAGCGAGGTCGAAATTCGCGAACAGGACGGACGCGTGGTGGTCGAACCGGAGGACGATCCCTCGGACATCATCGAAGACGTAGAGGCACTGATCGAATCAGCCGCAGCGGACAGAACACGGACGCCGTACGACGACCTCGACACCCAGTCGAAAGCCCACGTCGATGCGATTCAGCGACAGTCGGTCCGGGACGAAACTGCCGATGAGTGACGGCCCGTACCTGTTCGACGTCGGCGTCACGGCGCTCGCTCACGCGGGGACGCCCGTTAGCGAAGTGGCACTCTCGTACGTCCGGAAGGCCATCACGGGGGAGATCGACGCCGTCGTTCCCTACGCCTCGCTCGTTGGTGCCCACCACATCCTAACGTCCATCTACGGATTCGCCAACGACGAGGCATCGGCGCTCATGGATCGGTTCATGGACGCAAAACGCGTCCACTGGTACGATGCGATGCCCGAATCGACGGTCCGGTCCGGATTCGAACGAGCCGGCGCGGCGAACGTCGACGGCTGGGACGGGTACTACGCACAGGTCGCCGCAGAGGAAGGCGTCGAAACTATCTTGACTATCGACGACGACTTCGACCAGTTCGCGGACGTTACTGCCGACGTGATACTCTCGACAGCCGAGTTCAGGACGCTGAACGAGTATCTCGGATACTGAGACACTTTCTTTTTCAGTCGCAGCTGAGGGACTTCCCGTCTCCTGCGTAGACGCACGACAGCCACAGCTATCGCTGTCCGTCGCAGCGTCGTCGAAAAATGAAAACCGCAAACCGCGAGACTGAATCGGACCCGCGCGGGTCGTTTTCAGTTAGTTGAACGCGTTCCGTCGGGCTGCCAGCAGCGCAGCGCCGATGAGCGCGATGAGCGCGATGACGGCTCCGAATCCGGCCTGATCTTCAGGCTCTTCCGTGGGTTCGGGTTCGTCAGTCGGCTCGGGCGTCGGCTCGTCCGTCGGTTCCGGCGTCGGTTCCGGCGTCGGTTCCGGCGTCGGTTCCGGCGTCTCGTCAGGCTCGGTCTCGCCGAAGACTCCGTCAGTCTCCGCGTCGTCGTCGAAGGCCTGGTTGCGGACGGTGGCCTCGAACTCCTGTCCGGCCGGTCGGTCGCTGAAGTTGAACGTGCCAGCGAACGTGCGGTCGGCCGTCACGTCGGTGTCGTTGGTGCGGAGGAAGGCGCTGTCACCGGTCGCGCGGGTACGGATCGTGAGTTCCGTACCGGGGGCGACGGTGGTCGTGCCGTTGATCTCCGCGTCTTCGGTCGGCGCGACGGTGATGTTGTCGTCGTCGTCGACGTCGAAGTCGAGTTCGCGGTCGACGAATTCGAGGTTGTCGCTAACCTGCTCGTCGTCGTCTTCCCAGTCAAGATCGTCGTCTCGCTCGAAGCTGTCGAGGAAGTTCGCGGTCACGTTCCACGTGGCGTCAAACTCTTCATCAATCGGAGCTACCTCATCGGAGTCTGTGCCAACCTCATCAGCAGCCGTATCGTCTTCACGACCGTCCCGCGTGAACCGGAGGTCGTCAGAGTCTACGACCGTGAATACAGTGTTGTTGTCTTCGTCAACGATGACGGTCACATCGGTGGCAATATCCATCGATTCGACGTCCAACACGTACGGATCGCGGTTCGTGGTCGGATTCGTCTGCTCGAGCTCCATCACGAAGAGCTGTTGATCGTAAACGCCAACAGCCCCATCAGCACCGTACAACGTCTCTGCGAGGCTGTTACCGCCGCCCGCCTCCGCAGCACCGAAGACACCGGATGCTTCGTGCTGGAAGACGATGGCGTCTCCACGACGGTTACTCTCGGCTCGGTCCTCGTCAGCGATCGCGATGGTGTCGGATTGGGTCAGGTTACCTTCTCCGATACCAGCGTAGATAGTCTCGGTGTCATCGAAGTCGCCCTGGTCATCTCCTGGCGCAGTCCAGACGGTCAAACCGTCCGTGGAACGCTCAGCCAAGTCGACCGTCGCAATATCGTACTCATCGAGGTTATCGATGTCCGGTGACGCCGTATCATCACCAGAAGCGGGGCTTTCGTATGTTGAGATGTCGTACAGACCCGCCTCAAGTACGGCTGGCAGAGTGCTACCCGCTGAAGAGCCGGTCTCAGTAGTCTCGGAGAACTCAACGAAGTCACCCTCTTGAACCGTTACAGGAGAGGCGGACTCGCTGGTTTCCGTGGTGAGGATAGATCCCTGACCTGCTTGATATGTGTTGAACAGGACCGAAATCTCGTCATCATCGTTTGGCTCAACAGTAAAGTTAGCTTGGTAGCCGTCATCTTCAACGCTACCGAAGACGAGCATAACCTCGTCAGGGCTACCACTTACTGTTGCATTTATCTCGACCTGGTCGCCGCGGTCCTGTTGGAACTGCGGATCGTCGAAAGTCGCGTCGGTGTCGACCGATTCGAGGATCGACAGGGACGCGTTGGCAGCAGCCGAGGTGTCTTGCACCTCGAACTCGAAGTCGTAGTCACCCTCGTCGATATCCTCGTCGACGGTGATGTCTTCGTCGATGAAGTTGTCGGGGTCCTCTAGGACGAGAACGTCGTCGTCCTCGTACTCGTCGCTAAGTGTGGCGACTTCACCATCGAGCGCCTGGAAGGTCGATTCAAGCTCCTCATAGTCGATTCCGTCAGCGGAAACGTTGACGGAGTAAGAGCCACCACGTTCGGGGGACTCAAGCTCGAATCCAACTTCTTCACCAGCTTGGACTTCATCGTCATCGAACTCGGCAGTCATCGTCTGGACACTGAGGCTACCTTCGGCGAGTTCATCGCCGGTCGAACCAGCGAATTCGTTAGCCGCAGGGGGAGTTGAACTCGGGTTCGAAGCGACTAAGTAGTCGTTTCCATCCGTGGAGCGAAGGACGTACTGACCTTCCTGCAAGTTGGAGGTCGTGAACGTGACTTCGTCATCATCTACTTCCCGCGTCTGGACGGTCGTGAAGCTGAGCGGGTTATCGTCACTATCCCGATCAGTAACCCGTCGCAGCTGGATCGACTCGCTACCACCGCTGGCATCCGAAATACCTGTAATCGTTACTTCTTCACCTTGGAAGAACTCTGAGCCGTCGAATTCGCCAGCATCGACGTTCAGCGTCTGATCTGCGGCGGCACTGCCCGCAAACGCCATGGTTCCTGCGAAGACCCACAGATCCGCTGCTTTCTTGCTGGCCTGTATGCTCGGCACGAGGGCGAGTCGCACGAAACCTTCTCCGGGATTGAGACCGGACTGCGTTTCGTTGCTGATCCATGTTCCCGGTGTGGAGACCACGGCGATCTCGGGATTC
>NZ_JAWODL010000028.1:0-2513 GCF_046483325.1 Natronomonas sp. | reverse complement strand
GCGTCAGCGTCGTGACGAACCCGCCGGACAACTCGGTCCTGCAGGGGAGCTACGACGATTACCCGCGGCGGCGCGGACACACCCGCATCGATGAACTCCGGGAGGCGGGTGTCACCGTGGGTATCGGGCACGACTCAGTGCTCGATCCGTGGTACCACTACGGCGTCGCCGACCCGCTCGACGCCGCGTTTATCCTCGTCCACTACGCGCACATGGCCGGCCACGACGACGTCGAAGCCCTCTGGGAGATGCTGACCGACGCAAACGCGTCGGTGTTCGGCGTGACCGATTACGGGCTCGCCGAAGGGAACGAGGGATCGCTCGTGGTGTACGACAGCCCCGACGCGTTCAACGCGCTTCGAACCCAAGCGCCCAGAACGCTCGTGCTCCGGAACGGTGCGCCCGTCGCGCGGACGGAACCGAGCGTGACGCGGATCGAGCGTGACAGCGGATCGCACACGGTCGATTTCCACCGCTGAGCGACTCCAAACTGGCACGCGAGTCGGCTGGAGACGACGGGTACAGAGCTCGCCACCGACCGATCCGGCTCAGACGACGGGTGGTCCGTGACGGAGTCGGGGCTTCACGTCCGGCTTAAAAGGCGGAACTCTCCGTTTAAAAAGGACAGCTCACGACTCGCTCGCACCTGCGAGACGGTCGGCCGCGGGGAGTCGATCGGTCCGGTAGAGTCCCACCGCCAGCGCGAGGATGACGACGAGGCCGGCGGCGAAGCCGCGGAACACCGCGGTGTACGGGTAGCCGGCCTCGACGAGCGCCCCGACGACGCCGCTCCCCGACGCCTCGACGGCGATGGAGAGCCCGCTGAACGCCGCGAAGGTTCCGGCGCGGGTGTCGGCCGGGAGCGCTGACAGGACGTAGGTGTCGAGCGCGGGGAACAGGCCGTGGATGGCGTACCCGAGGACGACCGAGACCGCGCCGAGCGCGAGCGCCCCACTGAATACGGTCAGTCCGAAGACGCCGGCCGTGAACGCTCCGACCAGCCCGAGGATGTAGGGGACCGTCGGGAGGCGGTCGACGAGGGCGCCGCTGACCCAGAACGCCGGGATTCCGGCCGCGAACGCGACCGTCAACAGCGCGTTTGCAGTTCCCGGGTCGAGCCCCCGCGCGAGCATCACGGAGACGTAGAAGTTGAACAGCCCCTGCCAGACGAACCCGGCGGCGCTGACGAACAGCATCCCGGCGAGGACCACCCGCCAGTTACCGAGCACGCCGCGGAAGTTCCGTGCCGGCGGCGCCTCCGGGACCCGGTCGGCTCGCCGGAGGCCGACGGCGAACGCGAGAGTGGTGACGAGGGCCGCGGCCGCGAGGAGCCAGAACACCGCCCGCCACGTCGCGACCGCGACGACCGACACGACGACCGTCGGAGCGGCCACCGCCGCGAGCTGCGCCGCCGTCCCGTGAATGCCGATGCGCTTGCCGACCCGGTCGGGGTACAGCTCTCCGATGAGCGGCACGGCGGAGACGAAGTACGTGCCGGAGGCCACGCCGACGGCCAGCACACCGATCCGGAGCGTTTGGATGTCAGGTGCCGAAGCCGTCAGGGCGGCCGCTACGGTGAGCATGACGCCGGACACCACGACGACCCGTCGCCGAGAGACCCGCGTGAGCACGTAGCTCAGCGGCAGCCGGGGCAGCGCCGTGCCGAACCAGACGAGGGACACGACCGCGCCGACGGCCGCCGGACCGACGTCGAACGCCGCCTGTAGCGGCTCGACGAGCGGAGCGAACACCACGCGCCCGAAGTTGACGACGAAGACCATCCCGAGAAGGCCCCCGTACAGACGGCGAGTCATTACCCGGCGTTCAGTAGGGGAAGTGTAAGCTATTGTGTTTCACCGCCCGACCGGTCGAGCGCGACGGAGACCGCTGGGGACCGAGACTCAGTCGTCGTCGACAGCCTCCACGCCAGACGCATCGGCCTCGGAGCCGTCCCGCGGATCGAACGTCGGTCGCTCGATGCCGAGCAGTTCGTATGGGTCCGCGTCGTCCGGCATGGGCGGGTCGTACGCCTCGTCTCCGCCCCGCCGCTCGAACTCCTCGGCGGCGTCGGCGAGCAGTTCGGGGTCCGTGAGCAGTCGACCCAGCGTTCCGCCGATCGTCTTCGCGGCGTACAGCATGCCGTCGACGCCGGTCGAGCCGCTGGCGGCGACCGCCTGCCACGAGTGCGGCGGCGTGCCGACCGGCCACGTCGCGGTGCGCAGCCGACCGAGCGGCACGACCTGGCTCACGTCGCCGGAGTCCGTCGAGTAGGCGCCGACCTCTCCGGCGTCCGGCGCCTCGATCGGCTCGGTGAAGTACGGTCGGTCCGCCGCGCGGTCCCGGACCTCCGGTGGCAGGTCCTCGAGCGCGTCGGAGACGTCCCCGAGCGAGTCGCGCAGCTCCGCAGCGAGCGCCTCGTCCGCGACCGAGAACGACCCGATCTCGGTCATCGTCTCGTAGACGGCGTCGCCGAGCGTCTCGTTCGGTCGCACGCCGTACGCCCCGCTGGTCTG
>NZ_JAWODL010000037.1:0-2966 GCF_046483325.1 Natronomonas sp. | reverse complement strand
TCAGCGCGCGGGACCCCCTTTTCGAGGACGATCGCATCCGCGCCGGCGCTGGCGGCCGCATGCGCCGCGGAGGAACCGGCGGGGCCGCCACCGACGATTGCCACGTCTGTCCGTTCCATACCCTCAACGGGCCGCGTTTAGCTATTAAACGCTCCGGACCGTCGTCGGCTATCGGCGTTCGATCAGTGTCGGTGACTGGATCGGGCTTTTCCGGGAAGGGTGGTTTCTTTGGATTTCAGTATCTGCGTACGGGCATGCAGGATCCAGACATCGTCGTGCTTCGTCAGAAGATCCACGGCCTCGCGATGGGCGAATACGCCGCCGCGATCCGGGAGCGACTGCCCGATCGTGAGGTTGTAATCGCCCGAACGCCGAGCGAAGAGCGCAAGTTCCTCGAATCCGCGCGGATCGCCACGGGCTTCAATCTGGACACAGACGACCTCGAACGGGCGGAGAATCTCGATCTGTTCGCGTGCATCTACGCTGGGACCGGTCACCTCCCAATCTCAGCACTCGAAGCGAACGACGTTGCCGTGACGAACGCTTCAGGAGTCCACGGACCGAATATCGCCGAGTACGTCGTGGGCGCGCTCGTCATGCAGGCGCGTGATTTCCCTCGAGCGATTCGGCAGGCCGAGGACCACCAGTGGCGGTCGTTCCAGACGCGAGAGCTACAGAGATCGACGGTGACTATTGTTGGCCTCGGTGCTATCGGCCACGCAATCACCGAGCGGCTCGAACCGTTTGGCGTCAAAACGATCGGCGTCCGCTACTCTCCGGAAAAGGGTGGACCAACTGACGAGGTGATGGGTTTCGATCGGCTCCACGAGGCACTCGCGCGGACGGACCATCTCGTTATCGCCTGCCCGCTCACCGACGAGACCGAGGGACTGATCGACAGCGACGCGCTGTTGACAATCCCCTCGCACGCGACGCTCATCAACATTGCCCGCGGTCCGGTCGTCGACACCGACGCGCTCGTCTCTGCGATCCGATCGAACCGCCTCGGGGGCGCGGTGTTGGACGTCACTGATCCTGAACCGCTCCCGCCAGGACACCCGCTTTGGGACTTCGACAACGTCCAGATCACCCCACACAACGCGGGCCACACGCCGTACTACTACGAACGGCTGAGCGACATCCTCGCGGCGAACGTTACGGCGCTTGACTCGGGTGAAGATCTCGAAAACCGCGTAGCGTAGCGGTCTCTCGCTGTCGCCCCACGCAACGGGATGTTATTTTCGCCACGCAACGGCCGATCCGACCGGTTCGGCGATCGTGTTCGATAACGTCCCGACGCCGTCGTAGGTAATCTCGATCGTATCGCCCGGCTCGACGGTTCCCGGGTTCGCCGGGCTCCCGAAGGCGATGACGTCGCCGGGCTCGAAGACAAATCGCGCTGAGAGGTACGAGACGATCTCGAAGGGGTCGAACAGCATCAACTCAGTGTTCGACTCCTGTCTTTTGTCGCCGTTGATCTCGGTGTACATGTCGATCGCCGTCGGATCGAGATCGGTTTCGATCCACGGACCGAGAGGGCCTGATCCGACGAACGCCTTGCGGGCGGTTCGGCCCTGTTGATCCAGCGCGTCGAGGTCATTCATAATCGTGTATCCGCGGATGACCGACCTGGCCTCCTCGTACGCAAGACGATGGCAGCGTTCCCCGATTACGGCAGCGAGCTCACCGGCGTAGGTCAGCTCTTCGGTGAACGAGGGGTATGGGATCTTCTCGCGGTGGCCGGCAATCGATCCCGGCGGCTTGATAAAGAAGTCCGGCTCGTCAGGGCGGTCATACGCCATCTGGTCGAGTGTTGCCGTGTAGTTCCGTCCGACACAGTAGATCGAAGTCGGGGTACACGGCGCGGCCAACGTCCCATCAATGCCGATCTCGTACCGCTCACCGTCGCTCTCGACAGCGCCGTCATCGATCGGTCCCTGCTTGATTCCGTCCGGGGTGTCGATCCGTGCCAGTCGCATGCCGCCTCGTGGGTGCGCCGAATTCATAGCTCCAGCGATACGCAAATTTATAATGATTAATTGCAAATATTAAGACATGGCAGTTGAGGATGCGGCCACATACGATATTACGGACTCCGAGCACATTCGCCCGCTGGAGACCGACGAGTGGGCCGAAGCAGCCGAGGCATTGGCCGATCGCCTCCGTGGAGAAATCAGGTTTGACGAGTACGCGCGGGTGCTGTACGCGGCCGACGGGAGCATCTATCGTGCGGAGCCCGCCGGAGTCGTGTTTCCCACTGATGTCGAGGACGTGCGGGTCGCGATGGAGATCGCCGCAGCACACGGATTGCCGGTCCTCGCTCGCGGAGCAGGGACATCGCTCGCGGGCCAGACCGTCGGTCCGGGGTGTCTCGTGCTCGATCTCTCGCGACACATGGATTCGATCGTCGACATCGACCCGGACGCCAAGCGTGTGGTCGTCGAACCGGGCGTCGTACAGGATGACCTCGACGACGCCCTCGCACCCTACGGGCTGAAGTTCGCGCCCGATCCGGCGTCCTCGGCACGAGCGACCGTCGGCGGCGGAATCGGCAACAACTCGACTGGGGCGCACTCCGTACGGTACGGTATCACCGACGCCTACACGGAATCACTAACAGTTGTGCTCGCGGATGGCTCGGTGATCGAGACAGGCGAGGTTGTCCTCGACAGCGAGGAGTGGGATCGTCTCGTCGCCGGTGACGACCGTGAAGCGGCACTCTACCGGACGGTTCGCCGACTCGTCGAGGACAACGCAACCGAGATTGCGGAGCGATATCCGACCCTGAAGCGATCGGTCTCGGGATACAACCTCCACAAGGTAATCTACGAGAACGACGCGGGCGAGGAGGTAATCAACCTCTCAAAACTGTTTGTCGGCGCTGAGGGAACGCTTGGCGTCGTCGTTGAAGCGGAGCTGTCACTCGTGACGAAGCCGGAGCAGACAGCGCTCGCGCTGTACTGTTT
>NZ_JAWODL010000029.1:0-15112 GCF_046483325.1 Natronomonas sp. | reverse complement strand
CTGAAAACTGCGGATTCGAGTTCAGCGGGCTGATGATCATGTTCCCACCCAGGGTCAGCAATTCAGACTCGATGTCTGACATCTTATGGTCCCTGGTCGATTCCGGGTTCGGCAGGTGGCGTTGAGCAGCGCGGCCCCCGAGATGATCGCGGTTCCGTGTTGATCGTCGTGGAACACCGGGATGTCCATCTCTTCGCGAAGGCGTGCCTCGATCTCGAAACACTCCGGCGCTTTGATGTCCTCGAGGTTGATCCCTCCGAACGTCGGCTCCATCGCGCTGACTGACGTGATGATGTCCTCGGGATCGTGCTGGTCGAGTTCGATATCGAAGACGTCGATGTCGGCGAAGCGCTTGAACAGCACGCCCTTGCCCTCCATAACCGGCTTGGACGCCTGGGCGCCGATATCACCGAGCCCGAGAACGGCCGTCCCGTTCGAGACGACACCGACCATGTTCCCCTTGGTCGTGTACGTGTAGGCGTCGTCCGGATTCTGTGCGATCTCCGTACACGGGGCGGCGACCCCCGGTGAGTACGCCAACGAGAGGTCCCGCTGGGTGTTCGTCGGCTTCGTCGTCGAAATCTCGATCTTCCCCGGCGGGTCGATCCGGTGATACTCCAGTGAGTCCTCGTCCAATCCCATGGAGGTACCCCGTACAGAGACCTCAAAAAGCTACCCACCGACATCCCCGAGTGGCACGCCGATCCGCCACGGAGATGTTCGGGACGAAAGGGACAATCGAGGCGCGGTTTCGGGAGATATATGCCGATCCGGTTCCGAGAGCGAACTATGGACATTCGACGGTTACTGCTCGTGACCGCGATCACGACGGCGATCACCGCACTCATCGGAGTCATCACGGCGACGTCCGGCGCGGGATTGACCTGCGAAGCGCGCTGGCCGCTGTGTGACGGCGCGGTCTTCGGACTCTTCCCGGCGAACTTCATGTCGTTCATCGAGTGGTTTCACCGACTCGTCGCGATGGTCACCGGCTTTCTTATTATCGGGTCGACGGTCGCCGTCTGGCGCGGTGGCGAAAGCCGACGCGTTCGGTTCGCCATGCTTGCGGCGATTCTCCTGACACCGCTGCAGATCGTCTTCGGGGCGTTCACCGTCCTCGTCAACGAGTTCGTCTTCGGCTACTCCGTGCTCGTGTTGACGCTGCACTTCGGTCTCGCCTCGCTCATCCTCGGGTTGCTCGTCGCCGCGACGGTGTGGGCGTACGCCGACACGTCACCGGTGTCGGTGATCGGAATCCAACGAGCGGGGACGATCGCCCTCATCGGTTTCCCGATCATGCTCGTGCTCACCCCACGACTGTTCTTCACCTTCGGCGAGATCGCCCAGTTCGTGTACTACGGGGTCGGATTCGCGATGTTTTCCGCGCTTGCAGTCGTCGCACTGTGGGGACGCGAGACCGAGCTTCGCGGGATCTCCGTCGCAGGAGCTGTCGCTGCGGCTCTCGTCATCTCCGGACTCATCATCGCCCGACAGGCGTTCGGTAACTCGGGACAGCTACTGATCGTCGGCATCTCGCTGGCTGCGTTCGCTCTGACGCTCGCGTCGGTGTGGCGCGTCCGGACGGTCGGCGGGATGCCGACGAACTCGCCGCTGTCGAGTGACTGAGATCGAGCGTATCGACCCACCAACACGGGCACATCTCACCAACGCTTAATTGCCCCGGACCAGTATACTATGTATGAGCGACGTACTTTCCGACGACGAGATCGAAGCGAAACTTCCGGACGGCTGGTCACGAGCGGGAGACGAGATCGTCCGCACGTTCGAGTTCGACTCCTACCTAGAGGGCGTCGGCTTCGCGGCTGGGGCGGGCGGCCTCGCCGAGGAGGCGTTTCACCACCCCGAGATGACGATCGGTTGGCGCGAGGTCGAGGTCAGGCTGACGACGCACGACGCGGGCGGTATCACGCGAAAAGACATCGATCTGGCGGGTCGATTTGACGGCTTAGCCGACTGACTCACCGAGACGACAGCGGGTCCAACAGTCGGATCGGATGCGGCGCGTCGTCAGCCGTCAGCGACGCGATCTGTTCGCCACACGAGGTGCCGCTCGCGACCACGGGACCGCCGTCGGGCAGCTGTTCGTCGAGTCGGGAACCGACGTCCATGCTGAGCTCGTAGTACTCGGATTTATACCCGAAGCTCCCGGCCATACCGCAGCACTCGACGTCGGTCGTCGAGACGTCGTAGCCGGCACGATCGAGCACCGCCGTGGTGTAGGGGTCGAGCCCGAGCGTTCGCTGCTGACAGTGGCTGTGATAGGTGATCTCGTCGCCGTCGACCGTCCGGATCGTGTCGATCTCCGAACCGTTCTCCAACAGCCCGTAGACGTACTCGAAGAGTTCGTAGCTCCCGTCGGCGAGACGCGAGTGCGAGCGTTCCGGGAGGAGTCGCTCGTAGTCGGTTCGGAACATCGCCAGATCCGACGGTTCGATGACGACGACGTCGCGGTCGGCGTCGAGATGCTCCGCGAGCGCCGCGTACACCGCGCTCGCCTTCTCGTCGGCGGTGTCGATCATTCCCTGCGACAGCGGCGCTCTGCCGCTCTCGGGGACCGACGGAACGCGAACCTCGACACCGAGCGCTTCGAGCACCCGGACGGCGGCTTTCCCGCGCTCGGGACTGAAGTAGTTCGTGTAGAGATCCGGATACAACACGGCCTCCCGATCAGCGTCGGGGTTCGCCCGACGGCGGCCGGCGGCCCACTCGACGAGCGTCTCGTCGGCGAGCGTCGGCAGCGAGCGGCGACTGTCGACCCCGGCGACGCGTTCGAGGAGTCGTTGAACCGCGCTCGATTCGATCGCAGCGTTCGAGAGCGTGGGGGCGATAGAGCCGACTTTGGCGAGCGTCTCGATGTTTCCGAAGAGCCTCTTTTGTACGTCGAGCCCGGCCGGCTCCTCGTCGGGGACGAGCCCGTCGACGAGGAAGTCGAACGACTCCGGTTCCGCCGATCGATTCAGTCGGTCGCGGACGACGGTGTTGATCCACGGGATGTCGATCTTGACCGGACACTTGTTGACGCATTGTGAACAGCCGGTACAGAGGTCGTTCATTTCGGCCGCCGAATCGAGGCCGTGAATCCCCGCTTCCCACCCGGTTCCGATGCCGCCGGAGTACGTCTCGCCGCCGAAGGCGTGGCCGCCGACTGACTGGAAGTTCGCACAGGCGTTCGAGCAGGCGCCACACCGGATGCAGTACAGCGTCTCCTTGAACTGTTCGTCCTCGCGCATCGCCATCCGCCCGTTGTCGATCAACACGAGGTGAAACTCCCGGTCGTCGGGGGCGCCGTACTCGCCGGTCTCGAAGTCGAGCGATGGCGTCTCGACCGGCGGCGTCAAAAGCGAGAGATACGCGCCGATTTCCTGTCCGGTTCCCGTACGAGCGATCAACTCGAGGAACGGCCGGAGGTCCGAAACGGTCGGAATCAGCTTCTCGATCCCGGTAACGGCGATGTGCGTGGGCGGGGTCACCGCCGTCTTACGGGCGTTGCCCTCGTTCGTGACTATACAGATCGTTCCGGTTTCGGTGACGACGAAGTTCGCGCCAGTCAGGCCGACATCGGCCTCGCGGATCCGCTCACCGACCTTCTCGCGGGCGAATTCGGTGAGTTCCTCCGGGTCCTCCGTGAGCGGCTCATCGAGATCGAAGCGTTCGTTGAACAGTTCGGCGATGTCCGGCGGCGAGCGGTGCATCGCCGGGGCGATGATGTGCGAGGGCGCCTCGTTGGCCTGCTGGATGACGAACTCCCCGAGATCCGTCTCGGTCACCTCGTACCCCGACCCTTCGAGGTGGTGGTTCAGTTCCAGCTCCTCAGTCGTCATCGACTTGCTCTTGACGAGGTGTTCGGCGTCGCTATCCTCCATGACTCCCTCGATGTACCGGTTCGCGTCCTCGGCGTCCTGCGCCAAGTAGACCGTGCCGCCGTTCGCCTCGACGGCCTCGGTTACCTCGTCTATACGTTCGGGGAGGCTCTCGATCGCCCCCTCTTTGATCCGCCGCGTCTCCTCGCGGAGGTCCTCGTAGGACTCGAACGTCTCGATCGCGTCGCTGGCCTTGTCACTGAGGTTCCGGGCGTTCTTTTCGATGTTCTCGCCGTCGACACCCATAACGCGCCGGATCTCTGCGGCCTTTTCGCTCCGGCTCATCGGTCATCGACCACCAGGATGTGGACCTCTTTGGGCCCGTGGACGCCCTCGACGAGTTCGCCCATGTCGGCGGTCGCGCTCGGTCCCGTCGCGAGGACGCGGCTGGCTCCAGACCCTCCGTTCTCGCGCGCGTCCCTGACGCGCGCCTCGAAGCGATCGAACGCCGCCTTCAGGTCCGGAACGATGTCGACGGCGTCGAGAACGACGACGTGACGGGGCGGATAGAGACTCACCAACTCGTCGCCGCCGGAGCGGGATTCGATCGAGATCGTCCCGTAGTTCGCGACGCCGGCCTCGGCCTGTACGACGCCCGTTTCGGCCGTCCGGAAGTCCTCGACCGACGGCTCCGTATCGACGGTGGTCCCGTCGAGACTCACCGAATCTGACGGGAGCGGCGCGCCGACCGCGGGGTCGACCACGAGTTCCGAGAGGGCAGCTTCGAACTCGTCGACGTTCGTTCGGGTGCAGCTATCGACCGTCTCCAACGCGGAGTCGGTGAACTGCGCCACGAGGTCCGTGCTCATATCCCCGACAATGGACCGGACTGTCTTGATGTTTGTCCCATCGAGAAGCGACCTGCTGCGACGCGATCGGGTCGAATCGGCGGCCCGGACCGACGGCTATTTGCGCCGGGACGTGCAGAGCCGAACATATGAGTATCCGGACGGCCGTCGCCGCCCCGTTTCGCGAGGAGGGGGGAACGGAGTTGGGCGAGAGCGCCTTCGTCGTCGCGCTCTCGTTGGATCGGGATTGGTTCTCCCCCGATCAGGCGAAGCGGCTCGTCGACGTCGCCGCGAGCGAGGGGTTGCTCCGTCGTGAGAACGGAACCCTCATAACGCGGTTCGATCCGCAAACCGTCGAGATCCCCGACGGCTTCGAACCCGACGAGTCGATCCTCATGGAGCGATCTACATTCGAGCGGGTGCTCGGAGCCGTCGTCGAGGCGGGAGAGGAAAAACAGACGGCAGTCGCTTCGATCAACGGCCTCCAATCGGAACTCGGCGTCACCGTCGAGGCGGCTGCCGTCCTCTACGCACACCGGCAAGGAATCGACGTGCAGGAACTCGCGAACGCGGCGCGATCGGAGCTATAACATGGTCGTCGACGAACTCACAGACGGGAAGCGTCTGGGACAGTTACTCGCCTCGGAGATCCACGGCCACGAGCGCGACGTGTTCGGACGCCTCGTCGTCGTCGATGCCGACGCCGAGATCGAACCGACCGAAGCGGGGACGCTCGCGTACGCGATCGGGATCGAGATCGAGAACGACGGGGACGACAGCGGACATGGCGATCGAATCGCGAAGGCGTACGTCCACCCCGACCGACTGCGCGTCGAGTTCAGCGCGGTACCCGACGTTGCCGCCGATGTCGGTCGAGAGGAGGGACTTCGGACCCGACCGAAAGCCGTCGATCCACCCAGAACCCTCGTGTTCGTCGAGAACGGGGCCGAGGTGAAGGCGGCGCTACGCGTCGTTCGCGCGATTGCGTCGGAGCGTTTCGAGGAGAAGCGGTAGCGAGCCGAATTCCCCCCGACGGATCGTCGCGTCGGCGTCCGGATGTGGGTCGGGGCCGCCGTCGTAACACACCTGCACGGTGAGCAGTCCGGCAGCGGCCGCGCCAGAGATATCCCGTTCGGGATGGTCACCGACGTAGACCGCACCCTCGGGCCGAACGGCCAGCTCGTTCGTGATCGCCTCGAAAGCGCGACGGTCCGGCTTCGGAGCCCCGATAGGGCCGGTCACGACGACGGCGTCGAAGGCGTCACTCCACCCCAATCGTCGGAGTTTGTCCCGTTGGGTTTCGCCGGGACCGTCGGTGAGCAGACCGACTCGGTAGCGCGCTCGGAGTATCGAGAGGACGATAGCCGCATGTTCGATCGGAGCGAGCGCCTCGCCGATCGTCTCACGATACGCGCGAGTCAGATCGGGTGCACCCGACCCGACGAGCGCCTCGAACACCGGCAGCCGACTCTCGGTGCCGCTGTGTTCGCTGTGCGCGTTCAGATACGCCTCTCGATCGAACGTCAGCGGAACAGACGCTCGATCGGCGGCGGTCTCCAAGAGGGACGTGCGGTCGGCCTCGGTGACGGCGAGCGTGTCGTCGAGATCGAACACGACGGCGGTGAGCACGGGCGCCCGTTGGTCGCCCACCGATATATATCGTCCGACGCGTGACCGACGCGAACGGCCGATGGGAGACGCCAAACGGGAGCGTTTTTACTCGACCCCCGACTGGCGATCGTATGGGCTTTTTCGACGATCTCGAAACCCGCATCGGGGCGACGGACAGCGTCGTCTCGGTCGGGCTTGATCCGGATCCGGACCGACTGCCGCCGTTTCTCGATTCCGATCTGCCGCGGTGGGCGTTCAACCGCCGGGTCATCGACGCGACCCACGAACACGTCGCCTGTTACAAGCCGAACGCCGCGTTCTACGAGGACACCGACGGGTGGCGTGCGCTCGAGGAGACGATCGCGTACGCACACGGCAAGGGCGTCCCCGTTCTGCTCGACGCCAAGCGCGGCGACATCGGCAACACGGCGAGACAGTACGCGAAACTGCTCGACGAGGGCGGCCTCGACGCCGATGCCATCACCGTCAACCCGTACATGGGCCGGGACACACTGGAACCGTACCTCTCCCGTTCGGAGAAGGGGGTCTTCGTCCTCTGTCGGACCTCGAACCGCGGCGGGGCGGACTTTCAGGACCTCGACGTCGGCAACGACAAACCGCTGTACCAGTACGTCGCCCAGCGCTGTGCAGCGTGGGACGAGCACGACAACGTCGGACTCGTCGTCGGCGCGACGGCCCCCGAGGAACTGGAGGAACTGCGAGGACTCGTCGATCTCCCCTTCCTCGTCCCCGGCGTCGGCGCGCAGGGCGGCGACGCGGAGGCAGCCGTCGAGTTCGGTCTCGCAGACGACGTCGGACTGGTCAACTCCTCGCGAGGGATCATCTTCGCTGGCGAGGGCGCCGACGACGAAGACGCGTATTTCCGAGCGGTCGGCGGCGCCGCGAAGCGCCTCAAGCAGCGACTCGACGAGTTCCGATAGCTGCGGGCGGCGTCGATCCACCCCAGCCGCACGCTTGTTTCGGGCGGGGACGACACAGCGAATCGCGATTCCGCCCGTTCCCCCCGTCGACAGACCGTTACTCCGGCGGATCGAGATCGACTTCGCGATCTCGACTGCTTCTCGCGCCGAGGACCGACCGCTCCGTCGGGACGGGACCCCGGTGACTCCTCGTCGCGGTACTCACCGGCCTGAGCGTGGCGTGGGTCGTCGGACCATCGGTCGACGCGGGGAGAGCCTTTCAGAGCGGACTCCCCCAGTCGGGAGACCACACGCAGTTTCCAACATCCTCCCACGACTGAAGTGGTGGGATTTCTCCTCGAACCGCTGTAATGATCGGACGGTTCGCGCTCGTCACTGGCGGCGTGCTTTCGGGGATCCCGTTGGGACGAAGCGCTATCTCCCGGAGCACTACCGGGATATGAACGCCTCGTAGTCGACGGACGCGTCCGTTCCTATCCCCGGAAACCGCTCTTCGATGTGTGGCGCGACCAACGCGACCGGCGACGGATCGGACGCCTCGAACGCGTCCTCACACGTCCACGCGAACGCGACGTTCCAGTCGGCCCCGACGAGGAAGGCGGCACGTTTCGGCGCCCCGTAGTGACCCTCCCACTCGTCGTACTGAACACCGTAGTAGCTCGCCGCGCTCGATGCGTCACCGAGAAGCGCCATCGGAAGGTCGTATCGGTCCGCATAGACCGCGGCCGCGTAGATGCTGTCCATCGAGAGCACCCACACCTCGAGACCGGATTCGTCGTGCCATCCCGCATCCCGAATCGTGCACAGTTCGGCGGTCACCGTGGGCAGAAAAGTCGCCGGAGCGAACCACAGCAGAACGGCGTTGCCGACCTCGACGGGACGGAACAGTTCGTATAGCGCCGGCTCGCCGTCCTCGACGCCCGGGAGCGCGAAGTCTGGAGCCGTCTGCCCCTCCTGTATCATACGCACTCTGCGGCGGCCGACGTCTTCGCTTTGCCGGCCGGTGCGTTCGGTCGCACCCGCGCCGGCCCGGTCGTCGGGGCGTCCGTCGGCCAGGAGTGATTATTTGCGGCAGCCCGCTCGGAGGAGTAGAGCCGATACGTAGCACTGAATAGACGTACCTCGTAAGTACGGGCCGTGAGCGAGGGAGCCATTCTGATCGTACGGGATCTTTTCGAGACGTTGCTCGGCGACCCGTTTGCCGTGATGAACACGATCGGGTTAGTCGCATTTGCCCTCGTCGGGGCGTCCAAGGCGATCCGTGAGGAATTCGATCTGTTCGGGATTACGATTGTGGGACTGGCGATGGCGTTCGCGGGCGGTGTGACGCGGGATCTCCTCGTGACGCGGGTTCCGTTAGCACTTCGATCCCCGATCGAAATTACGTTGGGATTCGTCGGCGTTCTCTTAGCGATCGTGCTGTTGGCCGTTTTACGATCACCGGACGAGCACCCGATCACGCTCGTCGCGGATGCGGTCGGACTCGGGGCCTTCGCGACGACCGGTGCGATCGTCGCGACCGGGGCGAACCTGTCTGCGATCGGCGTCGTGGCTATCGCGACGATCAACGCGGTGGGCGGGGGCGCCTTCGCCGATATCCTGCTCGATCGCGCCCCGTTCATCCTCTTCGATGATTTCTACGCCAGTTGTGCCGTCTTCGGCGGAGCGGCGTATCTCATAACGGACGTCCTCGGAGCCTCCGGAAGTACCGCTGCCGGAGTCTGCGCCGTCGTTACCGTCGCGACACGGCTGGTCGCGGTTAAGCGGAACTGGGAGCTACCCACCGTCCAGGGACTTGGGCTGATCGAACGGTAAAATAAACCCCGGCGGCAGCAGGCGGCTGTTAGCCATCAGGGAAGCTCTCGAAGACTCGATACGCTATGCCGAGAGCGCCGCTTCGAGTCGGTCGATATACGCCTCGTGTCCGACGAACAGCGGCGTCCGCTCGTGGAGTCTCTCGGGCGTACAGTCGAGCAGCGACCGCTCGCCGTTCGACGACGCGCCGCCCGCCGATTCGACGATGTGGGCGATCGGGTGTCCCTCGAACAGCAGTCGGAGTTTTCCCTCGGGGCGCTCGCGGAGGCCGGGGTAGCCGAAGATACCCCCGTAGGTGAGCACCTGGTTCACGTCGCCGATCATCGCGCCGCCGTATCGGAGTTTGAGCTCCGATTCGACCTCTGAGACGTAGTCGGCGAAGGCGTCGGTCCACTGCGGGACGCGGCCGCCGAATCCGTAGACGGTCGGCTCCTCGGGAAGTCTGAGATCCTCGGTGACGACGCGTCTGGAGCCGTCGCTGTCGACCACCGACTCCGTGACGGTCCCGTCGCGGGCGACGATCATCGTCGTGATCGGACCGTAGAGCACGAACCCGCTGGCGAGGAGGCCGTCGCCGCCGGCGGGGAGCGCCCCGTCGTAGACGCCGAACAGCGTCCCCATCGCGTTGTTCGATCTGAGGTTCGAGGAGCCGTCGAGCGGGTCGGCGGCGACGAAGTATCGCCCTCTGCCGTCCCCAGCGCGGACGACCGACTCGCGCTCCTCGCTGGCATAGCCGGCGACGGCATCGATGTCGAGGAGCCGCGCTTCGAGCAGTTCGTCGGCGTAGACGTCCGCTTCCAGCTGGCGCTCGCCGGAGGGGTTTGCGCCGGCTTCGTAGGTGCGCCGCCCGACGAGCCCGTCGCGAACGTCAGGGGCGGTCGAGGTGACGGCGTCGACGACGGCGTCGATGGCGTCGGACATCGAGCGTTATTCGGCCGCCTCAAGCGCTTCGTCCACGGTCGCCTCCTCGAAGATGACCGCTTCCAGGGCGTCGAGGATGTGTTCGGGATTTTCGCGCTGCCAAACGTTTCGACCGACGGCGAGGCCCTTGCCGCCGGCGTCGATCGTCTGCTTGACGCTCTCGAGGAACGCCCTATCGCTCGTCTTCGAACCGCCGGACATGACGACCTTCGTCCGACCGGCCATCCGGACGGCGTCCTTCATCGCCTCGCGGCTGCCGGGGTGTTTCACCTTGGCCACGTCAGCGCCGAGTTCCAGGGCGAGCCGCGCGGCGTAGGAGATCGTCGAGGGATTGGTGTCGTTTTTGAGCCCCTGTCCGCGCGGGTACGACCACATCACCACGGGCATCCCGTGGTCGCGGGCCGCCTCCTGTGCGTCGCGGAACTCCTCGACCATCTCGATCTCGTGGTTCGAGCCGCCGTAGACGGTAAAGCCGACCGAGGACGCGCCTAATTCGGCGGCGTACTCGACGGAGCAGTTCACGGCCGAATCCGGCTCGCCCATCCAGAGGTTCGAGGTGCCGTTTAGCTTCGCGAGGAGGTCGACGTCGTCTTCGTAGCTCGGATAGTACGCCTCCGCGATCCCCTTCTGGACGGCGACGGACGTGACCGCGGGGTGGGTCGCTGCCTCGAACGTTCGCTCGGGATCGGCGCTTTCTGGAACGCCCTCGAAGTCGACCGGACCGTGCTCGAGCCCGTGGTCGTACGCGAGGATGAGCACCTTTCCGTCCCGACACAGCGGGGTGTCGTCGATGGGAATCATGTACGTGAACGTCCGATGAGGCGCACAAAGAAGATTCTGGTCCGTCGAAGCGAGAGCGGAGAAGCCGGGCCGTGATCAGGCGTTGTTCATCCGAATCGATCGCTCCGCGCTGCAGAGCCGACAGACCGAGACGCGGTACGGTTCCCGTGAATACTCCGCGTTTTCGGTCCGCTGACTCTCCGTTCGGAGTTCGATCGACACGTCGTGTGGCGTCTCGCGCTCGCACGTCTCGCAGGGCTCGGTCATCGGACCGCCCGTGTCATCTGGTTTCGTCGACATACGTACACTCCCGTAGCGATGAGAGGTGCCTAAAACGACGAGTCGGTTGCGGATCGTTTAGCTCGAAAACCGGCAGATATTGCCAGACGGGCCGTAAGCAATTAAAACCGTTTAAAGAGCCGACTCGATACGCGAGAGGAGTCCCGGAAACGTTGAACAGCCACAACAATTAAATAGTTGTTCGACCCCGGCAGGTTATTTCACCGACGCCCCAGATTTGGGGTATGGATCAGTTATTCGCCCCGTGGCGAATCGAGTGGGTCGAACGGGACGGGTCCGGCGGAATCGAGGGCTGTCCGTTCTGCGTCCTCCCGGACCGTGAGGACGCACGCGAGGCACTCGTCGTCGCCAAGTCCGAACGCGCCTTCGTGCTGTTGAACAACTATCCGTACAACCCCGGTCACGTGATGATCATTCCGCGCCAACACACCGGCGGGTACACCGAACTCGACGACGACGCGCTGTTTGACCACGCCAAACTCAAGCAGCGAACTATGCGGGCGCTCGATACGGCGTTCGATCCCGACGGCGTGAACGTCGGGCTCAACCTCGGCGACGCCTCCGGCGGCTCCGTCGACGATCACCTGCACACGCACGTCGTCCCGCGGTGGGGCGGCGATACCAACTTCATGCCGGTCTGTTCGGACACGAAAGTGATCGTCCAGGCGCTCGAGGAGAGCTACGAGCAACTCCACGAGGCGTTCGCGGAGCAGTCCGGAACGCGAGTGCTCGACAGCGGTGCGGTCTTCGTCGGCGATTGATCCGACGTTCGCCGCGTCCGAAGCCGTCGATTCGAGGTCTCTAATCCGATCACTTATCCCCGCCGTTCCGGTAGACGGTGCCGTGAGCCAAGGCGCCATCGCCGAGGCGGGACTCGAAGCCGACGAGGCCAAACGTGGATTTACCCGCGCGAGCGTCGTCAACGTCCTCGGCAACGCGATCAAGATCGTCGTCGAGGCGGCCGTTGGATTGACGTTCGGCTCCGTCGCCCTGCTGGCGGACGCCGCACACTCGGTCGCCGATCTGGTCGCGAGCGTCGTGGTGTTGGTGTGGGGCCGGAGCGTCTACGACGATCCGGACGAGACCCACCCCCACGGCCACCAGCGGGTCGAACCGCTCGCGGCGCTGTTCGTGGGCAGCATCATCGTCCTGTTGGGGTTGAACCTGCTTTATGAATCGGCTCGGGGGCTCCTCGAAGGGCCGGGCGTCACGTTCAGCCCGCTTCTCATCGGGGCGCTGTTGTTCGCGATAGCGGACATGTACCTCCTGTATTGGTACACCGTTCGAGTGAACGAAACGGTCGGCTCCTCGGCCCTCGACGCTCTCGCTGTCGACTGCCGAAACGATATCTACACCTCCGTCGCCGCGCTCGTGGGTATCGTCGGTGTCTTTTTCGGCTACGCGACGCTCGACGCCGTCGCTGGCGGACTCGTGAGCGTCCTCGTCGTGTATCAAGGCTTCGAGATCGGCCGCGAGAACGTCTCGTACCTGATCGGAGCCGCTCCGAGCGACGAACAGCGTCGACGGATCGCGGACGTCCTCCGATCGCACCAGGCGGTCTCCGGCGTGCACGACCTCGTCGTCTTCTACGACGGAACCGATCTCGAGGTCGAAGCCCACGTAGAGGTCGACGGCGAACTGACGCTGATCGAGGCCCACGACATCGAAACGGAACTCGTGATGTCGTTGCGTACCCTCGACGACGTGGGCGACGTGCACCTCCATCTCGATCCCGCCGGTATCGGCGAGTGGAAGAGCGCGACCGACGACTAGAACGCCATCGGAGAATCGAAAGCGCGTCGGTTGCCACCGGTCAGACCGGTTCGCCGAAACAGTACATCGCCTCGTGAGCCTTGATCTCGACGTCGACGAAGTCGCCGACCTCGACGCCGCGTTCGGACGCGTTCGTGACGATCACCTGTCGGTAGGCCTCGTCCCGACACTTCACCGAATCGCCCGTCCCCGGTTCGACCGCGAGGACGGTGTGGGTCTCGCCGACCATCGAGGCGTGGACCTCGGTGCAGATCCCGCGTTTCAGCTCGGACATCGCCCTCGAGCGCTCCTTTTTGATCGTCCCGCCGAGCCCCTTCATCTCCGCGGCCTCGGTCCCCGGCCGCTTCGAAAAGCGCGTCACGTTGATTTTTTCCGGGCGAACCGCCGAGAGGAGATCCATGGAGCGCTCGTGATCCGCCGGCGTCTCCGTCGGGAACCCGACGATGAAATCCGTCGAGAGCGTCCAGTGGTCGAGCCGATCGTCGAACGTCTCGACGATCTCTCGGAACTTGTCGACGCGGTGCTGGCGACGCATCGCTTCGAGCACCTCGTCGGAGCCCGACTGGACGGGCGCGTGGATGAAGTCGTAGAGCTTTTCATTCTCGGCGAAGACCTCGACGAGTTCCTCGTGGATACCGTGGATACCACCCGGGTTCGCCATCCCGAGCCGAACCCGAAAGTCGCCGTCGATATCGCAGATTCGATCGAGCAGTTCGGGGAGCTTTCGCTCGCCCTTGTCCCAGCCGTAGACGCCGGTGTCCTGCCCGGTGACCCGGATCTCCCTCGCTCCGGCGTGGACGAGCGCGCGCGCTTTCGCGACGTTTTCCTCGACGGGCGGGGAGTCGACGCGGCCGGTCGCGAACTTCGTGATGCAGTACGAGCAGTTGCTCATACAGCCGCGGGCGATGGGGAGGATACCGACGACGCCGTCGAGGATCGGTTCGGCGTCGGGGGTCGTCGTCGGACACTCGCCGTTGGTGACGGCGGTCGGCACGTCGTCCCAGTGGAGGACCTGTACGTCGAGGTCGGCGAACTCCTCGCCCTGTGCGAGCGCCATACAGCCGGTGACGATCAGATCAGACGTCTCGTCGGCCAACTCCTCGGCGCGCCGTAGCATGTTCCGCTCGGTCTTTTCGACGACCGTGCAGGTGTTGAGGATGGCCACGTCCGCCTCGTCGGCCCCGTCGACACGGTAGTGACCCGCATCGCGGAGCGAACGCTCGATCCGGCGGCTCTCACCCCGGTTCGACGTGCAACCGTAGGTCTCGATGTGGTAGGTGGCCATCGGTTGTCCCACCCTTGCGCGCCGCCGGTCAAAAGGGCGACGTTTCGGGCTACTCGGCCGGCCGTGCGGCAGCGGGATCGAACGACGAGCGCTCGATCGCGGCCGGGTCGAACCCCTCGACGATCGCCGCGCCCGCCGATGCGCCGATGCGATCCGCGCCGGCTTCGAGCATGGCGAGTGCCGTCTCGAAGTCCCCGACGCCACCGCTGGCTTTTACCGGGAGATACTCCGACATGATCTCGACGTCCTCGACGGTCGCTCCGCCCACCGAAAACCCGGTCGAGGTTTCCACGTACGCCGCGCCGGTATCCGCGGCTAGCTCACAGGCGGTCCGGAACTCCCCAACCGAGAGTAGCGGAGCCTCGACGATGACCTTCACCGGAACCGGGACGGCGGCGACGACTCGGTTGAGTTCGTCGGCGATCGCCCCGTTGTCACCCCCCCGAAGCCGACCCACGTTGAGTACGACGTCGATCTCGTCGGCACCGTCCTTCCAAGCGCGTTCGGCCTCGAACTCTTTGGCCTCGGGAGCCATCTGCCCGTGCGGAAACCCACAAACGGCGGCGAGCGTGACGCCAGGGGCGTGTTCGTGAGCCTCGGTGACGTAACACGGCGGGAGACACACGTTCATGCCGTCCCGGGTGGCGGTATCGACGGCCGCACGAACGTCGTCTCGGGCCCGAGGACGGTGTGGTCGATTCGGGCGGCGAAGGCGGTGCGGTCCATATCGGCTCCACACCGTACGGGCATAAATCGGCACCGACTCGCCGAAAACATCAAAGTGTTTAAATACCTTTCGTCCGTTCTCTATGTACTAACATCAGACCGGGTCTTTTCGAGAAGATTCCCCACCTGGTAGCCCCCGCCACGTAGCATGAGCGAACATACACGAACACGAACGACCGAGACGGAGACAGAATCCGAAACCGAGAGAGAAGAGACGAACAGCTGTCCGGAGTGCAGCGGCACGCTCGTCGCCGATTCCGAGCACGGCGAGACGGTGTGCACGGAGTGCGG
>NZ_JAWODL010000019.1:0-23361 GCF_046483325.1 Natronomonas sp. | reverse complement strand
GGTCAGTGGTATCCGCGATCGCCGCCGTCACTGATCCAAGTTCCCAACCATTGGAGGAGAAGACCCGTATTTCAGTCGTTTCGTAGTCCTCGTGAATGGGCGTCGGGGTCTCAGTCGGTGTTGGTGTTTCCGTCGGGGTCTCAGTCGGTGTTTCGACAGACTGTGACTCTATTCTCTCTCGACTCGAATCGACATCAACGCATCCAGCAAAGGCAAGGATGGAGCTTCCGGCTGTCATGAGGTACCGCCGCCGATTCATATAGTCCAATTTGGTCGCACAAGTATTTGACATCTTCCCTGCCCTGAAGAGGGGGTTTAGCCTTGCAACTTCCAATCAACGTTGACTGCATGAAAACCCTTATTCGACGAGTGCGGCAACGGTCGGGCAGTGAAGGTCTCCGTTGTCGTCTGTACGTACGCCGAAGCGATGTACGACGAGTTCGTCGAGTGCGTCGAGAGCGTGCTGGCGCAGACCCACGGGGACGTCGAGGTCGTGATCGTCGTCGACGGGACGGCGTCCGTCTACGTGCGTGCACGCGAAGAGTTAGGAGAGAGGGAGCACGTCGTCGTCCACTGCAACGACGAGAATCGCGGCGTCTCGGCCAGTCGGACGCGTGGGGCCGAACTCGCGAGCGGCGACGTGGTGGCGTTCATCGATGACGACGCGGTCGCCGATCCGCGCTGGGTCGAGGAGCTCGTCGAGACGTACGAGGAGCGAGACGCCCTCGCCGTCGGCGGACGAATGACGGGCCGGTGGCTCGCCGGACGGCCGTGGTATCTCCCCGAGGAGTTCGACTGGCTCGTCGGCGTCACCTATCCCGGCTTCGCCGAGGCGGGCGAGGAGGTTCGGAACACCTTCGAGTCGAACATCTCCTTTCGACGCGAGGTATTTCTCGAACTGGGCGGCTACGATCCGAGCTTCGGCCCCGACGCGGAGTCGTACAGCCACTCCGAGGGAGCCGAGATCGGCGCTCGGCTGCAGGCCGAGTACGGACGGGGCGTGGTGTACAACCCCGATGCGATTGTCGAGCACAAGGTGTTCGAAGAGCGGATCGAACTGACGCATCTCCTCACGCGTGCGTTCCAGCAAGGCGTTTCGAAGCGCCGGATGGAGCGGCAGGCACCCGAGGCGGCCGCGAGCGAGGAATCGGCGTATCTGCGGCGGGTGTTCATAAACGGCGTGCCGAAACGGGTGACAGAGAGCGTTCGATCTCACACGCTCACCCCGCTCGGCGAAGCGGCGATGCTGGTCGCGTTCACGTTCGCGGTCGGGCTCGGCTACCTGTACGAGATCACGTTCGGACAGATATGAATACCGGGGGGCTCAGCCCAGACGTTCAAGTAAGATGGCGACGTAGTCTGCGGTATGAGTCAGGTCACGCGACGTATCGTGCGGGAACTCCACGACGAGCCGCATCTCGAAGGCCGACGAATTACGGTTCAGTTCGTCAAAGAACAGGTCGAAGAGCGGGAACTCGATCCAAGAACGGTCGCTGATCGCCATGATCTGGATGTGGCTGATGTCTACCGGGCACTCACCTACTACCATGACCATCCCGAGGAGATGCGTACTATCGAACGCCAGCGACAGTCCGCGATCGAAGGACACGATCATCTGACAACCGATCCCGAACACGTGCGTGACTGATGGGGTATCATATCCTCGCTGACGAAAACGTCGAGCAGGCGACGATCAACTATCTGCGAAAGCTCGATCATAATGTCGAATGGATTGGCGATGTCGAAGAACTCGACCTCGGTGCTGACGACGAATCGATCGCTGCGTACGGACGCGAGACGAACCGCCTCATTCCCACACAAGACGACGACTTTTTCACCCGTATGGATGTCGAAGATACCGCAGGGATACTCTTTCAGAAGAACCAGGCCCTTTCGGCCCGAGAGGTGGGAGACATCGTACACGAGGTATCCGAGTACATCGACCAATCCGACGTAACGCTTGAATATGTGAGCCGAAACTGGCTGTGAGTAATTGGTTGGGCTCGCAGACCAGGCTATTTACAAATAATTCACAATATATGACATGTACGTCCGGAACACTACCAGACGATACTAGTAGGCGATATTCGAGGTTTCTTCACCCGTCGTGTTGTCGGCCGGATCGATACCCAGTTCGCGGAGTTCCTCGTCAGTTGGTTTCCTACCGACTTCGCCGTTGTAGAGTGCGACTGCTTCGTCGAGATTTTCTAACGCGGCTTCCCGCGACTGTCCCTGTGTCGTGACGCCAGTCTCACTATCCTTGGCGATCCACCCGTCGTCCTCGCGCCACAAGCGAATCTCATCCTGGTGAGCGTTGCCGTCTCTCGTCGAACTAGCCATTACCAGTAGATTGCGCTACAAACTGGATAAGTGTTCGGACGTATACCGTGCAATACCCCGTCGAGACACAGATCTACAGGTCTTTTAGAATGTACGCTGGAACACCAAGTGACATCCTCCTCGGCGTAAACGACGAGGCTTCCCGTCCCGAAGGGGGGATATTTACTGGTCTACGACACGGCTTGTTCTCTCGTGTGAAACGTCCCGCTCTCGCGGTCGAACAAGTATGTCGATGGCTGTGCCACACAGCCGTTACTCCTATCCTCACCATGAGGACTCGGAGTTATCTTCTGCCGCATGTTCTCCGCCCCGTTACAATCTGCGTTTCCGACCAATTTACACGATGAGCAGACGTACAGGCCGCGTTCGACACGATTCGACTTCGTGTCGTCACCACACGCCGAACACGTCTTACTGGTGTCCCACTCGTTCTCTTTCAGTACCTCAACACCGCGCATCTCGCCTTTGTATTCGAGGTACTGGTAGATACGGTCGAACGCCCACGAGTGCAGCTTCTTGTTGCCGGTCTTGCCCCAGTCAGATTCTCGCACGTCTTCGGGCCAACTTACTGCGAGCGTCCCAACACCGCGTTCGACAGACTCGGTGATGATGGTGTCCGTCAGCGTGTGGTAGAAGTGCGTTTCACGATCTGCGAGTTTCCTGCGTGCCCACCTCGACTGCTCTGACGGGCCGTTCTCCCCATCGGTGTCATACTCTGCACGTGTGAAGTAGTGTTCGTCTTCTTTGAGCGAGTTACCGGGGTACAGCACGTATTCGTCGGGGAATGCGACCGTTGCGATATTTTTGATGCCAAGGTCGATTCCTGCGATGCCGTCGCCTGCTGTGTCGGTGGATTCGAGTTCAACTTTACAAACGAAGTGGAGTTCCCATTCGTCACCGTTCCAGACGGCACGAACGTTCTGGACCGTGTTGACTTCCGAGAGGTCAACGTCTGGCCGGGTCTGGTACTCGCAGAGGATGAAGTCCGAGAAGTGTTCTTTCAGATTCGAGCCTTTTGAGAGCCGGACGCGGTTATTCTGAGGGTCGTGTTTGAACCCGTCTTCTTTGAATGTCACCGTGGAACGTGGTCGAGTGTCGCCGTGTTTGCGGTAGCCGGGCGGATTCGCCTCGTCAAACGTGTGTCGCAAGTCGAACCACGACTGGAAAGCGTCAGAAAGTTCTTCGATGACTTTCTGACTGGATTGTGCGTTCAAGTCTTTCCAACAGGGTTGGTTCTTCATATACGATTTTAGCACACCACCGTTCGGGATCTCGCCGGTTGCATCCCAGATACGGTCGGCTGTCCATCGTGCAACGTTCCAGATCTTCGAGGCGGAGTCTCCAAGCGAATCAAGACCATCGCACACCTGTTGATGGTTCTGGATGGAACCAATGTAGGTTCGTGTGGTCTTAATCGCCATACAT
Source organism: Natronomonas sp. (assembly GCF_046483325.1). Lineage (GTDB taxonomy): Archaea > Halobacteriota > Halobacteria > Halobacteriales > Haloarculaceae > Natronomonas. Next base: position 19,596 of record NZ_JAWODL010000019.1, on the reverse strand, counting down.
AGCCTATGTAGACAAACAAACTTAATGGTGTAGATTAGCGTTGAATATCCAGTCTGTCATCGAGCGGTGGATCCCGTAGTCGAGTGACGCGATTCACGCCCGGCGTAAACGCCGGGATTCTCTCGCTGTTTAATGATAGCACTTCCACAGATCAGACGATATTTATTCAGTACGGCTGAAGGACGGACAGATCGATGGTCGAAGCCGAGATCGACGACGTCCTCGTGGTGACCCATCCCCTCGCACCGGCCAGCGAGAGCCACGTCGCGGCGCTGTTGGACATCATCGGTGCGATCACGTCGGTCGCCTTGGTGACGACGAACCTCTCCGAGGAATCGTCGATCCGCGACGACTTCGAGGTGCTCGAAATATCTCGGGAGGGCGTCGGCGACTCCATTCTAGTTGCGGCGGTTCGATTCGTGCTGAACCAGCTACGGATGTGCCGAACGATCGCCCGCCGCGACGAGGAGATAGTCCTCTTTTTCGGCGCGACATCGTATCTGTTGCCGATCGCGTTCTCGCGACTGCTCGGACGAACCGTCGTGCTCGAACCGCGGGGCGACGTCCCGCTGACGCTTCGGCTTCAGTGGGAGCAGAAGGTACCAGCGCCGATCGCCCGAGCGCTTGCCGGTGCGGTGTGGGTACTAGAGCATGCTGGATACCGACTTTCTGACGCCATCGTGACCTACACGCCGTCGATGGCCGAGGAGTTGGGGCTGGACGGATATCAACACAAACTGTACCCGAACGGCGCGCGATACGTCGATACGGAGACATTCGACGTCGAAACGCCGTTCGAGGAGCGTGAGAAGGTCGTCGGATTCCTCGGCCGGTTAGACGAGGAGAAGGGGATACGAACGCTTGCATCGGTGGCGAAAGAACTCCCCGACGACGTGACGTTTCGCTTCATCGGCGATGGAGATCTCAGATCCTGGCTCGAACGGGAGTTAGCCGAGGAGATCGAAGCGGGAATGGTCGAAATTACCGGCTGGGTCGATCACGACGAAGTCCCGAAACAGCTGAACGACCTCCGGCTACTCGTGCTCTTTTCGGAGCCAACAGAGGGACTCCCGACCGTCATCATGGAGTCGATGGCCTGCGGAACGCCCGTCTATGCCACACCGGTTTCGGGAGTGCCGGACATCGTGCGTGAGGGGAAAACCGGGTATCTGTTGACGGAGACAGACGTGGACACGATGGCATCCCGGATCGAGTCCGTTCTCGCGTCGGAAGAGCTCACTGAGATCAGCGGCAGGGGCCGATCTGAGGTCGAGATCGAATACAGTCGCGCGGCTGCGATCGACCGATATACCACCATTCTCGCGGCGATTACTCGGTCGGAAGCAGCGCCTTCAAATCCGGATGCTCAAGGCCGTGTTTGACCGTCGTCGGGTGCTCTGCGATGATCCCCTCCGCAGCGTCTCGATCCCACGTTCCCGACTCTGAATCGATGGCCGATCGATACAGGTGGTTCCGTAACTCCTGCCACTCGGCGTGGCGGACGACGACTCTGGCTGGGACGCTATCGAGATCCAAGAGCAAAGCGATGGCGAGTCGGTGGCGACCGTCGTTGAGAACATGCGTCCCGTCGCGAGCGATGTTCACCGCGATTTCGTGACGAACGACCGCCTTTTCGTCGAGGGCGAAGAGCCCCCGACCGCCGTTCCCGAGGCCGCGGGCAGAATCAGCGCCGAGAAGTTCACGTTGTGTCCGATACCCGTGTTCCGCGATCTCGTCGTAGATCCGATCGTACCGATCGCAGGCTGCTTCGAGTTCGGAGATGGTTGCATATCGGTCACTATCGTTCTGCCGGATATCGCGCGCGGAGTCCTGGAAGAAGCTGGTTTCGCGCCAGGCGACACCCTCCTGGAAGTGCGTCCGAAAGGATTCGAATCGGGGCGTCTCTTCGAACAGGGAGACGTTTCGATCCCAATGGCCGCCGAGAACGCGACCGGTATCGGTCAAAAAGTCGAACTCGTCGTCCATGATGTACACCGGATCGCCGAGACCCATGTCGTAGACGTCGAACGGCGAGATGGGTGCTGAGTCGGATCGCTCGTCGACGTTCCGACGAGATGCGTACAGAAATCTGGCCGCCTCGTACGTGTTCCAGCCCCGAGAGATGACTGTTCGAAGTGGCGCACAGGTGTTTGAGAGCCGTCGTACGGCGAGTCGAATGCTCGTGTTCGGCACGTATACCGGCGTTCGAAGGCGGCGTTTTTACACCTGCCGTTCATTTCGAATGTCGCCCGCCTCGCGATAGGGACGTCCACGGAGCGTCTCCCAACGCGACGAACCGATAGCGCGCGACGATAACTCATATTAGACACCACAAGTAGAATTACGTATGACCCTCGTCGTTCTCGGCATCGACGCGCTCGACCCCGACCTCGTCGACGCCGAGCGACACCCCAACCTCACCCTCGATCACCACCGGACGATCGAGACGCTCGTCAGCTCCAGCGGCGAACCGAGCACCCACGAACTGTGGCCGACGATAATCACGGGGCTGAAACCCAGTGAACACGGCCTGCAACTCGGCGACGACGGCGTCGCGTGGGGGAATCCGCTCCTCGATTTCGGCAGCCGCGTGGCCGACTACGTGCTGCCGGACGACCTCCAGACGCAGATCGGCGCGTGGCTGTTGAATCGGACCGACGCCGACGCCTTCCGGACGCCCGCGACGTACTACCCCGAAAACGGTCTCACGACGGTTTTTGACGACCGAGAGGCGAAGGCGATCGGGATCCCGAACTACGTCGTCGATCCCGACGAGACCGACAGGGAACACCGGATTCGTCAGCGCATGGGCGAACTCTTCGAACGCGATCTCGAGGCGGTCGGCGGACACAAGAGTTCGGACCCGAGAGCGTTCTACGAGCGGTGTCTGGAGATGTCGATGGTCCGGATCGCCCGAACCAGACGAGCCCTCCGAAGCCGAGAGTACGAACTCGTCTTCGGTTACACGAGCGGACTCGACCTCGTCGGCCACGTCGCATACGACTACCCGGCGATTCAGGAGCGAGCCTACGACGAACTGAACGAGTTCATCGGCGAACTCAAAGACGACCTCGACGGCGAGCACGAACTCGTCCTCGTCAGCGATCACGGTCTCCAGGACGGACTGCACACCGACGAGGCGATGGTCGCGGGGACGACCGATGTGGTCGAAGCAATCGACAGCGTGCTCGACGTTCGCGCCGCGGTCGAGGCCGAACTGGAACGCGGGCACCAACCGGAGCCGTGGCGCGTGGAATCCGAGAATCGCGGGTCGTCGGGCGACGTCAAAGAACAGCTCGAAGACCTCGGGTACATGTGACATCCTCCCCGGCGTGAACGCCGGGGGTTCCTCGCGCTGGGGTATCGCTTACCGGCCCACGGAGGCAACTTGCGGGTTCGTATGCTCCTCGTTGGGACGGTGAGAGCGTGGTGACTCCAACCAGTCGTGGTCGTCCCACTTGAGGCATACAGGCCGTGCCATCGGCCGTGTTACCGTCGTCTGCCGCCTTAGGAACGTCTCTGACGCCGTGAGATCCGCGTGCCCCTCGAAGCCGCACGGACACGTCAGCGTATCGCGGTGGCGCGTCGTCCGGTCGGTTGAACCGCATTGCGGGCACTCTTGGCTTGTCCACGCTTCCGAGCGGACTTCTACCGAGATACCGTACTCCTCGGCCGTACAGGCGAGTCGCTTGATGAGCGCATGGAACGCCCAGAAGTTGTGCGTTTTTTCATTGGCCCGAACCGACCAATGTGTGTCGAGTACGTCCGTTAGCGACCCGACATACACCGTGGAGACGCCTTCGGCATGCAACCGTTCGATGAGGTCGCGGGCGAGCGTGTCCTGGGCGTGGTCGCGTCGTCTCGTCCGGCGTCGGTACAGCGAACGTATTCGGTGACTGCTGTACCGTCCATCGTCCAAGAGTGACTGCAACCGGGCGATTTCTCGCGTCGTCTCGCGGAACCGCTCGAACAGGTCGCGCCCTTCGTACAGCAGTTGCGTGCCGGTCGTGGTCGTACAGGCGACGAGGTTGTTCGCACCAATATCCAGAGCGGCGGTTTCGTCCGCCAGTGGAGATGCCAGTCGAGAAGTGTCTTCGCTGATTGTGACTGGCTGAAAGGCCCTGAATGTCTGTGCGTGCTCGTCCCAGAACAACTCTAACCGACCCTGCTTGTCGTACTCTTTCCAGTTAGGTTCGCCCCGAACTTCGAGCCGGAGACGTTCGCGGTATCCAAGCCCGTACTCGTCTTTGAGATCTTGGCCGACGAGAATTTCGAGTCGAGAGTATTCGCCCCACTCGACGGAGTACGACGTGTTGCGGATGTACGTTCGGAGTTCGCGTCCGTCCTTGACGTTGCCCCAGTATCCGGGCTTGCCGTTGGCTTCGCCCTTCTTCTTGAGCGCGAAGAACGACCGCCAAGCTTCGCGGTTCTTCCGTTCGATTTGCTGAACGGTCGAAGCACCGAGCGTGCCGCCGTAGCGCCCACGATATTCGCTGATGTCCCACACGTCTCCGTCTAGGTCGGCGTAGTGTTCGCAGCGCTCGTAGTTGATTTCGTTCCAGAGAGCAGCAGAAGCATCCAACAGACATCGAAGCAACTCCTCGTCCGCGTCGGACTGAGGAACCACGTCGAACGTGTTGGTCCGCTTCATCGGATACTCTTACAGGATGGCAAAACATAAATCTATGGTTATTCATAGACTCACTTATGACGAACATCCACATCGAAGTGCCGGACGAGGAGCAGTACGAGCGATTGAAAGACGTGAAGAACAAGTACGGTCTAACGTGGCGCGGGATGCTTGTCCACGCGGCCGACAACTTGGATACCCCAGACTGAGCGGCGTCGGCGGTTGTTCCGCAGTTGTCGGATTCACGCCCGCCGTGAACGGCTGAACTCTCCCTTGATTCAGGTAGCCGACAACTCGTCACATATAGCCGAGGTCTTCGAGGCGCTGTTGGATTTCGTCGTCAACCGCGTCGATGCCGGCGGCTTCCTCGACGAGTCCGCTGTCGTCCAACGCTTCGAATCGATCGTCGACCGTCTTCGGGTCGATCTCCGATTCGACGTAGGCGGTTTGTGCGTCCAGCACTCGAATGGAGAGGGCGCGCTTATCGCCGACGGAGATATGTTTTCGAACACCGTCGTCGTCCTGATCGTAGACGGCCCGAAGGCGATCGTTGAACCCCTCGAGCGAGTCCGGATCCCGATAGCGCTCCGCGCGGGAGCGAAGCTGGTCGTCGACCAAGATGCCGTACGAGGTTGCGAACGCCGTTTCGGTCGTGAACGACGCCGCGGTCGCGTCTCCGTCCAGCGCGTCCCGAACGGCGGCGGGGAAGTTCGTCAACATGGCGAGAGAGGACACGCGCTCGCCCTCGGTCTGGCCCGGGAATCGAACGATCAGCGGCACGTGAAGCACCGACTCGTGGAGCGCGGTGTTGTGTCCGGCGACTCGAATGCCCGGCCGGACGCGACTGGGCTCGCCGAATCCTTCCCCGTGGTCGCTCGTCACGACGAGGAGGGTATCGTCGTACTCTCCGCGGCGTTTGAGCGTCGAAACTATTCGTTCGAGCAGCGAGTCGAGTTGATGGATCGTCCCGTCGTACAGCGATTCGGTGGCCATCAGTTTCCACCACCCGGAGGGGTCCGAGAGCAGTTCCCAGCTGTTCGGCGCGCGCGCTTGGATCGAACGGAGCTGGTCGTCGCCCCACCGATTGTGCTCGGCTTTCGGCTCGTACGGGCTGTGGGCGTCCATCAGGTTGACGCACGCTGCCCACGGTCCACGCTGGGCGTCCTGCCACTGGAGGAACCGGTCGAGATAGACGTCGCCCGGCGGCGACGTATCGAACGGGTACAGCCACGGATAATCGGACGTGACCTTCGTGACGACGCCGTTGGCGATCGAGCGAGCCGGTTTCTCGTTTTCCAGACAGGCCCGAGCGAATTCGGCGTAGTTTCCACGACCGTGTTCGGCGACGAACCGGCGAGCATCGAACGCCTCGGGGAACGGGACGTTCTGTGGCCCGACGACGGTGTCGAATCCGTTTCGAAGCCCGATGTCGACGTCCGTGATCCAGACGTTCTCCGAGAAGACAGCCGTACTGTATCCCTCTCGTTGCAGGTCGTCGAAGATCGTAGAGCCCTCGCGGAGTTTGTGATCCGCGCTCGTCAAGCCGTGTTCCTCGACCGTCCGACCCGTAAAGAGGCTCGCGTGGCCGGTGATGCTGCGCGCACCGGCGCTTCGAGCCTGTTCGTACACCGTGGACTCGTCGGCAAACTCGGAGAGAAACGGCGTCGTTTGCCGGGCGTGGTCGTGCAGTCCCACGTTTTTTGCCCGTACGCTATCGAGGACGACGAGAAGGACGTTGGGGGGCACATCGTCGTGTATCCGGTGGTGGAATATAAACACCCGTCACTGCAAATCGAGGGTTGAATCGTACTCCAGCGCAGAGGTGAGCGGAATAATACGCGGAAGCGGGTCATATAAAATATATAAATCCCCTCCCCGTGACTCGACGTACGCGAAAGACGAAGCGCGAGCCGGACGTTCAGATACTATATAAACTCCATGCGCCTCGGCCAAACCTCCCTTGTCGTCTTTCTCTCGAAGCTCTTCGGCTCCGCGCTGGGCTTTCTCGCGACGATCTACTTCGCCCGCGTGCTCGGCGCGGAGATCCTCGGCTACTACGCGCTCGTGATGGCGCTCGTCTCGTGGCTCGTCCTCGCCGGCCGGGTCGGGATCACGACGGCGATGACGAAGCGGATCAGCGAGGCCGAGGAGCCGGCGGCGTACTTCACCGCGAGCGCGGTTCTCGTCGGCTCGCTGGGCGTCGCCACCGCGGTCGGCGTCATGCTGTTCGGCGGGTACGTCGACGCGTACGTCGGCGAGTCGGTCGCGGGCTTCGTCGCGCTCATCGTCCTCGTCAAGCTGTTCTACAACTTCACCAACGCGGCGCTGGAGGGCGAACGCAAGGTCCACATCGCCGGAATTCTCCAGCCGATCCAGATCGGCAGCTACAGCCTGATCCAGATCGCGCTCGTCGTGGCCGGCTTCCAGCTCGTAGGCATGCTCGTCGGCTACATTGTGGGGGGCGTCCTCATCGGTGCCATCGGCCTGTGGTATCTCTCCGTCGGCTTCGAGCGGCCCCGCCGTCGGCACTTTCGAAGCCTCGTCGACTTCGCGAAGTACGCCTGGCTGGGCGGCCTCCAGTCCCGGTCGTTCAACGACGTGGACGTCATCGTGTTGGGCGTGTTCGTCTCCCCGGCGCTCGTCGGCGTCTACTCGGTCGCGTGGTCGATCGCGAAGTTCCTCACGATCTTCGGCAGCGCGGTGAGTTCGACCCTGTTTCCCGAGTTGAGCAAGGCCGACGCCACGGGTGACCGCGAGGCCGTAAAGGCGTTCATCGCGGATTCGTTGACCTACGGCGGGCTCTTCATCATCCCCGGGCTGTTCGGCGGCGCGCTCTTGGGCGAGCGCCTCCTCCGGATCTACGGCCCGGAGTTCACCCAGGGCGTGACCGTCTTCGTGCTGTTGATCGCCGCGAGCCTGCTGTACGGCTACCAGACCCAACTCATGAACGCGCTGAACGCCGTCGACCGCCCCGATCTCTCCTTTCGGATCAACGCGGTCTTCATCGGGACGAACGTCGCGTTGAACGTCGCGCTGATCTCGACGATCGGGTTCGTGGGCGCAGCCATCGCGACGGCGATCTCGGCCGGCGTCGGGCTGGTGCTGGCGTTCGCCGCCCTCCGATCGCTGCTCGCGTTCCCGGTTCCGATCGGCGAGATCGCGAGACAGGCCGTCGCCGCGCTGTCGATGTCGGCGGTCGTGTACGCCGGCCTGCTCGCCTTCGACGCCCTCGGCGTGACGCACAACGTCGCCACCGTCGTGACGCTCGTCGCCCTCGGCGCCGGCGTCTACTTCCTCGCGTTGCTCGCCGTCTCCGCGACGTTCCGAGCGACCGTCGGGGCGAACAGTCCCGTCGACGTTCCGGTGCTCTCGAAGTGATGGGGCGAGAGGTTTTGCGCCCTCGCCGACCAGCAGCGGTCGACATATATACGTCGATTCGTAAGGGTGAGATATGGAACGCCGCCGGTATCTCGAATCGATCGCAGCCTCGGGTGTCGCTTTCACCGCCGGATGTCTCGACGCCGTCCCCGGCCTGGGGAGCCGGACGGTTCTCGACGAACCCGAAGTCGACCTGAGCGCGGCCGCCCACCCCAGCCACGGCGACGACATGCCGGAGATCAGCCTGCCGGATCCGATATCCGGTGAGACGGTCTCGACGGCCGACTTCGAGGGCGAGCGCGTCCAGCTCGTGACGTTCATTTACACGAACTGTCCCGACGGGATGTGTCCGGCGCTCACCCAGCGGCTGCGTCGCGCCCAGTCTGTCGCCGCCGAGAACGGCGTCGGCGATCGGGCCGCGTTTCTCGCCGCGACGTTCGATCCCGAGCGTGACACCGCCGAGGCCCTCGAGACGTACGCGGGCGATCAGGGCGTCGACCTCGACGCCGGCAACTGGCACTTCCTCCGTCCGGAGACGTACGAGGCGGGGCAAGAGCTCTACGAGGAGGAGTTCGGGCTGGTGATCGAGAAGTCCGAAACCGACGAGTACGAAGGGCTCGAGTACGTCTTCCCGCATTACAACCTCATCCTGCTCGCCAACGCCGAGGGCGTCGTCGAGCGCGCGTACCCGAACGCCGTGGGCGTCGAGGTCTCCGAGATCGTCGACGACTTCGAGACGGTGGTGAACGGGTAGATGCGCAGACGGGAGCTGCTCGCTGGCGGTGCGAGCGTGGGCGCGCTGGGCGTCGCTGGCGCGATCGCGGTTCGCGGGCTCCCCGTCGGCGACGAACCGGGGGAGGCGGCCGACGGCGGCGGCTCCGACCCAGCTCCCGTCGAGATCGAGACGATCGACGCGCCGGGCAGTCGGGCCGGGACGATCGAGCTCCCGACCACGGGCGAGCCGACGTTCGTCGACTTCTTCGGGACGTGGTGTCCGCCGTGTGAAAAGCAGATGCCGGCGCTCGTGGAGGCCCACGAGCGCCTCGGCGACGAGGTTCGGTTCGTCTCGGTGACGACCGAGGACGTCGGCGGGAGCGTCAGCGAGCAGCACGTCGTGGACTGGTGGAACGAACACGACGGGAACTGGGCGGTCGGCGTCGATCCGACCGCCGAACTGTGGGCGCGATACGCGACCGGGTTCCCGTACGCCGTCGCGATCGACGCCTCGGGAACGGTCCAGTGGTCCGAGGGCGGGGCGAAGACGACCGACGAGTTCGTCGCCGGGATCGAACGCGCGCTCGACGATGAGTGACGTCGCGCTCGCGACGAACCTGTCGTTCGCGCTCACCGCGGGCGTCGCGACGTTCTTCTCACCCTGTGCGTACCCGCTCTTGCCGGGGTACGTCGGATTCTATGTGAACCAGACGGACGCGAACGAGGCGTCGCTCGGCGGGGCCGGTATCCGGGGAATCGTCGCCGGGATCGGCGTGCTCGCGACGTTCGGCGCGCTCACGGGCGCGACGCTGTTCGTCGGCCACTCGACGCTCGAGAACATCACGCTCTTCGAGTCGCTCGTGGGGGCGCTGTTGGTGATTTTCGGGGCGCTCGTCGTGACCGGGCGCGCGCCATCGCTGTCGATCCCGTTGCCGAAGCGACGCGCGAGCATACTCGGGTTCGGCGTGTTCGGCGCGGGCTACGCGCTCGCGGGCGCGGGCTGCGTCGCACCCATTTTCCTCGCGGTCACGGCCCGCGCCGCATCGCTGCCGACCGAGGTGGCCACACTGGTCCTCGCGACCTACGCCGGCAGCGTCGCCGCCCTGATGGTCGCCACGACGGTCGCGACCGGGATGGGACTGGTGACGAACGCGAGCCGGCTCACGGCGTACTCCGGGTGGCTCAAGCGACTCGCGGGCGTCGTGATGATCGTCGCCGGCATCGGGCAGCTGTATCTCGCGCTCGTCGTTTACTAAATACGCGATACGGATCCGGGGCGCTCAGCTCACACCAACAGGAGTACGACTAGCCCGACGAGCAGCGCCAGCGTGAGCAGGAAAATGCTCGTTCCCGACGAGGCTTTCAGGCGGACCGTTTCGGCCTCCTGATCGGCCGGCAGGGTATCGATATCGACGCCCGGCAACCGTTCGGCCGTCCGGTAGGCGTACCGGCCGGGGTCTGAGCCGATCGCCATCGCGCCGCCCGCGGTCGCCATGACGACCCGATCGACCGCGGCCCAAAGCTCCGTGACGCCCCAGACGAGCCCGCGACTCGAGTAAAACGCCGCCGGGAAGAGCACGCGGTCGACGTCCGGCAGCCACGCGAGCCGGGTGATCGGCCCCTTCAGACCGAAGAACGCGGCGAAGCCGACGACGAGCAGGACGACGCTCTCGGTGAGGTGGCTGGTGCTGTAGGGGTGTAGCTCCGCGACGAGCAGCTCCGTGGAGGGAAGCAACTCGAACAGCAGTCCCGGTGCCAGCCCGTAGAGCAGACAGAACCCGCCGACGGCGAGCATCGCGACGGTCTGACCGATCGTGGCGTCCGCGGGTTCGACGGTGTTCTGACCGTGGAAGAAGACGTAGTAGCCGAGCTTGATGAACGACATGAACGTCCCGATCGCGCCGAGGATGAGCAGCCACCAGAGGACGTCGCCGTAAGCGGCCGTCCCCTCGATTCCCAACTCGAGGTTGTGGACGTCATGGGCCTCGTCGAGGATCATTCCCTTCGAGACGAAACCGTTGGTGCCGGGGACGGCCGTAATCGACGCCGCGCCGAGCAGGTACGCGAGGAAGGTCAACGGCATCACGTTCCAGAGGCCGCCCAGCTTCTTGATGTTCTCCTCGCCGGTCCGGTAGATCACGACGCCGACGGCCATGAACAAAAGCGCCTTGTAGAGGACGTTGTTGAAGAGGTGTGCGAGCCCGCCCGCGACGGCGATTTCGGTGCCGAGCCCGATCCCGACGAGCATGTAGCCGACCTGCGCCTGGATATGATACGAGAGCAGGCGGCGCGGATCGTACTGCAACAGCGCGAAGGAGGCCCCGTACACTGCCATCGCGCCACCCATGTACGCGAGCCACATACCGCCCTCCGGGAACGCCCGGAACATGACGTAGGCGGCGGTCTTCGTGGTAAAGACCGAGAGGAACACCGACGCCGCGACGTGCGGCCGCGGGTACGTGTCGGGCAGCCACGAGTGCAGGAATATGAACCCGCAGTTGATCCCGATCCCGATGGCCGCCAGCGGGGTCGCGACCTCGGCGATTCCGAGCGTCGCGGCGTAGCGGAACGAGCCGACCTCGACGAAGTGGACGACGACGGCCGCCAACAGGATCGTGCCGCCGATCCCGTGATACAGCGCGTAGCGGTAGCCGGCCCGGACCGCCTTCCCCCCGTGGTGCCACACGAGAAGCGTCGACGCGACCGCCATCAGCTCCCAAAAGAAGATCATCGAGAGCCAATCGCCCGCGAACACGACGCCGACGGTGCTCGCGACGTAGCCCATCGCGAAGGCGGACTGGATGCTCGCCGCCTCCGTCTCGTAGGCGTAGACGACCGCCGCCGTCGCGAGGATCGAGACCGCGACCGCGACGAGCCTCGCGGGGTCGTCGACGTTCAGAAAGACCACGTCGAAGCCGAGAAACCGCGTGTCGACGTAGGTCCCGTTCTCGACGAGGAGCGCCTGCACGCCGACCGCGGCGGTCGCGAGCCCCGCCAGTAGGTGTCCCGGCAGCCGTGGCAAGAGTGCGACGGCGAACGCCGCGAGGAGTACGTACGCGAACGGCGGGATCGATTCGATCACGGCGCCGCCTCCGTGCCCGCGAGGACGCCCTCGACGATGACCTCGACGAGTTCGAGGAAGACGACCTCGTACGGGACGACCCCGACGAGGATCGCGCCGGTCACCGCCGCGAGGATCGGGGCGAGCATGAACCACGTCGTCTCCTCGCCGCGGAGCGCTTCGCTCGGGGTCAGCCGTCGCCAGCCGCCCGGGGGCGGGCCCTCGTGGTGAGCGTGGTCGTCGTGGGTCCCGTGGTCCGTGCGCCCATCGTCGCGGGCAGCGTCCTCACCGTCCTCGGGCACCACGTGATCGCTCGGCTTTCGGTCGACCGCGTACTCGCCGTCGACGAGCGGTGCCGGCTCGCTGTAATCGCGGCGCTCCGTGGTGTCCGAGAAATCGGGCTGGAGGTCCGCGGGGTCGATATCGACGTCGTCGGCTTCGGAGTCGTCCTCCGAACCGCGATCCTCGGCGTCGTCGATCCGTTCGCCGCCGTCCGTCGCCGCGAGGATCGACCGGCGTTCGCCGCCGAAGCGGAAGTCGACGAGCGGTTTGGCGTCGTGGTCGCCCTCGGCTTCGAAGAAGGCCGTGTAAACCACCGGCCAAAAGTACGCGATGTTGAGCACGCCCGAGACCAACAGCGCGCCCGCGAGGTAGTAGCCCACGGGCGTGAACGCCGCCCCCATCTCGATCCCGCCGATGAGCAGATAGTACTTCGAGACGAAGCCCGCAAACAGCGGAATGCCGGCCATTCCCGCGGCCGCGAGCGCGAACGCGCCGAACACGACCGGCATCCGCTTGCCGATCCCGGCCATCTGTGAGATGTGATCCGTGTGGGTCTCGACGTGGATCGCGCCCGCACAGAAAAACAGCGTGAGCTTCATGAACGCGTGGGCGGGGATGTGGAGCAGCGCGCCGATCAGCCCGTAGGGACCGAACAGGCCCAGCCCCAACACGATGTACGACAGCTGTGAGACCGTCGAGTAGGCGAGTCGCTGTTTGAGGTGGTCCTTCCGGAGGGCGATGAACGACGCCGCGAGCAGGGTGAACGCGGCGACGGCGGAGATGACGAGGCCCATCCCGAGCTGGTAGGCCACCTCGGGGCCGAACACGTCGAGCGTCACGCGGGCGACGCCGAACGCGCCCGACTTGACGACCGCGACGGCGTGAAGCAGCCCCGAAACGGGCGTCGGCGCGACCATCGCGGTCGGCAGCCACTGGTGCAGCGGCATCAGCCCGGCCTTGACGCCGAAGCCGACCGCGAGGAGGAGATACGCGATCTGGACGACCGTCCCGTCCGCGTTCGCGACCGCGGCCAACCCCTCGATCCCGCCGGGCGTGAACGTGACCGTGCCGACGAGCCAGAAGACGAGGACCGTCCCCGCCAGCACGAGCACGCCGCCGCCGAACATGGTGTAGGCGAGATACTTCCGGCCCGCAGAGCGCGCTTCGGCGGTCTCGTCGTGGGCGACGAGCGGGTAGGTCGCCACCGAGAGCAGTTCGTAAAACAGGAAGATCGTCACGAGGTTGCCGGCGAAGGCGATCCCCATCGTCGCCGACAGCGAGGCGGCGAAGGAGGCAAAGTAGCGGGTCTGGCCGTGTTCGTCCAGCCCGCGCATGTAGCCGATACTGTAAAACGAGGTGACGATCCAAAGCAGGCTCGCGAGGAACGCGAACAACATTCCGAGCGGGTCGGCCCGGAGGACGAACTCGATGCCGGCGACGAACTCGCCCGCCGAAAAGACGTACGTCTCGCCGTCGAGGACGCCCGGTAACATCGCGGCGACAATTGCGAACTTCGCGAGCGCGGTGACGACCGTGACGGCCTCGCGAACGTTCGGTCGCCGGTGGGCGGCGAAGATGCCGAACATGCCGACGAGCGATACCAACACGGCGTAGAGGGGGAAGGTGTCCATCACAGTACTGCCTCCAAGAACGGGCCGAGAAATGACTCGAAAACCGGCGCGGCGAACCCGAGCGCGACCGCGGTGATCGAGAGGGCGGCGACGACGAACACCATCCCGACCGAAACCGGACGGTCCGATTCACCGTCGCCGTCGTCGCCCGACCCACCGTCGGAGAGCAATCGGACGCCGCCACCGTCGGCCCCCACCGCGCCCTCGATGCCGTCGGCCGGCTGGAAGTACATCGTCTCCAGCAGGCGCGCGACGTACAGCAGCGTCAACAGCGTGCTGAAGAGGATGACGGCGGCGACGATCGGCGCGCCCGCCTCGATCGCGCCCCACGCGATGTACCACTTGCCGAGGAAACCGATCGACGGCGGAATCCCGACTAAGCCGAGAAGCAACGCCGCGATCGCCGCGACCGTCACCGGAGAGCGGTAGCCCAGGTTGGCGTACTGGCGGACGGTTCGGATCCCGTACGCCGAGGCGATGACGCCGACGCCGAGAAAGAGGGCGGTCTTCATCAGCCCGTGACCGAGGAGGTGGATGATCCCGCCCAAGAGCGCCTGCTCGGTCGCGAGACCGAACGCCGCGACGATCATGCCGAACTGCGCGACCGAGGAGTACGCCAGCATGCGCTTGATGTCCGATTGGATCACGGCGAGCACGGATCCGGCGACTATGCTGACCGTCGCGAACGCGACGAGCGTGTCGCCGGCGAGCGGAACCGACTCGAAGAACGCGGGCGTGTACACCGCGTAGATGAGCCGCGCCAGCGCGTACGCGCCGAGCGTCGAGGCGAGCCCGGAAATGTAGGCGGTGACCGTATCCGGCGACTCCGCGTAGGCGTCTGGGATCCACGTGTGCAGCGGGAAGAGCGCCGCCTTCACCGACAGGCCGACGGCGACGAAACAGAAGGAGGCGACGATGAGCGGATCCGCGTAACCGACCGTTTCGGGGATCGCAACCGCCAGTTCCGCCATGTTCAGCGTCCCGGTGGCGACGAAGACGTAGCCGACGCCGACGAGATACAACGAGGCACCCGCAGTCCCGACGATGAGGTACTTCAGCGCCGCGAGCGCGGCCCGTCCCGACCGGTCAGCGGCGACCAACGCGTACGTCGCCAGGCCGACGATCTCGAGGAAGACGAACATGTTGAACACGTCACCGGTGAGGCCGACGCCCATCAACCCACCACAAAGCAGCAAGAAGGCGCTGTAAAAGGAGTTGTCGCGGGGGGCACCGCGTCGGGCGTACGCGAGGACGACGAGCGTGACGACCGCGATCAGCGAGACGACGACCGCCGAAAAGCCGTCGGCGACCAACTCGATGCCGTACGTTCGCGGGTAGCCGCCGAGGCTATGGACGTATCTGCCGTCGACGGCGACCCGTCGGACGACGACCCCGGCGAGTGCGAGTTCGACGGCGGCGGCGAGCGCGGCGATCAGCCAGCCGACCGACTCGAATTTCAGTCCCGCCAGCAGCGGCAGCGTCGCCGCGAAGATCGGCACCGCGATCAGCAAGGCGAGTTCGGAACTACTCATTCGTGACCTCCCGGATCGTCTCCTCGTTGAGGGTTCCGTACTCCGTGTAGAGTCTGACGATCAGCGCCAGCGCCACCGCGGTGAGGCTGACGCCGACGACGATGGCGGTCAACACGATGACCTGCGGCAGCGGGCTGGCGTACTCGCCGACCGCGCCGCCCTCCGTGGGGATGACCGGCACCGTCCCACCCTCGACGTACGCCGTGGCGATGAAAAACAGGAAGATCGCGCTCTGAAAGAGGTTCAGTCCGATCACCTTCTTGACGAGGTTCGGGCTGGCGATCATCATGTAGAGGCCGATCGAGAGCAGCAGTGCGAACGTCGCGTACGCGTATCTCGTCGAGAGGAACTCGAAGGAGAGTTGCGCGAGGAGGCTCACGTCTCGTCACCCCCGTCGGGTTCGTAGCCGGCGGCGGTGAGGAAGAACAGTCCCATGATCACGCCGGCGACGATGGCGGCGACGCCGCCGATCTCGATCGCCTCCATGCCCCACTTCGTCGCATCGGGGCCAACGAACGGGGCGTACCGACCGTATTCGAGGAAGGTGCCGCCGAGTGCGAGCGTCCCGAGCCCGACGGAGGCGAACACGATGACGCCACCTGCGGCGAGCCCGGTCATCAGTCCACTACCGACCCACTCGCGGGTGGGGCGGATACCGAAGGCGAAGGCGAGCATGAAGACGACGACGGCGACGAGCGCACCGCCCTGAAACCCTCCGCCCGGCGTGTCGGCACCGTGAAAGATCATGAATAACCCGTACGTGAGAACGAACGGCGTGACGACGCGGACGGCGGTCATGATGATTTCGCTTTCGGTGTAGGGACGGTCGGGATCGACGGGTGGCACACTCGTCTCACTCGTCTCACTCGTCTCGGTGGCTTCGGAAGCCGCTCCGGAGTCAACGGAGCCCTCGGTGTCGGCGTCGCTCACAGGAACTCACCCCTCCGGAGGACGACGACGACGGCGACGCCGGCCGCGAACACCACGACGGCCTCGCCGAAGGTATCGAAGCCACGATACGCGGCGAGGACGGCGGTCACGCTGTTCGTCACGCCGGTCTGTTCGTACGCCGAGGCGAGGTAGTGACCGGTGACCGCCTCGCCGGGCGTTCCGACCGCGCCCGTGACGGGGGTCGTCCCGCCGAGGAAGTTCTCAACGGGGATCGCACCGACGACGAAGAGGAGGACGACAGCCAGTCCGGCCGAAACGGTGGCCGCGGGCCAGTTAACCGACGCGAAGATCTGCTCGGCACGTGGTCGTGTGGTCTTCGTGATCGTCACGAGCAGTAGGATCGTCGTTACGCCGGCACCGATCGCGGCCTCGGTGAGGGCGACGTCCGGCGCGAGCAACAGCGTGTACAAAAGCGCCATGCCGAGACTGTAGGCGGCGAACACGATGATCGCCGCCAGCGTATCGCGCAACAGCGCGGTGGCGACGGCGGTGACGAGGACGAAGCCGGCGAGGGCGAAGCCGACGACGCTCATCGTCGCTCGTCCCCCTGCGTCCACGGTTCGATACCTTCTTCATACGCGGCGCGCGCAATCGCGTGCGCGGCCGTCGGATTGGTAATAAAGATGAACAGGAGCAACAACACCGCTTTGATGACTTCCGAATCGACACCGTAGGTGAGGACGACGGCGGCCACGACGAGGCCCGCGCCGAGCGTATCCGTTTGCGAAGCGGTGTGGGCGCGAGCGTAGACGTCAGGCAGCCGTATCACGCCGACCGTGGAGACGAACGTAAAGAAGAGCCCACCAGCGAGTAGGGCGAAGATCGCTGCGAGCCTCAAATCGTTCATATAACCCCACCACGTTTGACGGTGAACTTTGAGATGGCGACCGCCATGAGGAAGTTCAACAGCGCGTAAACGAGTGCGATGTCGAGAAACGATTCGCTGTCGAGAGCAACCGCCAAAAGCGCGAGAATGAGGACTGTCTTCGTCCCGAGAACGTTGACTGCGACGACGCGATCTTGCATCGTCGGACCCACGACGGCTCGATAGAGAACGACGAGCGCGAGGACGACCAGTAGCGCGGCCGCTCCGAGGAAGACCGGAGTCAACATTACTCCGCACCCTCCTCGAGATCGTCGGTGACGGCTCGTGGGCCTTGAAGCTCCTCGTAATCACCACGTTCGTTCGGGCTGGGGATCGTCGCCCCTTGCCGACCGTAAAACACGAAGCGGACGGCGCGTTCGAGCGCACCACCGGCGATGCCGTCGCGTGCGCCCTCGAAGAGGCTGTGGACGTAGAGATACTGGCCTCGAGTCCTGACGGTTAGCGTCCCCGGAGTGAGGGTGATACTGTTCGCGAGTGTCGTCACCGCGGGGCCGCCCCATACCGCCGATCGGACCCGAGTCATCCGGGGATCGATCGGGAGATTCGGGTGGAGGACGAGGTACGTGATGACGAGGTTGGACTTGACGATCTCGTACACCAGATACGGGACGAACAGCACCAGCCTGACGAGCTGTACCGCGAGTATCCGAACCTGAACTCGCTCCGAGAGGGTCACGGTGTAGAGTGCGCCGGCGACGATCCCAGCAGCGAGCGTCCCCGTGATGAGTTCGTAGAGGAGATCGTACCCGTCGCCGGTCACGATGGCGAAGCCGCCGAGGAGCTGATAGAAGAGAAACGAAACGCCGAACAGCAGCCCGAACTGTAGCACGCCGCCCGCCCGCGTCAACCGGGGGCGGCGGACTGTACGTCGCATCGGCGCTTCCGTCACCTCGAAGCCGCGTGCGGCGAGGGCGACCTCCATCGGGCGCAACAGCGGGACGTTGCCCCCCGGGCTGAACTCCGGGTCGACGACGATCCGCTCGATGTCGTGATAGCGGGCGTAGACGGCGAGGACGTCGGCGTAGTCGTCGGGACTGAAGAGGTACTTGTCCTCGCCGATGATCGCCGTTTTCGCCGCCGGCGAGTCGTCTGGCGCGTCCTCGTCGACCCACGCCGACACGCGGGTCAAGAGCGCTTCGGTTTCCTCTCTGACCTCGGTTTCGACGTCGCTGATATCGTGCCAGGCGACGGGCGCGACGAAGTGGACCGTCTCGAACCCGGCCTCGGCGGCGGTCTCCATCGCGTAGGAAACCGTGTTCCGCAGCGTCACCGACTCCCCCACGGGGACGAGCAGCGCACCGCCGGAAGTCGGTTCCTCTGTGTGATCAGCCACAGGAGTTCACTACAGTGGCTTTCGTCCACCCAGGTCAAAACGGTTTATCTTCTCCGCTATCGCCCGCGTCGGGCAATCCGACACGCTTAGCCACGTTTAACTCGCTTCATCTCGGAAGCCACGCCATGGCACAATCGGCGGGCGCGTTCGTCCCCGGTCACGTAACCGGATTTTTCAGCGCCCATCAGGACGACGATCCGACGAAGGCCGGCTCCCGCGGTGCCGGCGTCGCCGTCGACGAGGGCGTCGTCGTCCGACTGGAACCCGGGGACGGCCTCGAACTCAACGGTGAGCCCGCGACGATCGACGCCATCGATCGGGTCCTCGACGCGCTGGGCGCGACCGCGCGCGTGATCGTCGAGACCGACCTCCCGTTGGGGGCGGGCTTCGGCGTCTCGGGCGCGGCCGCGCTCGGAACCGCGTTCGCGACGAACGCCGTCTTCGGCCGCGAACTCTCCGAGAACGAACTCGTCACGATCGCTCACGGTTCGGAGGTGCAGGCCGGAACCGGGCTCGGCGACGTCGTCGCACAGGCCCGCGGAGGGTTCCCGATCCGACTCGAACCGGGCGCGCCGGCCCACGGCGCGATGGACGGGATCCCTGACCGCCGACCGATCGAGTACGTCAACTTCGGCGAACTGTCGACGGCGGAGATCCTCACGAGCGACACCGACGAACTGACGGCGGCAGGTACGCGGGCGCTCTCGGCGCTCGTCGCCGAGCCGACCGTCGAGACGTTCATGGCGGCGTCGAGGCGGTTCTCGCGGGAGGCCGACCTCCTGACGACGCCGGTCGAGGAAGCCATCCGCGCGGTCTCGGAGACCGGCGGAGAGGCGGCGATGGCGATGCTCGGCGAGACCGTCTTCGCGCTCGACGACGGGCTCTCGGAGGCCGGATACGACGCCGAGCGCTGTGAGCGAGTATATCGCGGTTTATCCCAACGTGCTGCTGGGCGTGCAGCGTGACCATGCCTTCGCCATCGTGCTGGAACCGGTGCGCCACGACAGGACGCACGAACACGTGCATATCTACTACGCCGCGCCCGACACCGACGGCGCGCTGCGCCAGAAGAATGCGACACAGTGGAAAACGGTCTTCACCGAGGATGTCTTCGTGGTCGAGGGCATGCAGCGCGGCCGTTCCGCGCCCGGCTTCGACGGTGGCCGTTTCTCGCCCGCGATGGACGGGCCGACGCACC
>NZ_JAWODL010000017.1:0-7720 GCF_046483325.1 Natronomonas sp. | reverse complement strand
CGAACGCGCTCGCGAGCGCGACGCGGCGATCCTCGGCCACTTCGTAGGCGAACAGATACGTCACGAGCACGGTCGCGACGCCGACGAGCACCGGCATCCATGCCAAAATTGCGGTGTGGCTGTCCAGGCCGCCCGCAAATTCAGCGGCGTAAAGCAGCTGGACGATAGTTAACGGCTCCCCATTCGCTAGCCCTGCCGGAAGCTCAGAGAATGACCAGCCGTTTCGGAGCCCCTCCTCGACGGCGTACACATAATAATAGGGATCGTTCCCGGTGAACACCACCCGATCGCGAAACACCGACGGGTAGTTCGCGATTCGAACCGCGACCGCCACCACCAACACGAGCCCCAACAGTCCCGCGGCGGTCCAATCTAGCTCGGGCATCGAAACGTCGACGCCGCCCGAGTCGTCCGCTTCGACCGTCTCGCCGCCGAGTGCCCGCTCCACCGCCTCGGGATCGGCCAGTCGGTATTCGCCGTCGACCTTCTCGACGACGCCCTCGCCGACCAACTCGCCGAAGGTGCCCGAATCGAGCGGAATGTCGTCGAACGTCCACGTCTTCCGTTCGCGATCGATATCGAGGAGGGCCTCCAGCGCGGTCTCGAACTCCGGCGAATCCGAAAGCAGCGACCGAATCTCGCTGGCGTTCATTACGACTGGGTGGTGAGCGCTCGCGAATAAACGCATCGGGTCGAGGCGTGTCGAGATCCCGGAGTGGTTGTTCGCACCGATTTCGGCCTCGCCTCGAACAGCCGTACCGAACTCAGACTCTCTCGTAGCAAGCGCCGACCGACTCTCCCGATGAAAAGGTCAATATCCTTCCAACAACGACCCACTAGGGGTGACTGGTTGTGGATACTCAAGGATCTGAGGGGGTATCGATCATGGAACAGATGCCGACGCGGGACGTTCTCGATTCGTTGATCGAGGACGGACTCCACGAGATCAACCGCGAGACGTCCGGATTGATGCTCTCGGGATTTTCGGCGGGTCTCGATATCGGATTCGGGCCGCTGTTGATGGCCGTCGTGCTCACGCTTTCGGAGGGGAGTTTCGGTGATCTCACGACCGAGTTGTTGCTGGCGAGCGTGTATTCAGTCGGCTTTATGTTCGTTATTTTGGGCCGCTCGGAACTGTTCACCGAACACACGACGCTCGCGGTGATACCGGTCCTCGATCGGCAGGCATCGCTCAGCCAGTTGGCTCGCCTCTGGGGGCTCGTATATTTCGGAAACATCGTCGGCGGGTTCGTGTTCACCCTGCTCGCTGTGCTCTTGATGCCGGGGCTCGGCGTCGTCTCACCGGCGGCGTTCGAAACGATCGCTGAAAAACTCGTCACGCACGAAGTTCGCTGGCTGTTCGTGGCCGGGATTTTCGCCGGGTGGTTGATGGGGCTGTTGGCCTGGCTGATCACGGCCGCACAGGGGACGCTCAGTCGCGTGGTTCTCATCTGGATCGTGACCGCCACGATCGGGATCCTCCACCTCCCTCACTCCATTGCGGGCAACGTGGAGGTGCTCTTCGGATTGTTCATGTCCGCTTCAATCACCCCGCTGGATTATCTCACCTTTCTGGTCTTAGCGACGATCGGAAACGCGTGCGGCGGGGCGATATTCGTCGCCGTACTCAAATACGGGCACGTCGTTCGGGGGGCGTGATAATTCACCCGTCGAGACCGCTCCCCTCGAGACGTACCGCATCCCGACGCGATTCACTCGGTCGACGTCAATCCGGAGGGATTTGCGGGTCGAGACCCACGAATCGGAGGACGAACTCGCGGGCGAGCCTTGGCGGTTCGTCGGCGCGATAATGCACGATGAACGACGTGGGGAACGCGAATCCACCGAATTGAACGGTGTGTTTGGACGTAGTGGGGACGGCGAGGTGACTTTTTTTCGGTACCACCCTGGAGCATTGGTCACCCGAAATATCCATGCCCTGTGGCTTCGACACTCCCACATAACGTGTCCGTCGACCTCGAGTACTACCGTATCACGCCCGACGCCACGGACGCGGAGTTTCTGGCCGCGTCGAAACTGTACGCGAGAGCCGTCGTCGACGACCACGACCGGTCGGTGCGCGTCTCCGAACTGGAGTGGGAGATCAGCAAGCGCGCCAAGCGACGCGCCGGCGCGGTGAAACACCGAGATGGGGTCCCCGAGACGGTCTCGCTCACGTGGGAGTACTTCGAGACGCACGGCTGGTCGGGCGTCGCCGAGATCATCCGGCACGAACTGATCCACGTCCACCTGCTCGACACGGCGGGTGACGGCTCGCACGGAGCGGCGTTCGAGGCGCTCGCCGAGCAGTTGGACACGCGGGTGACCTGCGATCGGTTCAGCGATCCGAAGTGGTGGATCGTCTGCGAGGGGTGTGGACACACGTTCGGACGGTATCGGCGCTCGACGGTTGTCGACGAGCCCGAGTCGTACCGCTGTGGGGAGTGCGGCGGGTCGCTTCGGGTCGAAGACGGTCGAGACGGCGGCTGATCGGGATCGGCCGCTCTCCGGGGATGCTGCTCGACCGACTCCGCTGAACGTCACCCACTCGACGTCGGTGGAGCGGTCTCGGTCGGTGCCTGCCCCGCGGGGCCACTCGCCTCCGTACAACCGGCGAGCGCGAGGCTCCCTGCCGCGGTGAGACGGAGAAATGGCGTCTTGTCGACACGGTAGCGGACTGTTCTCGAGCCGCTGCTGTACCGCCACGATCCAGAAGACGGCCGGCCCATCGAGTGGGGCGTTCTTGCTCGTACGAACCGGGGAAATCAGTCGAGATCGGCGGGGACCGGCGGGGACCGGCGGGGACACCCGCCGAAACAGCCGCTAGCGCGGAATCCGAACGAATACACGATTTCGCGGCGTCTCCGGTTCTTTCGAGGTCGATGTGTTCAGTGGTCGTCGTCGTGCTCGAGTGCCGCCCTGGTTCGTTCGTTGAACCCCTCAAATTCGTGTCTTGCGGCGTCGGGCAGCCCATCCGCGGGGGATCGGAGCGCAGGCTGCGCGTTGGGATCGAGTTCCGGCCAGCCGACGATCACGCGGCCGACCATGCCCGTCGCTTCGTGTGTTCGATGATGGTCATAGGGGCCTTGTCCACGGTCGGGCCCATGGCCGTGTTCGACGACGGTACAGGTGTAATCATAAATCCCCGCTTCTTCGAACGTCCGTTCAAACGTCTCTCCCTCGCCCCGATACAACTCACTCCGCCACGGGCGGGCTTCTTCGGGCATCCGCCGCTCGGTCGCTGACGGGAGCAGGTCAGCGTTGTCCGGGTGGTAGCTAACCGTGTCGTGAGCGCCGCTCTCCAGAACCCACCTGACCGTTCCTCCCTCCTCAATGTGGACTGCGTGTGGGACGAAGTGGTTGCTGTCGCCGTCCGACTCCATCCGCACGTCTATCCGTGTCTCCGGATGGCCGAGCTCGTGACCGCTCTCGTGATCGTGTTCATCGCTAGCGCCGGTGGCTTCTTCGCCATCGCCGTTGTCAGTCGAGTCGCCGCGATTGCCGTCGCCGTTTCCACCAGCGGGTGACTCGCCGTTAGTCGCACACCCTGCCAGGCTGGTCGCAATCGCTCCGCCGGCGACTGCGATCAGGCGTCGTCGTGTGGGCATAGTATTGATGATTAGTTCTCGTATTCAGTCTGGAGTCGGCGCCGTCGGTCATCAAATTCCTCCTCGGAGAGTTCCCCACGAGCGTACGCTTTGCGGAGTTCCTCAATCGCCGGATCTCGAGCGCTCCGACTGTCGATTCCGCGCCGAAAGACGAGGTAGCCACCGCCGATGAGCACGAGGAGGAAGACGAGCGGGATGAGCATCCCGACGAACGGCCACCAGCCACCCGTACTACCGTACTGGCCCATCATCCCGCCGTAGCCCATCATCCCGCCGAAGCCCATGCCCATCGTGAGCAATGGAAGTGCGATGAGTGCCCCGAGGATCAAGAGGAGAATGGTCGTGGTGTCAAGTTGGTTTGACGGTGACATGAGAATCAACTCCCCGAGACCGACTCGAGATCATCCCTGACGGCCGCGAGCACACGCTTGAATCGATCGGTGACCTCGGCCGCGATCGGAGTGAGCGCGTCGTTGTCGGGGATCCCCATGAGTTGGTCGGGGGCGACGGCGCTCACCACGATATCGCCATCGTCCGCTTCGTAGACGATGAGGTTACAGGGGAGGAGTGCGCCGAGTTCGATCTCCTCGGCTAGTCCCTCCTGTGCGAGTGCGGGATCGCACGCGCCGAGGATCCGATACTGTCGAAATTCGTCGCCGAGCTTCTTTTCGAACGTCGCTTTGACGTCGATGTCACAGAGGACGCCGAATCCTTCGTCTTCGAGCGCAGCGATTGTAGCGTCGACGACTGCATCGAACTCACCCGACACCGAGGTTTGTATGGTATATTCCATTTTGCTCACTACTCGCTGGGCAGGGATAACGGTGTGGTCTAATTGGGTGGTCGTCTTTGTGCCGCCTCAGTCTTCAACCTCCTTCTCGGAGAGTAACCGACGGAGCACCAGATGAAGGATTCCACCATTTTCGACGTATCGAACGGCTGCCGGCGTTCCAACCTGTGCTGTGACCGAGAATTCGACGGTCGAGCCATCGGCGCGTTCTGCGACGACGGTGAGATCGTCGTTCACGTCTAGGCCGTCGTCGAGTCCGTGAATCGCGACCCGTTCCGAGCCGTCGAGGCCGAGCGACTCCCACGAGTCACCGTCGACAAACTGGAGCGGCAAGACACCCATCCCGACGAGGTTGTCGCGGAAGATGCGCTCGTAGCTCTCGGCGATCGTCGCACGGACGCCCAGCAGATCCGTTCCCTTTGCCGCCCAGTCACGACTCGATCCGGTTCCGAGCTCTTCACCCGCAAACACGACCAGCGGCGTGTCGTTGTCACGATAGCGACGGCTGGCTTCGAAGACCGTCGTCTGGTCGCCGGTCGGATGGTGGATCGTGTAGCCGCCTTCGACGTCGTCGAGCATCTGGTTCTCGATGCGAACGTTGGCGAAGGTGCCGCGCATCATCACCTCGTGGTTCCCACGCCGGGCACCGTACGTGTTGAACTTGCGGGGTTCGACGCCCTGTTCGACGAGCCACTCTCCGGCCGGCTGCTCGCGAGTAAACGGCCCGGCGGGACTGATGTGATCGGTCGTGACCGTATCGCCGAGCAGCATCAGCGTGCGGGCGTCAGTGATATCTGCGACGCCGGGCTTCTCCAAGGGGAACTCCCTGAAGAACGGCGGTTCGCGGATGTACGTCGAGGAGTCGTCCCACTCGTAGACGTCACCGGTCGGCGCGTCGAGCGCCGCCCAGCGCTCGTCACCTTCGAACACTTCGGCGTACTTCTCTTCGAACATCGAGGAATCGACGCTGTCGTGCACCGCCGCGTGAATGTCGTCGGCGCCGGGCCAGATGTCAGAGAGGTAGACCGGATTGCCGTCATCGTCGGTGCCGAGCGGATCGTGTTCGAGATCGATATCCATGCGCCCGGCGAGACCGTAGGCGACGACGAGCGGCGGACTGGCGAGGTAGTTCGCCCGGATCTTCGGGTGGATGCGTGCCTCGAAGTTCCGGTTGCCGGAGAGGACGCTCGTCGTCCAGAGGTCCTCGGCGTCGATCGCGCGTTCGATCGGCTCGGGAAGCGGCCCAGCGTTTCCGATGCAAGTCGTACAGCCGTAGCCGACGACGTTGTAGCCGAGGTCTTCCAGATAGGGGAGGAGTCCGGAGGCTTCGAGGTATTCGGTGACGACTCGACTACCCGGTGCAAGACTCGTTTTGACGTACGCCGGAACGTCGAGCCCCCGTTCGACGGCGTTTCGGGCGAGCAGCCCCGCCGCGAGCATCACGGACGGGTTCGACGTGTTCGTACAACTGGTGATGGCGCTGACGACGACGCTGCCGTGCCCGATCTCGGTCGACTCGCCGTTCACGTCGACTTCGACTTGGTGATCAAGATCACCGATGTCCGGCTCCGGAAGATCGGGGTCGGGTCGGTCTTCGTCGGGGGCGCTGCTCTCGTTGATCCATCGCGTGAGCGCATCTTCGTCGATATCGTCGAGTTCGTCCTCGAATTCGCCGTGGACCAGCCCCCGGAAGTGCGTCTTCATATCGCCCATCGGGACGCGGTCTTGGGGGCGTTTCGGTCCGGCGAGGCTAGGAGTGATCGTCGAGAGGTCGAGTTCGACCGTCTCGGTATACTCGGGATTCTGTTCACCGAACAGCCCCTGGGCGTCGAGATATTCGCGAACGAGTTCGATGTGCTGCTCCTCGCGGCCCGTGAGTTCGAGGTAGTCGAGCGTCGCCTCGTCGGCGGGGAACATACTGATCGTCGAGCCCTGCTCGGGCGCCATGTTTGCGATGGTCGCCCTGTCCGGAACGGTGAGATTCGCCACACCGGGGCCGAAGAATTCCACGAACCGATCGACGACGCCGACCTCCCGGAGCTGTTCGGTGACGTGAAGGACGAGATCGGTCGCGGTTGCTCCCTCGGGAAGTTCGCCGGTGAGCCGGACCCCGACCACCTCGGGGAGTTTCATCGTGATCGGCTGGCCGAGCATCGCGGCTTCAGCTTCGATGCCGCCGACACCCCAGCCGACAACGCCGATGCCGCCGATCATCGGCGTGTGGCTGTCCGTCCCCACGAGCGTGTCCGGCAGGAGCCACGCGTCTCCATTCTGCTCGCGGGCGTGGACAACACGCCCGAGGTACTCGAGGTTCACCTGATGGACGATACCAGTCCCCGGCGGGACGACGCGGAAGTCGTCGAACGCCTGTTGGGCCCACTTGAGAGACCGGTACCGCTCGCCGTTTCGCTCGTACTCCAATTCGACGTTGCGTTCGTAGGCATCCTCGGTGCCGAAGTAGTCGACCTGCACGCTGTGGTCGATCACGAGGTCGCACGGGACTTCCGGCTCGACGATGGTTGGATCTTTACCCTCGCGATCGGCCGCCGATCGGAGCGCTGCGAGATCGACCACAGCAGGGACACCGGTGAGGTCTTGCAGGACGACTCGGGAAGGCGTGAATGGGAGTTCAACGTTCGGTACCTCGGGTTCCCACGAGGCGGCGTTCCGAACGTCCTCGGCGGTTATCGTTTCCCCGTCGACGTTGCGGAGAACGGACTCGAGGAGAACGCGGATACTGACGGGGAGCCGGTCGAGTTCACAGAGACCCTCCTCTTCGAGGACTGTGAGGTCGGCCATCTTGTAGGAGGTGCCGCCGAACTCGAATCCGCGGATCGCATCGAATGGGGATGATTCGTCCATATCTCGTGCTACGGTGACATGCGGCGGCGTTCAGGATGCAAGAGACCTGCAAGAGTGTCAGTCCGACCGGAACGCCGCGTGAGCGCGCCACGGATCAACTCGCAAAAGGTGTCACGGCGCATCGGTCAGAGCGTAACCATTTCCTCCGGGCTTGTTCGGATCTCCCAGGCCCCAGAAGAACCTTATAGATGCGGCATACCATTTGGCTGGCGCCGGCCACGTGGCAGCTGTTTCCGGAGAAGGCTATAGGGAGGCCATTGATATTAATGTCAAAGGGACCCTGAACTTCGTCAAGGCCTGTGCCCCGTTGATCCCCTCGCCGTTCTCGACGGCACCGTCGATCCGCTCCGTCGAGGCCTCACTGGCGGTGACGACCTCGTCGGTAAAGACCTCGACGTCGCCGATAATTCTCTGGAGGCCGTCGATCGCCTCGTTGAAGCTCCCCGCCACCCGTTCGAGC
>NZ_JAWODL010000006.1:0-5690 GCF_046483325.1 Natronomonas sp. | reverse complement strand
GACCTCGACGGTCTCCCCCTGCCAGAGGAGTTCGCCGATGAGGTCGTCCGTGTCGTCGTACGATGCGTCTTGTGCTACCGCGGGGGCGGCCGCGAACCCGACGGCGACCGCGGAGACGACCGCGATCGCCGCGAGGAAGACCGCGCGCGCCGTCCCGCGATAGGGTGTGTCGGTTGTCATGAGAGTGGTGTCCGTGTCGCGGTGGTCGCGGTCTCCCCCGGCTCGCGCCCGGTCGCCGGAGACCCGCACCGCGTCGAGGGCGCGACCGGACTCGGCCGCGGACAGTCACGTACCACGCTTGGTAGGGTTACGACGTCCGAAACACACGTTGGTCCTGCTAAATACTTTGCGTGTGACATAATCGGGAACCCGTGTACATAGCGGCACACGCCCGTCAGGCGCCCGATATCGGTCCGGTCAGAGATCTCGTTCGGGACCGACCGAGTCGATAGCGGCCGTCAGGACCCGTCGGAAGCGCTTCCGCTACCGGGCTGGCGGAGTCGAGTCGGATAAAGAAATACCGCAAGGGTCGGCCCGCGTGGGCCGATGGTTAGCGAGCGTGGGGTATCGCTGCTGCGTTACTCGGTACGCCGGGTAGCGAGGAGCGCAGCCGCGATGAGGGCGACGAGCGCGACGAGCGCGCCGAAGCCGGGCGTGCTGTCGTCGGTGCCGTCGTCGCCGTCGTCACCGTCGTCGGTGCCGTCGTCACCGTCGTCGGTGCCGTCGTCGCCGTCGTCGGAGCCGTCGTCGCCGTCATCGCTGCCGTCGTCGCCGTCGTCGGCTTCGATCGTCAGCGTGCCGGTCTGCTCGTCGTCGTCCGTCGCGATACCGTGGGTGTAGTCACCGGCGTCGAGGCCGGACGTGTCGGCCGTGAACTCGACGGTGGTGCTACCGCCGGCTTCCAGCGAGACTTCCTGGCTGTCGAGCTCCTCGCCGTCAAGCGTGAGCGCGACGTCCTGGGTCGCGTTGGAGTCGCCGGTGTTCTCGATCGTCGCGGAGACGGTCACCGAGTCGCCGGCCGTGGCGGTCGCCTCGGCGGGCTCGAGGTCAGAGACCTCGAAGGCAGCCGGGTTCTCCTCGGCGGCTTCGACGACCGTTCCGTCAGCCTCGGCCTGTTCGTCGCTCGCGAGCGGGGAGTTGCGCGTCGTGACAGTGAACGTGTCGTTGACGCTCTCCTCGCTGAAGTCGAACGTGCTCGAGAACGTGCCGTCAGCCGTGACGACGTTGTCCTCGGCGTTCTTGATGAAGTTCGCCTGCGCCTCGTCACTGCGGACGCGGACGTCGACTTCCGAACCGGGCGCGACGTTCGTCGTGCCCGTGATGTTCTGCTCTTCAGCGTTCTCGACTTCGACCGGGTCCGAGTCGAACTCGATCTCGGCGTCTTCGAAGTCGAACGTGGAGTTCACCGACTCGTAGTTCTCTTCGAGCGTGTCGGAGTCGTCCTCGTCATCGTCTGCGGCGGTCAGGCGCGGGTCCTGAACCGTGAACTCGACTTCGTACTCGTCGCCGTCTTCGCCGCCGATGTCGCCGGCGTTGGCGAGGACGTAGTAGTCGTCGTTGGCCTCGTCGTAGACGACGTTAATGTCGTCAGCACCGATCTCGCCGGAATCGCTGCCGAGCGTGTACTCGTCAGGATCCTGGTTCGCACCGGGGTTCTGCTCGGTGAACGTCAGGTCCACTGCGCCGGCGTCAGCCAGCTCGACGAGCGCGTCTGCGTTGTCGTCGCTCACGTTAGCGAGCGCGCCTTCGAGGCCGCTCGCAGTGATCTGGTGGACGAGAACGTCGTCGGAGTCACCCAGCGCGACAACGTCAGTCTGGGTCACAGCGCCGGCTTCGACGCCGCCTGCGATGGCGGAGACTGCCTCCTCGTCACCGTCGTCGTCCTGCACATCAACGACGTCTCCGGCGACATCCTCGGTGGTGCGCCAGAGCTGCATGCTGTCGGTGGAGCGCTCCTCGATGATCAGCGACCCGATGTCGCTCTCCTCGTCGAGCGCGGCCGAAGCGTCAGACTCTCCGTCAGTGTTGACCGGGCTCACGGAGATGTCGTAGTCGCCCGTGTCAAGCTGGTTGGTGAGGTTCTGGATACCGTCTTCCTTGTTCTCGAGGGTCGCCTCGTCGTCACCTTCGGCGGAGACGATGTTGGCGTCCGAGCTGTTGTTACCAGCGGTGAACGTGTTGAACTGCACGACGACTTCGCCGTCCTCGTCGTCGTCAACGACGCTGATGTTCGCCTGGTAGTTGTCCTCGTCAGCAACGCCGATCACGACGGTACCTTCGTCGGTCTCGTCGAGGTTGACCGTAATCTCGGCAATGTCGCCCTGCGCGACGCTAGTCGAGCTCTCGTTAAGCTGGAGGTCGCCGTCGGCCGCTTCGGTCACGTTGATCGAGGCGGTGTCTTCAGCGTTCGTGTCGACAGATTCGAAGGTGAACTCGTATTCACCCGTGTCGAGGTCGTCAACGTTCGAGAAGTTCGCGTCAACGGTACCGTCGTTGACCTTTTCGATCTGAACCTGATCGTTGTCGGCTTCGACGTCAGTCACGGTGTAGCCGGCGTCAGCGAAGAGCTGCTCGAGCTCGCCGTCGTCGAGGTCACCGTCGGCGCTCACGTTGAGCGTGTAGGTGCCACGGTTGGAGTTGAACTCGAGGTCAGCGACTTCGTCGGACTGAACGGAGTCCTCGTCGAAGTCCGTACTCAGGCTCTGGGATGCAATCTCGAACGAGTTGCCGGCCTCCATGCCGGCGCCAGCACCATCGAGGAAGTAGTCGCCGCTCTCGAGATCAGCCGTGTCGATTTCGACGACACCGGAGTCGTCGGTCGAGAGTTCTTCGACAGTACGGGTCCCGTCGTCACCCTGGTCCTCGCGGAGAATGACGTCGGTGTTAATCTCAAGGTCGTTTACTGCGACAGTCTGACCCTGCCAGACGAGCTCGTTCTCTATTGCGTCGCTGGCATCATCACCGGCAGTGTCGGCATCAGAATCAAGCGTGTAGGCGAAGATTCTGTCAGCGTCGTAGTTGCTGACATCCTCGGCCTCAGTCGTGAGCGTATCGGAGGCCTGATCGTTGTCGCCACCGTCATGCTCGAAGACAACAGTGTAGTCGCCAGCCTGGTTTTCAACGCTTTCAGCGGTGAAGACGGCATCGCCGTCACTGTCCGTCGTAACGGACGTGGACGCGAAGCTGAGGCCGTCTGCGTCGTTCACAGTGATCGTCTCTCCTTCGACGGCGCCACTGGAGTTGGATGCCGAAACGGTGAACTCAACGTCCTCTCCCGAGGTCGCGGGATCAGGACTGACGTCGGTGACGGTGATGTCGACATTGTCCTCCACCGTCAGAGTAGTCGATGCCTCACCGAAGTCATTACTGGCTCCGAGCGTGTCGCCGTCACTCGGTGCGGGCGCACCACCGTTGGTTGAGTCACCTGCAGCGGCGTAGACCTCGTAGTCCCCAACAGACTGGGAACTCACGTCTACACTTGCGAAGTTGATCACATTGTTGTCGCCAGTCTCATCGAGGGACCCATCTTCTGGTGCAAGCAGGATGTCTGTCCCGTCGTCGTACTGGTCGTTGCCATTTACGTCGATGACTACATTCGCTTCGTCATCGCTCGTTCCATCTGATGTTACAGCAATGTCCGTTGTGTCGCCATCGTTAAAGTCGACGTCAGTTGCGTCGACGGAATCAGCTGCTGCGGCTGCGGGTGCAGCAGCAAAACCGACAGCGACCATGGATATAACCATGATAGCCGCAAAGAAGACCGCGTTGGCCTTCGTGCGTGTGTTTGTGTCGTTTGTCATTGTTTGTTGTGTGTTGTCTGCGTCGCGACACCCTGCTTTGTCCCCGCCTCACTCGCCCGGTCGTCGTCGACCAACATCGCATCGAGGGCGCAGCCGGACTTGACGCGGATTACTCGCGATCGGCATCGCATTATCTCGGATAGGGGTCTGCGAATGTCAGTTAAAGTGGTCGATATATATGCTTTGTGGGATATTAAAATCGTGTTAACTCTCGACAACCGACGGAGACGGCGTGAGACGGCCGATCTCGGATTTGAGTCGATCGCGGGTAGGCAGATCGTACTCGTGACATTTAGATAACATGAGAATCGTCAGGAGGACCGAAACAGCTATATCTATCTCCTAACGAGTGGTAAATGGACGATTAAGGTCCTTCAGGCGACATGGAACAGTTTCTTTGGTAGGGTCTGTCCATGTCGTCTGCGACGTTCGACCGCACCCCTCGTGCGGTCCGTTTTGAGACCCGTACCCCTGGGTCCGCTCCGCGGTACCCCCCGTGCGCTCGTTCGAGCCCCGGCTCTAAAAGCCCGGCGGGCAGCCCCCGGCGGGTGGATGTCGGCGGGCAGCCCCCGGCGGGCGGACGCCGGCCGTCGGACGCCGACGGGCAGACGCCGCCGATCGGCGGCGGGAGCTCGACCGAGCGCCTGACGGAGAAGCGGAGTCGGCACTGCGAAGCGACTCCGAAGGAGAACTGAGACGCCGCTGCGGGGGCGTGAGGTGGGGCGGACCCCCCGCCCGCGGCGGGTCACTCACGGACTACGATGTGGGCGGTGGCGCGTCCCGCGAGGGGGTCGGGACGCGCCGTCGGTGACGAGTACCGCTCGACCGGGCCAGTGTCGTGTCCTCCACCGGCACCTGCGTGTACCCGCGCGAGTCCGATAAGCCCGATACCCCGGCAGTGCGGGACTTTTTAAATTACACCGGGCGCGGACGGTCGCGTGGAGGGGCGCGCCGACCCCCGCGGCGTGTGCGCCCTCCCCGCCCACCCGCACGGGATTTAGGCGCGTGGAGGGCGTACTTCGGGACGGCGCGAGCGAGGGCGCGACACCGCATCGGGTAGGGCCTCGCGCCCGGCCGCGCCGCATTCCCCCGGCCCGACGCCTCGCTTCCGGGGCGTCGGCCGCGCCGCGATCGACCACAGAGGCACACGCCGCGCGTTCGCGGCCCGCACCGGAGTCGATCGACGGCGACGACGTCGACCGGCGGAGCGAGGATTTTTGACGACCGGATCGGAGACCCCGACGACGAGTCGAAACGCCGTCGGACGCCGCGACGCCGGAAGACGCGACCCGCCGGTCCGCCGAGACGTGACTATTTAAAAAGCGCCCGACGGTTCCGGGCCGCTCACTCGGTTGTGAACAGCCCGTCCAGGATCGTCTCGATCAGCGCGTCCTCGACGCGCTCGTGTTCCGCGTCGGTGTCGGCGCCGATCGGGGGGTTCCGCGAGCGCGCGGTGAACACGAGCGAGACGAACAGCTCGTCGATCAGCTCGGGGTCGTCGTACCGGAACTCCTCCAGCGAGGCCCACCGCCCGGCGAAGGGCAGCTCCGAGTCGGACGCCGCCGACGCGATCTCCTCGCCGTCCCCGTCGGCGTCGGCCATCCGGTCCTGTAACGCCCGGAGCTCCCCGTCCACGATCAGCGAGGAGATGAGCGGGTTCGACCGCACCTCCCGCAGCGTGGTCTTCAGCAGGACGCGCACCTCCTCGCGGGGCGTGTCGGCCGTCGCGACCGCCTCGGCGATCGCCGCCTCCAGGTCCTCGCGCTCCGCGCGGAGCACCTCGACGTACAGCGCCTCCTTCGAGTCGTAAAAGGTGTAAAACGTGCTCGTCCCGATGCCGACCGCCTCGGTCACGTCCTTGATCCGCGTGCGCTCGAAGCCGAACCGCTC
>NZ_JAWODL010000001.1:0-48190 GCF_046483325.1 Natronomonas sp. | reverse complement strand
GTTTCGGGACCTGTGGCTCGATGCGGCCAACGACGCGTTCAAAAAGGTGATCTCGACGGACACGTTCGCGGCGATGACCGGACAGACCGTCGAAGACGCTCTCGACTTCAGACGGATGGCCGACGAGAACGCACAGGAGACGCTACACGAGTTGGGCTTTGCGACCGAGCGCGACGTTCGGGAGGTCGGCGAGCGACTCGTCGAACTCGAACGTCGCGAAAAGAAGGTCCAACGGGAGCTCGAACGACTCGACGAGGTGGAGCGGAAACTGGATCGCGTGCTCGAGCACCTAGGGGACGGAACATGAGGAACCCATCCGAGACCGCGTTCGACCTCCAGCGGCAGACGTGGGAGAACGCCTCGGACTTCGTCGAGAAGCTCTCTCACGTCGACGACGCGAATCGGAGCATCGCGGAGGTGGAGGTCGGGGAGACGCCGAGCGAGGTCGTCTACGAGGAGAACAAACTCGAACTCCTCCACTACGAACCCAGGACCGAGGAGCAACGGGACGTGCCGATCCTGTTCGTCTACGCGCTGTTTAACAAGCCGTTCATCCTCGATCTCCAGCCGGATCGATCGGTGATCCGAACGTTCCTCGATCAGGGATTCGACGTGTACATGATCGACTGGAACGAGCCGTCGCTTTTGGACCACGCCCTCGGGTTCGACGATTACGTCGACCGGTACCTCGACAACTGCGTCAACGTCGTTCGCGAACGCTCCGGACGGGACGCGATCGACCTCTTCGGCTACTGCATGGGCGGGGCGATGTCAGTCATCTACGCGGCGTTGTATCCCGACCGGGTCCGAAACCTCGCGCTGATGGCCGTCTCCGCGAGCCTTCGGGACACGGATAGCGTCCTCGATCAGTGGGTCGGGGACGGCTTCTTCGACGTACAAAAGCTCGTCGACACCTACGGGAACGCGCCGGCGGAGTTCGTCGACGCCGGCTTTTCGTTGCGCGAGCCCGTCCGGGACAACCTCTCGAAGTATCTCCGCTTCTTCGACGGCATCGAAGAGGAGGACTTCGTCGAGAACTTCGCTCGCATGGAGCGGTGGGTCGACGAGAGCATCGACATCCCCGGGCGGGTGTTCGTCGAGTTCGTCGAGACCGTCTACGACGACCAGAAGATCTACAACAACGAGATGTACATCGACGGCGAACACGCCGATCTCAGGGATTTGGATATGCCGATCGCGCAGATCATCGGCAACTACGACCACGTGGTCCCGCCGGAGGCCCAACGGAAGTTCAACGAGGTGCTCCCCGATCGAACCGCGGTGTTCGAGTCGGACACGGGACACATGGGACTGGCCGTTTCGGGACGCGCCCACGCCGAACTGTGGCCGGACGTCTGTGCGTGGTTCGAGGAGCGGCCGACGGTCGATGGGACGGACGATCAGTCGACAGACGAACCCGGGACCGGCGACGGTCTCGAAGAGATCGACGGGATCGGACCGGCCTACGCCGAACGGCTTCGGAGGGCCGGCACGGAGACCGTGGCCGACCTCGCGGAGGCCGAGCCGGATGCGCTCGCCGACGCGGCCGGCGTCCCCGCGAACCGTCTCGAAGGGTGGATCGAGCAGGCACGGATACGGAGTTCATAGCGCTGAGAATGGAGTTCGCCGCCGACGGTCGGCGAAACGTCCGCGTCGAGAGGCGAAGTTACGAGATGTTCTCATACCGCAGCATATAAATAATAAACTATCGTTATAGAAATCAGACGTGTACGGATTGATAAGCGATACCGCCGCGATCGGGAAAGTCGAGCCGTTCGACCGCACCGACGGCGACGGTATGCGGTTGAGGGGGCCGTAGACCGTGTCCACGGGCGCGTCCCCACAGGGGTGGCCGTTCTCGCCGACGCTGTTCCGCATTATGCGACGAATTCGTCGCTCGCGGCGGAACGGCGGGTGCGTGGCCGACTGTGACCACGACCGGACCGACGACAGTCGGCTCCCGTGGTCGACCGACGGCGCCTACGGCGGCTGGGGGGGCCGGGCGTTCCACGGCGTCGGCGAACCAACGGGGACGTTCGGGGGAGAGCGCGAAGCGACGCCCATCGTGTTCGTTCACGGCACCCAACGCGACGCCTGCGACTGGGAGGAGCACGCCGAGTTCTTCTTGGAGCGCGGCTACGGCGGCGACGACCTCTGGGCGATCACGCTGCGGAACGGCGCGTCGACGCACCCCGAGATGGCCGACCAACTCGACGACTTCGTCGGGCGCGTTCGCGAGCACACGGATGCGGACACCGTCGCGATCGTCGGCCACAGCCTCGGCGTTACGGGCATCCGCTACTGGCTCGCGACCAAGGGACGCTACGAGTGGGTCGAGACGGTCGTCGGTCTCGCCGGTCCGAACCACGGCACGGTGTTCAACACCTGGTGTAGCGAAGCCGGGATGGTGACCGACGAGTATCGGGTGAGCCCGTTTTTGCGGGCCGACTACGAAACGCTCGAGAAGCACCCGCTCGCCAGCCTGAACGCCGACGAGACGCCGGGCGACGTCGACTACTACACCATCCGCGGGACCGAGGACGCACTCTACTGGCGCTGTGCGCGAAGTCCCGAACTCGACGGGGCGACCAACGTCGCCATCGAGACCGGTCACGACGGCGTCCGCACCGATCCGGCCACGAAGGAGTACCTGTTCTCGTGGATCACTGGCGAACATCCGTACGACCTCCGCCACCAAGTGAGCGTTTCGCGCTAGTCACGACAAGTACTATCACGGTCGCGTCCCCGGAAAGCGTATGTCGCTTCAGATCGCGACGTGGATCGTCCAGCGAACGTTCAACGAGATCCTCGAAGGGATCGAGACCGCGATTCCCGCGGCTCGTTTCCGGAATCGTGTTCGCGACCGTGGCTTACGTGGCGATTCGGCTCACTTTGACCACACTCGGCGCGGTCCTCCGTCGGTACTATACCGGCCGACAGGAGCTCGTCGCACAACTCGGCGTGACCGTCGTCGGGATATTCCTGTGGTTCGGCGCGGCGCTCGCGTTTTTGAAGATCGTCGGCTTCGGAGATATCGCGGCGAGTCTCGGCACCGCGGTCGGCTTCATCGCGCTGGGCGTCTCCTATGCGCTCTCGGAGATGATAGCGGACACCGTCGCCGGGGTATACCTGCTCCGGGATCCGGACTTCGAAGTCGGGGACAGAGTCGTCGTCGGAAATACGGAGGGAACGGTCAACGCGAGCGAACTGCGAAAAAGTCGGTTCGCGCTGGACACGGGCGATACCGTCGTCTTGGCGAATCGGGACGTCGAATCGAAGCGGATGCGGCGAGCGAACGAGAAGACGGGTGAGTAGGTTCCAGTCGGTGGGTCGACACGACCGGGATTACCGGAAAGTGAGACGGTGGGGTAAAGATAACCGTCCGGCGAACATATTTTTATATACCATCTATGGACATCGCCGACATTCATTCGACGGACTTCACCGAATTCGACATCGGGGCACCGCTCTCGAGGGTCGCCGGAGCGTTCGAGAATCAGGGACTGGACGCCGTCATCGTCACCGACGGAGACGACTACCAAGGTATCGTCAGTCGCCGACAGCTGGCCACCTCGTCGAATCAGCCGTCCGCGAAGGTCGGCACGCAGGTACAACACGTCCCGACGGTCGAGCGCACGGAGGACGTCCGGGAGGTCGCACGGCTCATGATCGGCAGCGACGCCAAGACGCTGCCGGTGTTCGACGGCGGGGAGATCGTCGGTGTAGTGACCGCGGACGCCGTCCTCGACGCCGTACGGCCGTATCTCGACGCCGTCACTGTCGAGGACGCGTACACCTCGGAGTTGACCAGCGCGACGCCGGAGACGACGCTGGGGAAGGCGCTCAACACGCTGCGTGAGGCGCACATCGCCCACCTCCCGGTCGTCGAGGGGACCGATCTCGTCGGGATAGTGAGCCTCTACGACGTCATCGATTTCACGACGCGTGACGAGCGCAAGAGCCAGGGCGGCTCCTCGGGCGGCTTCGGCGGACGTGGCGGCGGGAGCCAGTCCGCGGGCGGACCCTCGGGCGGCTTCGGCTCCCGCGAGGGGGACTCGGATCGGATGCTCGATCTCCCCGTTCGGAACGTCATGTCCGAAACCGTCGAGACGATCCGACGGAGCGCGCCGCTCGACGAGGCCGTCGAGGCGATGCTCGGCCGGGGGATCTCCTCGCTCGTCGTTACCGACGAGGACGACGACCCGGTCGGCATCGTCACCAAAACTGACGTTATCGAATCGCTCACGTGGGGGCAAGACGACCGCCGCGGGGTACAGGTGTTCGGACTCGATCTGCTCGACGATATGAGCTACGACGACGTGGCGAACCTGATCGAGGGGATCACCTCGAAGTACGGGGACATGACGGTCGTCAAAGCCAGCATCCAACTCCAAGAACACAAAGAGCAGACCCGGGGCGTCCCGCTGGTGTTGGCTCGAATCCGATTGGTCACCGATCGCGGCTACTTCACCGCCGACGGGGAGGGGTACGGCGCATCGCATGCCATTCGGTTGGCCGCGAACGCCATCGAACGGCAGGTGCTCAAGGGGAAGACGTACGGGCAATCGAAAAAGCCGATCGGGCCCGAGGAGCAACGACAGCTCTACGGCTGGTGGCTCGGCGGATGAGGCTGCCGCCGACGCGTCAAGCCGACTGAGAGGCGCGGCGGTGAGGCGTAACTCGGGGCGGTAGTCTCGGCATACCGTCTCGTCAGGAGCTACCAAACGAGTCAGGCTCCGTATTACAATGTCTGTAAACTTCCTCCGAAGAGACGATGAATCAGCCTTCCGAATCGATAAAACAACACGGACGTGTGGATATCTCGGATGCAGGGGCCACAACGTCACTCGACGAGGATGCTCGGACTCCGGCGTCACTCGACATCGCGGTCGTGCTGGCCGCCGGGGAGGGGAGCCGGCTGTGGCCGTTGACGACCTACCAGCCCAAACCGATGCTTCGCGTCGGGAACCGCCCGGTCCTCGAGTACGTGCTCGACGCGCTGTGGGAATCGGGAGTCGCACGCGTCGTCGTCGTCATCGGTCACGGGAGCCACCGCGTACAGAACCACTTCGGCGACCGACACCGAAGCGTCGAACTCACGTACGTCACACAGGAGACGCAACTCGGGAGCGGTCACGCCCTCGAACAGGCCGCCACCGAACTCCCGGAGGAGTTTCTCGTCGTGAACGGGGACACCGTCGTCGACAATCGGATGATACGCGAGACGGTACGCCACTACCGCGAGACCGACTCCGCGGCGTGTCTCGCGGTCGCGACCTCGGGCGAGCCGCACGGCTACGATCGGGTCCGAACGCGCGGGGACGAAGTAACCGGGATCGACGAGCCGAACGGCGTCACGTCGGCCCGGATCAACGCCGGCCTGTACGTCTTCGACCGCCGGGTGTTCGACGCGCTCGAACGAACGCCGTTCCGGAACGGCGAACGACCGTTGCCCGCGGCGCTCGATCGGATCGGCGGCCGCGTCGTCGCCGCGGTCCCCGAGGGCGTCTGGTACGACCCCTCCTATCCGTGGGAGCTCCTGTCGGCGACCGAAGCGCTGTTGAGCGGCCATCCGGAACTCAACCGGGACGACGCGATCGACGCGACGGCACGGATACACGACTCGGCCGTCGTCGAGGATCACGTCCGGATCGGTCAGGGATCGGATATCCGCGCCGGGGCCGTCCTCGGGCGGGGAACGTGCGTCGACCAGAACGTGCGGGTCGGACCGAACGCGGTCATCGAGCGCTCGATACTCGGCCCGGACGTTCGCGTCGGGGCGAACGTCCTCCTCAGGGACACGATCGTGGGAAGCGGTGCGCGGATCGGCGACGGGACAGTGTCACCCGGCCGCAGCGCCACGCTCGTCATCAACGGCCGCGAGCACGCCGGCCGACGGCTCGGAAGCATCGTCGCGGACAGAGCCGGTGTGGGCGCGAACGTCACGCTCGAACCGGGGGCGCGCGTCGGCGCGGAGGCGACCGTCGGGTCGGGCGTCACCGTGTGTGGGGACGTCCGCGAGACCGCGGAGGTGGTCAGGTAATGTGCGGGATCGTCGCCTGCATCGATCGGAACGGCCGAAAGGGCGCGGTCGGGACGCTCATGACCGGCCTCCATAACCTCGAGTACCGCGGCTACGACTCCGCTGGCATCGCCGTCAAGAACGGGCACGGACTGAACGTCATAAAGCGCGAGGGAGCGATCGACGCGCTGGACGACGCGATCGGGGCGAGAACGCCCGAAGGAACCGTTGGTATCGGGCACACGCGATGGTCGACACACGGGCCGCCGAGCGACGAGAACGCACACCCACACACCAGCTGCGACGGACGCGTCGCGGTCGTCCACAACGGGATCATCGACAACTACGAAGCGCTGAAAACGGCGCTTCCCGATCACGAATTCACGAGCGAAACCGACAGCGAAGTCGCGGCCCACCTCATCGAAGTGGCGCTGGCGGCGGAATACGATCCGGAAGACGCGTTCCGAGAAGCGGTCGAGCGACTCTCGGGGAGTTACGCGCTCGCGGCGGTGTTCGACGACGGAGACACCATCTACGCGACCCGCAACGGCTCGCCGCTCGTCCTCGGCCGGTCGTCGGAGGGCTACTACCTGGCCAGCGACGTGCCGGCGTTCCGCGAGTTCACCGACGAGGTCGTCTACCTCCACGACGACGATATCGTCGCGATCGATCCGGACGGCTACGAGATAACCGATCTCGATGGCGAGTCGATC
Organism: Natronomonas sp.; assembly: GCF_046483325.1. Classification (GTDB taxonomy): domain Archaea; phylum Halobacteriota; class Halobacteria; order Halobacteriales; family Haloarculaceae; genus Natronomonas. The sequence goes on along the minus strand of NZ_JAWODL010000001.1, from coordinate 41,455 downwards.
TCGCGGCCGGTCGAGACCGTCGAGTGGGACGCCGAGGCGGCCGGCCGCGGCGGCTACGACCACTACATGTTGAAGGAGATCTACGAACAGCCGACGGCGCTCAGAGGGGCGATTCGAGGGCGAACCGACACGCTCTCCGGGCGGGTGGACATCGAAGAGCTTCCGATGGGATCGCTGGGTGGAGTCGAGCGCGTCCAACTCGTCGCGATGGGGACCTCCTACCACGCGGCGATGTACGCGGAGTCGCTGTTGACCGATCGCGGCGTGCAGGCGCAGACGTACCTCTCCGGGGAGTACGCCACGGCACCGCCGCCGCTCGACGATCGGACGCTCGTGGTCGCGGTCACCCAAAGCGGCGAAACCGCCGACACGCTCTCGGCGATCCGGAGCATCCAGGGGACGGGCGCGCGAACGCTCGCGGTGACGAACGTCGTCGGCTCGACGATCACCCGCGAGTGCGACGACACCGTCACCATCCGGGCCGGCCCGGAGATCGGCGTTGCGGCGACGAAATCGTTCTCCTCGCAGGTCGCGGTGTTGGGGCTGCTCGCCGAGCGCATCGCGGTGGACACCGCCGCCAGCGGCGGGACGACCGACGCGTTCCTCGAAGCCGTCGGGGATCTCCCGACGAACGTCCAGCGGGTGCTCGACACCTCCGACGCCGCGAGCGTCGCCGAGACGTACCACGGTAGCGACGCGTACTTCTTTTTGGGCAGAAGCGTCGGCCACGCGGTCGCCTGTGAGGGCGCGCTGAAATTCAAGGAGATAACGTACGAACACGCCGAGGGGTTCTCCGCGGCGGAACTCAAACACGGGCCGCTCGCGCTCGTCACGCCGGAGACGCCCGTGTTCGTGGTGTTCACGGGACGAAACGACACGAAGACACTCCACAACGCCAAGGAAGTCAGCGCCCGGGGCGCGCCGGTCGTCGCGATCGCATCGGACCCAGGAAGCGATATCGCGGGCGTGGCGGACGCCGTGCTGTCGGTTCCGGAGACCATCCCGGAACTGCGCGGCGTCCTCGCAAACGTGCAGTTGCAACTGCTCTCGTATCACGCCGCGAACCGCCTCGGTCGGCCGATCGACAAGCCGCGAAACCTCGCAAAGAGCGTCACAGTCGAGTGAACGGCGAGGCAGGACGCGACGATCGGTCGGGGGTTTCTCGACGTTGTGGGCACGTTTCATCGACAGTTCCGCTCGACGACCGTGACGCGCCGTGTCTCCTCGTCGCCGCCGTCGGTCGGTTTGAGTCGGTGAAGTCGGTAGACGACCACTCGGCGGGTCGCGTCGTCGACCGCGACCGCCCGCCGACAGCTCCACTCGGCGTACCGATCGGCGAGCTCGCCCGCGTTTCGTGTCGAACGATCGACCGCCGTGAGGAACCGTCGATGTCGAAACGTCTCGTAGGCCGCGTCCGCGTTCGGTGGGCGATCGAACGAGACGGCCCCGTCGTCGAGCGGATCGAACGTCGATCCGTCCGCGCGTTCGGCGACGACGACGTGCCAGCTGTACGATTCGGACGGATCGGGGGCGTACAGCCCCCAGTCTTGTTGATCGAGGTGCTCGGAATGGAGCGGCTCGGGCGGTTCGAGACCGGCGGCGTCGATCCCCGAGAAGGCGAGCATCCATGCGAGGACGGCCGTCGCGAGGAGGGTTGTGAGCGATCGATCGCCGGAGAGACCCGAACGCGAGCGTCGGTGTCCGATCGACGGGGCGAGCGAGACGAGGGGGGACGTGAACCCGGAGAGCCGATCAATTCGGGACAGCCACTCGAGGCGATTCCAGAACGGAGACGTCAAAAAGGGCAGCACCGACGCCGCGAGGGCGAGCGGGAACAGGCCGACCGAGAACGTTGCGGCCATACCGGCGAAGGTCCCGAGATAGACGAACGCAGCGAGCGCTCGGAGACGGCCGACGGCGAACAAAAGGAGCGGAATCGACCCCGCTAAAAGCGCCACCCACGCGTAGTTCAAAGCCGTCAAGAGGGAGGGATATTCGAGTAGTTGCGTCCCGAGCGCGGTCGTCATCGTCGGGTCCGAGAGCGCGAGTTCGAGTCCGTCGCCGGCGTACCAATACTCGCCGCGGTGTTTTTCGACGGCGTTCGTCGTGAACACGACGACCGGTTGACACAGGAGGGCGGCCGTGCCGACGCTCGCGGCGGTTCGTCGCGCGGGGCGCCCGCGCTGGAGCGCGTCGATCGACCACCGTTCGCCGAGCGGCGTCAGGAGGGCGACGAAGAGGAGAACCCGGAGCAGACGGTCGCCACCGTTGAGCACTGCTGGATACCGAACGTGTAGCGAGACCAAGCACAGAAGCGAGACCGATCCGGCGAGACGGGTCCGGTAGCCGAGCGTGAACGCGACGGCGAAGGTGACCGCTAGCGCGAACAGTGCCGCCTGAAACGCGACGGCGTCCGAGAGCGCGTAAACCGAGACCGTTCCGGACGACCCGTGCGTGGCGACGTGGGCGGAGCGAGGATAGACCCCGGCGGCGGTGTAAAACAGGTCGAAGGACCCCGCCCGATTGAGGAGGTCGAACAGGACTATTCCGCCGAGGGCGATCCGTAGCGACGCGAGCGCCCGCGTGTCGACCTCGAAGCGCCGACGGACGTGTCGCGCCGCGATCGCGGAGGCGAACGGAATCGAGTCGCGGGAGACGGGGATCATGGTGAGCGGGCGCGTCCGGCGTTTCGGAGCGTCGGGACGACGATGCCACTCACGGATCGGTCGCAAATAAAAAGTCGGTGCAACGGTCCGTATCAGTCGTCGGCGGGTGCCGCGCCGCTGCCGTCTTCGGCCTGCTTTTTCGTGTGCGAAAGCTTGCCACCGTCAGCGAGGATGCGGCGTTCGCGCTCGGAGGCGTCGAGGGTGGCCGTGAGTTCCCACTCGTCGTTGACGCGGACGGTGAACTCCTCCTGGCCGGAGCGGACGGCTTCGGCGACGTCGTCGACGATCTCGATATCGTCGCCCTGCTCGATCTTCTCGTAGTCGTCGGCGTCGATCTCCAGCGGGAGGAGACCGAAATTAAAGAGGTTCGCCTTGTGGATGCGGGCGAAGCTCTGTGCGAGAACGCCCTCGATGCCGAGATACATCGGGCACAGGGCCGCGTGCTCACGCGAGGACCCCTGGCCGTAGTTCTCGCCGGCGACGAGGAAGCCGCCGTCGCTGTCGAGCGCGCGCTGAGCGAAGTCCTCGTCGACGCGCGAGAGCGTGAACTCGGAGAGTTTCGGGATGTTCGACCGGTACATCAGGATGTCCTGTGTCGCGGGAATGATATGGTCGGTCGTGATGTTGTCCTCCATCTTCAGGAGGGCCGGTCCCTCGATGTCGGCGTCGAGTTCGTCCTTCAACGGCACGTCGCCGATGTTCGGACCCTTGATCAGGTCGTCGTCGACGGCCTCGTCGGGAGCAATGATGTCGGGGTCGTCCCGTCCCATGCCTTCGCTGTATTTATCCGCCATCTCGAACTCGGGGGCCTCGAGATCGCCGAGCTCGGCGGCGAGATCCCGGGGGTCGACGATCTCGCCGGCCAGCGCCGCCGCGGTGGCGACCTCGGGCGAGCAGAGGTAGACGTTGTCGTCCTCGATACCGGAGCGGCCTTCGAAGTTACGGTTGAACGTTCGCAGTGAGACCGAGTCGGAGGATGGTACGTGACCGATGCCGATACAGGCACCACACGTCGCCTCGGAGAAGTTGACCCCCGCGGCCATCATCTCGGCGGTCCAGCCCTCACGGGCGAGCATCTCGGATGCTTGCTTGGAACCGGGGGCGACGATCATCTCGGTCTTTCTGTCCATCGTACGGCCTTTGAGCATCTTCGCGCCGGGGAGGATGTCCTCGTAGGCGCCGTTCGTACAGGAGCCGATGATGACCTGTTCGACGTCCGTGCCAGCGACCTCGCGGACGGGAACGACCTTGTCGGGCATCGACGGGCAGGCGATGAGCGGTTCGAGCTCGGAGAGGTCGACCTCGATCGTGTCGGCGTATTCGGCGTCCTCGTCGGGCTGGAGGTCGACGTACTCGTCCTCGCGACCGATGCGGGAGAGCCAGTCTTTCGTCTTCTCGTCGGTCGGGAAGATCGAGGAGGTGGCACCGAGTTCCGTGCCGAGGTTCGTGATCGTCGTGCGCTCGGGGACGGTCAACGACTCGACGCCGGGACCGGTGTACTCGAAGATCTTGCCGACGCCGCCCTTGACCGAGAGTTCGCCGAGCAAGTGGAGCGCGACGTCTTTGGCGGTCGCCCATTCGGGAAGTTCGCCTTCCAGGTGAACGTTGACGACTTCGGGCATCTCGATGTAGTAGGCACCGCCGCCCATCGCGACGGCGACGTCGAGTCCGCCCGAGCCGATCGCGAGCTGGCCGAGGCCGCCGGGCGTCGGCGTGTGGCTGTCCGAGCCGAGGAGCGTCTTGCCCGGCGCGGCGAAGTTTTCCTTGTGGACGTTGTGACAGATTCCGTTGCCGGGGCGGCTGTAGTAGGCCCCGAACTTCCCCGCGGCGCTGCGGAGGAACCGGTGGTCGTCCGTGTTCTTGAAGTCGAATTGATACGTCTGGTGGTCACAGTACTGGGCGGCGAGTTCCGTCTGGACTTCGTCGAGGCCGAGCGCCTCGAACTGCAGCCACACGAGCGTCCCAGTCGTGTCCTGTGTCAGCACCTGATCGATCTCGATACCGATCTCCTCTCCGGTTTCGAGTTCACCTTCGACGAGGTGGTCGTCGAGAATTTTTTCGGTAAGCGTCTGTCCCATATCGTCCGTTAGTCGATTGTCCACGGATATAAATCCGGCGTGTTTCGCCCCGCATCCGGCGGTTTGGCAAGATTCGCGCGGAACGTATGTCGGATTTTAGTCGCTAATCGGCCTATATAATGAACGATCGTTCAGAAATAGCTCACGCGAGCCGAGCGAATGCGAGATTGCCGCTGGTGCTCTCGATGTAGATGTCGACGACATCGCCCTTGCTGGCCCCCGGGACGAATATCGTGTAGTCGCCGCGGTGGGCGACACCGTCGCCCTTCCGGCCGGTGTCGGTCACCTTCACGGTGTACGTTTTGCCGGCCTGCACGTCGTCTTGGGTCTGTTGTGCCGTGCTCGTCCGCTTGCTCTTCGAGACGGGGCGGAACGCGCCGCACGCGTCACACCGGAGCATGAGGTTCCGGTTCTCCTGGACGAGGCGGGTATCGGGCAGCCCGCACTCGCTACAGAGGACGTACTCCTCGGTGTAATCGTCGATCACGCGCTCGAAGTCGCGGGCGTCGAAGTTCCCGTTGTACCGGCCGACTCCCTCGTCGAGCTTCCCGGACGTCGCGAGCGTCTGCTGGACGTAGCGGTGGATGTGATCGGTGTCGCGGTTCAGCGCGTCCGCGATCGCATCGAGGTTCGTGAACCGCGTGAACGCGCCGTCCGTCTGTGCGACCGCGTCAGGGACCGAGAGCCGCTCGCCGGCCGACCCGATATCGGGGACGGCCTCGAGCGCTCGGTCGAGACTCGCTTCGTATTCCATACGCTGTGAACGAGCGTGACGCCTAAATGCGTTCCGAGACGGCGAGCGATCGGGTGGGACGCCGAGGGCGAACCGATTAGTGGTCGGCCGTCCAGCGGTCTACATGGACTCAACGACGCCGGAAATCGCCTGCTTCGAGGCGGGCATCAAGTTCGGAAGCCTCTATCACCAGTTCGCGGGCACGCCCGTGTCGCCGGACAGTAGCGCGAGCCTCGAACGCGCGATAGGGGAGTCGATCGAGAACCAGCCGTTCTGCACCGCCGTCGACGTCGAGATTCTCGACGACAAGCTCGAAGCGGCGCTCGCCGCGCAGTCGGCAGAGTACACGGAACTCACGGGGCGATTCATGAAAGTCGAGATCACGATCGACTACGAGGGGGCGACCGTCGTCGCGTCGATGGCGATGGACGGCGACTACCCGCGGATGAAACTCGATCGGGTCGAGCGCCCGTAGCGGCCCGGCTTGAGGCCGGATCCTTCACTTTCGCTTCGCGGCGTGTTTTTTAACCGCGGGCGCACGAAATATCCGATATGAGTCAGGCGACACTCGACGACGACGAACTGTTCGACGAAGCCGCGACGGAGATGCGCGAGGACGTCGAATCGAGCATCGAGGCGGCGAGGGCGGCCCTCCCCGAAGCCAGCGCCGTCTGGGAGGCCGAGGCGGACAACACGCTCGGCGTCCTCAACGGCCTGAAAGGTGCCCTCGACACCGGCGACGCCGAATCGCACCTCAGAGACGCGAAAAAGTGGTTCGCGATCGGCAAGAAAGCGGACGCCTTCGGGGACGCCGACGACCTCGAATCAGACCTCGCCGAGCTCGGAGAGACCCTCGAACGGATCACTGCGGCTCACGAGCAGGTGAGCGAACTGACGGCGACGATTCCGGAACTGCGCGGACTGCTCGAAGGCGACGAGAACGAAGAGTAGTCCGATCTGGCTCACGGCTCCGGCCGCGCACCGATGCCGACCGTCAGCTCCAGCGGTTCCCCGTCGCGGATCACCGTCGCCGGAACGCGGTCGCCGGGCGAGAGTTCGAGCGCCAGCGTCGTCCCCAGATCGGCGTCCGAATCGATCGCGTTGCCCGCGAGTTCGACGAGAACGTCGCCGCCGACGGGAACCGATCGTCCGTCGATCTCCGTTTCACCGGTGACGCCTCGGAACGTCCCGTCGGCCGGTGTCCCGTCGGCCGTGCCGACGACAAGCACGCCGCGAGCGTCGTCGAGACCGTTCGCCTCGGCGATCGTCGGCGTCACGTCCACGAGTTGAATGCCGAGGAACGGGTGATCGTAATGGCCGGTGCGTATCAGCTCCGGGAGCACCCGGCGAGCGAGAAGCGGCGAGACGGCGAAGCCGACGCTCGTGCCCGCGCCGGCGACTGCGACGCCGGTCACGAGACCATCCATCGTGACCAGCGGACCGCCGCTGTTGCCGGGATCCAATCCGGCGTCAGTCTGGACGGTGTTTGGGATCGAAAACCCAGTCTGCTCGTTGGGAAGCGAGCGATTCTTCCCGCTTATGATCCCCGAGGAGACGGAGGATTCGAGGCCGAACGGACTGCCCAGCGCGAGCACCTCGGTTCCGACCGCCGGGATGGAAGCGACGAACGACAGCGGTCGAGCGTAGTCGGGGATGTCAGTCGAGAGGACGGCGAGGTCGGCGTAAACGTCCGTCGCGGTGACGCCGGCGCTCCGCCACTCGCCGTTTTCGAAGCGGACGTCGATCGTTTCGGCGTCGCCGACGACGTGTTGGTTCGTGACGACGACACCGTCGTGGACGAACCCCGAGCCACCGCCGGATTCGTCGCCGACGAAGGCGACCGACCGGATGGTCCGCTCGTACACGGTGGCGTACTGCGAATCGCTGTCGGCCGGCGACTCGAGCGGTTCGATCGGTTCGGGCGGATCCCGGGCGCTGGTCGTACATCCGGCGAGTCCGACAGCGACTCCAGCCGCACCGGCGAGAAATCGACGGCGTGTCTGCCGTTGCATACTGGCTCTACGATTGCATCTCGAAAGTATGTTGGGCTCCGGAGGGGACGGCCACTCGCCGTTAGGTCGACGATGGGACGGCCGAAAAGATAGCGACGACTCCGAGTGAGACGAGTCCGGTGACGCGCTGTATCGTGTCACTGGGGGTGGTGGGCGTCCGAGTAACCCGGTGACCGAACGGTTCGGCCTCGGGCGTGTAGAGCGAGCCTAGGTTGCTTAATCGTCCAGTCGCTGTTGGCGCCAGGTCGTCCGATCGAACATCCGCTCGACCTCCCCCTCCTGTTGGCGGATAGCGGTCGCGGTGTTGAACAGAAACGCCGCGACGAGGATCGTCCCGACGATCCAGACCGCATCGACGACGGTTCGATCGAGAACAGCGAGGCCTCCGGCCAGATCGGCCACGATGACCGCGACGATACAGACGATCGCCGGTAGCAGGTGTCGCGTGATCGCCGAGAAGGTCGTTCCCTCGTGTGCGCGTGTCGTTCGAACGCCGTAGAAGACCGCCCAGATCGACGCGCCGATCCAGCCGACGGCGACGACAGGACGCGTCCACGCGCCGGCGGCGACGTAGCCGATCCACCACGCGGCGATGAATCCGACGATGACGAGACCGTCGATCCACACGGGAAGCAGCCGACCCGAGGCACCGGCGGGTCGGTCGGCGTGATACATCGCACGGAGTCCGAGCGCGATAAAGAGGATAAAAAACAGCACCGCACCCTCGGTGAACGCGGCGATCCAGGCGTACCCGGTCAGATCGGTCGCGATACCGGCGATTCCGTAGACGATCGCGGCGCCGATACCGACGGCTAGATACCCCCATTCGTACTCGAACCCCTCAGCGAGAACGCGGCGGACGTAGATTCCGAGAAAGACGAGCAAGATGGCCGCAGCGACCGCGATCGAGGCGTGTGCGAGAAGTCGCGTGACGAGGACCGTCCCGGCCGGATCGCCGCTGCCGACGAAGGGTGATGTCGCGCCCATAGCTGGCGGTTCGTCCCCGTGGTCCATATGTGTTCGTCCGTTTCCCAGCCCGTGCGACGGCCGACCGAGACCGATGCCAGTAGCGCGATCAGCTCCGAAAGAGCCGGTAGGCGCCCTGTCCGACGGCGACGAGACACTCCTCGCCCTCGTGGGTTCGACTCTCGACCTCCACGGAGGAGACGCCGACGCTGCCGCCGGCTCTGACGACCTCCGCAGTCGCGGTCAGGTCGCCCGCGGCCGGCCGGAGATAGTTTACGTTGAGGTTGATCGTCGCCAGATCGTCGTGTATCGGGTCGGTGAGGTACGGCCGGAGGACGATGCCGCCGACCACGTCGATGAGCGTCGAGGCGATGCCACCCTGCACGGTCGGTGGATCCGTCGGATTGGTGAGTTTCTCGTCGAAGGGAATCGTCGCCACCATCCGCCCGGGGTCGAGACGGTCGACGGTGAAATCGAGCCACGAGAGAAAGCCGTGTTCGGCGTCGAGATACGTCTGGAGTAGTTCCACGGCGTCATCGGGGATATCGCTCGGTTCGGGGGCGGTCATGCCGGGCGATCAGGACGGAATCGGCTTGTAGGCTTGGAGTACGGGCGCGCCGACGTCCGGATCGCCCACACCCTCAAGTCGATCCGGACGCTACGTCGGCCGTGAGCGATCCGGAGATCGAAATCGACGTCGACGCGCTCGTGTCGGGGCTGGAGGCGTTCGGCGGCGACGACGCCGAGCGCCGAGCCGTCGCGAGACACGCCCGCGACCTCGCCGATAGCGGCCGCTACGCCGAGGATGCGGAGATCGAACTCACCGCCGAACACGTCGCCGTGCAACTCGCGGACGCCCCCGAAGGCGGGCCAGCGGACCGCTGGAACTGGTGGATCGGCTCGCTGGAGTTCGCCTACGGCGGGTACGCCGAGTTTCAGATCCGCCGGTTCGGGTGAGCGTCGACTCGTTCTCACTGGCGTAGACCCTCCACCGCTTTAACAGCCTCGGCGTTCATCGTCGAGCTATGACACGGAACGTACTCGTCCCGGTCGACGACTCGAAGCGATCGCTGAAGGCGCTGGAGTTCGCGATCGAGAACGTCCCCGACGCGAGCGTCACGGCTCTCCACGTGATCGATCCGAGAAGTTTTTCCGCGAAGGGGATCGAATCGGGGATCACGACGGACGTGGCACAGCTTCGCGAGACGAGGGAACGAGCCGCCGAAACGCTCATCGAGAAGATCCGCGGGCGCGGTGAGGAGCTGGGGTCGAAGATAGACACCGCGATCGAGACCGGTAAGCCGGCCAGAGAGATCGTCTCCTACGCCGAAGAACACGACGTCGACCAGATCGTCATCGGCAGTCACGGCCGAACGGGCGCGAGCCGAGTGTTGCTCGGGAGCGTCGCGGAGACGGTCGTTCGGCGCTCGCCGGTTCCGGTCACCGTCGTGCGATAGGCGCGCCGGTTCGACGATCCCGAGGTGTTTTTCCGTCGGGAAGCCCTCGATCGGCACGTATGGGCTTCGGTAGTTACGACGAATCCGAGCAGAAGAACCAGAACGTCGACACCGACGACAGCGGTGCGGTCAACGTCCACGAGAACGACCACGACGGTAGCGTGGAGTTCGAGTTCGACGACGAGGAGTCGCTCATCGACCGACTCCAGGAGATGAAAGACGCCGCGGAGGGCGGCGAGTGATCGGGTTCGGCGTTTCATCCGAACCGATGGCTGCAAGCGTTTGGACGGGGTAGCCACCGACAGTGAACGTCCAGTTTCTCGGCGGCGCCGGTGAAGTCGGTCGCAGCGCGGTCTCGATCAACGATACGCTCTTGCTCGATTTCGGGACGAAAACCGACGCCCCGCCGCAGTATCCGGTCGGCGACGTATCCCCGGACGCGGTCGTCGTCAGCCACGGCCACCTCGATCACGTGGGGGCGATCCCCGCGCTGTTGTCCGGCGACGATCGGCCGCCGATCCACTGGACGCCGCCGACGTACGAGTTGGCGATGAGGCTGGCGCGGGACACGCTCAAACTGCGCGGCGGAACGCCGCTGTGTCCCTTCACCGAGGAGGAGCGCAGCCGCGTCACGGAGGTGTCACGGACGCACGGCTACCGCGAGTCGTTCGAGGCGGCTGGCCACCGCGTCGAGTTCTTCAACGCCGGACACATTCCGGGCAGTGCGCACGTCCTCATTGACGACGGGGAGACGCGACTGCTCTATACGGGCGATTTCCACACCGACGACCAACGGTTGGTGTCGGCCACGACGGCTCGCCCCGAGGCCGACATCCTCATCTGTGAGAGCACCTACGCCGACGTCGAGCACGAACCCCGCGAGCGGGTCGAAAAACGGTTCGTCGAGAGCGTCCGAACGACGCTGTGGGAGGGCGGCACGGTTGTCGTACCCGCCTTCGCGATCGGCCGCACACAGGAGCTCATGTTGATCTGTGCGGCGCACGACATCGACTGTTACGTCGACGGGATGGGCGTCGAGGTGACCCGCCTCGTCCGCCGGTATCCCGGGTTCCTTCGGGATCCGGAAGCGATGGCTCGGGCGACATCGAACGCTCGGATCGTGACCGGTCGCGACGGCCAGCGAAAGCGGATCGCGAACGAGCCGACGGTCATCATCACCACGGCAGGGATGCTTTCGGGCGGCCCGGCGATGACGTACGTTCCGGAGATCCACGCGAACCCGGTCAACAAGATCTGTTTCTCGGGGTATCAGGTCGAGGGGACGCCCGGCCGACAACTCCTCGACACAGGGAGCGCCGAGATCGGCCGCCAGCACCTGCAGGTGTCCGCACAGCTCGAACGGTACGATTTCTCGGCGCACGCCGACCGCCACGGACTCCGGACGTTCCTCGATTCATACGCCGACACGCCGATCCTCGTCAATCACGGCGACAGCTGTGCGTGGTTCGCCGAGGAGCTACGGACGGCGGGGTTCGAGGCGACCGCCCCATCGATCGGCGACGGGATCGAGATCTGACGCCGGCGAGCATCATTTAAATCGCTTCGAACCCTAGCGACGGCAATGACCGACCGCCCCCTCCCGACCGGCTCGACGCTGCTCGTCGATCTCGACGGCGTCGTCGCCGAACAGCTCCCCCGGCTCTGTACGTATCTGCGCCACGAGTACGACCACGACGTCGAACCGAACGAGATCGATAGCTGGTCCTACGAGGTGCCCGGCGTCGACGGTCACGTCGGCCACGTCATCGGCGAGTTGATGACCGATCACGCCGAGTGGTACTTCGGCGGCATGGAGCCGCGACCGGGCGTCGCGGAGACGCTCTCGACGCTCCGCTCGGCGTATCGTATCGAGATCGCGACCCACCGGATTCCCGAGACGCACGACGTCTCGAAGGCGTGGCTCGACGAGCACGGAATCGCGTACGACGCCTTTCACGACGAGGTTCCCCGCGACAAGGGTGCGCTCGCGGGCGACGCGCTCATCGACGATTACCACGGGAACGTCGCTAACGCGCTGTCGGCCGGGAAAGCCGGGTTCTTGATGCGACAGCCCTACAGCGATCCGGCCGCCTGCGACGGCGCGCACGTCGTGGAGTCGTGGGACGACGTTCGGACGCTGTTTTCGGTCTGAAATCGCGTCGACCGGCGTTTTATAATCCGTCCGCTCGAAGCCGACACGATACATGAGCACGGACACGTTCGACATCGGCGGCGACCTCACGGTCGACAGGCTCGGATTCGGCGCGATGCGTATCACCGGTGAGAACATCATCGGGGAACCGGACGATCCCGAGGCCGCACGCGAGGTACTTCGGCGTGCGGCGGAACTGGTGGATCTGATCGACACCGCCGACGCCTACGGGCCGGGCGTCAGCGAGCGACTCATCGGCGAGACGCTCGCGCCGTACGACGACGTGGTCGTCGCGACGAAGGGCGGGCTGTTGCGGAACCGCGAGGGCGATTGGTTGCCGCGCGGCGACCCCGATTACCTCCGAAACGCGGTGTTGTGTAGCCTCGATCGGCTTCGAACGGAGAGGATCGACCTCTATCAACTCCACCGGCCCGATCCGGAGGTCGACTTCGAGGCGAGCGTGGCGGCGCTCGCGGAGCTGAAAGACGACGGCGTGATCGAACACGTCGGGCTCTCGAACGTGAGCGTCGAACAGCTCGAGACGGCCCGCGATCACGTCGAGATCGCGACGGTGCAGAACCGCTACAGCGTCGCCGACCGGGAGGAAGCCGACGTGCTCGACGCCTGCGAGGAGCTCGGGATCGGCTTCATTCCATGGTTTCCGCTCGCGGCGGGCGAACTGGACTCGGTCGACGGGCTCGCCGAGATCGCGGACGCACACGATACGGGGGTACAGTCGATCGCACTGGCGTGGCTGCTCGAGCGATCGCCGGTGATGTTACCCATCCCCGGAACGTCGAGCGTTGACCACCTCGAGGCGAACGTCGCCGCGGCCGATACCGAGTTGAGCGACGAGGAGTTCTCCCGGCTCGTCTGATCGAGGCCGGCTACTTGCTCGCCGCCTCGACCTTCTCTGCGTGCTTTTCGAGATCGGCAGCGAGCGAACGCGCCTCGTCGGGCGAGAGCCGAACCGTGTCGGCGTGCGGCTCCAACCGCTCGAGTTCGGTGTTGTCGAGTTCGAGTTGCAAGGAGACGTGATCCGGATCGGTCCGCGGGCTGGTGACGTCCACGACGGCGTAGGCCTCCTCGGTGAAGTCGTGGCCCTCGACCTCGCCGTCGAGGAGATCCAACGTCGTGTACGCGTTGACCTTCATGATGCGGTCGGCCATGTCGGACGAAAGGCGCCGGACAGCGTAAGGATGACGGCGACAGACATCCGTGGAGACGGGCTATTTCGGCGGCGAGACCTGATGTTGGACGTTGTAGGGGTGAGTCCCCGAGACCCACTCGAAGATGTACTCCATGGCCCGCAGGTCCACACGAACGCCGTCGTGGTCGGTTTCGAGCGCGAGGTTGGTCGCCCCCTCAAGCATCGGGCTGTCGGGACAGCGCCAAAAGATCGTGTCCTCGGTGCCGCGAATGGTGTAGTAGTCGACGTCGCCCGGCGTCTCGTCGGCGTTCAGGCTGGCGAGCGGGTGGCCGGGAATCTCGTCGTAGTCGGCGCGGAGGAACCGGTTGCTCCCGTACGGGCCGCGCTGGAGGCCGGTCTCGACGCACCACGTGCTTAGGACGGTGCCGTGGTTCGCGCCCGCGAGGCCGACGAAGGTGTCGACCCACTCGAAGCGGCCGCGGGTCGCGAGCCAGTATCTGAGCCCGGTAACGGCGAGGCTATGGCCGACGACGTCGACCGATTCGGCCCCCGTATGTTCGCGGATATCGCCGATGAAGGCGTCGAGTTGGTCGGCCATTGATTCGTGGCTCGGCGTGCCCTCGCGGAAGGTGATCGCCCAGAGGTCGTCGCCGGTGTAGCCGCGTTCTAAGAAGAACTCGGCGTGTGGCCCCCAATCGCAGGCGTCACGCTGGTTGCCGTGTGCGAAGACGACAGGACGGCGGTCGCTCTCACTCTCGGCGTCGGTGCCGTGATACTCGTGCCCGCCCCACCCGCCGTAGGCGTCCTCGGTCGACCACGGGAGCCGACCATCGTCCATCCGATCGAAGGCACAGCCGACCGCACAGCCGTCGCGTTGCTGTGCGCTCCGGAACTTCCGGACCCCCCGCAGTATGCCCCACGGAACCGACAGCCCTTGTGGTGGTACACCGGTTGACACAGTAGTATATCAAAACATTCCGGGATATTTAAACTTCGGCTTTCGTCGCGCGGTTAGTATATAAACAACTGGGATAATCAGCGTCCGAGGAAAAAATCGGGCGGTTTCGCCACGGTAGGGAGTACATAAACACCTGAGGGCGTTATAGGGCGGGTTAGGGGGTCGGTTCGACGCGCTCGCCTCGTACCGAGACGTAGATCAGTATTCCGAGCAATCCGGGGACCAAGCCCGCCAAGAAGAGCAGTGCGATTCCCACACCCCACTGCCACGCCCAGTCGCTCCCACGGGATTTCGCATCACGGTAGACCCATCGACCGACCAGCCCGAAGACTACGAACAGAATCAAGAAGATGATGATCAACTCGGGACCACCGGGGACTTGTAACGGAAACGGGGACATGGATAGAGCGGTCACACAGAATCGATATAGAGGTTTTCCCTCCAGTAGCCACGCCCGGTCCCGCAGGATCGTTCGGTCGCGCGAACGTGCGAACAACAGTGCGTACACCGCGCGTTCGAACCGGACCGACTACTCGAACACGAGAATCGTCGCCTCGCCCGCGTCGAGGATCGTGACCTCCTCGCCGCCCTCGGCGCGCTGTTCCTCGACGATCTCGAACATGTCCGACTCGACGGTCACCGTCTCGCCGTCGATCTCGAACTCGACGTGACCCGCCGTGGTGAGCTCCGCCTGTAGCTCGACCGGATCGGCCGACTCGAGTTGGCCGACGACCGCGCCGGCCCGATCACGGAAGACGGGACCCAGTTCGCTGTGGTCGACGTCGACGCCGACGGGGACGAGCTCGACGTTCGGCGAGCCCTCCTCGACGTAGACGGGGCCGTTGACGGTGTCGGCGAGGTCGTACGTGTCGAGGGGGCGCTTCTCGTCGAGATACACCTCGACGCGGTCGATGTCGGCGTTGAGCGGTTTCCCCTCGTCGGATTTCCACCCGCGGATCGTCGCGGCGATCTCCGCGATCAACTCGCCGCGCGCCTCGGCGTCGGCGTCGCCATCCGGGAGGTCCGGCCACGCGGAACCGTGGACGCTGCCCTCGGTCGGCAGGTGGCTCCACGCTTCCTCCGTGACGAACGGTGCGAACGGCGAGAGCATACGGAGGGAGGCGCTCAGGGACGTATAAAGGGCGTGTTGTGCGGCGCGTCGCTCGCCGGGGCGGCCCTCGTAGAGGCGACCCTTTATCAGTTCGAGGTAGTCGTCAGCGAGGTCGTGCCAGACGAACTCGCGA
This sequence comes from Natronomonas sp., assembly GCF_046483325.1. Taxonomy (GTDB): domain Archaea; phylum Halobacteriota; class Halobacteria; order Halobacteriales; family Haloarculaceae; genus Natronomonas. The sequence goes on along the minus strand of NZ_JAWODL010000001.1, from coordinate 26,039 downwards.
ACCTTCCGGAGCGCGCTGTCGAAGCGGTACTCGTCCATGTCGGCGGCCACCTCGTCAGCGACGCGGGCGCACGTCGAGAGGATCCACGTATCGGCGTCCCGATAGGCCGGGTCCGCGATCTCGGGGGCCGACTCGTCGACGTGCTCGGACGCAAAGCGCGTGATGTTCCATAGCTTCGTCTGGAATCGGGTCGCGGAGGTGACCTCCTTCCACTGGAATTGGATGTCGGTGCCGGGTTGGCCGCCGAGCGCCATCGCCTGCCGGAAGGCGTCCGCGGAGTGCTCGTCGACGACCGCTTCGGGCTGGACGAAGTTACCGCGGGATTTCGACATCTTGTTGCCGTCGTCGCCGAAGACCATCCCGTTGATGAGCGCCTGCTCCCACGGAATTTCGTCGGTGACCGCGACGGTCCGGAGGATCGTGTAGAAGGCCCACGTCCGGATGATGTCGTGGCCCTGTTCTCGCAACTGAACCGGCTCGAACGCCTCCCCGGGCCAGCCGGCGACGTACATCGCCGAGATCGAGGAGTCCATCCACGTGTCCATCACGTCAGTTTCGCCGATCCACTCCTCGGACCCGCATTCCGGACATGCGCCGACGGCGGGGTCCTCGGCGGTCGGATCGACCGGAACCTCGTCGGTCCCGGCGATCTCGACGTGGCCGCACTCGGCGCACTCCCAGGCCGGGATCGGCGTCGCGAAGACGCGCTGGCGGGAGATGACCCAGTCCCACTCCATCCCCTCGGTCCACTCCTCGAGGCGGGTGTACATGTGGTCCGGGAACCACTCGATCTCTTGAGCCGCTTCGAGGATCTCGTCTTGGTTCACCTCGACGAACCACTGCTCTTTCGAGAGGATCTCGATCGGCGTATCGCAGCGCCAACAGCAGCCGACGGACTGTTCGGTGTGTTCGTGGTCGTTCAGGTTGCCCGCGTCGTCGAGGGCGTCGGCGATCGCCTCCTTCCCCTCGTCGATCGAAAGGCCCTCGAACTCGCCGGCCAGCTCGTTGAGGCGGCCGTCCTCCGTGATGACCGCCCGGAGGTCGAGATCGTGTTCGGCCCACCAAGTGACGTCCTGTTTGTCCCCGAACGTACAGATCATCACCGCGCCGGTACCGAACTCGCCATCGACGTCCTCGTCGGCGATCAGCTCGATCTCCTGGCCGAACAGCGGCACCTCGAAGGCGTCGCCGACTCGATCGGCGTAGCGCTCGTCGTCGGGATCGACGGCCATCGAGACGCAGGCGGAGAGCAGTTCGGGACGGGTGGTCGCGATCTCGATGTCGTCGTTTCCGACACCTTCGAAGGTGATGTAGTAGAGCGTTCCCTCGCGATCCTCGTTTTCGACCTCCGCGTCGGCGATCGCCGTCTCACATCGGGGACACCAGTTGACGGGGTGTTCGTCCTGATAGACGTACTCCGACTCGGCCATCTCGACGAACGAGCGCTGGGTCTCACCCCAGTAGTCGTCGTCCATCGTCCGGAACTCGTGGTTCCAGTCCTGGGAGAATCCGAGCGTCAACATCGTCTCCTTCATCGCGCCGATCTGCGATTCGGTGTGTTCGATACACCACTCGCGGAACTGCTCGCGGGAGACGTCCGTCCGGTGGATGTCGCGGGTCTCCTCGACTTTCACCTCGGTCGGCAAGCCGTGACAGTCCCACCCCTGCGGGAAGAGGACGTCGTCGCCCTGCAGCCGGTGATACCGGGCGGCGTAGTCCATGTAACACCAGCCGAGGGCGTTTCCGATGTGGAGATTGCCTGTCGGGTACGGCGGCGGCGTGTCGATGATGTAGTCCGGACGCTCGTCGTCGTCCGCGTAGCTGTAGACGTCCGAGTCGAGCCACTCCTCACGCCATTTGCGCTCCGCCTCCCCTGGGTCGTAGCTGTCTGGAACCTCACTCATGATTGATCTCGCGTAGACCGATCGGTAGTCACGAAGCACGTGCGCGCGACGAAGAAGGCGCGCGGTTACAGCCCGCGTACTACAGACCGGGTCGCGCTCATACCTCGTGTGCGGCCGTTCCGGATAAAAAGGTTCGCTTACGGCGCGTCGTCGTCGGGGAGGTACAGCGTTTGCTCGGTGTAACGTCGAAGCTCCTCGCGGACGTCCGCGAGCCAATCGTCACCCTCCACGGTGGCATACCGGAAGAACGCCCCCGAGAGCACCGTATGAATCATCCCGGCGGTCCGCTCGGGATCGGCGTCGCGGAAGACGCCCTGTTCGACGCCGGTCTCGACGATGGTCTCGATGCGGTCCTGAAAGAAGGCATCGCTCCGCGTAAAGTAGTCGCGGTAGGCCCGGTTGTGCGGCGCTTGTCCCCGGAGTTCGATGAGCGCCCGGACGAACTGCTGGACATCCGGAGGGGCGTCGACGAGCAGCAGTCGATCGCAGACGGCCTCCATCGCCGCGGAGGGATCGGACGGCGGCCCGGTGTCGGTGTCGACCCGGTAGTTCTCGAGCATGAACTCCAGACACGCGAGGAGCAGGTCGTCCTTGCCGTCGTAGTGGTGGTAGACGAGCGAGACGCTTTTTTCGAACTCCTCGCCGATCCGCTCCATCGTCAGGTCGGCGTAGCCGTGTGCACAGAGCGCTCGGTAGGCCGCGGCGAGGATCTCCTCGCGCGTCGACTGGGGATCCTCAAAGATGTCCATTTCGAACACCTCGGGGGAGCGGGGTAAAGACGGTCCCGAATTCGGTTGGGAACTGGATACCGCGAACGCACCGGGAGGGCGGCGAGGACCACATGGTCGGGAGAGGGTACGGATCACGTTAACGGTTTTGAATAAACGTTCAATCAAAAGCGTTAAACCCGACCCACGACTCTGTGGACGTGATGGATTGGTCCCTCCTTCCCGCTGACGCGACATCGGATATCCGATTCGAACGGTTCGGTACCTCCCCCCTCGATCTTTCTAACTGCAGCGTTCTCGACGTAGCTCGGTGATTCGCGTGCGATCGCCTCGTACTCAACCGATCGCGCTGGCGGCAGCCGGATTCGTCGTCTGTCTACTCGTCGCCACCACGCTGTTCGCCGGTACGGCCGCCGGACAGACGAGCCAGGGCGAACCGGAACTCGACGCGTACCTCCCCGCGAATGAGGTCGCCCCCGGCACCGAATCGGAGTTCGTCGTGAACGTACAAAACGACGCCTCCGTCCGGACCGGCACCGCGACCGAGGCGGTGACGACGGCGCGCGCCGTCAGCGTCGAGATCACCGACGAGGGGCCATTCGACGTGCGGACGGGCGAGAGCCCGATCGGAACCATTCGGGACGGAGCCGTCTCGAACGCCGAGTTCGGCGTCGTCGTTCCCGAGGACGTCGAGCCCGGCACCTACGAGATAGATGTCCGCGTTCGATACTCCGTGACGAACCGACAAACGGCGAACGACGATCAGCGGCTCCGCCGGAGCGCCGAGGAGACGCTCGAGGTGCGGGTGACCGACGACGCGCTCTTCGCGATCGGCAACGTGAGCACGGACGTCCAGCCAGGCACGACGGGCGAGGCCGAGATCGAACTCGAAAACGTCGGGTCGGAACCGGCCTATGCCACCACGGCGACGATCACGGGCGGCGGTGGCGTGACGATCGACGGCGAGCGCGCCGAGGCGTTCATCGGCGAGTTCGATCCCGGTGACCGCCGAACGGTGGATGTCGACGTTCGAGTCGCCGAGTCAGTGGTGAGCGGCGAGAAGCCGATCGAAGCCGTCTTCGAGTACGAAGACGGGAGCGGGATCGAACAAGAACCCAGAACAGCGACTGGAAGTCTCGTGCCGATCGACGAGCAGTCGATCACGATCGATGAACTCGATGACACCCTCTCTGTCGGCTACGACGGCCGGATCTCCGGTGCGCTTCGAAACGACGGTCCGACGGCGATCACCGACGGAGTGTTGATCGTCGAACCGGCTAGCGACTCGCTCGTCATCGAGGAACGCCGCGTCGCGCTACCGGAACTCGTGGCCGGGGAGACGATCGACTTCGTATACCCGACTGAAGTAAGCGGACAGGCCGACCCCGGCCCCAGACAGGTCCGGTTCACGCTCGAATACGCAAACGGCGGACGCACGACGACGACGGTCGGCCCGGTCTCCGAGCGGGTCGTCGTCGACGACAGCCGAAACGAGTTCACGATCGACGGGAGCGACGCGAGCGTGACGCAGGGGTCAACGACGGAACTCACGCTTTCGATCACCAACGATCGCCCCGAGACCCTCCGGAACATCAACGCGAAGCTCTACACCGATAGCCCGCTGTCGACGTCGAGCGACGAGGCGTTCGTCGACGAGTTGGAACCGGGCGAGACGGACGAGATACGCTTCGATCTCACCGCGGAGGGCGGCGCGATGGCGAAAACGCACCGGGTCGAACTCGACTTCCAGTACGACACCGAGGGCGGTGAGACGGTACTCTCTCGAACCTACCAACATCCCGTCGAGATCGAAGAACGGGTCGACGACGGCGACGACAGACCCTCGACGCTCGTCGTCGCGGTCGGTGTCGTCGCACTGATCGCGCTGCTCGCCGGAGGCGGCCTCTGGTGGCGGCGCAGGGACTGACCGATGGCCGACCGGGACACCGATCCGGCGGAGAGAGCGCGATCGGATCCCCTCACCAGACGCGTCAATCCGCTTATCACCGACCGCCCCAAGACAGTCATCCTCGCGTTTCTCGTCCTCACGGCCATCTTCGCCGGCGGGATCGGTGGCGGCGGCGAACAGCAGGCCGGGACCGACCAGTTCACGGAGAATCTCGAGGAGTCCCAGGCCTTAGAGGACATGCAGGAGAACTTCGACGACGGCGGACGGGCGAGCGGCGGCTCCAGCGCGAACCTCTTTTTAGAGGAGGAAAACGTCCTCTCGAAGCCGAGCCTGCTGCGGATGCTCGAGGCGCAGTACCGGCTCGAGACCCACGACACCCTCCGGGTCAGTTCGACGACGAGCCCGGCGTCGCTCGCCGCCCGACAGCTCGATCCGACGGCCGAGACGGCCGAGGCACAGCGTCGGGTGCTCGAAGGGGCCTCCGAACGGCGAATCCGAGGAGCGCTCGCCGACGCGGACGAGAGTGCAGGGCTCCCAGTCAGCACCGACTACAACCCGGCAGACGGCTCCGCGTCGGTCGCCCAACTCGCGGTCAGCTACGACACGCCGCCGCTGGCCGACACCGACGACCGGGCGAGCCTCCAGTTCCGAACGGTCGACGTCGTCGCCGGGATCGACGGCTACGAGTCCGGCGAGAACGTCGTCGTCTTCGGCGACGCGATCATCGAACAGGAGGTCAATCAGCTGCTCACGGACACCGCGATCCTCGTCTTCCCGGCGGCGTTGCTCCTCATCACCTTCTTCCTCGTCGTCGCCTACCGCGATCCGATCGACTTCGGGTTGGGCGTGATCGCCCTCCTCATGACGCTGGTGTGGACGTTCGGGTTCATGGGCTACGCCGGCATCCCGTTCTCCGATTCGCTCGTCACCGTCTTCCCGCTGCTTTTGGCCGTCGGGATCGACTTCGGGATCCACATCATCAACCGATATCGCGAGGAGCGCACGAAAGGCGGCGAGATCGCCGTCGCGATGAAGATCACGACGAGACAGCTCTCGACGGCGCTTCTCATCGTCACTCTCACCACGGTGATCGGGTTCGCGGCGAATCTCACGAGCACGCTGGGACAGCTCCAAGATTTCGGCATCGTCGCCTCCGCCGGTATCGTCTTCACCTTCCTCATCTTCAGCGTCTTCTTGCCGGCCGGCAAGGTCGCCTCCGACGAACTCCGCGAGGGAACGCGATTTCCGGACTTCGGGAGGAACGCCCTCGGTCGCGAGGGGTCGATCCTCGGGTCGATCCTCCCGATCGGCGTCACGGCGGCACGGGCGATGCCGGCCATCGTCCTCGTGTCGGCGCTCGCGATCGGCGCGGCCGGCGGGGCATACGGTACCGGGGTCGCCACCGAGTTCTCACAGGAGGCGTTCTTCCCCGACGAGGATCGGGTCGAGCGGATGCAGGCACTTCCCGAACCGTTCGCCCCATCGGAGTACACGTTCATGGCCGTCCTCCGATACCTCGAGGAGGACTTCGAGCAGGGGTTCGTCGGCACGGTCACGTTATACGTCGAGGACAGGAACGTGCGATCCGACGCGGCGCTCGAGGACATCGACCGGGCGCTGCAGGACCCGCCGCCGGCGTTCGAAAGCGAGGATCGCCGGGCGGAGGCGACGAGCGTCGTCGGAGTCATGCAATCGCAAGCGGAGTCCGATCCGGAGTTCGAACGAACCGTCGAGCGCTACGATACGACCGGAAACGGCATTCCGGATCGAAACGTCGACGAGGTGTACGGGGAGCTTCTGGCCTCCTCGGCGGGCGACCGGACCCGCAACTCGCTGACCGAGGACCGGAGCGCGACCCGCATCGAGTACCAACTCGACGTCGACGCCGATCAGACCGAGGCGACGCTCGCGGCGAGGCAGGTCGCCGAGGACATGCGACTCGATGCGGTCCCGACGGGCGACCTCGTCGTCAATCAGGTCGTCATCGACCGGATCACCGAGTCGGCGATCAACAGCCTCATCATCGCCTTCCTGCTCACCGCGTCGTTTCTCATGATTTCGTATTGGTGGCTCGAAGGGCGAGCCGTCTACGGCCTCATCAACCTCATCCCGGTGTTGATCACCGTCGGCGTGCTCGCCGGCTCGATGCGGTATTTCGACATTCCACTGACGCCATTTAACGCACCGATCCTCTCGGTGTCGATCGGGCTGGGCGTCGACTACACCGTCCACTTCATGCATCGGTTCGTCGACGAGTTCGAGGCCGGCGAGGAGCTTTACGACGCCTTGCGCGTGACCGCGCAGGGGACGGGCGGGGCGCTCACCGGCAGCATGCTGACGACCGTCTGCGGGCTCGGCGTGCTGTATCTGGCCATCATCCCGCTGATCGCGGACTTCGGTCTACTGCTCGCGCTGGGCGTGTTATATGCGTATCTCGCGTCGATACTCGTCCTGCCCTCGGTGATCGTCGTCTGGCACGCGCTCGAAACGCGATATCTGCCGGCGCTTCGAACACGGACATCGCCGCTGTCGAGGTAACCCGGCCGCGGTTACGGGTCGGCGCGATGCTCGACACTCAACGCCTCGGGCAGCGGCGGTCCGCGGCGGTACGGGTCGATCTCGAAGGCGGCCAGCGTGACGACTATCCGCCCGGTCTCGATCGGCGCACGCAACACGACGCCGCGGCTCGTGATCGCCAGATAGGGAACGTCGGGGACCGGCCGGGCGGCGAGTTCGCCGCCCACAGCTCCGACTGCGTCGGCGAGCGCCGCGACGAGCGGGTTGAGCAGCCCGGCTCGCGAGAGGGTCGCTCGGTAGGGCTCGACGACGGCGGTTCGGTCGGTCGTCGTCTCCTCGTTCCAGCCGGCGGCGACCGCGTCCGCACACGAGAGCGCGTGTTCGAGGACGGGGCGGTGAGCGTCCAACAGCCGGTCGCGGACTGCCTCGCGCATCGATCAGATCCTCCAGAAGGCGGCGATCCCCGGCGTCGTCACGACGGGCAACAGCAGTTGCAGCGGCGGGATCGAGCCACCGGCCTGCAGCGCGACGGAACCGGCCATGTCCGCTGAACCGAGGCACGGGGCGAGCAAAAAGTTGCCGACGCGAGCTACTGGCCCTCGTCGCCGAAGGCCGGGACCGCCGCGGGCGGGTCGTCCGCCGGCTCGCGCGCCGAGAGCACGAGCGTCGAGAAGTCGGTCTCCGAGAGGTTCCCCCGGTCGAGCGCCCGGAGCCAGCCCGCACGGACGACCCACCGGCCGACGAACCCGCCGTCGGTGTCGAAGACCCAAAATCGGCAGTCACGCGGCTCCCAGCCCGCCTCGTGGGCCTCGCGCAGTTCCGAGCAGACGTTTCCGAGATCGCCGGTCGTCAGCCCGGCGGCGGCCGTCTCGTACTCGACGTGGATCGTCCCCGGCTCGCGGGCGTGACGCTCCACGTAGACACCGAGGCTCATCAGGTTCCGTTCGAGCCGTTCGACGATCTCCGGTGCCGACTCCATGCGCGGTCGAACGGTCGCCGGGAAAAAGAACCTGCCGACGGCGGCGTCCGGCCGATTCCAGGATCCAGTCAGGCGAACTCCGGCGGCTCGTCCTGAAACGCGACGATCGCGTCCCGAAGACCGTCCGGAACGCGCGTCGGCGATCCCGACTCGTCGACCACGACGTGGGTCACGGAGCCGTCGACGAGCAGCTCGCCGTCGGCGTCGCGGCACTCGTAGGCGAACTCGATGCTCGAGTTTCCGATTCGACTCACCCGGAGTGAGTTCGTGAGCCGGTCTCGGAACGTCGCCGGCCCGCGATAGCGCAACTCCATGTTGACGACGTGGGCGTCCCACTCGCGGTCGTCCACCGCATCGAACGGGAAGCCGATCGCCTCCATGTACTCGTTGAACGCCTCGTCCTGATAGGTCGCGTAGTTGCCGTAGAAGACGATCCCCTGGGCGTCGGTCTCCTCGAACCGGACGGTGTTTTCGAACACCTCGTGCATGCTCGGAGGGGCGGTTCGGGGCGAAATAAAGCCGCCGGGACCGTGAGACTAACATCCCCCCACTCGTGAGCACGATGTATGCCACCACGAGACGATGGGCTCGATCCGCAGGCCGACGCGCTGCTCGACCAGCTCGACTCCGGGATTTCACCGCCTTCGTCGACGCTGTCGGTCGAGAGCGGCAGAGAACTGCTCGACGAACTGTTCACCGTGGCCGATCCGGAGCCGGTCGAAGAAGTCATCGACATCGCGATACAGGGCCCAAACGGCCCGATCCCGCTTCGGATCTACGCACCCGAAACGGGGGGCGGACCGGATCCGATGCTCGCGTTTATCCACGGCGGCGGCTGGGTCCGCGGTTCACTCGACGCCTACGACGGTCTCTGTCGCCGGCTGGCAAACCGCGCCGAAACGATCGTCGTCTCGATCGATTACCGGCTGGCCCCCGAACACCCGTTCCCGATCGGCTTTGAGGACAGCTACGCGGCGACGAAGTGGGCCGCGACGCACGCGGCCGATCTCGGCGGCGATCCCGAGCGCGTCGCCGTCGGCGGCGACAGCGCCGGCGGGAACCACGCGGCGGCCATCGCGCTCGCGGCACGGGATCGAGACGGCCCCAATCTCGCCCACCAGTTACTCATCTATCCGGCGGTGAACCCTCCGTCACTCCAGTGGTTCGACTCCTACGACGAGAACGGGACCGGCTACTTCCTCGAGATGGACAGCGTCGAGTGGTACTACGACCAGTACCGAAGCCCCGCCGACGTCGGCAACCACTACGCGTTCCCCCTCCGCGCGCGAGACCTCTCGGGGCTCCCGTCGGCGACGGTGATGACTGCCGGATACGACCCTCTGCGAGACGAGGGAGAGGCGTACGCCGAACGGCTCTCCGAGGCTGACGTCGAGACGAACCGCCTCCACTACGAGTCACAGATCCACGCGTTCGTGAGCCTATACGAGCACTTCGACGAGGGCCAGGCGGCGATCGACGACGCGGCCGAAGCGCTCCGCGAGGCGCTCGACGTCGGTGTGTGAGACCGATTTCTCGCCGAGACTATTCAGTATATAAAAATAGATGGAATATTGATAAATATAGTGGTGCGCGGATCGACCTGCTACTCGTCGTCGTTCGATCGAGCGTCTCTGATTCGGTCCAAACCGAGCGTTGCGACGAAGAATCCGATACCGAGATACAGGAGCGACTGGGGGTCCCCGAAGCGGATCACGAGGTTGTTCCCGTATCCGATCATCGTCCCCAGGTAGCCGAGCATGGAGGTGGTCCAGCCGATACCGGTGAACCCGGTGAGTTGGGTAAGCAGATCCTTCTCCGATTCGAATTTCTTTTTTACGGGCATGGGTGTGCGCTCATGGCGTTATGGAGACCATACCGAGGGGTCTGTTATAAAATTATTTTCATGTTTAAGAGAATGTATTATTTCTATGAATTTTCAACCCCGGTCGAGTAATCGGGGCTTACTGGCCGTACGTCTCCGCTACCGTCCGCTCCAGCAGTCCGTCCGGATCGAGGACGATGTACACGACGACGACCGGCTCTCGGGGGTCGATGATCCACACCGAAAACGGCGGGTCGACGCCCTCGGCGGCCCGGGCGACGAGCGGATCGAGCGGTTTGTGCCCGTCGCGGAACGCCGAAAAGAGGTCGGGACCGCCCGGACTGTCGGCGAAGGTGTAGACGACGCCGTTCGGATCCCGATCGGTGCCGTAGGTTACCCGGGAGTTCATCGCCTCGCCCTCGGCGCGTGCGGTCTCGAAACAGCTCCGGGCCGCCTCGAAGATCGGCTCCTCCGTGCGGGAGAATCGAAATCGAGTGGCGGTCTCGACGGTCGCATCGACGAGCGCCGGCTCCTCGCCGTCCCAGACGAGGTCGCCCGCGATTCGGTTGCCGACCGAGACGTCCGGCAGCGACGATCGGGGGAGATACGCGGGATCGGCCGACTGGACGTCGAGCAGGAGCCACTCCTCGCCGGACCGACCCGAGAGCACCCGGAAAGACCCCGTCGTAGAACGCGTCATACCCACCCTCGGGGGGCGACGGGGATCAGTCCCACGACAGCATCGCCCTGAGCTGCGCGCGCGAAAACAGCGATGTCGGCCGATCCATGTGGACGCCGATCTCACCCGAGAACGCCCGCAGTCCCGCGCGCTGGATCGGCCGCGGCAGCGAGTAGCCGGCCCGGATGGCCGCCCCAAGCGTCTGATCGCCGCCCAACTCCGAGCGCCACGCGTGTTCGTAGGCGTGAAGCGTCGCGGGACGCTCGGGATCGATCTCGCGGGCCGCGATGTCGGCCGCACGCATCCCGTAGAGGATACCGCCGCCGGTGAACGGCTTCGTCTGCCCCGCCGCGTCGCCGACCAGAAAACTCCGCCGGCCGACGGTTCGATCGGGCGGCCCGATCGGGATCGCGCCCGAACAGCGGCGCTGTATCTCGACGCCGTAGTCGGAGACGAGCGCCTCGAACCGCCCCGGGGCGTCGTCGCCGGGCGCGACCGCGAGGCCGTACTCGACGCCGGCCTCCTGTCGGGGGATCCGCCACGCGAAAAAGCGCGGAACGGTCAGGTGAACGTCGACGAAGTCGTCGTCGTCGATTTCGTCCGAAAAGCCCAACACGCCGTGCAGCAGTTCTCCGGGTTCCGGCAGTCCGACCGCCGCCCGGACCTTCGATCGCGGGCCGTCGGCACCGCAGACCAGCCGTCCGGTGAACGTCTCGACGCCGTCGGGACCGTTGGCCCGAACCTCGACGCGATCCGAATACTCCTCAATCCCGGTAACGGTGTGGCCCGCGCGAACGTCGGCCCCCGCCTCGCGGGCACAATCGGCCAGCGTCCGGTCGAGTCCGACGCGGTCGATCGCGTTCGAGACGACCTCTTCCTTGTGGAATAGATGGGCCCGGCTGTCGGCCCCCCCGAGGTGAAACCGCGCGCCGTAGATCTCGTTTTGCAGCAGTTTCTCGCGGGCGTCGTCGGGGACGAACTCCCAGACATCGAGGCTGACGTGGCCCGAGCAGGCGAGCGGAAGTCCGATCTCGCCCGATTCGAGGGCGAGCACGTCCCATCCGCGTTCGGCGGCCGAGCGTGCAAAGCGCGACCCGGCCGGCCCCGCCCCCACGACGACGGCATCGTACATGGTCGTAGGAGGGCGTCCAGCGATCAAATATCCACCGCAACGTCTCGTTGAATCCTGCGTAAATTTCTTGAGAGTCCTCAGACGATGACCACGGGAGATCGGATAGTCAGTACGTTTCTCTATCCGGGAATCACCGTCATGTACGTCGACATTGCCTGAACCGCGAGACTATCTTTAATCAGCGAGAGAATCCCGCCGTTTACCGCGGGCGAGGATGTCACGTTCCCTCACCGTCGCCGAGCACCCGGCCGACGCCCGGGAGAACCGTCGCAAAGCGGGCGACCCAGCCGAGTTTGAATAGGCCGATCTGTGAGATGATGCCGAGGACGAACAGCGCGCCGAACAGCGGCACCTCGAAGCCGAAAAGCGGCGTCGTCCCGAGCGGATCGAAGAGGATCGGATCGGGCGAGAAGCTATCGCGGACGGCGGTCAGGTTCGAAAGCGTCACCGCGCTCGAGGCGAAGGCTGCGCCGATAAACGCGGTGATGAACATCAGCGCGAACTTGGTAAGCGTAAAGCCGATCGCCGCCGCGACGAAGCCGGCGACGATCATCACGAGGTACCGAACGAAGCCCCCCTCGGTGAAGATCGGCGTAATGACGTATAGCCCGATGTACGCGCCGACGACGAACGCTGGGATCGCCGTCGCGAACGAGAGCGCGACGTACGCGAGGGCAGCCCCCAACGCCCCACCGACGGCGATCGCGGCCACGAACGCGACCAGTCCGCCGGCACCGAGTGCACCGATGAGTTGCGGTGCGAGAACGTAGCCGCCGCCGGCCCCGATCAGAAAGCCGAGCAGCGCGGTCGCGTACACCGACAGGGTCGCGCCGAAGAACACCAACACCAGTCCCGCGAGCACCAATCCGATATCGACGAGTTCCATACCGGCCTCTCAGACGCCACCGGAATAAGTTTGGAGGCCGTATCGGCGGCGGAGTCGCGGATACGAAGCCGCGATACCGGCTCACTGTTCGCGCACGGACAGTTCGACGTCGACCTCCTCGAACGTCGACAACCGATCGTCCGGCCCGAACCGAACGAAGAACTGTTGGCTCGCGCCCGCACGAACACCTTCGAGTCGAACGTCCTCGGAGTCTAGCGATTCGCCGGCCGCGTCGTACAGCGTTACGCTGATCGTCACGCGCCCGGCCGGGCCGTCGCCGACGTTCGTTGCCGTTCCCGTGACGACGACGGTCGCGTCCCCGGTGTCGCCGTCGTGAAGCGTCGCGTCCCACTCGCCATCGACGCTCGGCGAATCGAAGACGCCGAAGCCGACGAGAAAGCCCCCGATTCCGGCCGAGAGGAGCAATAGGAAACAGAGCCAAACCGCGGGAGCCGGGGCCGGAATCCGTGCTCGAAGCGGCGCGATCGAAAGCGCGAGCAGCCCGCCGACGAGAAGCGCCACGCCGCCCCACGTCGAGTGCGCGAGAACGAACCCCGAGAAGACGACCGCGACGGAACCGAGGGCCATCGCCAACACGTCGAGTCCCGTGATGCGCATGGATTAGACCGCGACGAACGCCGCGGTGCCGACGGCGAAGAGCGCGGCCGTCGCGGCGGCGGTCGGCCGGGGACCGATGGATCGGCCGAGACGCGATTCCAACAGCGCCTGCACCGGCGGGAGGACGAACAGGCCGGCGAGGAGGAAGAACACCCCCGCGCCCGCCAGCAGCGTCGAAAGACCGGCGACAACGCCGAGATATCCGAGGGCGTACTGCGCTCGATGGCGGAGCGCGTCGGCGGCCACTCCATCGTCGCCGGATGCATCGCCACCGACCGACTGCTGTGCCCGCTCGTTTATGAACTGCGAGAGCCGTCGGCTGGCCTCCTCGGTCTGCGGGGTGGCACAGCTCGGGCAGAAGCGAGCGGACTCCGCGAGGTCGGTTCCACAGTTCCGGCACGACGGCATGGGTGATCGACGGAGCATACCGGGGCGCTATACATCAAGGCTCGGTCCGGCTCAGCATCGGAAACTGACCCCCTCCGACGGTTCATAAGTGATGCCGAAGAACGTCGCCGTAGACGAGTGTATGCCGAACGATTCGCACACCCGAGGTTTCGATCTCGGCGTCAGCCATCCACGCCAACGGAGCGTCCGCCTCGTCGCGGCGGTCGTGTTCGTTCTGCTGGGCGTCGCATGTGTGAGCAGTGTCCCGGTAGCCGCCGATGGACCGACGGTAGACGGCGTGACGATCGAGGACAACGAATCGTGGATCGGCATCGAGGACGACCACACGGTCGCCGTCGAGGCGATCGACATCGATACCACCGATGGCCCCGCCACGGTGACCGTGGATCTATCCGGGTGGAGCGCGGCGGCGATCGGGGACGATCCGGACGTCGAGATCCAAACCGACGGCGTGGAGATCGTCGGGGAGGTCGAGACGGAAGGAACGGAGACGACGTTCGAGGTCGACGACGACTCGATGACGGAGATCGACCTCGAAGCCGACATCGAGTTCACGCTCGAGCACCCGACCGAGTCGTCGTTCGATGGGGCGACGTACGCGATCGATGTCGAGGTGACCGATTCGATCGGAACCGCTGAGACCGGGACCGAACTGCCGATTAAACGCCTCTCCTACGACGTGGACGGCGAGGAGCGATTCCCGCCGTCGACGGAGTTCGTCTTTCGAAATCAGACGGCGACGGTGACGAATCTCGATCCCGACACGGCGTACACGCTCTACGAGTTCGATCCCGACGACGGCTCGCTGGGAGAGCCCATCGAGGCGGTCGGTTCGACCGAAGGCTCCGGGACGATCGATACGGGAGCCGAACCGCTCGACGCCGGCTGGTACATCGTCTACGGGGACGATATCGCCACCGTCGAAGCGAACGCGTTTCGCGTACAGCCGCACCGGTTGGAGGCGACGCCGGCCGACGGCGAGGTAGATGCGGTCGGCGGCGGAGCCGAAACGAACGTGACGCTCGAGTCCCCGCTTCGGACGACGGCCTTCGACGTGAACGTCACGTCGACCGAACTCGACGCTGAGGAGCTGTTCGAGGTCTTCGACGGTGCGGCGAATCCGGCCGTCGAGCGGATCGACGGCTCGGAGACGACGATCCGCATCACAGGCGTCGAGTCGGGCGGTTCGATCCCAGTGACGTTCGATTCGGTTTCGGCTGCCACCTACGAGTTCGAGTTCGAGGCGACCGACACGAACGGGCGCGATAGCTCCTCGATCGCGGTCAAGGAACGCGACGTCGGGGCCGAGTTCGGCAGCGACGTGTTCGAAGCTGAAGCCGGTGCGATCGTCGAGGCCGACATCAGCCTCGAGGATACCGAGGAGGCGTACGTCATGATCGGCGGCGACAGGGAAAGCGACGATACCGTTCTGGAGAACTACTTCGATATCCTCCACGTCGAGGGAGATACGACGGTGCGTATCAACACGCGACTGCTCGGGACGAACGTCCCGAGCGAGGAGGTCTACGCCGCCGAAGGGGGATCGGTGACGAGCTATGTACACGCCCCCGATGCCGAGGCCTTCGACGACGTGACGTTCGAAGGCGACGCCGACGACATCGGCGAGTTCAGATCGGATGTCGGGGTCGGAGACCTCCCTCGACCGCTACAACCGGGGCGATACCGGCTCGTCGCGGGCATCGGCGGATCGGTCGTCGTCCGCGACGACGGCGTGCCGGAGTTCGAACGGCCGGTGGCCCGATCGAATCTGCTCATCACCGATACGGACGGCTTCGGGAGCGTCACGACGTACGTCGCACCCGAGGGAAGCGCGAACGACGTCGACGACCTCCGAGCGACCGACAAGGGGCTGACGACCGAACTGACCGAGCGCAGCGCCGTTGCAAAGGGCGATCGGCTCGTCTTCGAAATCGAGGCCGAGGGGATGACTGGCGTCGTCTCGTGGCTGGACGATCGGCTCGGATCGGACGGTCCCGGTATCGACCCACCGATGCTTTCGAAACTGCTCGAATTTCCCGACGGCTTCCGAATCGACGGCGAACAGACGAATCCGGGGCAAAACGAAGCGGCCGCCGTGCTGGACATCGGTGGATCGACCGACGGCGAACTGTATCTCGTCCCTGCGCCGACGAACGGAACCCACGGGAGTCAGTCGTTCGATCGCTACTATCTCGTGTTGGATACCCGCGGAACAGGACCGTTCGATCGCGAGCCGGTGCCGGGCGACGAGTACCGGTTCCGATTCGGCTACAACTCGACCGGAAAGGCGGATTGGTTCGGGACGGTCGATCACGACGCGGTCGATCCGAGCGGCGCAGCGCCGCATTTCCCGTACGTTGACGCCGACGCAGGCAACGACACGGAAACGCGGTTCGTCACGATCGAGGAACCGACGGCCGAATACGATCGCGTGGACGATCGCCAACGACCGATCGTCCGGAGTTCAGAAAACGGGACGATCACGGGCCGAACGAACCTCGCACCCGGTACTGACGTGGCGATCCAGCTCGTCGCCGAGACCCGGACGCAATCGGCACGGGCCACCATAGAAGACGTGGAGATCGGCACCGATGGCGCGTTCAACGTGACGCACGATCTGTCGGTGCTCGAATCGGGAGCGACGGTCGAGACCGAATTCTACGCGGACCAACGGCTCGTGGATAAGCGGGCCGCGGTCGTCATCGGCGAGGACGAACCGCTGGTGAACTACGAGATTTCGGAGTACAACGAAACCGTCGCTATCACAGCCGGAAGCGGGCTCGAAAACCTCTCCGTTGCGGTCGAAAACCGTGGGTACGTGGCCGATGAACAGTCCGTCGAACTCTCGATCGACGGTGAATCGTTCGGCGATCGGACTGTCGGACTCGACGGGAACGCGAGCACGACGTTCGACTTTGGCGACAGCACGGCAGCTCTGGCCCCCGGCGAGTACCCGTACACGGTCTCGACGGACGACGACGAAGTCTCGGGACGGTTACTCGTCGACGGCGACCGAGACGGGGAGGGAGACGAGGAAAACGACACTGACGAAGTCGAAGGGGAGCCGTCGACGGAGCCGACCGAGACGCCAGCTGACCCCACCGAAGACGAATCGGATGAGCCATCCGGGCCGCTCGGAATGATCCCCGCACCGCCCGTGGGGGCGAGAAGCGCCATCGGCGGCGCGGCGATCGTCGGTGCGGTACACGTCCTCGGCCACTGGACCTGATCGAAAAGTTGAGCCGGCGATCAGTCGTCACCCGCGGCGCGCCGACTGCCGGCGCGCGGCCCCTCGATCTCGATCGCCGGCAGGTGATCTCTGAGATACCGCCCGGTGTGGGAGTCGTCGAGACGCGCGACCGCCTCGGGCGTCCCTTCGGCGACGATCTCGCCGCCGCCCTCACCGCCTTCGGGACCGAGATCGACGATGTGGTCGGCGTTCTTCACGAGATCGAGTTCGTGTTCGACCACGACGATCGTGTTGCCGTCGTCGGTGAGTCGGTGCAACACGTCGATCAGTTTCCGCTCGTCCTCGCTGTGAAGCCCGGTCGTCGGTTCGTCGAGGAGGTACAGCGTCTCACCGGTGTCGCGCTTGCCGAGCTCCTCGGCGAGTTTGATCCGTTGGGCCTCTCCACCCGAGAGCGTCGTCGACGGCTGACCGAGCCGCATGTAGCCCAGGCCGACGTCCTGAAGCAGTTCGAGTCGGCGACGAATGCCGCTGTGGCCCTCGAAAAAGTCGTAGGCCTCGTCGACCTCCATATCGAGCACGTCGGAGATGGTCGCGCCCTTGTAGGTGACTTCGAGCGTCTCGTCGTTGTAACGCGCCCCGTCGCACTCCTCGCAGGGGACGTACACGTCCGAAAGGAAGTTCATGTCGATCTTGACAGTTCCCTGACCGCCACAGGACTCACACCGACCGCCCTTGACGTTGAACGAGAATCGCCCCTTCTCGTAGCCGCGCTGTTTCGAGAGCTTCGTCTCGGCGAACAGTTCGCGAATGTGGTCGAAGACGTTGGTGTAGGTCGCGGGGTTCGATCGGGGCGTCCGCCCGATCGGGGACTGATCGATGAGTCGGACCGTTTCGACGTGTTCGATGCCCCCGATATCGTCGTGATCGCCGGGGAACACGTCGGTGTCGTTCATTCGGCGGACGAGCCCCTTGTACAGGATTTCGTGCAGTAGAGTCGATTTCCCGGAGCCGGAGACACCGGTTATCGCGGTGAAACAGCCCAACGGGAAGGACACGTCGAGGTCGTCGAGATTGTGCTGTCTGGCCCCACGAACCGTGAGGTAGCCGTCCGGGTCGCGGCGCGTCTCGGGGACCGGGATCGAACGTCTGCCAGCGAGATAGTCGCCGGTAATGGAGCCCTCGGCGTCGATGAGCTCGTCGACGCCCCCGTTCGCGACGACCTCGCCGCCGCGCTTGCCGGGACCGGGGCCCATGTCGATGACTGTGTCCGCGCGCCACATCGTCTCCTCGTCGTGTTCGACGACGATGAGCGTGTTTCCGAGATCCCGAAGCCCCTCGAGGGTGTCCAGCAGTTTGTCGTTGTCGCGCTGGTGGAGGCCGATTGACGGCTCGTCGAGAACGTAGAGGACGCCGACGAGACCGGAGCCGACCTGCGTCGCGAGTCTGATCCGTTGGCTCTCGCCACCGGAGAGCGTCGACGCTTCCCGATCGAGCGTGAGATATTCGAGGCCGACCTCCTCCATGAAGCCGAGGCGTGCGCGGATTTCCTTGACGATCTCCTCGGCGATAGTCCGCTCGCGCTCGTCGAGATCCGCGTTCAGGTCCTCGAAGTGATCCAAAGCGTCCCCGATCGACAGCCGATTGACGTCGGTGATCGACGTGCCGGCGACGAGCACGGCCCGCGATTCGGGTTTCAGGCGCGTCCCTCCACACGAGGGACACGTCGTGGTCGCCATGTACTCGGCGATGTGTTCGCGCGTGCTCTCGGAGTCGGTTTCGAGGTACCGACGGTCGAGGTTCGGAATGACGCCCTCGAATCGCTTTTGCTTCCGCCGGGTGCCGTTTTTCGTCCGTCGCTCGAAGACCACCTCCCGATCGGTGCCGTAGAGGAACTGCCGCTGTACGTCAGTCGGGAGCTCAGAGAACGGCGTCTCGACGCTCACATCGAAGTGCGCCGCCACGCTGTCGAGGCGAGTCCGGTAGTACGAACGATTGTAACTCCACGGCTCGAAAACGTCTCTGATGGGCTTGTCGGGGTCCCGGATCACGAGGTCCTCGTCGACCTCCTTCGTCTCGCCGATCCCCTCACAGTCTGGGCAGGCCCCGTGCGGGGAATTGAACGAGAACGACCGGGTCTCGATCTCGGGGAGGTCGATCCCGCAGTGCGTACAGGCGAGTTCCTCGGAGAACTCGACGACGAGTCGGTCGTCCGCTCGCGGGTCACTCCGCTCTCCGCTCGCTTCCTTCGCGGCGCCATGGACCCCGCGGCTCTCACCGGCGAGATCGCCCGTGCGTCGGGTCTTGGAGCCGCCGATGCCGGCGTCTTCTGGCGGATCGGGAAAGATGACTTTCAGAACGCCGTCGGCCTCCTCGAGGGCAGTCTCGACGGAATCCGTGATCCGCGAGCGGGCGTCGTCGGTCAGTTTCACGCGGTCGACGACGATGTCGACGGTGTGATCGTAGTTCTCGTCGAGGTCGGGGCGGTCGAGCGAGAGATCGACCTCCTCGCCGTCGACCTCGACTCGGGTGTACCCTTCGCTGACGAACTCGTCGAAGCGATCCTCGAATGCGCCCTTCTGGTCGCGGATGACCGGCGCACAGAGCTTCGCGCGGGTTCCCTCGGGGAGGTCGAGTAGACGACGAACCATCTGTTGAGCGCTCTGTTCGCCGACTTCGCGCCCACACTCCGGACAGTGCGGTGTGCCGACGCGGGCGTACAGCAATCGGAGGTAGTCGTGGAGTTCGGTAACGGTCCCGACCGTCGAGCGGGGATTGTTGGCGGCGTTCTTCTGGTCGATGGAGATGGCCGGCGAGAGTCCCTCGACGGTTTCGACCTGCGGTTTGTCCATCTGCCCGAGGAAGTTCCGGGCGTAGGCGCTGAGCGATTCGATGTACCGCCGCTGGCCCTCGGCGTAGATCGTTTCGAACGCGAGCGATGATTTACCCGAGCCGGAGAGGCCGGTGACGACGGTGAACTCCTCGCGGGGGATGGACACGTCGATGTCCTTCAGGTTGTGCTCGGAGGCACCTCGGACGACGATGTCGTCGGTCATTATCGGTCGAAGACGGCGCGAGCGTGAAACGCTGTCGGTTGCGGCGCTCGTCGGGACGATTCACCGTGGACGGGAGGTCGCAGTAACGACGCCGTTCTGGCGTACGCCGGTTGACGTGAGGCAGTTCGACGGAAGGCGAAAACAGCCCGTATCGGACTGCTACCGCAGGGTTAGGACGAACGTACGTTCAACAAAAAAGACAAGAGTTAATCGGCTTCCACACCCGCTTTCGAACAGTTATGCCGAAGGTTAGCATCATTGGAGCCGCGGGGACTGTCGGGGCCGCTGCCGGCTACAATATCGCGTTGCGTGATATCGCCGACGAGTTGGTGTTCGTCGACATCCCGGACCAACGGGAGACGACAATCGGACAGGCTGCCGACACGAACCATGGCGTCGCCTACGACTCCAACACGACGATTCGACAGGGTGAGTACGAGGACACCGCCGGCTCCGACGTCGTCGTCATCACCGCCGGAATTCCCCGCCAGCCGGGACAGACCCGGATCGACCTCGCGGGCGACAACGCTCCGATCATGGAGGACATCGGCTCGTCGCTCGACGAGTACAACGACGACTACGTGTCGATCACCACCTCCAACCCGGTCGACCTGCTGAACCGGCACCTCTACGAGTCGGGCGACCGCGACCGACACTCGGTCATCGGCTTCGGCGGTCGGCTCGACTCCGCGCGGTTCCGGTACGTTCTCTCGGAGCGATTCGATGTCCCCGTAAAAAACGTCGACGCGACCATTCTCGGCGAACACGGCGACGCACAGGTGCCGGTCTTCTCGAAGGTCCGCGTCGACGGGTCCGACCCCGAGTTCGCGGCCGACGAGCGCGAGGAGATCCTCGGCGACCTACAGGAGTCCGCGATGGACGTCATCGAACGGAAGGGTGCGACTCAGTGGGGCCCGGCGACGGGCGTCGCCCACATGGTCGAAGCGGTGCTCCGCGATACGGGCGAAGTGCTC
Organism: Natronomonas sp.; assembly: GCF_046483325.1. GTDB lineage: Archaea > Halobacteriota > Halobacteria > Halobacteriales > Haloarculaceae > Natronomonas. Next base: position 5,240 of record NZ_JAWODL010000001.1, on the reverse strand, counting down.
CCCGGATCGCTCGTCCTCGACGGCGAGTTCGGCTACGGAGAGACCGCCTTCGGCGTTCCGGTCAAGCTCGGTTCGAACGGCGTCGAGGAAGTCGTCGAATGGGAACTCGACGAGTACGAGGCGGGACTCATGGACGACGCGGCCGACAAGCTCGCCGAACAGTACGAGAAGATCAGCTGATCTCGGGGGTTACTCGCCGTCGAGTTCGGGATGAGCGCCGTATCTCTCGGGGAGTCGATCGCCGGTCAGCGATGCCCATTCACGGAGTCGCCGAGCGTCGAGACTATCGTTATCGGACATCATGATACACCTTCGCGTAGAGAACACAGTATCGACACATATAATGGTTTCGTCTAGAGGGGTTCGGATCGCCTACACGATCTGCTCGCCGTCGTCGTCGTAGATCTCGATCGCATCGACCGGACACACTCTCGCGGCGAACTTCGCGTCGAGTTCCGCACCGTCGGGAACCGCTCGCTCGAACACGTTCGGGTCGACTTCCTCCGAATCGGCCAGATCGGCCTTCCCCTCGTCTTTGTTCTCCTCGAAGGCGTCCCACTCGGCGACGCACTGAAACATCCCGATACACGTGTCGCGGTCGAAGCGCACTTTCATACCCTGGGTTCGAGCGAGGGGGCTAAAGGAGTGACGGCATTCGATCAGACCGTCACGACGCCACGGATTTCGAAGCGCGCGCCGCCGGACTCGGATTCGTCGACTGAGACGGTCCAGCCGTGGGCTCCGGCGATCTCCTTGACGAGCCAGCGTGAGGGTATCGTCTACGATCGTCGACAGCCGATCGAGCGCGTCGAGGGCGGCGTCGAGGTTCGTCGACTCGCCGTCGACTTCGGCCTCGTCCTTCGCCAACTCGATCCGACCGGCGGCGACGCTTATCCGTGATCTGAGGTCGTGGGAGACGATGCCCGCAAAGCGTTCGAGGCGATCGTTCTGTCGCTCGAGTTCCCGTTCGCGTCGTTTGTACGCCGTGATATCCCGTTGGAAACCCACCCAGTAGTCGAGTTCCCCGTCGTCGGACGACAGGGGACTGACGCTGATGCGGTTCCAGAACGGGTCGCCGTCCTTGCGATAGTTTTTGATCTCGACGGTCGTCGGCTCCCCGGCTTCGATCGCGCGCCGGAGCTTCATCACCGGTCGTTCGTCCGTTTCGGGGCCCTGCAGGAATCGACAGTTCTCGCCGATCGATTCCGAGCGTTGGTAGCCGGTCATCTCGACGAATCGATCGTTGACGTAGATCAGCGGGTTGTCCTCGCGACTCGGATCGGAGACCGTGATCCCGATCGGTGCCTCGTCACTCGTTCGCGTTTTTCGCTCGAGTTCGGTTTCGCGGCGTTCGAGCGTCTCCTCGCGTCGAACCTCCTCACGGATGTTTCGCAGGATGCCGACGCTACCGCGGAACTCCTCGGCCTCGTACGGCAACACACCCATGTGGTCCCGACACGGGATCGGTTCGCAAGGCGGCGCTGTTGGTCGGGTCCGCCCTTCTGGAAGTAGCCGGTGACGCCGGCGTTGACCGCCTTACTCGCGATCTCTTCTGATCCCTTGCCGGTGTAGAGGACGAACGGAAGCAGCGGATACTCCTCGCGGATCACCTCGAAGAGTTCCAGCCCGTTCTGTCTGGGCATGTCGTAATCGCTTATTACGCAGTCGAACGGTTCCGCTTCGAGTCGCGCCATGGCGTTGTCTGGCGTCGTCTCGGTGGCGACAGAGACGTTCCGCAACTCCCTATCGAGAAAGGCCGAAGTGAGATCGAGAACCGACCGATCGTCTTCGACGTGGAGAACACGAATTACCTGTCGACCGGCGTGTGTTTCACGCGGAGAGGGGGCATTACCCGACAGTTTTCGCGCGGAGCTAAAAACGATGCTGGAGATTCGGATGGCCGATACGATCATTTACATTCGGTGACGCACAACCGAGGATCAATGGACGTTGCCGAGGTCTCCGGGGTACCACCGTGGGTTGCGGATCACCTCCGAGAGGAGGGTATCGAGTCGCTGTATCCGCCGCAAGCCGAGGCCGTCGAGGCGGGCGTCACCGACGGCGACAGTCTGGTCGCGTCGATACCCACCGCGAGCGGGAAGACGCTCATCGCCCAGCTCGCGATGTTGTCGGCGGTCGAGCGCGGCGGGAAGGCGCTGTACATCGTGCCGCTGCGGGCGCTCGCCAGCGAGAAGCGCGAGGAGTTCTCCGCCTTCGAGGCACACGGCGTCTCGATCGGGGTTTCGACCGGCAACTACGAGGACAGTGGCGAGTGGCTCTCCGAGAAGGACATCATCGTCGCCACGAGCGAGAAGGTCGACTCGCTCGTCAGAAACGGCGCGCCGTGGGTACGGGATCTCGACTGCGTCGTGAGCGACGAGGTCCACCTCGTGAACGATCCGAACCGGGGACCGACGCTCGAAGTGACGCTCGCAAAGCTGCGCCGAATCAACCCGAATCTGCAGGTCGTCGCGCTCTCGGCGACCGTCGGCAACGCCGAAACGATGGCCGAGTGGCTCGACGCCGAGTTGATCGATTCGACGTGGCGACCGATCGAGCTCAAGACGGGCGTCCAGTACGGACAGGCACTGCACTTCGGCGACGGCAGCCAGCGCGAGTTGCGCGTCGAATCGAACGAGAAGCCCACCGAAGCGATCGTCCGGGACACGCTCGCGGAGGAGGGTTCGACGCTCGTGTTCGTCAATTCGCGGCGAAATGCCGAAGGTGCCGCAAGGCGGCTGGCGAACACGAGCCGTAAGGGCCTTGACGCCGACGAACGCGAGCGGCTGACGGAGTTGGCCGAGGAGATCCGGGGCGTCTCGGACACGGAAACGAGCGACGACCTCGCCGACTGCGTCGAGAAGGGCGCGGCGTTTCACCACGCCGGCTGTTCGAGCCAACACCGATCGATCGTCGAGGACGCCTTCCGCGCTCGGCTGATCAAGGTCGTCTGTGCGACGCCGACGCTCGCAGCGGGCGTCAACACTCCCTCTCGGCGGGTCGTCGTCCGCGATTGGCGGCGGTATTCGGGGGAGGCGGGCGGGATGCAGCCGCTCTCCGTGCTCGAAGTCCACCAGATGATGGGCCGGGCCGGTCGACCGGGGCGCGATCCCTACGGTGAAGCCTTGTTGCTCGCGAACAGTCACGACGAACTCGAAGAGTTGCTCGACCGCTACGTCTGGGCCGAACCGGAACCGGTCGAATCGAAACTCGCGCGCGAACCCTCGATGCGGACCCACCTGCTCGCGACGATCGCTTCGGGCTTTGCGGATTCGCGCGGGGCGCTGTTGGAGTTCCTCGATCAAACCCTCTATGCGACGCAGTATCGACGCGGCCCGGAGGGAAGCGACAATCTCGAACGGATCGTCGATTCGACGCTCGAGTATCTGGAACGGAACGGGTTCGTCGATCGGGACGGGACGATCGAGGCGACGAATCTCGGCCACACCGTCTCGCGGCTGTATCTCGATCCGATGAGCGCCGCCGAGATCATCGACGGCCTCGAAGCGGCGGGGGCGCAGTCGCCGACCTCGATGGGGCTGTACCACCTCGTCTCGCGAACCCCGGACATGTACGAACTCTACCTCCGCTCGGGCGACCGCGAGAAGTACACGATGTTGGCCTACGAGCGCGAATCGGAGTTCCTCGGCGACATGCCGAGCGAGTTCGAGGAGGGGCGCTTCGAGGACTGGTTGTCGGCGCTGAAGACCGCCCGGATGCTCGAAGACTGGGCGAGCGAGGTCGACGAGGGGGAGATCGCGGAGCGCTACGGCGTCGGTCCCGGCGACATCCGCGGGAAGGTCGACACGGCAGAGTGGCTCCTCGGGGCCGCCGAGTCGCTGGCGGGCGAACTCGGCCTCGACAGCGTTCGGGCAGTCGCCGAGGCCAGAAAGCGCGTCCAACACGGCGTCGGCGAGGAGCTTATCGATCTGGCGGGGGTCCGCGGCGTCGGCCGAAAACGGGCCCGCCGGCTCCACGACGCGGGCATCGAGACGCGGTCCGAGCTCCGGGAAGCGGACAAGGCGGTCGTTCTGGCCGCTCTCCGCGGGCGAGAAAAAACCGCCGAGAACGTGCTCGAAGCTGCTGGCCACCGCGATCCGGATATGGACGGGATCGAACCCGATCCGACGGCGATATCGGAACCCGACGACGAGCGCGAGGAAGTGACCGCCGAGTCGGCGAGGCCGGACCAATCGAATCTCGGTGATTTCTGATGGCGGTGAGGCGGTGCGTCTGATCGAGGGGATCGCGACGGTTGGGGGCGAACGGTTCGCCGACGTCGGCGCGTTCGTCGCGGCGCTGGGACGGATCGGAGACGAACACAACGTGACGGTGCAGGCGTTCGACGCCCGATGTGTCGTCTCGAGGCGGCATCTCGACCGCGCCGTCGAGATCGCGGACAGAGAGCGCGATCGCGGCGACGGGATCGCGCGCGACCGCGCCGTCGAGATCGCCCTCTACGCCGCGGGACGGAGACAGATCGACCGAGCCCTCGAGATGGGGGTTTCGACCGGCGAGACGCCGGTCGTCGTGCTGGTCGACGGTCCCGGAGACGAAAGGAGCGCCGGGGAAGCGGTTCGCGAACTGCTCGCTCCGGCGACGACACTCGGGGAGTACGACGAACGTCGGGTCAGGGAGTTCTACGATATCGGGGGCGTCGAACTGGACGCGACCGACGCGGATCTGGAAGCGCTCGTGTTGGAGCGGGTCGTGTTGCTCGTCATCGACCGCTAATAAATTACAGCAAGAAGACGTCGGCTGGGTCGAACTCCCGCGAGCAGTTGCGACACCGATAGATCATGCCGCCGTCTTCGGGGACCAGTTGACCGCCACACTCCGGACAGTCCGAGCCGGCGCGTCCCGACATCGACGCTCACCACTCCATACCGCCGTTGACCCCGAGGACCTGGCCGGTCATGTAGCTCGAATCGTGGCTGGCGAGAAACCGAACGATGCCGGTGATGTCCTCGACCTGTGCGAACCGATCCAGGGGGATTCGCTTGAGAATGTGCTCTCGGACCCGTTCGGGGACGTCCGCGAGCATGTCCGTCTCGACGAAGCCGGGGGCGACGCAGTTAGCGGTGGAGCCCTCGGAGGCGAGTTCGAGCGCGAGGGTCCGGGTGAAGCCGAACAGACCGGATTTGGTGGTCGCGTAGTTCGCCTGGCCGTAGTTGCCCTGCTGGCCCACTACGCTCGAAATATTGATCAACCGACCCTCCTCCGCCGACCGAACGTCCTCG
>NZ_JAWODL010000024.1:0-200079 GCF_046483325.1 Natronomonas sp. | reverse complement strand
CCTCAAACGGATCAGAAAACCCCATGGGACCCCTGTCTTTTCCATTCTGCTCCAGGCCGGCATCGCCATCGTTATGGTGCTGACCACCTCCTTTGACAATAAACGCAGCGACACTGATGGACCTCGTTCTCACGATCGAACGTACCGCGCGGTCCCAGAAAGGAAACGTTCGTGGTTTGGACCGCCTAGCCGAAGGCTACTCGACGATCGACTACGGTCGAGGATCTACTCCCCCGCAGCCTTTAGGGCGGCCACGACGACGTCGGATCGGCTCTCGTAGCCCGGTGAGAGGCGGAGCCGGTCCATCCGTGCGAGGAGCCCGTCGTCGAAGGCGACCTCGATATCGACTGACTCGTCAGGCGATGACATACGGTCCCCACACTCAGGGAGCATAAAACGGTATCGGCCCGAAACCGTGATCGCTGCCGGTCCACCGTGGGCGCGTCACTGATCGGACGCGAGCGCCGTCCACTCCGCGTCCGAGAGCGTCCGCTGGACGACCTCCGTATTGACTGCCTTGGCGAGCGTTCGGAACCCGGCCTCCTCGGCGCGGTCGTCGGCGTTCGCCACGAGGCGTGAAACGATGAACTCCGGCGTGGATCGGCCGACTGCACCGAACCGGGGCTGATAGTCGACTTCGAGTTCCAGATCATCGGTCAATCCTTTCGCGAAGATGCCGTCGATCCGGGCCGTCTCCGGCAGCGGTTCGAGGTCGTTCGCGAGGTGGGTGACGAAGGTTCCGATCGCCCCCTCGGTGATCGTCAGCCGAACGAGCCCGCCGAGGAGGTCCGCGGCCCGGCCCGGTTCCGTGATCGCCTCGAACTCGTCGACGAGCATCAACGTCCGGTCGCCCGAGACGAGCGGCGGGACGACCGACTGGAGCGTCGATTCGAGCACGCCGGCGTTGAAACTCGCGTGTCGCCTGTGGAACACCAGCCGATCGAGCGTCGATATCTCGGCCGTCTCGGCAGCGACCGGCAGCCCCATGTGAGCGAGGATCGCCACTTCACAGAGCGTTTCGAGGAGCGTCGTCTTGCCGCCGCTGTTGGCCCCCGTGAGCACCGTAACGCGCTCGCCGGCCGGTGCGTCGACCCCGTGATCACCAACCGCGTAGGTAATCGGCTGGACTTCGCCGCCGCCGTCGAGAATCGAGAGATTCCGAGCGCCGACGACCGCGAGTCCGTCCCCGTCGATGTACGTCGGCCGTTCTAGATCGTAGGCCGCAGCAAATCGACCCAACGAGAGTTCCCTGGCGACCCTCGTCACCGCCGGGCGGGCACGGTCGACGTCTTCGCCCGCGGTTTCGATCGCCGATTCCAACTCGGCGCGAACCTCGTCGGATCGTCGATCGATCGAACCGTCGAGATCCGATCGGAGCGCTCGGAGCGTCTCGGAGACGAACCCGGCCGCGTCGACCGCATCCCGTGCCATCGCCGATCGAACGCGTGAGGGGTCGATCGTCGTCTGCCCGCCGAGGAGTTCGACCAAGCCCTCACGGAAGGCGGCGGTGTCGTCGACGCCGCCGGAGCGCAGTTCGTCGAGAACCGCGTCGGTGTTCGCCGCCCGACGATCGACGGTTTCGCGGACGTCACGCAGTCGATCCAGTTCGTCGTCGGCCCCGCTGGCGATCCGATCGTCGCCCAGCGCGCCGAGAGCGACTGCGGCCTCGGCCAGCGCGTCGGTGTCGAGTCGGTCGATCGGTTCGAAGACGGCAGCCGAGGCGTCGAGTCGAGCGAGATCGACGGCCGCCTCGACGGCTGCGAGCCGACCGTCGGGCGATTCGTCGTACCGTTCGAACGCGTCGAAGACCGCAGTCCTGGAGTCGTCGCCCAGCAATTTCCATCCATCTCGACCCCGTTCGACGGCGTCGAGACGCGCGTCCATCTCGTCACGTTCGGTGAGCGGGGTCAGCGTCCGGAGCCGGTCGGCAGCGGCCTCGCTCACCGCGTGTGCCGCGATCGTTTCGAGGAGTTCCTTGTAAACGACCCGCGCGTCACCCGTCGCCAACAAGGCCATCCCCTCCGCGCTGTGGGCGTGCCTGAGGACGCGCGTCACTCGACTTCGATCCACGCCGGCCTCGACGAGCGCCCGCACGTCCCCCGATTCGATCGCCTCGATCGCGACCTCGGTACCGATCGAGGCTTCGAGCACCTCGCGCGTCTTCGGACCGATCCCCCAGTACTCCTCCAGTTCCATGAGCGGAGAACGGCCACTGGCGGTATTAGACTGACGGACGATACTCGGACGGGGTAAAAGACGGAGGTAAAGAGTTTTGTCCGGGTTACACGAAACGGGGAGCATGACCGACTACACCGTCGAGTTCGTCGGGACCGGAGAGACGATCACGGTCTCGGACAAACAGACGATCCTCAAGCGATGCATCGAGGAAGGCATCGCACAGGAGTACTCCTGCCGCGTCGGAATGTGTCTGGCCTGCTCGGCCGAGATCATCGAGGGTGAGGTAACACAGCCGGCCGCGCGTGGACTCACCGAGGAGGAGCGTGACTCCTACGCGCTGACCTGCATGGCCCGACCCAAATCGGATCTGAAACTCGACCGGGGCAAGTACCCACCGAGTATCGAGGAGATGGCCGCGGTAGACGAAACCGACGCGGCCGCTGCGGACGACTGACTCCCCGTTGGTACCAGTACACCAATCGATCAGCCCCCGGTTTCGGAGCTTTTAAACGATTCGCTGGCGCATTTACTATAATGGCTTTTGAGGAACTACTGAACGACCCGGTGATTCAGAAGTACCTCCACGAACTCGTCGGGCCGACGGGGATGCCCGTCGCCGCCGCGCCGCCGGACGGCGAAGTGACCGACGAAGAACTCGCGGAGGAACTCGGACTCGAACTCAACGACGTGCGCCGGGCGCTTTTCATTCTCTACGAGAACGATCTGGCCTCGTACCGGCGGCTGCGCGACGAGGATTCGGGGTGGCTGACGTATCTGTGGACCTTCGAGTACGATTCCATCCCCGAACAGCTCGAATCGGAGATGTACCGTCTCCTGGACGCACTCCACGAGCGTAAGCAGTACGAGGAAGACAACGAGTTCTACCTCTGTGGACAGTGCCAGCTGCGGTTCGAGTTCGGCGAGGCGATGGAGTTCGGCTTCGAGTGTCCGCAGTGTGGCGGCCAACTCGAAACGATGGAGAATTCACGGCTCGTCGAGGCGATGGAGATGCGGATCGAGGAGCTTCGCGAGGAGTTGAACGTCACCGACGAAACGGACGTAGACGGAGTCGCGGGCGCCTGATGGTCGTCCTCGCCACCAAAGTGTACGTTCTGGGGGAGGGCCACCGTCGGGCGATGGACTCGCTCGAATCGCTCGTCGAAAACGAACTCGGCGACCTCGAGGTGGAGTTCACCGTCGGCCTCCGTGACGACGAGTTCCCCTCGGTGACGGTTACCGGCGAGGACGCTCCGGTCGCTCGGAACCTCCTCGAGGCCGAGTGGGGTGCGATCACGCCGCACCGAACGCCCGGCGAGACCTACGTCGGAACGCTCGAATCGTGGGACGAAGATGGAGTCGTTCTCGACGCCGGCGAGTCGGTCCGAATCCCGGCGGACGAACTCGGCCTCGGTCAGGGGACGCCGGTACAGATACGCACGCGATTCGGCCTCGTTCAGCACATGCCGCTTCGCTTCGTGGAAGGCGGCGATGCGCCGAACCGTCTCGCGGACGAGGAACGCGACCGCCTCTACGAGTGGACTCGAGGCACGGGGCGTGTCAACGCCAACAGCATAACGCGAGCACAACTTCGAGCCACGGTCAACCGTGCCGGCCACGCGGAGGACATCGTCACGGTCGAACGGCTCGGCCTGCTCGAATCGAGTGTCATCTGTCGAGAGGGCACCGACGCCCCCGGCCTCCTCGCCGACATCGGTCCGTACCTCGAAGCCGAACTGCTCGCCGTCGTCCCATAGAATGTCATGAATCGCCGCCTGCTCGCCACCCTCGCGCTCGTCGCCTTCCTCGGACTCACCGGCTGTACGACCATCTTCGGGGACGACATCGGCGACCCCGCCGCCCTCTCGGGCGACGCGGAGTACAACTACGACACGGACAGAGACGCCTTCATCACGGTTAACCGGGAGAACTACACTGCCGTCTACAACGTGTCGGCAAAAGTGACCGGCGATAACGACACCATCGAGCTGTGGCGGACGAACGCGTTAACGCTCGAAACGCCACTCGAGATATCCGCACTCCAGTTCAGGTACACGAACGGCACTGTCGTCAGATACGTCGATGGTGAGCAAGTAGCGCTCCGCGAGGACGGAACCGAAGCGCCGACCGATGCACTCACCGTCGAGACCACTCGCCAGCGGACGATCGTACATCTTCCCGCTCGGGAGGGACAACTGGCGTTTACGGCCCCGAAGTCCGGTAAGGAACTCGTCGTTAGGCCGGCCGTCCACGGGAGCTACGAGGTCGCGTTGCCCCCCGACCGCGACGCGCAGGTACCGCTGTTATCGCGTGTCCGACCGTCGAACGACGCTCGGGTGGTGGTCGGCGACCGCGTCCATCTACAGTGGGACCAACTCGAAGCGTCGGCGCTGTCGATACAGTGGTACCTGGATCGAGATCTGTGGCTGTTGGGCGGGCTCGCGGCCATCGCCGGACTCGTCGGCGTAGTGGGGGCGATCTACTACTACCGAGCGATAAAACGCGCCGCAACACGGCGGGACGAGGAAGGTCTCGACGTCGACTACGAGGACGATCGGAAGGGACCCCCACCGGGAATGCGGTAGCGTCCGCGGTGGCCGGTCGTCACCCGAGCGTCGCGTCACTGCACTTATTCGCCCCGGGACCGAACGAAGCGCATGAACGTCGCGTTGGTATCCGTCGGTGACGAACTACTCTCCGGCGATACGGTGAACACGAACGCCGCGTGGCTCGGTGAGCGACTCACGGAGCGCGGAGCGTCGGTCGAGCGCGTGACAGTCGTTCCGGATCGAGTCGCGGACATCGCCCGCATCGTCAACGAACACGCCGCGGAGTACGACGCGGTGATCGTCACCGGCGGGCTCGGTCCGACGCACGACGATCTGACGATGGAGGCCGTCGCCGCGGCCGTCGGACAGTCGCTCGAACGGTCGGAACCGGTCCTCGAGTGGCTGCGGGAAAACGGCGGATACACGCGGTCTGACCTCACGGAGGGAACCACCGATCTCCCGGCAGGATCCCGCCCGCTCCACAACAGCGTCGGCGTCGCTCCCGGCTGCGTCGTAGAGAACATCTACGTGCTGCCAGGCGTTCCCACGGAGATGCGGGCGATGTTCGAATCGATCGCCGAGGCTTTCGATGGGGATCCCAAATACGTCGAATCGGTTACACTCGACGAGCCCGAGAGCGCGCTCGTCGATCGACTTTGGGAGCTTCAAGCGCAGTTCGATGTAAAGGTCGGGAGCTATCCCGGCGAAAACGTCAGAGTAAAGATCGAGAGTACCGACCGAGCGGCCGTCGAGGAAGCCGCCGAGTGGCTACGGGAAAACGGGGTCATCGCGGAGACAGGGCAGTAGTACGATTAGCGGTAGAGATACCAGAGCCATCCGACCGTGATCGCGAGGCTCGCGAGCAGTACGGCCCAGCCCGCGGCGTCGATAATGACCGGACTGTCTTCGAGGGCCTGCATAATGAGGTTCATGTACCGGCGTTGCCGCCCAGGGGTTATTAATCGGTTCCTTTTGTTCGAGCGATCGTGGATCGAACCCCGAGACTGACCACACACGGACACCGGTCGGTTTTTCCCCCGGCGACGCGGAGAATACGTATGCGACTCGTTGGGCTCGTCGTTAATCCGATCGCCGGAATGGGTGGCAGGGTCGGATTGAAGGGGACCGACAACAAGGTCGAAGAGGCCCGACACCGCGGTGCGGAACCGCGCTCCCCGCAACGAGCCCGCGAAGCCCTCGAACATCTCAAAAAACAGCCGGAGGCGATCGAGTTGTACGTCTTCGGTGGGATGATGGGTGAGGACGAAGCGGTCGCGGCCGGCTTCTCTCCGATCGTAGTCGGATCCCCCGAGCGCGAGGAGACGAGTGCTGATGACACCCGGGCGGCCGTCCGGTGTTTCGTCGAGAGGGACGTCGATATCATTCTCTTTGCGGGGGGAGACGGGACGGCGGTCGATGTCGCGGAAACGCTCGAGGCACTCGACGACGAAACGCCCGTTCTCGGCATTCCCAGCGGAGTGAAGGTCTACTCGTCGGTCTTCGCCGTCACTCCCAGAGCGGCCGGTCGCATCGCGGCGACGTTCGATCGGACCGAGACCCGCGAAGTCAACGATATCGACGAGGACGCCTATCGAGGAGGAGAGGTGAACACCGAACTGAAAGCGCTCGCGACCGTTCCCGTCGGCGACGAGATCCAATCGTCCAAGCAGATCGGGGGAGGGAGCGTCGAAGCGCTCGCAGCCGCCGTTGCGGCCGCGATACGCGAAGCTGATGCGACGTACGTACTCGGTCCGGGATCGACCCTCGACGCCGTCAAAGCCGAACTCGGGATAGACGGCTCACCGCTGGGCGTCGACGTCTGGCGGGACGGAGACGTGTTGGCCCGCGACGGCGGCGAAGCGGAGATCATCGAAGCGTTGGGCGAGCGGAACGTGATCGTCGTGACCCCGATCGGCGGTCAAGGGTTCATCTTCGGTCGCGGCAACGATCAGATCTCACCGGACGTTATCCGCCGCTCGGAAATCGAGATTATCGCTTCCAAACAGAAGCTCTCCGACATCGGAGTGTTGCGTGTCGATACCGGTGATCCGGAACTCGACAGGGAGCTGCGCGGCTGGCGGCGAGTTCGGGTCGGGAAGTTCGAAAGACAGCTGTTGAAAGTCGTTTAGGTTTCGGTCGAGGATCGAGCGCCACAGGCCGTACAGCGGCGGATCTCCGCGCCGTTTTCGGTCTCGAGTATCGTGTCCGGGAGCCCACACTCCGGACAGAGGACGTAGTCGTCGGCGTACGACTCGATCGCGTCCTCGATTCGCCCCCGTCGGAACTCTCCCGTCAGCCGGAGTCGTCCCCGATCGTCGATCGTCGCGCTCGTCCCGAGTTCGTTTTGGAGATACTTCATCAGGTGTGTGGCCTCGCGGTCGAATACGTCGAGCGTCCGCTGGAAGTTCTCGTACACCGTGACGTTCCCCTCCTGCTGTACGTCGGGGGCGGGAATCGAAAAGCGCCTCGTGGCCTCCTCCATTTCGGGAGTCGATTCGAGTGCCCGGTCGAGTCTCTCATCGTACTCCATACGTTAATTACGATGTCGAGTAAAAAAAATGTTCAGCCGGGGCCAAAGCGATCGATGTCCGAACGTAGCACCGAAAACGCCGAATTTCAGCGCGTCAGGTCATCAGAAACGTGTTAACTTGTGTCAGGATACTACTATATGCCCTGAGTCGCTACGCGAAGACGACTATGAAAAAGCAGGAGCTCATTCACCTCCACGGCCTGCTCGCAGAGGTATGTAACCACTACGAGCAGATGGCAGAATGTAACGTAGAACACGCGAAATACACCGAACTCGGTGTACGACCCACCTCGATTCACAAATCGAAAACGGATCACAAAACCGCCGTTTTCGCCCTTGCGGACGGTATCACAGAAGAGATGGAGCGCGAGACGGAGCCGGCCGTCTCGGCTGCCGCCGACTGAATCGCCACCGCGACGTTCTAAAGAACGCAGTCAAACCGACGAGCTACGGCATTGCGATCCGCTCGAGGTTGTAACGGCGCACGGCGATATCCGTGGCGCGCGCCGGCTCACTCGTCTAAGAGGTCCTCGAACTCCGGTAGTACGTCGTCATCGCTATCTTCCTCGTCACCCGCTCGGCTTTCGTCTCCCCCGTCCGAAGTGGATTCTTCCTCGTCATCCTCATCGCCATCGTCTTCGATCACTTCGACTTCGAGGACCTCGAGCGGGATATTCCGGAGCCGCTGTCCGATCTCCTTGCGGGCGATTCGCGACGCGTGTTCGTCGTGTTCGACGTTGAATACGGTCATTTCGAGCTCCAGGGCCACGAGTCCCTCGTCGGCGGCGATAAACGCCGTCTCTTGGGACTCCCCGCAGTGCGGACAGGTCCGTTCCCCCATGTTGATCTCTACGTAGTTGAGGTCGGGATTCAACATCTCCCCGGTTTTCGAAATCGCGATTCGAACCGCCTCATCGGCTGTTCCTACGTCGTATACGGGGACCGCGGCTTCGACGACAACTCGGCAGTCCATGGTATGGTATTGCGTCGCCTGGGACAAGAACCTTCGCCCCCACAGTACGGCGGGGGTCAGGTGCGGAGATCCGACCGAACGCATTCGAAAGGTCGAACACGCCCCGACGCGTGCGGGGAGTATGGAGACCGGTAGCCGTCCGATCGAGTCTTTCGACGGCGGATTCGACCTGCGGACCACACTCGAAAGCGGTCAGTCGTACCTGTGGCGGCGAGAGGACGGGCGAATGTATCAAGAAGCGACGAACGGATCCCCGTGGTACTACACCGTCCTTCCGGAGACCGTAACGGAGACGAACGAGCCGGAAGTCATCCGCGTCCGACAGACCGACGAACGGCTCGAGTGGGAATCCTCGAGCCCGAAAGCCTACGCGCGGCTCGAACACCTGTTACGGCTCGACGATGACCTCGATTCGATCGTCGAGGCCACACCGGACGATCCGCTCGTCGACAGCGCCTACGAGGCCCACCGCGGACTGCGACTCGTTCGCGACCCGCCGTTTGGGTGCCTGATCTCGTTTATTTGTTCAGCACAGATGCGCGTCGGGCGAATCCACCGGATGCAGACGGCGCTCGCGGATGCGTACGGCGAAACGGTCGGCTTCGACGGGAACGAGTACAGCGCGTATCCGACGCCCGATAGCTTGGCGCAGGCAACCGAAGCCGAACTTCGCGAGCTCTCGTTGGGATATCGCGCACCGTACGTCCAGCGCACTGCCGAGATGGTCGCGGCGGCCGAGGCGCATCCAAACGAAGCCGCCGAATTCGAGTACGAGGCCGCCCGGGAGTCGTTGACCCGGTTCGTCGGCGTGGGCGACAAGGTGGCCGACTGCGTGCTCCTGTTCTCGCTCGGCTATTTGGAGGCCGTCCCGCTGGATACGTGGATCCAAAGCGCGATCGAGGAACACTACCCGGACTGTGAGCGCGGAAGCTACACCGAGACGTCCAGAGCGATCCGAGCACAGTTCGGCGGGACCTACGCCGGGTACGCACAAACGTACGTGTTTCACCACCTCCGAACCGGCGACGGCGCCTGATCGACGCCGGGCGTCGTCGACCGCGTCGGAGGGATTTTGCATCCGCACCGTCAACCGTCGACCATGGCCGATCGAGTGCGCGCACACGTAGTCATTTCGGGCCGCGTACAGGGCGTTTATTACCGCGCGACGACGCGAGACGCCGCACGCGAGACCGGCGTCGACGGATGGGTTCGAAACCTCGAGGACGGTCGCGTCGAGGCGGTCTTCGAAGGCGACAGCGACTCCGTCGAAACGATGATCGAGTGGTGTGCCACCGGGAGCCCGAACGCGCGCGTCGACGACGTATCCGTCGAGTACGCCGAGCCGAGTGGCCTCGAGGGGTTCGAAATCAGACGGTGACCGAGACTCGATCGCCGTCTCGCCCCCACGACGGCACAACGGTTAGTGCGATTCGGTGAGAAGTCGAGATATGATCTCGAGTACCGAGATGGCGGTCGTGGACGAGAACGCTGAAGCGCTCGGCGTGCCACGCGAGCAGCTGATGGAATCGTCGGGGAACGCCGTCGCGCGCGTCGTCCGTGAGATCGCAGATCCGGGGACGTCGATCGCGTTGGTCTGTGGGCGTGGGAACAACGGCGGTGACGCGTTCGTCGCGGCCCGGTTTCTCTCGGAACACGACGTTCGAGTTCACCTCCTCGGCCGTCCCGAAACGATCTCGACCGACATCGCCCGGCGAAACTGGATGGCGCTCGAACGGGCTGAAATCGACCGCCAGACGGTTGAGGACTCGACCGCAATCGATCTCCGTTCTCCAGACGTCATAGTCGACGCGATGCTCGGAACCGGCGTGACCGGTGCGCTCAGAGAGCCGGAAGCGACCGCGGCGGTAGCCATCAACGCCGCGGATTCGACAGTCGTTGCCGTCGACGTACCCTCGGGGATAGACGCCGATACGGGTGAGAGCGACGGCCTCGCCGTCGACGCCGACCACGTGGTTACGTTCCACGACGAGAAGCCCGGACTTCGGAATCTGGACGTCGACGTGACGGTCGCGCACATCGGTATTCCAGACGCCGCAGAGCGGTTCGTAGAACGCGGGGATCTCCGTCGACTCTCACGCGATCCCAACGCCCACAAAGGGGACTTCGGGCGCGTCCTCGTCGTCGGGGGGGGCCCGTACACCGGCGCGCCAGCTCTCTCCGCGCGAGCCACACTCCGATCGGGGGCCGATCTGGCCTACGTCTCCTGTCCGGAGACGATCGCGAGGGAGGTGCAAGGATACAGTGAGAACCTGATCGTCGAACCGCAGACGGGCGAACGGCTCGATCCATCCAACGTACCGCAACTGCTCGAACTGGCGGCGAAAATGGACTCCGTGGTGTTTGGGCCCGGCCTCGGTGACGCCGACGAAACGCTGGATGCGGTCGAGGCGTTTCTCACCGCGTTCGACGGCACAGCGATCGTCGACGCCGACGCACTCCAGGTGGTACCACGTGTAGAGACGGACGCGACGCTTCTGTGTACGCCTCATCAGGGGGAGCTCGAAGCCATGGGTGGAACGACGGCAAAGGACCCTTACGAGCGCGCCGAACTCGTCGAGTCGTTTGCCCTGGAACTCGGCGTGACGCTTCTGGTGAAGGGGGCGTACGACGTGGTTTCCAGCGGGGGGCGAACCAGACTCAATCGAACGGGAAATCCAGGCATGACCGTCGGCGGAACCGGCGACGTCCTCGCCGGCGTGACCGGTGCGATGGCCTGCGTTTTCGAACCGATACACGCGGCGGCGATCGGCGCGTACGCGAACGGGCGCGCCGGGGATATCGTCGTCGAAGAGAACGGATACGGACTGCTGGCGACGGACCTCCTCGACGCGCTGCCCGCGGCGCTGTGGCCGGAGGCATCGAGCGTATCGTAGGACTTCACAGATGTCCCGCGAGAACTGAGAGACGCCACCGGAGGAGGTGACCGACGTGTCCCGATGGTTTCTTCGCCGCTCGGTCGTAGGCTGACGCATGAGCGACGAATCCGACCTCACACACGTCACCGACACCGGTGACGCACAGATGGTCGATGTCGGCGACAAACCGGACAGCGCGCGCAGAGCGGTCGCGCGCGGACGAATCGACCTCCGTTCCTCGACGATCGAGGCGATTCGCACGAACGAACTCGAGAAGGGCGACGTCCTCGCCGTCGCCCGCGTCGGTGCGATCAACGCGGTCAAGCACACCTGGGAAGCGATTCCGATGTGCCATCAGATCCCGATCACGAACGTCGAGACGGAGTTCGCCGTCGAAGACGCGGGCGTCGAACTCACCGTCGCCGTCGAGACAACCGGGAAGACCGGTTGTGAGATGGAGGCTCTCGAAGCGGTCACGACCGGGTTGAACGTCGTGTGGGACATGGTGAAGTCCGCCGAAAAGAGCGGTGACGGGCAGTATCCGGAGACGCGAATCACGGACGTAGAGGTCGTCTCGAAGGAAAAGCGAACCAAATCGTAGACGAGACACGCATACTGTGACTCGGTCACTCCGCAGGGGCGACCGACAGTTCCCGCGCCTTGGCGCGAGCCTGCTCTATGATCGCCGGGCGCGCCTCGAACTCGAGGACGACGTCGTCGCCGTACTCGACGTCCTCGACGTGCGCGTGGTCGTGAACCCACGACACCAGACTCATGGTCTCGTCGGTCATTGGAGCGACGAGTCGTTCGCGACGCCACTCGGGTAACTCCTCGTCGATCCGCGCTCGCAGGTCGTCGATCCCGAGTCCCGCCTTCGCGCTGATGACGATCGCATCCGGTGCTAACGCCGCGAGCGCATCCCGCTTCGTCTCCAACTCGCCGTCGTCGACGAGATCGGCTTTGTTCAACACCGTGACTATCGGGGCCTCGTTGCGTTCGTACAGCGTGTCGTGACACGTCACGAGTTTCTCTCTGATCTCTTCGATGGGATCGGAAACGTCGACGACGAGCAACACGAGGTCGGCCCGATACACCTCCGACAGCGTCGATCTGAACGATTCGACGAGCCAGTGTGGGAGGTCGGAGACGAAGCCGACGGTATCGGTCACCAACACGTCGCGTCGGTCGAACTCGGCGCGTCGGGTCGTCGTCCCGAGAGTCGTAAACAGTTGGTTTTCGGACTCCGCAGTCGTATCGAGATCCGGGTGTAATCCCTCGTTTTCGTCGATCGAGAGATCACTCGCCAGCCGTCGCAGCAACGTCGACTTCCCTGCGTTCGTATAGCCGGCGAGGGCGACGAGATCGAACCCCGACTGGCGACGCTGTTCTCGACGGTGGGCCTCCGTCTGCTCGATCCGCTCTAGCTCGTCGCTGATCCGGCTGATCTGGGCTTTGATATCTCGTTCACGGGATTCGTCGTACTCACCGAGGCCCATGAATCCCGGTCGCTCGTCGCGCCTCGCGAGCGACGCCTTCGCCTCGGCCCGCGGCAACTCATAGCGGAGTTCGGCCAGTTCGACCTGGAGTTGCGCCTTCTTGGTCTGTGCGCGCTGGCCGAAGATATCGAGGATGAGTCTAAATCGATCGATGACCTCGACACCCTCGGGCAGTTCGTTTCCCAGATTAAACGTCTGGTAGGGGCCGAGACGGTTATCGAAGATCACCGTCGTCGCATCGGTTTCGACGACGAGATCCGCGAGCTCGTCGACCTTCCCCGCCCCGAGACAGAGCGCCGGATCTTCCGTTCGCTCCTGTGATACCTCGCCGAAGACGGTATACCCGGCCGCTGTGGCCAGGTCTCGTATCTCAGCCGTGTCCGGGTAGCCGTCGTCGTTCCGCTTTGCGACGACTGCCCGACCGTTCGTTCCAGTCACTCGATCGAACGTACGTCGCCACGCTATTTAACTTTCAGGCGGGACGGCACAAACGGTCTCTGGCTACCGGGTCCCGATCTCGTCTTCGTCCTTGACGATTCGGGTTTCGGCCTCACCGCTCGTGTGCTCGTTGACTAACTCGTAGAACTCGTTTTGTAGACCAGCGGGGAATCGAACGACACCGACCCAGGAGCCGTCCGACTGCCACTCCTCCCGTTCGAGTTCACCGAACTGCCGAACCTGGGCCTGCGCGCTGCCGGCGTACTCCGCCGGTAGCTGGACGGCCATAACGATCTCGTCGAACCGAATGGGGAGGACGGGACGAAGCGCCTCGAGTGCGTCGTCGACCTGGTTTTCGATCGGCTCCATCGGATCGATTTTGAACCCCGCCTCCTCGAGGGCGCGCTCGATCCGTTCGGGCGGATGCGGTGCGTCGTCCATCTGTGGGTTGACCGCGTTACGGGAGATCATGTTGACGAGTTGTCTGTGCTTCTGTTCTTGCATCTCGCGGCGCTGTTCGGCCGTGATCTGTATCTCCCCGCGATTTATTACTTCCGGGATGATTTCGAGCGGATCGGTCGTCTCGAAGACCTCGGTGAGGGAGTCCTCCGGCGGTCGGTCGCCCGTCGAGGCGTCCTCGAAGACGTCCTCGGCCGCGATCACGTCTTCGAGGACGCCGTCGAATTCCCCGCGTTTGATCGCCAGCGCGGCGTCCGGGTCGACGAGCACTTCGAACCGCTGGCCGTGGGATTCGAGCCGGGCCGTCACCGCTTCGTCAAGAGATATCATACGTACCGGTACGCGTGGCGGAAAATAAAAGATGTTCCCAAACGCACCGGACCGTGCCGTTACTCGTCGGCGTCCGCTTCGCCCTCGTTCTCGTCGTCTTCGGCGGCGAGGAGGTCGTGTTCCGTGAGATACGCCTCTATCTCTTCGTCGGTTCGCTGACGGAAGCCCTCGTCCCCGACGGAGATCGTTGCGAGACCGATCCCTTCCGGCGTGAGCTCGCCGTCGTTGACGGAGGCGAGCGCTTCCAAGGCGAGTCCGACCCCAGCGTCGAGGTCGAGTTCCTCGCTGTAATGTTCCTCGAGGTAATCTTCGATGTCGCCGCGGTCGGCTCCGACGGCCAGCGCCTGCCACTCGTAGGGGGTCCCGGAGGGGTCCGTCTCGTAGAGACGCGGCTCGCCGTCCTCGATTCCACCGATGATCAACGCGACGCCGAAGGGCCGTGCGCCACCGACCTGCGTGTACTGCTGGATGTGGTCGGTGACGGATTTCGTCAGCGTCTCGACGCCGATCGGTTCGTCGTAGCGAAGTTGATTGACCTGTGCCTGACGGCGCGCGAAGTCGATAAGCTGACGTGCGTCGGCCACGTGGCCGGCGCTCGCGATACCGATGTGGTCGTCGGCTTTGTGGATCTTCTCAACGCTTGTCCGCTCCATTAGTGGTGAGCGGATGCGTTTGTCCACGACCAACACGACGCCATCCTTCGTTCGGATACCGATTGACGCCGTGCCTCGTTTGACCGCCTCGCGCGCGTACTCGACTTGGTACAGACGGCCGTCCGGCGAGAAAATGGTGATTCCCCGGTCGTACGCCTGCTGCTGCGATTGTCCCTGCATTGTTAGTTGTCGCGGATATCGAGTGCTGTCGCGCCCACGGTGCCGTCCGAAAGCCCGAGGTCGATCCGGTCGTTCCGGATAACGGCAGGCTCGGAGGCACCCGCGAACGCAACGGTTCTCTCTTCAATTTCTACCTGCGGACGCCGTATATACTTTTCTTCACAGGCTCGTACCGTCCCACTAACGCCGCGGACGAACAGGCCGATCGGTCGGCCCTCGATCTCGTCGATCGTCGCCAACACGGCACGGAGCCGCTCGACCTCGCCCCGGCGAACCCGGATGACAGCGGTCCCGTCACCCGCCTCGAATCGAAATCCGAACAAGCTCGTATCGAGCGCTGCACTCCCGACGTCCCCGATGAGGTTCTGCGTCGCGAACCACAGCGTGCGCTGGAACGAACGACGGTCTACGTCTACGCTCGGGTGTGACTCGAGCTCGATGGCGAGATATCGCCACCGCGGACGGACGTGCTTCGGCAGGTGTTTCACTGGGCGGCGTTCGGGGACAGCGCACAAAGTTCCGACGATCGAGGACAGACGAACGCGTCGGGTGTTATCTGTCGTGGGAGGGCGCTACAACCTCGCGGTTCAGCGCCGGTGATACAGCACCCGCACGTAGCTTCTAAGCGGTTCTGTGGCGTACTGGACGCCGACCGAGGCGGGCTATCCACCCTCTGCTACTGAGACAATACCGGGAGTCGCCCGTTCGTCGCCGAAGACACCCCTTCCATCGGACGAACAGGGTACAGAAAGCAAGGGCTACCCCTGAATCCCCGTCCCGTCTCACGACAGGAGAGAGGGGTGACGGTAGCGTGGCACTGTGAACATTCTTTCGGGGAGGTGAAGGCGTAACTCTCCCAGACCACCAAGCCTCCGCTCGTGGGAAACCCCGTCGTTCACCGTGAGAGGATGTCACTCCTCGTGTCCACACCGGCTTTCGCGTTTGGCCTCCCCGTCTCCTTGGTCACCTGGGACGATTCGGACACCGGGTTCGACGAACGTTTCCGATTGCCGCTCCCGGTTACGTGAAGCGATCTCTCCCCAGGCTCGTACCCCCCCAACGATCGCTTCGCGGTCGAAGCCGATCGTCTCTCCGAGTGCGATCAGCTCACGAGGACCACGGAGCTGGAGATGTGATCGCGCATCAGCGGACACGACGTACGGTGCATCGTACTGCTCGACGAGTTCTCGGAGTTTGCGGAGGTCGGAGATCGCTTCGACTCTGGGACCACCGTCGGCTCTGAGGACGCGAGAGAGGTTGAATTCCACGTGAACGCCGTTTTCAGCGGCACTCCTCGCGAGAACGTGGTTCACGTCGCCGCCGTCCATCGGATGAGCTAGCACGTCGACCTGTGGCTGCTCGAGAGCGAACCGGTTCAACGCGCCGCCGTGCACGCAGACGACCGTCCGCTTCGAGCGGTAGTTGCCGATCAACCCGCTCGCGCGTCCGGGATCTTCGGTCCTGATCTCGATTCCGGAGACGACCTCGATATCGTACTCGCTGGCGATACCGCCCGCGTCGTAGGTGGCCTGTGCGTCCCCGTGATTTCGAATCACGATACCGTCGTACCCGTATCTCGCCGCGGTCTTCGCGAGGCGGGCAACCGTGGCCGATCCGTCGGGATACGCGTGGACGGCTTCGTACATACGGTCCCGTGGACGCTGTGGCCCTTTGCTGTTGTGTCTCGATCGCCCAATTCGCGGGAAACTCGATCCGGAGCAGCGATCAGTACTCCAAATCTTCCGTATAATAGTCGAGTGCTAACACCGCAACCACACCGACGACTGCCGGGATGACGACAACGGCGACGGTCGCCGGTGAAACGGTCGCGACGTTGGCGCTGACCTCGTGGATCGGTAGTCTGAGCGCACCGATCATGAGACTGACGAGGAAGACGAACGTCGCCTCACGGTAGCTGTTCAGCGCCGCCCGGACGGCGTATGCCACCGAGAAGAGCCCGACGACCGCGCCCGAGGCGAAGACGACGAACGGAACGAGCGAGTCGACGAGCGGATTCATGTTCCCGCCGAACGCGTCGAGAAGTCCCGCGAACACCCGCCTCGGGATCCCGCTCACGTACTCGTATTGGCCCATTATGAGGAGTAAAAACGCCCCGGAGATCCCGGGGAGGATCATCGCCGAGATCGCGATCGCGCCCGCCACGAACAGTATCGGGAGTGTTGTCGTGCCCGTACTGGCGAGCGAAGGGTCGGTAATGGAAAACGCGAGGAGGAATCCGATTGCGGCCGCGATGATCCGTCCGGGAGTGCCGATCTCGACGTACCGGTAGAGGACGATCGCCGACGCCCCGATGAGTCCGAAAAAGAACGCGTACGTCGGTGCCGGATACTGCGTCACCGCGACGTTCATCGCCGTGGCCACGGTCGCTGCGGCCGAGAGCGCACCTGCACCGAGCGCGAGTAGAAACGGAACGTCCGCGTGGACGAGATCGGCGGCGAGAGCAGCCCGCCCATCGGCCGTGCGGATCGTCCGAAGATGTCGAAGGAACGCCGGATCGAGCGCCGTCAGCGCCGCGATCAGCCGCTCGTAGATCCCCAAGATAACGGCGATCGTGCCGCCGGAGACGCCGGGGACCGTGTCGGCCGAACCCATGCAGACGCCCTTGAGGTACACCACGAGCCACGCGCGGACGCCACTCGCCCGGTTCATTCAGGTATCTGTGCTGCCCGACTCGATTGGGCACCGTCGCCATCGGTCGTCGAGCCACCGTCGGTCGATCCATCCCTATCGGAGCCGTCTGCTGGCCTGATTTCTGGCGTCTGAAGCTCGACGGTGACCGGCGTCTCGTCGTCGCCGACGACTTGTGCCTCCGTCACGTCCGACTCACCGATCGCAGGGGCGTCGGGCGCGACAAACTGATAACTGCTGTTGGCCCGAACGTCGACGTTTGTGTGGCCGTTTTCGGGACCGTACTCGTCGTAACCGGTCGTCGAGTATGGGACGGTCATCTCGAAGTTACCGTCGGCGTCCGTCTCGGCGTACTGGGTGTACGTGAAGTTCTGCCCCGTCGATCGGATCTCCATCTCGACGGATGCCCGTACCTCGGTGTCCGCAGGACCACTCCCTTCGACAGTGGCGCCGTCGACGCGCTCGAACGTCTTCACCCACGAGTCGTATCCGTTGACCGGCTGCCGACCGAGGACCCGATCGAAGGGTGACGACGCGACCGGACCGCCGGCGTGGACCAACCGGAAGTGTTCGAGCGCCTCGACCCGTTCTGACGGCTGGCCGAAGACGCCGCCGTGGAAGACGCTCGGGTTGTTTTCTGCCGCCTCGCTGGCCTCCTCGGCGCTTTCGTGCTCCTCGAGGAGGTCATCGACCGTCGTGGCGTCCTCCGGGAGCGTCGCGATCCCGTCTTCCTCGAAATACTCTCCGAAGTTGAGCGTCACGGTTCCGGGATCCCGGGCGCTGCCGTGGAACTGATACATCCGCACGCGCATGCTCTCGTAGCCGCGCTGGGTGTGGGCACCGTAAACCTGGCTGAGTTCACCAGTCGCCTCGTTCTGCTGGACCACATTTATACCGACGTCGTTACTCGAGACGTCGTGACGCGACTCGAAGGCGGTCGGGGCTCCGTACTTTTGCGTTCCCGCGTAGCCGAGTTGGTAGTCGACCATCACGTACTGGGCACTCTCGCCGTCGGGTTGATCCTCTTCGAGGATGTCGACGGCCTCGTCCTCCTCGTCGGCGAGCAGGAAGTCGGCTGATTCGGTCGCGTGCTGCTGGAACGGGTTCGCGACCGGGATTCGCTCCCCGCGTGTCGTTATGTAGTGGCCGTAGTCCCACCACGCGAGCACGCCGTACTCGCCCGCTTCGTACTCGAAGTCGTCGGTGTTCTCGTAGGTGCCGTAGTAGTCCAGTCTGGGATCGTCACCGGTTCCGTACGATCCGACTTCAGGCGTCTCCTCGGAGAGCCAATCGAGGCTCTCGGTCCACTGGTCGATCTCGCCGGGTTGAGACGCCCCGTCAGCGGTCGATAGCGTCGCGCCCGTCGCGACGATCGGACCGGTGATCACGAACAGGATCGCGATAACGATGAGCATCTGGTACGGTTTGATCCGTGTTATGTCTGTCCGGACGTTGTCGAGATCGATGAACTGGTAAATCCATCCGACGATGTATGCGTTCCCCGCCCCGATAGCGATCGCGAGGTAGTAATCGAACCGGTTCTGCGTGAGCGTGAACACGAGCATGAACGCGGCGAAAACGACTATCAGGAGGTGCTCGGCGCGCGCTCGATCGCGCGAAAATTGATGAAACAGTGCGAGCCCGAAACCGACCACCGCGGTATAAAAGCCCAGCCCGTAGTTCCCGTAAAAGAACGAGACCGGGTTGGCCACCGCCTGCGCCTCCCCGACCGTCGCGGCCGTGTCCGTGGAGCCGAATCCGGCGACGCGTTCGAACTGCGTGACGAAGAAGTCAAACGCCTCCGGGGAGACGACCGCAACGACCCCGATGAGAACGACGCCCACGCCGACGATGCCGGCCGGATACGCGATTCTCTGGAGATCGCGTCCCTCCCACTGGCGGGCGACGCCGGCCATGAAAATCGCACCGCCGGCGACGGCGAGCGCGAACAGCGGGTGCAGAACCGAGTAGTCGGTCGCATCCAACCCGATCACTTGGATGAACGGGAGGAGCAACACCGCCGCCGTTACCATCGCGACCACCGAGGGGATCGCGACGTGATCGGGGCTGTGGCCCTGCACGAACTCGATCGAGAGCACGACGAAGAGGAACGCACCGAAGACGCCGAAGAGGAAGACCGCCGGCGGCCAGTTCAACACTGCGAGCACGAGCGCGATCCCGAAGGCGACCGCCCACTTGGCGGGTTCGCGGAGGAGTTCGAATTCCCGGGTTTGGACGAACTCGTAGATCGGCTGCTCGCGCTGGGCGACCGAGAGCATCTTCATACCGAGGACCAGCGCGATGAGAGTGAAGAACGCCTCGGCGATGTGGTGATCGAACGATCCCGCGACGCTGTAACTGAGAAACCGACCGGGAGTGATCGCGAGCACGACGACGGCGATGATCCCGCCGAATCGCCCGCCCAGACGCTTCCCGACGAGATACATCGGGATCGCACACAGCGCGGCGAGGACGGGGATCGCGAACAGCGTGGTGAGGACGACGGTCTCTTGGGAAGGCGATCCGAGACCGATCACCAACGCGGCGGTCGCCACCAGTTGGTCGAGGATCGTCCCGAACTGTCCGACGCGCGTCCCGGTGTCGAAGCCGGTCCACGGATCGAACGGCATCGTGAACGGGAAGTTCTCGATGACGTAGTTCGTCGACCTGTAGTGGTAGTACCCATCGTTCCCCCGGTAGAGCGGCTGTCCGTCCGAGTCGATGTGATTCGAGTAGTTTCGCGCCCGAACCCACAACATAAAGACCATGAGGGCTGCGAGGACGGGGATGTGGTACAGACGATATACGGTGTCGATCTGCGACTCGTACCCGTCGAGTCGCTCTTCGATCGCCTCAAACCGCTGGCTCATTGAACGGACACACTGTCAAAACGCGCATAAGCCTTTTCCATTACGCTTCGAAAGGGGTCCCCGACTGGACGCACCCGTGCGACGACTGACCGTCGTGGTCACCACTTCGGCGGCTCGAGGCCGGCCTCTTCGAGCAGGTCTTTCCATCGGTTTTGGACGGTGAGTCTGGAAACGCCGACCGCGTCCGCCACGGCCGACTGTGACCGTCGATCTCCGGCGATGAGCGCGCCCGCATAGAGGCTGGCCGCGACCGTCGCACGCTTGGACCGATCCGCCACCGGAACCGTCGAGAGGAACAGATCGGTCGCTCGGGACTTCGCTTCGCCGCCCAGATCGAGTCGCTCGGCCGCGTCGTCGATGGTGGCCAGCCACTCCTCGTTTTCGACCTGGTCCCGGGCGCGGTACATACGTGATGGTGAGACGGAGAGATATATAAATGGTCCGTGGCAATGTGCAGTCGATCCACGGGGATTTCCGGCTCAGTACCACCCGCTGGGGCCCACACACAAATCCGCGCTTTTTTAAATACTCCCGGACGAACCGGATGGCGTACGGGAAATGGGCGACGAGACCGGTGGGAAGCGGGGGATGGCCGCGGTTCCGTGGGATTCCGCGGCGCTGTATCTGATACTCGCGAGTTCGCTCATCGGTGTCATGGGAGTCTCGCTCATCAGTCCGATCCTCCCCGACCTCCGAGTAGCGTTCGATGTCACCGACTCGCAGGTCGGGCTCGTCATTACGGTCTACACCCTGCCCGGCGTGTTTTTGACGCCGTTTATCGGACTGATAGCCGATAGGATCGGCCGGCGTCGCGTCATCATTCCACTTTTATTTATATTCGGCATCGGCGGCGCAGGAATCGCCTTCGCGGGGAGTTTCACGCAGGTTCTCGCCTTCCGATTCCTGCAGGGAATCGGCGCGAGCGCCCTCGTCACGCTCGCCGTAACGCTCATCGGGGATTTCTACGACGGTGCTCAACAGAACGCCGTGATGGGGCTCAACTCGAGTACGATCGGGACCGGCGCGGCGATGTATCCACTGATCGGCGGCGCGCTCGCCGGCATCCGCTGGAGCTTCCCGTTTCTGTTCTACGGGATCGGCATACTCGTGGGACTCGTCGCCGTCGTATTCCTCCCCGAACCCGACGGAAGCGCGGCTAGCGACGTTCGGACCTATCTCGGTGGCCTCCGTGATGTCGTCGCGGATCCGAAAGCACTCGCGATATTCAGCGCTATCTTCGTCGTCTTCTTCGTCTTTTACGGCGCCGTCCAGACCGTCCTTCCGCTCCTTTTAAGCGACGAGTTCGCCCTCTCGTCGGGGGAGATCGGGCTCACGTTGGCGATGGTGTCCATCGCCAGCGCGGCGGTTTCATCGCAGTACGGTCGGATTTCGGAGTGGCGCACCGCTCCCGAGCTGATCGCGCTCGGGTTCGTCGCGTACGGATGCAGTCTGGTCGGGGTTTGGATCGCCACGTCACCGATCGGCGTCGGCGTCTCGTTACTCGCGTTCGGCGTCGGATTCGGCCTCGTGATGCCATCCATCGACACCACGATCATAACCGCCGTCTCCGGTCGACTTCGGGCGGGGATGATGGGAATGCGAACGAGCGTCCTCCGACTCGGACAGACGCTCGGTCCCGTGTCGTTCACGTACCTCGCTGAGGGCTCGTTCGCCACGCCGACCAGGGGGTATCGTCTGCTTCTCGTCACGTGCGGCATCGCGATCTTCGTCGTTGGTGCGGGCGCGTACCCCCTCCTGAGAAGCGGACCGTAGGCCCAACGGATAGCGAACGGTTCCCGCACGAATCGGGACTACTGCGCCGTGATCCGGAGATCGTGGTTCTGTGTCTAGTCTTATCGCTTCGCCGGTGGAAAGCGACTCGGCTGGTAAAGTTCGGGCGCGCGGGGAGGATGGGGAAATCCGAGGCCGTCGGAGCGCGCCCAGCGGGGAGACGTCGCGAATCGCCATAAATCCACGTCAGACGGGCGTGTGACCCGCGTGCGATGGCTGTCCGGTGAGGGCGAATGGCACTCGCAAGTAACTCAAAACAGTTACACGAACGACTAGGATACACTTGTACCGCTTCTGGAAATACTCTTCACGAACCGCGTATAAGCGTGTTCGTGTCGACCGAATCTCGTTTCCAGATATTTCGACCGCTCGAATTTAGCACCGGTGAGGTAACTGGCGCGATAGGAGATTCGATTACGGTGCTTCCCCTCGTCGTCTCCCTCGGATTGCTGACACCGGCCTCGCTTCCGCATCTACTCGTCGGATTCGCGGTCTTTCAGGTCGTCTGGGGATGTATATATGGCGTTCCGCTGTCCGTCGAACCGATGAAGGCCCTCGCCGGACTCGCGATCGCCGGCGGGATCACGTACGGCGAACTCGTCGCCGCGGGGCTGCTCGCCGGAGGATCGCTGCTTGTCGCCGGGCGACGAAACTGGCTCCGACACGTGAGCGGCGCGTTCGGTGAACCGGTCGTTCGCGGCGTTCAGTTCGCTGTGGCGTGTCTGCTCGTCGTCGCCGCCGTCGATCTGGTCGTCGCCGCGCCAGCCGCGGCCGGCGTCGGCATCGTCGCCGCCGCGCTGATCGCTCTCGTGTCGCGACGCGCGGTCGCACTCGCACTCCTCGTCATCGGTGGGCTCTGGGCGTTCGCGGTCGTCGGCGCTCCGCAACCGACGTTCCCCGAGATGGGACTCTTCCCGACCGGCGAACCGACGGTCTCAGGCGCCGCCATCGAAGGGCTCACCGCACAACTTGCGATGACTGTCGGGAACGCCGCTATCGCCACCTCGTTGCTCCTCTCGGATCTCTACGACGTGGACGTGTCAGCCGATCGGCTCGCCGAGAGTATGGGCGTTATGAACCTCATAGCGGTTCCCTTCGGGGCGCTCCCGATGTGTCACGGTTCGGGCGGCCTCGCGGGGAAGTACGCCTTCGGAGCGCGCACGGGAACGGCGAACATCGTCGCGGGCGCGCTGTATCTCGGACTCGCGCTCGTCTCGGGGCTCCTGATCGCGTTCCCGATGGCGCTTCTCGGTGTCCTCCTGCTGGTGGTCGCCGCATCGCTCGCCCGCGTCGCTCTCGGTTCGACCGATCGACCGCTGTTCGTCGTCTCCATCGGGGGGCTCGCCGTCGTAACGAACGTCGGCGTCGCGTTCGTTGCCGGATTGGTGTGGTGGCACTTCCGCGGGTGAAGTTTTTGTTCCGTCCGCGACTCCGTCCGTGTATGTCGTGGACGGAACTGTTCGAACGGGCGGATGCCTACGAGACTGACGCCGATGAGATACAACGCACCCTTCGGGAGCGTCGTCGTCGTGAGTGAAGAACGCAAACCCGACCCGACCCGTATCGTCGTGGATGCGGACGTGCTCGCCGCGGATCTGCTCGTCGGTGGATCGGCGCGACGGACGATGGACGTCCTCCGAACGCACTCGTGGCTCGAACTGGTCGCGACCGATCCGCTCCTCGACGACGCGGAGGCGATCATCGGGTCACTCGCTGACCGCGAATTGGCGAGCGCGTGGCGGGGCGAAATCGAGACGCTCGCCATCGTCGTCGACCAACCCCCCGGCGACCATCCGGCGTTGGCGGCTGCTTATCGGGGGAACGCGGCACACGTTGTAACGTTCGAGGAGACCCTTCGGAGCCCGGAAGCGGGGGCGAACCTCCGCGGCCTATTCGACGTGAGCGTTCGATCCCCCGACGCGTTCGTCTCCGTGGTCGATCCCGCGGCGATCTACGAACTCGTCTTCGAGGAGGCGTATCCGGGCCCCAACCGGGACGTTCGGTGACCGCGGTCAGTGCGTACGCGACGCGACCGGCGAGCACTATCGGTCCCCTCGGTCCGACGAACCGCCAAATCGGAGAGCGAGAAAGGCGGGGCGGTAGCTGCCTTGCGTCTCGAACCAGAGCCTCGCGGTGGGCGGGGAGATCAATCCGGCGATCGCGAGGGAAAACGAAAGGACGGCGAACAGGGTGTTAACCGATCTGTTCCCGACGAGGTCCGCGGTAACGGCGCCGATGAGTCCGCCGCTGCCGACGTAGCCGATTCCGAACAGTACAACCACGACGAGGAGGGGGTCCCGCCGAAGGACTCACGACTAACGCCGCGGTCGATCCGCCGAGGAGGGGGCTGCTCGCGACGAACGTCCGTGGTCGCCCGAATCGGTCCGAAAACGGACCGACGCCGACCCGTGCGACGGTCGTGGAGACTTCGATCCCGGCGATCGACAGGACACCGATCGATCGACCGATCCCCAGTTCAGATGTGTGGCGGACGACGTGACCGGAAACGACGTGCATCGGTG
The DNA here is from genome assembly GCF_046483325.1 of Natronomonas sp. GTDB lineage: Archaea > Halobacteriota > Halobacteria > Halobacteriales > Haloarculaceae > Natronomonas. Next base: position 175,588 of record NZ_JAWODL010000024.1, on the reverse strand, counting down.
CGAAGATCAGCGTCCACCCCACGAGCACCAACACGTGCGGGACGAAGGCGATGACAGCCAAGACGTCTCGATCGGCGATACCCCCGTCCTCGGCAGTCGGATGTTTGCCGAACTCGCGGCTCAGATTCGCGCCGACGTCGTCCGAGTCAGTCCCAAATAGGAGGACCGTGACGATCGAGAGCAGTGCGATGAGCCCGGCGAGGGCGACCACCGCCGTCCGCCACCCGAACGCCGAAAGCAGTCGATCAGTTCCCGGTGGATCACCACGAGGCCGATCCCCAGATCGGCAGACGCTACCCCTGTCGCGGGACCGCGACGCCTATCGAACCACTGTGGAAGCGTGGCGTAACTGACGTTGTAGAAGCCCGCCATCCCGAGCGCGGCGAGGATCGGCGACCACGCGAGGGGGGCTAATTTCTCGACACGCGAATGGCACTCCGGCGGGGATGATAGGCCTCGACCTTCCAGCCGACGATCCCTTCGGTGTCAGTGGGCGTTCACCGCTCTGCGAACCACTCGACGAACTTCCCGAGCGCCCTTCCCCGATGCGAGATGGCGTTTTTTTCCGCCGCCGTCATCTCCGCGAGCGTCGTTCCATCGTGTTCGAAGATCGGATCGTAGCCGAACCCTCCGTCACCACGCGGTTCGACGATCCGTCCGGGAACGGCACCGGTAAAGAGTTTCACCGGTAGATCGGTTCCGGCAACCGTGTCGTCCGTCGCTGCCGTGGATCGGGTCTCCGCGGAGAGGTCCTGTCCTCTCCGGTCGTCGAGATCGACTGGTTCGGGCGATGCCTCGAACGGCTCGCCGTCGCAGTAGGCGATTACACACCGAAACGTGGCCCGCGTCTCGTCCTCACGACGGGCGAGTCTTCCGACACGCTCGACGCCGAGTGTGTCCTCGACGTACGCCGAGTACGGCCCCGGAAAGCCGTCGAAGCCATCGAGAAACAGTCCCGCATCGTCGACGATGACCGGTTCGCCGACGTGTTCGAACGCCTCGCGCGCGCCGTGTGCTGCGACCGATTCCAGCGAGTCGGCCTGGATCTCCGTGTAGTCGTACTCGAACGCCGCGATCTCACCGCCAAGGTACTCCTCGGCCTCCCGAACCTTCCCCTCGTTCGTCGTCACGTATCGAAGCATGCGCTGCGCTTTGGCGTCGGTGCGAAAAGCACCATCGGTACGTCGCGGCGACCGCGTCACAAAAAGGGTTGGTAGGTACCGGGTTAGTTCCCGACGTCCATCGCGCGCTCGACGACCGCCTCGTCGTACAGTTCGGCGAGATCGTCGTGCTGATCGGGGCGATTCTCGTAGACGTCCTGGAACAGCGTGATCGGGGTCTGAAGCGCCTGGTAGGTCGCCTCGTCCCACATACGGTCGCGGCCGATGTCGACTCGAACGCCGTCGATCTCGACGGTTGCCGACTGGGTCATGGCGATCGCGCCCTTACCGGACTCCTTCGCGGCCTCGAACTCCTCCATGGAATCGACGATGTCGTCGAGGCTCGGCACGTAATCGAGCAGATCCAGCAGTTCCTCCCGCAGTTCCCCCTCGCTCAACTCGAGGTCGTCCGATCCGACCGAGAGCACGTAGCCGTCATCGGTCTCCTCGAGGGAGACGCGGTTACCGGCGTAGACTTCGACGCCATCCTCGCGTTCGAGTTCGACCTCGCGGCCGTCGGCGTCGAGGATCCAGTAGCCCTCCTGGGGCGGGAGCGGGGATTTGTTGGCTTCGACGACCTGCCCGGGCGTGAGCGACCAGATGCCGAGCATCCCTTTCGCCTGGTTTTCGGTCATCCGCTCGTGGTAGCCCTCGACGTCCCGGATATCGTCGTAGGGGCCGTCGACCGCGATGAGACCGTTCGCGCTCGCGCCGCGGGACGTGTTGTGTCGCAGTTCCGGCCACGCGGGGAGTCCGCCGGTCGGCGTGATCGCGGGCATGTCCTTCGTGTAGTCGACCTCGCCATCGACCAGGAGGAACATCCGCTGGAGGTTGTTCGTGGGCTTGCCCATCTCGTCGCGGAGCTTGCCCATCGCCAGTTCTGCGGCCCCGCTCTCGATGATGACCGACATCTTGAGACTTCCCTCTTCGAGGCCGTGCTCGTTCTCGATGATGGTGAAGAACTCGTCTGCTTTCTTCCAGTCGTCGATGTCGCCGACTTCCGGGATAACGAAACCGTCGATGTACTCGACCGCACCGTTGTCCGGATCGGTGATCTCGAGCATTCGTTGGAAGCCCTGATACCGCGTCGACGGGCTGTCGCGGTGCCAGACGACGCGCGGGTGGATCTCACCGGGATAGTCGGGGCCGTACTCCGAGACGACATCGATGATGTTCTGCGCGCCCTCGTCGCGCATGTTCGGCGCGGTGGCGTCCTCGTTGTCCGGAACCCAGACGTCGGGGGCTTCCATCCCGCTGAGCCCCGCGGCGCCTTCCAGCATTTTCGCCGAGTCGTCTTCGCCCTCGACGGCAGTGGGTGTGGTAAAGAACGTCCGAACGAACGTTCGCTCGTGTGTGCGCTTGTCGATTGCAGCCATGAGTCGTTCGTACCGACTGGCGGGGGTATATTAAAACTGGCCGAATCGATTGTTCGCGCGGGTTTCAGACCTCATAACGCCGTTCTGATGCGGCGACCAGTGCCCTATCCATCATATTCGATGTTGTAGGTCAAATAAACTGCGTTCGTAATTAAGAAACGGGATGAAAACGCGTTCGATCCGTCGTCGTATCAAGAGCGGTCTCCGTAGTCGACGCGTCCATCTCTGGAAAATCGTTCGGTGCATCCCTCCATCCCCGCCAGCCGATAGCCCCAGTTCATAGAGCTTATCGCAGGATGTCACAGTGTTCCCGAGAAGAATCGAGACACAGTGTCGAATGCGAGTGTCGAAACCTCCGGCTGGCTACGGTAATCCCTATCAGTCGTCGCCGGAAGTCAGCGGATCGCTCTCCTCTTCGGTGAAGCCCGCAGACTGTTCCATTCGAGCCTTCGCGTCGGCGTCGAATTCGGCCTCGATATCCTGGAACCGCGAGACGAACGAGAGTTCGTGGTGGCTCTCGGTCGGGTGGTCGAGATATCGTCCCTCCAGATCGAACTGAGCTCTTTCGTCGTTCTGGGCGATGTTGGCCATGTCCTCGTACACGGCGTGTGCGCCGGAGTGCAACGCGTACAGGGTGATGAAAATGTACTGGTAGCCGAGGTCGCCGAGCTCTTCGAACGTGAGCGCGTCCTTTTCTTCGGACCAGGCGAAGGAACTGGAGTAGTTGAACGCCAGATCGAGTTCGGGGTGGGTCTCGTGGATCGTCTCGGCGTAGTTGACCGCGTCCTCTCGGGAGGGGTCGGGCATCTCGGGCCAGACCAGATCGACGCCGGCGTCGGCGTAGATGCGGCCGCGCTCGAGGTGTTCCTCCCAGTCGCCGTTCGCGGAGCCGTAGGCGTCCGTCCGGGCGATGATGATCGTGTCCTCGGATTGCTTCGCGTCGACGGCCGCGGAGAATCGGGCCTCCGCCTCCTCGCGCGAAACGATCTGCTTGCCCGCTATGTGTCCACAGCGCTTTGGGGTCGTCTGGTCTTCGATGTGGACTGCGGCCACGCCGGCCTTCTCGTACTCACGGACGGCGCGACGGACGTTGTGAATGCCGCCGTAGCCGGTATCGCAGTCGGCGATGACCGGAAGGTTCGTCGCCTCGACGATTCTCTTTGCGTTCTCGACCATCTCGGTCATCGTGACCATCTCGAGATCCGGGAAGCCGAACTGGCCGAGCACCGTCGAGTAGCCCGACATGTAGGCGGCATCCAGTCCGGCCATCTCCGCCAGTCTGGCATCGAGGGCGTGGTAGAGACCGGGGGCGAAGGTGAAATTCTGCTCGTCGAACTTCCGTCGGAGCTCGCGAGCGGCGGGATTGTCGACGTCCCGTGTGATCGATTCGGTGTTTTGAACGCGACTCGCGACTTCGTCGGTTCCGTCGGTGTCCTTCGTCATTGGTGTGCGTCTGGGAAGAATCGCGACGGGTATAAATTCCTTATGAATTATAATGATAATATTAAATATACTGTTTTTATTCATTGGTGGTGGTAAATCAATATAATGGACTGTCATTATCTAGCACGAACGTTCGTGCACGATCCGTGGACACCGAGAAACAGCGGTACACCTATGCGAATAACGCTCAAAGCTAGGGTGGAACGATGACTACGGAGACGGAATCCAAACCAGACGAGATTTCGCGACTCGGGCGCGTGCTGTTCGGGCTCGGGCTCGCACTACAGGCGTCGGAGGACTTTCGGGACATGGACGACACCATCGAATACGCGGAATCGGCCGGTGTGCCAATGGCCGAGTACGCGGCCCCGTTCGCCTCGGGAATGATGGTCGTCGCGGGGACGGGGATCGCGCTGTGGCGGCTTCCGAAGATCGCGACGGGCGCGGCGGCGACGTTCTTGGCGGTCGTCACGCTGAGGATGCACGACTTCTGGAACGCCGACCCAGACGACCGCGACGGCGAACGACTGGCGTTCTTCGGAAACCTCGCGATGTTCGGCGCGGCGCTCGCGTTCCTTCGGAAGGCGTATCGCTGAGCCCCGCTTTCACCCGCGGTTCAAACGCTGCCGAACCTAATTACGCTCCGGCGGTTTCTGCTGCCCCGATTCCCCGAGGGGATCGGGGTTCGGAAACTCCGCGAGCTGCTCGGTTTCCTGATACAGCGCACACCAGTCCTGTGACCGAACACGCCCTTCGACGATCGCACACGCGCCCACGTCCCGCTTATCATCGGTTTCGCCCGGTTTAGCTGGAATAAAGTATCGGCAGTTCGCACAGAGCTGATACCCCTGTGGGTGACACTGGTAGGCGGCCTCCTCCCGTGAGCTTAGCTCGTCCGGGTCGCGGACGATCCCGTTGATGCTCTCCGCAGTCAAAAAAGCCTCCGGGACATCAGTGTCGTTCTCCTCGACGCACCAATCGTCGGCCCGACCCGGTTCCTCCTCTTCCTCGGGAGATCCACCAAATCCGAGACACCCCGCCGTGGCCCCGATCGAGGTACCGCCCATCAACTGGAGAAAACGCCGTCTCGGTGTGGTTGAGTCGGTACACGCGTTCTCCCCAACTTGACTAAAGCTTTCATCAACCATTTACGTAAGACCATTTGACACCCGGCCCCATAATCCTTGTCCGAAACCGAGACTGTTCCCGTACGGCTTACCCCAACTCAATCGAGGAGTCGTTGAAACAGGATTCGATCCTGCTGGGCGTAGACGTGATATGCCGACGCGATCATCAATCCACAAAAAGAGAGGCCGGCGATCGCTAGCGGATCGACCGTCGAAACGCCGGGAACGCCGATCCAGACCGCGATCACGGTCAGCAAGCCTAACAGTCCCCAACCGAAATAAAACTCGCCCCACGACAGGCCGTACTCCGGGACGACCTCCATGTACACCTCGACCTCCTCAACGCGGTTGAGCAATCGCACGCGCCCCCTGTCGGGGTCGTACTCGACGATATCCAACGTATCGAGTTTCGGAAGGTGCGTCTGATGAAGTGAGACGTAAACCGATTGCCGTTTGTTTTTTCGGGGCGGATCGTCCCCGGACTCACGTGTGGCGACGATATCCGCGAGATCACTCACGGCTTCGGTTCCCTCTCCCTCTCGAAGCGTCTCGATAACCAGACGACGACGATCGTTACGAAGGACGTCGTGGATCATCGCCTCGTCGAGATCGCTAGCGTCCGGTTTTCCCCCCACAGTCCGTGACACACTTCTCGTTGCGGCGGAGGGGTATTGAAATTATGGAATCCCCGGGTCCGCTCAGAGCCACTCGTCGGGTTTCGTATCGTAATCGACGTCAGTCGCGGCGATATCGTCGATTTCAGCGTCCGAGAGCGGCTCCTCGTCGAAGGATTCGCCATCGAATCGGATTAGCATACCCTGCTCAGTCGGCTCCGGCTCCCGGTTGCGTCGTCTGGCCACGTCGACGTCGTGTTCGTCGAAATCCTTTCTGATAGTCTTCAGCGCGACCGGTCGACCCCACAACTCGAAGACACGCTCCAACGTCTGCTTGGCCTCTTTGAGATCGAGTTGGATCCCGTTGTAGTGGTGTGCTAGAAGCAACTCGTTTCGGTTCTTGAAGTTGCTGTCGTGGATCGTGATCGTCGGTTTGCCGAAGTTCGTAAACTGCAACATGAGCTTCTTTTTTACGTCCTCGGCGGCCGTCGACGTGACTCTGAAATCCTCAGTCGTGTGCGTGTACTCGTAGGTGAAGTAGTCGTTCTCCTCGACGAACTCGTCGGTGAGGAACTCGTCAAGGAACGTCACGTCGTTGTGGCTCTCTCGGATCTCGAACATCCGGCTCCAGCCGGCCGCCCGATCGACCGATTCGGCCGCCGCTTCGATCGAACGGTACCGTTCGGTATCGAACAGATATCGGGCGGTCCGTTCGAGTTCGGCCTGCGTGACTCGCTTGAGGAACCCACGGTTCGCCCGCTTCGTGAGCGAGTAGTGACGCTCGGCCATCCCCTCGTAGGTGAGCAGTTGCCACGGTCGACGCTCGAAGATCGCTTGATCCCCGTTTCGGGCGCGTTCGAGCGCGTCAGCGTCGACTCGCGGATCGTCCGAATCGAGCGCGTCGAGATGGCCGACCGGATCGACGACGATCGAATCCGGCTCCAGATGCTCCAACACGAGATCGAGGTCGACCGTGTCGGCGAAGTTCCGCCAACTCACCCCCTCGACGCGGAGTAGGTGTTCGATAACCTCCCGACGGTTGCGGCGGTTCTCGACGTACTGCCAGAGTTCGAAGCCCAGCTTGTAGGGATTCAACCCGGGCGACCCGAGCACCTGCGCCATGTGATCCGCGTAGGATACGAACTCGTCGTCGTCGGCGAAGTTCTCGTCGGCCATCATCCGGGATTCGTGATAGGCGGCCCAGCCCTCGTTCATCACTTTCGTCATCTTCTGGGGTGCGAAGTAATACGCCTCCGTTCGCAGCAGCTCCAGCACCTCCCGTTGCCACTCATCGAATTCGACCGCTTTCTTCGAATCCTCGTCGTAAGCCATTCCGTTGGCCGCGAGGAAGGCGAGCAGATCCCGTTCGGGCTCAGCGGGCAACCGTACACCGTCGCGGTCGTCGGCCATCGAATCGAGCCACGCCTCGTCGAACACCTCGCGACGGACCTCCTCGGAGAGATCGAGATCGCTCAGTCGCTCGTCGAGATCCGCCGTCATCGACGACGGGTCGTCCCAGTCGAGTTCCGTCGAGAACGGGCGGTGTTGGTCGATGTTGTCCTCCAAGCAGAGGACGTGATCGATCCACTCCTCGACGGCTTCCCGCGAAACGTCGGGATCGTCCATGTACTCGGCGATGACGTCGGCGTGACGCTCCAGCATGGCGGCGGCGTTGGGCGACTCGCCGAACATCCGGAACCACTCGTTGTTCTTGAAGAAATCCGCGTGCGCCTCCACGTGTGTGATAACGGCCTTCTGATCCGCCAGCGAGTTCGACTCCTGTAAGAACGCGTTCGAGGGCTCGTCGTTGTTGACGATTTCGAAGGCCTTGCCGCCGAGGAACTGCCGCTGTTTGCGCTGGCGGTCGTAGTTCATCCCCCACCGCCAGTGCGGATATCGCCGTTGAAAGCCGCCGTAAGCGATGAGTTCGTTCATCTCGTCGTAATCGATGATCCAGTAGTTCACCTCGAAGGGTTCGAGGCCGAGTCTGCGGGCGAGCTCGTTCGCCTCGCGCACCGGCTCTTCGAGCCCCCTCGCGATACGCTGTTTGTGGAATCGGTCGTCCGTGCTCATGAGTTGTCCTCCGTGCTGAGTATCGTGTATATCGCGTCGACGACGTCCTCGGGGCCTTGAACGTAGGCCACGGCGACGTTGGAATCGTCCGCGAAGTGGCTCTCGACCTCCTTTGCGTGCGTCGCGTTGATCGCGTTGCCCGACGGTTGCGTCTCGACGTAGGCGTGGAGATTCGCCGGGATGGATTCCATCAACGGGACCACCCGTCCCTCGGTGTCGTTCGAGGAGTTCTCCGAATCGCCCGCAGCGAAGACATAGCGGTTCCACTCGCTCCACGGGTACGCTTCATCGAGAATTTCCGCGGCGAGTTCGTATGCGCTCGAGATCCGCGTGCCGCCGCCGGACCGGATACCGAAGAACTCCTCGCGCTCGACCTCCCAGGCGTCGGCGTCGTGGGCGATGTAGACGAACTCGGCGTTGTCGTACTTGCCGGTCAGATACCAATCCAACGGCGTGAACGTCCGTTCGACGAGTTCGCGTTTCGACTCCCGCATCGACCCCGACACGTCGCGGATGTTGATTACGACCACGTTTCGCTCGCGTTCCTCGACGATCTCGGGGAATCGGTATCGTTCGTCCTCACGCCTGAAGGGAATTTCGTCGATCCCGTCGCGACGGATTCGGGTGGCGGTGGACTCGCGTTCGACGTTCGCTTCCATCTCCTCAATCGACGACCACCGAGAGCGCTCCGACTTGGGGATGGAATCGTAGGCGTCATCGATCCACGCCCGCGAGACCGGGATTCGTTCGCCGCGTGCCCACTCGAAGACCGTCGCTGGGCCCCACCCGCCCACGCGGAGCGCTTCCTCGACGTACGCTTCATCGAAGTCCATCACCAGCGTTCGCTTGAGGCCCTCCTTGAACAGGCGCTCGAAATCGAGGGTACTCGCCGGTCCGGTCCGGGTGATATCGGTGTAATCGCCCTCCTTCTCCTCTATCACTTTCTTGCCCTTCGGCTCGAGATCGAGGCCGAGCTCCTCGTCGAGTTCCCGTGCGAACTCCTCGGGATCCATCTCGTAGTACTCGTGCTCTCCGCCCTCCTCGCCCGGTTCGCCATCCTCGTCACCGTCAGCGTCACCGTCGCCGTCACCGGATTGCGGCTCGCCCACGGGATCACCTACGTCAGGGGTCCCGCCCTGTCCCTGGCCGACGCCGCCCATGTCGCGCGGATCGTAGACGAACGCCGGTAGATCGACGATCTTGATCGGGATCTTGATTTCGTCGGATCGGGAGCTCCCGAGGTCGCCGTACTGGATGAACTCGGCGAGGTCCTGTCGCTTCGCCTCGCCGACTTCGCGATACCGTTCGAGGTCGTCTTTAAGTCCCATGATCACACACCTTCAGTCCCATCTGTAACTCACCTGGCCCATGACGTGTCGACTCGTCAGCTCCGCGGAGGCGGCCGAGTACTCGAACATCTCCTGGAGATTCTTCAGCGTCCGAGTCTTGATCGACTCGGTCTCCGTCCCCGATGGTGGGTCGTCCCACTGACCGGGGTCGAAATCCTCGTAGGTTCGGCGAACGTCGTCCCAGTCGTGGCTCCCGAGGACGGTCCGTATGACCGGGATCTCGCGTGGGTCGACGTCCGAAACGCGGAAATCTTCGTCCCGATTTCGCCACGCGTGGCGGTTCAGCGCCGTGATGATCTTTTCGGCGCGGAATGCTTCGACGCCGTCCGTCGGATCGGAGCCGTCGTAGTCGTCCTCGTCGAATCGCCCGAGGTGTTTGATCTCGAATACCTTCATCTTCAACGGATCCGGATCGACGAACTCGCCGCGATCGTTCTCGATCGGTTCTCCCTCGACCCACGCGTACACGTGCTCGATGTACTCCTCGACGGTCGCCTCGTCGACGCGTTTGTCGCGCATGATCGCGTCGATGACGTCCGATTCCTGACAGCTGAATACGTGATTTTTCACCGGGACGAGCCGATTCTCGTACTCGGTCCGTTCGTTCGGCGAGAACACCGGTGCGTCGTCGAACCCATCGACCATCGCGTTTAGTACGTCACGCGGCATGATGACGTCCTCTACGGCAAGCGACGAGTGCCGACGCTCAGTCTCCTCGTGAAGGAGATCAGCAATGACATCGCGCGTGTACGTGACCGGGATTCCACCGATTCCGTCGGTGGGTTCGCCGAAGTCGAACTCATCGCGGTAGCGGCGCTCGTCGCCATCCAGCAGGTAGCCCCGATCGTATATTAACGCCTTGTCGACGAGGTCCAACCCAGGTGGAAGCGCATCGATATCCAGTCGGGACCCGACTGCGTACAGCGCCGCGGCTTCGATAGCGTGGGGTGCGATCTCGCGGGTACGAACGGTGCCGTCGACGCCGCGGACGGAGATGTCGACCGGTTCTTGGAGCATCGACTCGATTTCCTCGTACCTGTCGGCCTCCCAGATCGCCGTCTCGTTCGTGAGCTCGCGGCGGAGGAGTTCGGCCTCCAGTGAGAGATTCGTCAAGTAGGTGAACTCGTGCTTGTCGAGCCGCCGCTTCAGCGCTTTCAGCGGGTCCGACCCTTCCATCTCCGCGTGCTGATTCAGTTGGGCCTCGAGATCCGGGTTGGAGATGATGATCATCTGGGTGTCGAGATCCATCCCGATCCCCTTATCGAGCTTCACCGTTCCTTCGTCGGGCACGTTCAGAAGCTTCTGAAGCAAGTCAGCGTGTTGAGCGGCGTCCTCGATGATCGTGAGCAGCCCGTTTCCCTGCGAGAGAACGCCGTCGTAGCTGAACGCTTGGGGGTTTTTTCTGCCTCGCGAGTCGAGTTGTTGTAACATACCGGCCATCCAAGAGCCGACCAGCCGCTCCTTCGGCGATCCGTCGTCCTCGCTGTGGAGGACGCCGATTCCCTGACCGACGTCGACGACGAAGTTCTTTACGCGGAGATGTTTGCCGTCCGTGACGGCGGAGAAAAGCTCGTCCGCGTTTTTCCGACGATACTGCTCTTCGAGGTGGTCGTAAGCCTCCCGACTAAACGGATCGAGGTGGGTGTCGAGGTGGACCGGGATGTGGTCATCGAGGGCAGCGTTCAGTTCCGCGAGAAGCTCCTCGCGAACCGATTCCGGAAAGACGGACAACGGGTGCGCCTGAACGGGCGAGACGTACCAATCGTCCTCGTCGGGTGCGGAGACGTCACCGTAGGTCATCCCCGGCGACGCGTCCGTGCCGGCGATGTTCCACTCGACCGTGTACCGACGGCCGGCATCCGTCTTCGAGTACTCCCGGAGACCGTTTATCAGACAGCGTTTGAGCTCTGATTTCCCGGTCGCGGTCGGCCCGTCGAGCCACAGTATCTTCTCCTCTTTTCCGCGACGTGCGGCTATCGATCTGAGATCGTCGACGAAGGCGTTCAACACCTCCGTGTTGCCGAGGATGGCGTGTTCGCCGTCGTTGTGTGGATCGTCGAAGAATCGATAGCGCTCCTTCCGTTCGCCCTCTTCGACGACGGATCGAGTCCCGGCGGCTTCGATAGCCGCAAGGAGATACTTCGAGGCATGAGCGGCCGATCCGGGCCGTTCGAGGACCAGATCGACGTACGCCGAGAGCGACATCGGCGGCTCGTAGGTCTCTTCGAGCGCCTCGTCCGCGCGTCGGATGTAAGCCTCGCCACTCATTCGTCTTCCATCTCCGCTTTGGCGACTTCGGCGCCGGCGAACTCGAGCACCTCCTTCGCCCCGTCCGTGCTGTACCCTTGCTCTTCGAGCGCCTCGATCCACGCGTTTCGCTCGTCGTCGTCGAGGTCGCCACTGGAGACGAGCGCCGAGAAGTTGATATTGTGCTTTTTATCTTCCCAGAGTTTTCGTTCGAGGGCCCGGCGGAGTCGATCGTTATCCTGCGGTTCGAACGTCTCACCCTCGCGAGCGCGTCGGCTGACCCAGTTTGCGACTTCCTGTCGGAAGTCGTCCTTCCGATCGACCGGCACGTCGAGTTTCTCCTCGACGGCGCGCAGGAACGTCTCGTCGGGATCTTGATCGCGGCCCGTGATCGAATCCTCGACCGTGTCGTCGTCGATGTAGGCCATGACGTGGTCCATGTACTTTTCACCCTGTCGTCGTATCTCGTCGAGATCGTACGCCAGCGCGTGTCGCACGTCCTCGATCGCCCGGTCTTTGTACTCCTCGCGAACCGATTCGAGGTAGCGGTAGTAGTCTTCGAAGTTCTCCTCGGGGATGGAACCGTGATTTTCGAGATTCCCCTCGAGGTGGTTGAACGCGGTCAACGGCGAGAGGAACATCCGGCCGCGATGCATCGAATCCATGATCGCCTCGGCGATTTCGTCGCCGATGAAGCGCGGTGAAACGCCATCCATCCCCTCGCCGATATCGGCGGTTTCAGCGCCCTCGTCGCGGAGTTTCTTCACGTCGATGTCCTCGCCCTCGTCGATCTCGCCGTTGTACGCTTTCGCCTTCTGGACGACCGAGACGGTGCCGCCGTCGGGCTCTTCTATCCGAGTCAACACACCGAATAGTCCGGCCATCTCCAACGTGTGCGGTTCGACGTGAATATCCGGTACGTCCGCGTTGTTCAACATCTTCCGGTAGATCCTCGCCTCCTCCTCGTACTGCAGAACGTAGGGGAAGTCGATCCGTTTGGTTCGGTCGTTGAACGCCTCCATCTTCTCGTCGCCCTTCTTATCGCGGTATTCGGGCATGTTCGTCCGACCGACGATCACCTGGTCGATGTCGATCCGCGGGTTGTTCTTCGGTTTGATCGTCTGCTCTTGGGTGGCGTGGAGGAAATCGTAGAGGAACTCCCGTTGGAGCTTCAGTAGCTCCTCGCCGGAGAATATCCCGCGGTTGGCGTTACAGAACGCCCCCGAGTAGTCGAACGCCCGCGGATCGGACTCGCCGTAGACGGCGATCTTCGAGTAGTTGACGTCGCCGGTCAGTTCGGTCTCGTCTTGGTTCTTTTTGTCCTTCGGCTCGAACGTCTCGATGGCCTGCCGCTTGTTTTCGTCGGCCAGCAGCCGGACGACCTCGACGTGGTTCTCGAGGACGGTCTGCAGGTTATCGTCGTAGTGTTCGAGCAGCGCGTCCATGTAGAACTCGCTCGCCGGATCGAGCGACTGCTCGTTGCGGATCGTGTAGGGCGCATCGAGCATCTCGTTCAGATCGTCGATGACCCGCTGACGCCCCTCGAGAGGAAGAAGGACGATCGGATCCTGATTCATCGGCGAGCGCACGACGTCGTCAGCCGGATCCTGGTCGGAAAGTACGTCACAGAGGCCCGTCCAGCGGAACGTGTACATCCGGCCCGCGTCGCTCGCAGTGTAATCCTCGAAGTAGCGTCTGACCTGCCGGTCGAAATCGGACTTCCCGGAACCGACGGGACCGAGCAGCAGCTTGATCCGTTTTTCCGGGCCGAGTCCGCGGGCGCCGGATTTTACTTTGTTGGTGAACTCGTGGATCGCCTCGTGGATCACGCGGCCGTAGAAGGTGTTTTGACCATCGCCGAGCGTATCCGTGGAGGCGATCTCGTACTCGACGATCCCCGCGTCTTCGTCGTAGGAGGTCCCGTAGTGGTCGAACATATCCGCCAACCGTTGGTGGGCATTGCGGGCGACCTTCGGGTCCTCGTACAGCTCTTCGAGATACCATCCGAACGAATGCGTTCGACGGAGGTCCGACGGGATTGTGCTTCTGTACTCCTTGCTGAGTTCCTCGAGGGTTTCCATATCGCTCATTCTATCACGGAGACGCACAAGGCGTCCCACCCGGTGTCCCGGGCTGGCCGCAGCGATATCGGTTCACGCTCGCCACCGGACGGACTCCCCATTGAGCGACGTGACGGCACAGGAACGACGGGCGACGGTTGACGAGTCGATACCGATACTATATTGTATACGAGTACTGGATATATTTAAGCATTGCTACCATGAGGCTCGACAACGATGGTCTATCTTTCGATAAAACCGGCAAACGAAGCCCGTTTATGCTTAGACGTGACGATACGCAGTTCGACGAGTGTCGACGGGGATTTATAAAAGGTGAATGTAATACATCGCCGTATCCAAGGGACGGTATGTTCGATGAATCGTTACTCGGCGACGGATGGCAGGTGTGGAACGCCGACGATGAGCGGGCGGTGCTCGCGTACCGCCCGGACGTCTTCGACGGATCGACGTTTCCGGCACCCTGCCTTCCGACGGTGTACGTCAGTCGCGGACGCCTGGCTCGCCGTCCGGAAGGGGACCGAAACCTCCCACCCGACGCCCCGTGGCTCGTCAGACTCCGTCTGGAACCGGACGTCGAGCGGAAGCCGGATGCATACGAGTCGAGAACGGAAGCCATCGAAGGGACCGAACAGTTGACCAAGCGGTTTTCCGCTGGAAACATCGACTACCGGTCGCTGTACGAGATCCCTCGGGAGCCGTACCTCGACGCGCTTGATTCGCTGCTCGAAGGGTAACTCGCGGTCAGGTAGCTTTATTCAGCCGCCTCCCAAACCCGCGAGTATGACGTGGGATAGCGTCGATCTGGAGTGGAGTGGTGACATAGCAACGGTGACCGTCGATCGGCCCGAAGCCCTCAACGCGCTGAACGTCGAGACGATCGAAGCGATGGGCGAGGCCATCGCCGAAGCCAAAGACGAGGAGGCCCGGGTACTCGTCGTCCGGGGGGCCGGTGACGACGCGTTCATCGCTGGCGCGGACATCAAGTACATGAAGGACCTCTCGACTCCGGAAGGGCAGGCCTGGGGGGAACTGGGTCACAGCGTCGCGAACGCGCTCGAACGGTTCCCGGCACCGACGATCGCTGTCGTCGACGGCTACGCGTTCGGCGGCGGCTGCGAGATGGCGATGGCCTGTGACATCCGGGTCGGCAGCGAATCCGCGCTCATCGGCAACACCGAGATCGATCTCGGCATCATCCCCGGCTGGGGCGGCACCCAGCGGCTCCCGCGACTCGTCGGTGAGGAGACGGCGAAACGAATGATCTACCTCGGCCAGCGTCTCGACGCCGAGACCGCCCACGAGGAGGGGCTCCTCGGCGAAGTGGTTCCCGACGACGAGATCGACGACCGCGTCGCGGAACTCGCCGCCGAACTCGCCGAGAAGCCGGCCTTCGCGCTCCAAGCCGCGAAGGACGCCATCGCGCAGGGGTACAGCGACATCGGTGGGCTCGACTACGAGAAACGGACCTTCGGCGGGCTGTTCGGCACGCCCGATCAGCGCGAAGGGATGGACGCGTTCGTCGATAACCGCGAGCCCGATTTCGAGTAGGACTCATCAGCGGAAGACGAAAAGGAAATACTCCAAGCGCCCATCGATCCGGTAATGGACCGGCGCATCCACAGCCTCGATGCGATGCGGATCGTCGCGATGGTGTTCGTCGTGATCATTCACACGAACCCCTTCGAAAGCGTCGGGATGTACGGCAACGGGCTCAACTTCGTCGTCGAGACGACAGCTCGGTTCGCCGTCCCGTTCTTTTTCATCGCGTCGGGATACTTCTTCGCCGTCGGGACGCGCCGGACGGATTCGACGGCGTATCTCAAAGGACGTGTGAGGACGATTTCGTCGCTCTACGTCTTCGGTATCGTCCTCTCGTTTCCGGTCTTCCTCGGGGGGGATACTGCACTCGCGCTTAGCTCGGGAGCCGACGTCACAGCGATCGTCGTCGAGCGCGTGACGGCGTTCCTCTCGCCGATCGACCTCCTCTACTACGGAACCTCGGCCTCAGAGATCCTGTGGTTTCTACCGGCGCTACTGTTCTCGCTCGTGTTCATCCATCTATTCGTGAGACTCGACCGGGTCGAATATCTACTTCCAGTGGCGCTCGGTGTCCACATAGTCGGCCTCTTGGGATCAAGTTACACGATGTTCGTCGACGTGCCGTTTGAGATCAGGGATGCCCTGTTCTTCGGGTTCTTCTATACCAGTCTCGGGTACTACATCAGCACTCACGACTGGCAACCGAACGGCGACCGAAGCGAGCGCTATCTCGCGATGACGGCCCTGCTCGGGATCGCACATCTCGCCGAACGATACGTGCTGGGGTACGTCATCACCGGCGATAGCTTCGCACGCGGCGTGTACTCACCGACGTACACGATCACCACTGCGTTGTTCACGCTCTCGCTGTTCGTCTTTCTCCTCTCGCGGCCCGATCTGGGGGCGGGAACGTCGTTGCCGTCCTGGGGAAAATACGCGGTGGGCATCTACGTCGCGCACCCGCCGGTGTTACAGCTCTTTGCGATCCTCAAGGGGTCGCTCGGCATCGCCGATTCGGGGCTTGCGGGAGCGATCGCGTGGCACCTCGCGTACACGCCTGCGACGTTCTTCGGCGCGCTCGCCGTGTATTTCGCGGCCCACCGGCTTCGAGTAATAGAGATCGGCGGCTCGCACTTCCCGTCGCTCCCGCGGCTTCGAGCGGAGCGATCGAACTGAGACGTAGTCCCGCGAACTATCCCTGCCCGACCATCGAGTCTTCGTCCTCCCACTCGCGCTCTCTGAGTTCGTACTTTTGTATCTTCCCGGTCGCCGTGGTCGGCAACTCAGCGACGAACTCGATGCGGCGAACGACCTTGTAGCCCGCGAGGTGGTCGCGGGTGAACTGGGTGAGTTCGTCCTCGGAGATACCCGGATCCTCCGGGTCACCGCTGGTCGGAACGACGAACGCCTTCGGCGTCTCGCCCCACTCCTCACTGGGGGAGGGGATTATCGCCACTTCCGATACCTCGGGGTGTTCGAAAAGCGTGTCCTCGAGCTCGATCGAGGAGATGTTCTCGCCGCCGGATATGATGATGTCCTTCTTTCGATCCTGAATCCTGATCATCCCGTTTTCGTCGACCGCCGCGAGGTCTCCCATGTGGTAGTACCCATCGACTCGATCGTTGAACGCTTCTTCGGTCGCCTCGGGCTTACCGAGATAGCGGTCCATGACCTGGTTGCCGCGGACCACGATCTCGCCGATCGTTTGGCCGTCTTCGGGCACGTCGGTACCGTCCTCGTCGACGACACGGATCTCGGTGCCGAGATAGCCGATCCCCTGGGTCTTTTTCACCGCGAACCGATCGGGCGAGTCGTCCTCGAAGTACCGACGGGCGTCCGAGGTGGTGATGAGCGGCCCCGTCTCGGTCGCCCCGTAGACGTGTTTGAGGTACCAGCCGAACTCGTCTTCGACCGTTCGGATAGTCGCTTCCGGCGGGGCGCTGCCGGCCGTCGCGACCCGGACGTCGGCGTCACCGGTCGTCTCGACGTCGTGATCCCCGTAGTAATCGAGAAGCATGTTCAACACCGTCGGCGCGGCACAGAGATACGAGACGTCCTCGGATTGGATGGTGTCGAAGATCCATTCGGCGTCGATACCGCGGGTACAGACCTGTTTCGCGCCCATCCCGGTGAGTGCGTAGATATGTCCCCAGCCGTTGACGTGGAACATCGGCAGCGTCCACAGATAGACGTCGTCGTCGCGAATCTCTTGATGGATCGCGACGAGGTAGGCGTGGATCGTTTCCGTCCGGTGGGTCCGCATGACGCCTTTCGGATCGCCGGTCGTCCCCGAGGTGTAATTGATCGTGATTACGTCGTCTTCGTCCATCTCCGGGGCGTCGTAGGTCGGCTCGGCGTCGTCGATGACGGTGTCGAAGTCCTCCCATTCACCCTCGGTTTCGTCGACGTCGTTCGTGATGAACACTTCAGTCGGGACCGAGTCCCGAACGGCCTCGATCTTCTCGGCCAGTTCGTAGTCGACGATGATCGCCTTGACCTCGGCGTCGTTCAGGATGTACTCGAAGTCATCGGGCAACAACCGGTAGTTCAGCGGCGTGTGTATCGCGCCCAACTGCATGATGCCGTAGGCAGATTCGAGGTGGTAGTGGGTGTTCGGATCGAGGACGGCGACGGCGTCGCCCTTTCCGATGCCGCGTTCCTGTAGCGCCGCCGAAAGCCGGTCCGCGCGGTCACCGACCTCCTCGTACGTGAAGCGCTCGCCGGTCGTCGCCACGACAGCCTCGTGGTCGCCGTAGTCGCGACGAGCACGGTCGAGAAACTGCGTCGTCAGTAGTGGTTTTCGCATACATCGCAGTCCTCGGAGTCCGTCGTAATAATTCATGTAGATACGCGCTGGCGGATATCCGACTGGCTCGGCCAAAGAACTATACGGGGGCGATCGGTATCGCGTGACACGATGAGACAACCAGTAATCGCGGCCGTTGGCACCTCCCCAATCGGCCGGAGTGAACTCCCCGGGCGCGATCTATTCTCCATCGCGCTTGCGGAGGCTTTCGACGGGCTGCCGGATCCGGCTGAACTCGTCGAAGCGGTCTACGTCGGCAACCAATCCGAAAGCTACGAACACCAGATCATGTACGGGACGCTGTTGGCCGAATGGGCCGGCGTCGGAACGGTCCCCGCCGAACGCGTCGAAGGCTGCGCTGCGGCCGGCGCGCTCGCTCTCAGGCACGCCGTGAAGGACGTTCGAAACGGTGAACACGACGGTGTCCTCGCGTGCGGTGTCGAAAAGATGACCGCCGGCGGAACCGGCGGCGCAACCGACGCGCTCTCGGCGGCCTTCGATCGGGCGATCGAGCAGCGATCGGGCGTGACCGCGCCGAGCCAGTACGCGCTTCTCGCACAGCGATACCTCCACGAGACGGACGCGACCGAGGAGGATCTCGCCGAGATCGCGGTCAAGAACCATCGAAACGCGGCCGCGAATCCACGAGCACAGTTCCAACAGGAAATCGATACCGGGACTGTACTCGAATCGCCGCCGGTCGCACCGCCAATGAAGCTGTACGACTGCGCCCCGGTCGGCGACGGGGCCGCGGCGGTGCTCGTGACGACCGCCGACATCGCTGACGACCTCGGCGTCCCGGCAGTGACCGTCGACGGAACCGGCGCGGCGGCGAACAACATCGCCGTGGCCGAGCGGGATCTGACCGATATCGAGGGAGCGGCGGTCGCCGCCGGGACCGCCTACGAGGAGGCCGGCGTAGGACCGGAGGACATCGATATCGCGGAGGTTCACGACGCCTTCACCGTTAGCGAGGCGCTTCTCGCGGAAGCGGTCGGATTCGCACCGAAGGGAGCAGGCTACGAGAGCTACCTCCCAACGGGGGAACGATCAGACGGCTGGACCGACGTCGAGCTCAGCACGAGCGGCGGGCTCAAGGCTCGGGGCCACCCCATCGGTGCGACGGGAGTGTTACAGGCGATCGAAGCCTACGAACAGTTGACCGGAGCGGCGGGCGATCGCGCGGTCCCGGACGCCGAACGCGCGCTGATCCTCAACGAGGGCGGCGTCGCCGATGCGGTAACCGTTACGCACGTCCTCTCGGCGGAGGGGGTACAATGAGCCGTGAAAGCCACGAGGGACAACCGGAACTCGATGCCGACAACCCCCTCACGCTTCCCGGCTTCTTCGACGCGCTCGCCGAGGGGGAGCTGCTGGGCGGGATATGTGCCGACTGTGGGGAGGTGTTGCTCCCCCCGCGTCCGGCCTGTTACAATTGTGGGAGCCGATCGATCGACGTGGAATCGCGGCCTCGAATCGGATATATATACACCTACACGGAGGTTCACACGCCCCCGCCGGCGCTCGAAGACGACGCGCCGTACACGATCGCGATCGTCGAACTCGAGTCCGGCGGTCGACTCACGGGGCGCGTCGAATCCCCTTACGAGGTCGTCGAGATCGGCGATCGGGTCGAACTGCGCGTCAGGGCACCGACGGAGGGGGAACGCTTGCTCGCGTTGGAACACGAGTCGGGATGGCCGATCCACGTCTTCGAGCGCATCGAGTGAGGCCACGACCCCAACCGCCCGGCGACGACCTTAACACCTCACCACCGAAATGAGAGGTATGGCGAAGGTCACGCTGCTCGGTGAGCATCTCGCGTCGGCCGGGACCGAGTTCGTATACGGTGGCGAATCGACGGCCTGCGAGGGATGCCCGTATCGGAACCAGTGTCTCAACCTGACGGAAGGACGGCGGTACCGAGTGACCGAAACCCGCGATTCGGGGACGCTCGAGTGCGCCGTCCACGCGACTGGTGTGACTGCCGTCGAGGTCGAACCGGCTTCGGTACTCGCGAACGTCGCCTCCAACGCTGCCTACGCGGGGAGCAAGGCCAAACTCGAGGGGCCGTGTCCCTACACCGAGTGTCCGAGCCACGACCTCTGTGAGCCGGCGGGTGCCGACTTCGACACCGAGTATCAGATCGCGGAAGTCGTTGGCGAACCACCGCACGACCACTGCATGCTAGATCGAGAATTGACGCTGATCGAGTTCGCTCCCGAGAGCGAGTAATCGCCGTCAGCGAGTCCCGCTCTCGACGTGCGCTGACGCCTCGCCTCCCCCGTATGCCGACGATTCGCCGTCGAGTCGCCCGACGAGCGATCCAGCGTAGCCGAACACGTGTCGATACCCGTACGCCGACAACAAGATGGGATAAAAAGGGGACTCTGCGACCAGCGGTTCGCCATCCATCGCGGCGTACCGGTCGCCTGCTGCGACTCGCTCGAAGTTCTCGACGAAGACCTCGTATTCGTCGGCGCGCTGTTTGGGAATCTGTTGATCGAGCCGAAAAACCGGGAGCGGGTGGTGTCTCGGTGGCTTCGAACGGTTGGTGAGCGCTCCGACTGCGACGAGAAACTCCCGAACGAGTTGTTTCGCGTTCTCGGCGGCGGCAGCCGATCGTTGGAGGCCGCACTCGAGTTCGATGACGTTCTGGTAGGAGATGAGCCGTCCATCGCTGTAATCGGCCGTCTCGACGAGCGCCTCGACGGAGAGATACGGACAGATAGATCGCGCGTGGCCGTCGAGTTCGTCCACGAGCGCGAAGGGTGCCGCGTGTGACTGCGTCGAGTGCAGCGAGAGGATCTCACAGCCGCGGATCTCGGAGATCACTTCGTGAGCGAGTCGCCCCTCGTGCGTATCGGCGTCGGGCGATCCGGGGAAGGCACGGTTCAGATCCTCGTCAACGTACCGAACGTCGCGTTCGAGTGCCAGTTCGTTGGCGAGGATTAGTTTGATCGGTCGCTCAACGTCCGGGTCCTCGTCGATAAGAGACTCCACGGCGACCCGACCGCAGGGTTCATCCCCGTGAATCCCGCCAACGATAGCGAATTCCGGTTCGCCGTCGCCCAGCGTCTCAACGCGCATCTGTTCGCTCGTAGCGTCTCCGGCTCTATGAACCCCCCGCTTTGCGTCGGGCTCGAGGAGGGTAAAACCGAAAGAAGTGTGTCCGAAACGGTTACAGCTTGCCGGCCTTCTGCAGCTTCATCAGATCCTCCGTGTCGAGGGTTTCGCCTTCCTTGAACTTCTGATAGATCTCCTCTGCTTCCTCCTTTGCGGCCTCGCGCTTCTCGGCGCGCTCGTCCTTGCGCTCGGCTTCCTCTTCCTTGTCGAGCTCGCGCAGACGTTTTTGCACGCGGACGAAGTCCTCGTGGTGACGGTCGGCGGCCTCTTGGGCCTCGACGAACTTCTCGTGCCACTCGTCGGCCTCGTCGCGGATGTCGTCGGCCTCGCGGTAGGCCTCGATCATCTTGTTGTGGTGTTCTTGGGCCTTGTCGGCCAGTTCGGTGACTTTCTGATGGTGAGTTGACGCTTCCGCGCGGACCTCCTGAGCCTCTGATTTGATCTCTTCGAGATCCCCGCCCTGGTCGAGTTTCTCCTTTCTATCGGAGAGTTTCTCGCGTTTCGCCTCGATCTTCTCGATCAGTTCGCGCTCGTCCTCGCTGGAGAGCACCTCGGTCTGCTGTTTGAACTCCAGATCCTCGATCTCCTCTTTGAGCTGGTCGACGCTTTTGCCCTCGTTCAGCTCGAGGTCGTCCTTGAGACCGTCGACCTCGTCGAAGAGTTCGTTGGCCTTCGCGTTGAGCTCGTTGCGTTTTTCTTTGTGCTCTTGGACCTGCTCGTTGAGCTCGTCGCGGTTCTCGCGGTGCTCTTGGGCCTCGTCGACCTTCTCGCGAGTCTTCGCGTTGAATTCGTCCCGTTTGGAGGCGCGCTCGGAGGCCATCTGGTTCAGCTCGTTTCGTCGGTCACGAAGCTGGCCGGCTTTCTTTATGAGTTGGCCCTTGGATTTGTTTTCGAGGTCGTCGTCTGTCAGTTCTACGTTGTCGGATTTATCGATTGACTCTGCCATGGTTGTTCACGTTACTCCATTACCGCTCCGGCCGCGGACAGCAACCGCTGCTGAAAAATCGGTCACCGTGTGAGGAAAGTTCCCTGTCATTCTGGTCGGCTGACGATGCTGCCGAACGCCGGACGCGTTCTGGTAGGTAAACTTACGATATAGCCGTATTTAAATTTTTTGCAGACCGAACCCCGTGTAAACGGCCACCACGAGGGGAGTGCCCTGCGTTATGCATTGGCACATCAGTTGGACGAGTATATAAATAACAGGCTCCTTCGGAAGCACGTGAGACAACGCATTCGCGCGAGCGGCCACGAACACGTCAGCGCCGAACACGCGAGCACCTTCGAGTTGACGAGCGACGACTGGCTGACACCCGCCGGCGACTGCATTCTCGGTATCGAAGCCGATGGGACGCCCGCGGCGCTCGACGACGCGTTCGTTTCGGCGTGTCGATCCCACGACGCGACGATCACCGCCAGACTCCGCGTCGGCGACCGCGAGCAGGTGATCGTAGGATCGGGCCACCCCGGTCTGAGCTTCGAGAACGATCGGAGTATGGTCGTCCGGACCAGCGACTACGTCGACGACAGAACTGTAATGGTCGGCGCGGACACCGCCGCCGCGGACATCGACCGCGATATCATCGAGGAACTCGAAGCAGGTTCGGAACTGGAGTGTGTTCTCGAAGTCGACGCCGAGTAGGACCGCCTTCAGCGGATCGACAGCGGTGTCGTTGCGTTACGGAGTGCTTTTTTCCCAGCGGATACAACGACTCGTATGGACGACGAACCGGCCGAGAACATCTCCGGAGGCGAATCGGGCGGGGGTGACTTCGCCCGGTTCGATCCCTCGGGTTCGGGGACCCGAGCAGAAGCGGTCGTCGACCGGCTCGGCGAGATGTACTGGCAGAAAAGCTACGGGGGCCGGGACGGCTTCGAATGTCTCGTTCGGACCATCCTCAGTCAGAACACCTCTGACGTGGCGAGCCAACCGGCCCACGACGCCTTGATGGATCGCTACGGCGGTGGGGGCGACCTCGCTGGGACGCTTGCGGGAGCCGTCCAACCCGAACTCGCGGAGACGATCTCCTCGGCCGGGCTGTACAATCAAAAGTCCGAACGAATCATCGCGATCGCTGACCTGGTTCTGGACGAGTACGGGAGTACCGAGGCGTTCGATCGGTTCGTCCGCGAGGAGTCGCCGAAGACGGTCCGGAAGACGCTCCTCGACATGAACGGTGTCGGACCGAAAACCGCCGACTGCGTGCTCCTGTTTGCGGGTGGGCGCGGCGGGGTCTTCCCCGTCGACACGCATGTTCACCGCATCGCGCGCAGGATGGGCCTCGCACGCGCCGACACCGACCACGAGGGCGTGCGCGAAGCGCTCGAATCCGCCGTTCCAGCGGCGAAGTGTGGCTTCGGTCATACGGCTATGATCCAGTTCGGTCGCGAGTACTGCTCAGCGCGTAAACCGGCGTGTCTCGAGGACCCAGAGGCCTGTCCGCTGGCGGATCGATGCGAGCAGGTCGGCGTCTATCCGGAGACGGGTGCGGTTATCGACCCCGCCGAGGCACCCCGCTCGAGCCGGTGACCGCGAGGTGAATTAATCGAAACTCGTGGTGGAGCCGCTCGGACCGCTCCCGTAGGCCGCATAGAGTATCAGTCCGGCGATCACGAAGTCGATCGCGTGGGCGATCAGGTGATGAACGGACATCGGAACGACCCCGGAGACGGTCCCCAGCCCGACGATCGATCGAAAAAACAGCGTCCCGATGGCGAGCGTGACGAGCGCGTACGTTCGGGTCCGACGACGGGTGTATGCGACGAGTGCAAGCACCAGAAGGATCCCGGTCCCGACCCCCGCAAGCGCGAGAACGGCGAACAGCAGTACGGACTCCGGGTACCCGATCCAGTCGCCGGTCGCCTGGAGGGAAAGTGGGATAGATTCCATGTCCGACGTTCGGACCGTCCCGGATATCAAACCACGGACGACCCAGGCGGTCGCGGTCGTCGTCCCACGGTGTTTTTGTCCGCCGCCGACCGAACGTGCGTATGCTTACGAAGGACCTGCTCCGCGTTTCGAGGGGCGGTGGGGGATACCAGCCTCGCTTCACCGATCCGTCGGACGAGGCCCTCGCCGCACGGGTCCTTGGCGTCTATCAAGGTCACGTGGGGGAGCCGAAACGCGAACTCGACGGCGCACTCGCCGGTCTCGAGCGCGATGTCGACGATTTCAAGCTCGTTCGTGGATTCGCGAAGCTGCTCGAACGGGACGCGCAATTCGGGGTCGATGCGCCCATTCCGCCGCGTCGGGCCAGAAAAGCCGCCTTCGAAGCCGCGGAATCGGTCGGCGTCGTGACCGGGGACGACAGGGCACGGGCGCTCGCTGTGGCGGCCGACCGTCTCGGTGAGACGGCGGAGCACATCGACGCGTCGCTCTTTTCGGATCGGGAGATCGAATCGGTTCTCGACGCGATCGAGACCGACTACGATCCCGAGTCGCTCCGCGAGCAGTACGATCTCTCGCTCGCACAGACGGCGCTCTTCGACGCGGTGTCGGTCCGAATCGAAACCTCGGAGCCGAAGGCGCTCGTCTCGGCGGTGAAACGCCTCCGGCTGATGTACGAGATCCGACGAGCCGACCGTGGACGGGCCGTGATCGTCACCGGGCCTGACGCCCTCTTTCGTCGGTCGAGACGCTACGGGACGCGGTTCGCTCGGCTGCTTCGGACCGTGACGAAAGCCGCCGAGTGGCGGCTGGAGGCCACGATCGACGATCGCGGGACGGAGCGAATCCTGCGGCTCGATTCGGACGATCTCCGACACCCGACGGCCGAGCCGGTCGTCGAGCCGAGTTTCGATAGCGGCGTCGAGTCCGATTTCTACGCCCGCTTCGACGCGTTAGATCTCGATTGGGGGCTCCTCCGGGAGCCCTCCATGCTCGAATCCGGCGAGTACGCGGTGATCCCCGATTTCGCCTTCGAGTGGCGCTACGGTGAGTTCCGAGTCTTCTTCGAGATCATGGGCTTTTGGACGCCCGAGTACGTCGAGAAGAAGCTCTCACGGTTCGAGGAGCTCGAGGACGTCGCCTTCGTCGTCGCGTACGACGATTCGCTCGGCGTCGGCGAAGAGATCGAAGCGCTCGGCCATCGAGCGATCCCCTATACGGGAACGGTTAGCGTCGCGGACGTTCGGGACGCGCTCCGCCCCTACGAGTCGGAGCTACGGGCCGAAAGCGCCGCTGCGCTCCCCGAGAGCGTGGTACCGGACGCCGACGTCGTGACGCTCGCGTCGCTCTCCGAGGCGCACGACGTCCCCGAGCGCGCAATCGAGGCGGTCGAGTTTCCGGAACACGAACTCGTCGGTCGAACGCTGGTCAGGCCGGCCCTGTTGGACGAACTCGCCGACGAACTCGAAACCGGAACGCATCTCGACGACGTCGAGACGATACTGGATGACTACGGTATCGAGGAGACGAGCGCGTTTCTCGCCCGCCTCGGGTACCGCGTCGAGTGGGAGGGCCTCAGCGGTGGGACGATCGTTGAGCGGGATTAGAGGTCGCGTTGGCGACCCTTCGGCATCTGCGATCGAAGCTCATCGTAGAGGTACAGCCCGACGCCGATCGGTTCGACCCCCCCTGCAATCTCGTGAGCTGCGATGAGATAACCCCAATCGCCGTCCCACTCGGGGTCGATATCCTCACCACGAAGGAACGCCTTCGCCTCCTCGTCGTCGAGGGCGATCACGTTCTTCGTCGTCCCGCGACCGAATCGTTGGACGGCGTCGGTAGTCGGTTTCCAGTGCTCCTGTCTGGTCCGAAGGAACGTCATTCCGAGCCCCTCGACCTCGGCCGGTGAGTCAACCTCCCCCGCGAAGGCCCAGATCTTTCCCGAGCCCTTCTCCCAGAACGTATATCGCTCGAACCGTTCTGGATCGAGATCGAAACGCTCGACCCACCAGCCGACGACCTCCTCGCGGGTTGCTCGCCCCTCGACCTCTCGGTCGGCCGCCGTTCCGGGCAATCGATCGAATCGCTGCCCGACGTTTTCGTCCCCTCCGGTGTCTCCGCTCATTCGCCCACCTCCAGTTTTGCACAGAAGAACCCGCCAGTGTCGTTGTGGTGTGGGTAGATCCGTTTGGCCTTGCGCATCGAGTCGGCGAACGTCTCGCCGTCCCACTCGAGGAGCCCCGGAACGTGTTCGAGCGGGAGGTCGTACTCGACGAGACGACAGTCGGCTCGATCGAGCGCGTATTGGAGCACTGCCTCGTTCTCCTCGGGGGCGAACGTACATGTCGAATAGACGACGGTGCCGCCCGGCTGGGTGATCTCGATCGACCGTTCGAGAATCCCCTTCTGGACGCCCGCGATCCCCTCGATGTGATCCATCGACCAGTTGTCGACCGCGTCGGGGTTCTTTCGGATCGTCCCCTCACACGAGCAGGGGACGTCGACGAGCGTACGGTCGAACTGCTCCCCGCTGAACGGCTTCAACGAGAAATTTCTCGCGTCCTGTCTGGTCACGACGAGGTTCGTCACGCCGCAGCGTTCGGCGTTCGACCGCAACGCGGACAGGCGTCCGAGGTTGTTGTCGTTGCCGACGAGCGTGCCGCGGTCGTCCATGCGCGCGGCGAGTTGCGTGGTCTTGCTTCCCGGCGCGGCACAACAGTCCAGCACTCGCTCGCTGGGAGTAGGGTCGAGCGCGATCGCGGGGACCGCCGAGACCTCCTCTTGGCCGTACACCCAGCCGTGAACGAACGGCCAGGAGTTCCCGGGCGATTCCCCGCCGCCGAGCCGGAAGAGCCCGTCGTGCCAATCGACGGGGACGTATTCGACGCCAGCTTCATCGAACGCCCGCCGTACTCGGTCGGCCGTCGATTTGATCTCGTTGACCCGGACGACCGACGGCAGCGGACGCTCACACGCGGCGTGAAACGCCGACGGGTCGCCGACGATCGGGTCGTATCGCGAAAGCGGCTCCATGCGCACAGTCGGCCCGGGGGTGGTTTGTCGGTGTCGGTGTCGGTTGCTGATCGCGTGTCCCCGGCGATTCGGCGGATGCACAACCCAGACGGCTCACTATTATGATGCTCGATTGCGTCGGTCGGCGTATGGCACGCGTTCAGATCATCGACGAGGGCATCGACCTCGACTCGCCGACGCTCATCGAAGGGCTTCCCGGTGCGGGTCTCGTTGGAAAGATCGCCGCCGATCACCTCGTCACCGAGTTCGAGATGGAATACTACGGCGCGTTGCTCTGTGAGGGGCTTCCGCGCGTCGCCGTCTACGAAGGGGAGTCACGAGCCCTCCGACCGCCGGTGCGTCTGTACGCCAACGAGGAACACGACCTCGTCGTACTTCAAAGCGACGTGCCCGTATCACCCAAGCAGGCCTCCGAGTTCGCGAGCTGTGTCACCGGCTGGATCGACACGAACGACGCGTTTCCGCTGTATCTCAGCGGACTGGCCGAGGAGAAAGACGACGTTCCGAAACTGTACGGCGTCGCGACTGGAGCCGGCGCGACCGTGCTAGACGGCGTTAACATAACACCGCCGAGTGACGGCGGATTGGTCTCGGGACCGACGGGAGCGTTGTTACACCGGGCCGTCGAGACGGGGCTCGACTCGGTCGGTCTCATCGCCCAAACGGATCCGCGGTTCCCCGATCCGGAAGCGGCGCGCGTCGTCCTCGAACACGGGATCGGGCCGATCGCAGAAATCGACGTGAGCACCGACCGGCTGGTCGAACAGGCCGGCGAGATACAGGAGGCCAGAGAGCAACTCGCAAAGCGCCTCCAGGACATGGACCAAGACGAGAGCACGCAGGCCCAGCCGATCCGCGGCTTCCAGTAGGGGATACGTCGCCGGACACCAAGACCTATAATCGACGCGGGACGAGAGCCGGTATGCGACCGATTCATGCGGCCCAACGCGTTGCAGTTCTCGTTGATTCGCAAAATCTGTATCACGCGGCGCACAGTCTCTACTCACGGAACGTCGATTACACCGCGATGCTCGACGCCGCGGTCGACGACCGCGAACTCGTCCGGGCGATTGCCTACGTGATTCGAGCCGACTCGCCCGCCGAGGAGGACTTCTTCGAGGCGCTCCGGGATATCGGGTTCGAAACGAAGATCAAGGACATCAAGACGTTTGCCGACGGCTCACAGAAGGCCAACTGGGATCTCGGGATGTGTCTCGACGCGGTTACGCTCGCGGGGAAGATCGACACGTTCGTCCTCTGCAGCGGTGACGGTGATTTCGCGCGATTGTGTACACATCTCCGTCACGAGGGAGTCCGGACGGAAGTGTTCGGGTTCGGCGGGTCGATGGCCGACGAACTGATCGAAGCGGCCGATTCTGTCATCGATATGAGCGACGATCAGGAGCGGTATCTGTTGTAAGCTTCTACGGTCGCATCCGCGACACGTCGACGATCGCCTCGCTGAGCACGTCGACGCCGAGTTCAAGCGAATCCTCGTCGACGTCGAACGTCGACGTGTGGTGACCACCGGGATGGTCAGTGCCGATACAGGCGTACGTAGCCAATCCACCCTGCTGTTGGACGCGCTGCATCAGGAACGTGGCGTCCTCGCTGCCACCGATCGAGCCGCGTCGCGTCGCCCGCTCGACGTCCGGATGTGACCGGGCGGCCCCGTGGAGGATATCGACCAACTCCTCGTCGCTTTCGGCCGACGGCGCTTCGCCCTCGATCGTCACGTCCGCGCTACAATCGTGGGAGCGGGCCGCCCCTTCGAAAACCTGTTCGGCCCGTCGGAAGACGTAATCGCGGATATCGGTCGTTTCGCCGCGAACCTCGCCGTGAATGAACGCCTCCTCCGGAATAATGTTCGTAGCGGTGCCGCCGCCGACTCGACCGGCGTTGACGCGCGATTCCCCCTCGCTGTGGCGTTCGATACCGTAGAGGTTGCCGACGGCCGTCGCCATCGCTTGAACCGCGTTTCTTCCCTCCTCGGGTCGCGCGCCGGCGTGACCCGGATACCCCTCGAAGGCCGTGTAAAACTGGGTGACAGCGAGGAAGTCGTCGATGCCGGCGACGATCTCGCCCGTCGGATAGTCGAGTCCGATGTGAATCGCAAAGAGGTAGTCGACGTCGTCGAGATGTCCCGAATCCGCCATCGGCTTTCCGCCGCCAATGATCTCCTCTGCGGGCTGAAAGAACAGTTTGAACGTCCCCGAAAAATCGCTCCCTTTGACCGATTCGAGGACGCCGAGGCCGATCGTCGCGTGTGCGTCGTGACCACAGGCGTGCATCGCCCCCGTCTCCGACCGGAAGCCTTCACGCGCGGGATCGTGGTCCTCGTCGGTCGACTCCTCTCGCGGGAGGCCGTCGATATCGACCCGGAGCCCGACGGTCGGGCCGTCGCCCTGCTCCAACACCGCGATAGCGCCGGTCCAACCGCCCGAGAGCGCCTCAAGTACGTCGGGGTCGGCACCGGCGTCGCGGGCCCGATCCATCCAATCGCTCAGTTCGTCCCCTCCGGGAACCGCGAGTCGCGTATCGGCCAGCACGTCGCGTCCGACGTGGAGCTCGTCGACACCGATCCGTTCGACCTCGTCGACGATTCGAGCGGTCGTCCAAAACTCCCGCCAACCGGGCTCGGGGTGACGATGGAACTCCCTGCGTAGTTCGACCAGTCGTTCGCGTTCGGAACTCATACCGTGATCGTGGTCCCGAGACGGTATAAGACCCCGCGATTCGATGTCTCAGAGACTAGCGGCTTCCGGGGGCGGAGATCCGTTCGATATCGACGTCGAGGTGGATCCCGTCGGGGAACGCCTGGCCGGCGACGTCGCGCGCGAAGTCGTCGTGACCGACGATTTCCATACGACGTTCATAAACAGTGTACGCCCAGTGACGAAACGACTGGCCGCTCGCATCGAGCCGCTTTGCCTGCGGAACGGATCGATCGACCGGCGACTCGGCGTGTGGACCTCTGAGTTCGACCCCTTTCCGCTCGGCGCGGTGTTTGATATCCCTGACGACCCGTTCGAGTACGTCCCGATCTCCGCTTTGGAGCGTCAACGTGGTGACGAAAGGCATGTACGTTTGTGGACGCTCGACCGTCAAAAGCGCATCCATCGCCGCGAGGCGCAGTCAATTACGGAACGATCGGCGTCACGGTCCTCCGATACCCATTTATTACATGACCGTTTACCAATGGGTAATGATAGAGGCCACGAGCGCGGGAGCCATCCTCTTTCGCGATACGCGTGGCCGGCGTGAGTACCTGCTGCTCAAGTCCCGACCCGGTGATTGGGAGTTTCCCAAAGGCGGTGTCGAGGGCGACGAGGAACTACAGCAGAC
Organism: Natronomonas sp.; assembly: GCF_046483325.1. Taxonomy (GTDB): domain Archaea; phylum Halobacteriota; class Halobacteria; order Halobacteriales; family Haloarculaceae; genus Natronomonas. Next base: position 145,382 of record NZ_JAWODL010000024.1, on the reverse strand, counting down.
CGCCATCCGCGAGGTGAAAGAGGAAGCCGGAATCGACGATTTCCGGCTCTTGAACGGCTTCCGCGACGATTACGACTACGTGTTCGAAGCGAACGGTAACACGATCCACAAGACGGTCCACCTGTTCATCGCGAAATCCTACGAGGCGTCGGCTGAGCTCTCGTCGGAACACCGTGATCTGCAGTGGCGCGACTACGAGCAGGCGCTCAATACGATCACTCAGGACGGACCCCGCGAGATACTCGAGGAAGCCCACGAGTTCATCGACGAGGAGTTCGAGGAGTAGCCCGAACGAGACCGGAACTCGACACCCCTTCGATAGCGACGCCACTCGGCGCTTCGGGTCGCATCATTTATACGTGCCTACAGCCGTATTTAAAACGGCCATGGGGACACTCATGGAACGACAATCACCATCATCGCCCGGCAACGGGCAGTTCACCAATGCAAGACACAGCGAAATATCTCGTACACGCGGACATCACAGCGGAGGGGGTCGTCGAACGCTCGGACGTCGTCGGGGCAGTCTTCGGACAGACCGAGGGCCTCCTCGGCGACGAGCTCGATCTCAGGGAGCTACAGGACGCCTCGAAAGTCGGCCGCATCGACGTCGAAATCGACTCCCAAAACGGGCAATCGTTCGGGCGGATTACGATCGCAACGAGCCTCGATCAGGTCGAGACAGCCATCCTCGGCGCGGCCCTCGAGACGATCGATCGAGTCGGACCGTGCCGATCGACGATCGAGGTCCGAAAGATCGAGGACGTCCGGGCCGCCAAGCGCCGTGAGGTCGTCGAACGCGCGAAGTCGCTCCTCGGAAGCGCGTTCGACGAATCGATGCGCTCCAGTCGGGACCTCGTCGAGGAGGTCCGTGAGTCGGTTCGGATCGAGGATATCACGGAATACGAAGGGCTCCCTGCGGGCCCCCGAGTCGCCGATTCCGACGCGATCATCGTGGTCGAGGGACGGGCCGACGTACTCACCCTCCTCCAGTACGGCATCAAAAACGCCGTCGCCGTGGAGGGGACCGACGTTCCGGACGCGATCGCGAAACTGACCGAATCCAGGACAGTAACCGCCTTTTTCGATGGCGATCGGGGCGGCGAACTCATTCGGAAGGAGCTCGCGCAGGTCGGCGACATCGACTACGTCGCGTTCGCTCCCGAGGGGCGATCGGTCGAGGATCTCGCCCGGCACGAGGTGATGACCGCGCTCCGCGAGAAGGCCCCGTACGATCGGGTCGCACACTCGGATCCGAACTCCGGACTCGAAGCGGATCCCGAAACTGAGGACGGCTCGGCCGAAACCGACACTGGGTCAGACGAAGCCGAGTCCGAACCGACAGTCGAAGCGGTTAGCGACGAAGCCGAAAGCGAAAATCGCGGAGGTGAGCATTCGACGGAGACATCGTCCCATCCGGAAACACTGCGTGATCACACCCGGGAGATCATCGGTGAGCAAACCGGCCACGTCAGGTTACTCGACGACGACTTCGGCGTGATGTCGGAGGGCGACGCCGGGGACGCGTTCGATCTTTTGGTCGAGGAGCAGTCGGTCCCAACCGCGGTCGTCTTCGACGGCGAGTTGACCCAAAAGATCCTCGACGTCGCCGCCCAACGCGGCGTCGATCACGTGGTCGCCGCGTCGATGGGTGAGTTCGTCAAGCGCCCGACGAGCGTCCGGATCAGAACCGTCGATCAATTACTCGCGCCGAGCGAGGCGTAACGCGTCCGTGCCGTCGGCGTAAAAACCGACGAGCGTTTTCTCGCGCTCGAATCCGAGGGTCGCATAAAACCGTCTCGCTTCCCGGTTTTCGATCGGAGTCGTGACGACGGTTCGTTCGGCGGCGGTCGCCGAGACGATCGATTCGACGAGTTGGCGGCCGTATCCCTCGCGACGCACGTCGGGGGCGACGACCAGTTCCGAGAGCGTCGCCGGATCACCGGGGAAAGCGACCGCATAGCCGATGACTCGGCCTCGATTTGTCGCGACTCGGCCGAGAAACGGACCATTGATCGCGGCGTCGAGACACGTCGGATCTGCGTACGTGAGATTCGTTTGGAGCGTTTGGACCATCGGATGGTCGGAGGGTTCTATTGGGCGAATCATACGAGGGCGAACGCGACGAGGCCACAGCTCAGCCCGGCGGAGAGCGTCGCGAGCAGATTGACCGCCTGATTGCCGAAGCGATCCCCTTCGAGCGTCGCGCCGAGGAAACTGTCGACGACCATCCCGAGGACACCTGCACCGAGGACTGCGAGTGCGGCAACGAATTCGAACGTAAAAAAGAACAACGCGAGCGCCGCGATGAGCCCCGACCCTGCCGCCCCGGCGAGTGCGCCCTGCCACGTGACGCCGCCGTCGGTTCCGGGATCGACGGGTTCGAGCGTCGTTATCAGCCGCGGTGAGTCGAAGAGGCCACCGAATTCGCTGGAGAACGTATCCGCGAGTGCCGCCGCGACCGCACCACTGAAAGCGAATTGAAAGAAGACCGCGTCGACGCCCATCCCGTCGGAGGCGGCGTAGGCGACGACGGCCACGAGAGCGACCGCGGAGTTCGCGAGCACGTTGCTGCCGCCGCGTGCGCCCTCGTTTTCCTGTGCAATACCGCGGGCCAGTTTTTCCTCGTAGCGGTATTTCGACGCCAACCCACCGAGGCCGAAGAAGGTCATGAGGAGGACGAACCACCCGTACCCGCCGAGAACGATTGCCCAAAGCGAGAGCAACACGCCGCTCAACGTTCCGGTCGTCGAGGCCGTCCCGAGTGCGTAGGCCACGTAGCCCAGCGCGATCGTCACCGAGAGGCCGATCGCGATCCGACCGAGGCCCGGGTCGAGGCCCAATTCGAGCAGGAACCAGATGACGAGCGCGGTCGAGAGCAGTACCAGCGAGTCGTCTAGCGGAGACAGCGTCGTTCTGACGAGCGCGCCGACGAGCGCCCCACTCGCGACCACGAAGAGGACGAGCGGGAACGAGGGAACGGTGCCGCCGAGTCGGCCGGCGACGAACACCGCAAGCGTCGCGACGATCGTTCCGAAGGCCGCGAACACCGAAGCCCCGACGACGGGGACCGGCATCCGAGAGACGGCCACGCGCTGCCCGAGATTGCCGCCAGTCAACACGAATACCGCCGCGACGAAGGCGACGAGAGGCAGATTCAACCCGACGAAGAGCAATGCGAGGGCCGCGACGGCGAACGCGAAGGAGGCGAGGCTATACAGCCGGTTCTCCTCTCGATCACCGTCGCGGGCGAAGAACTCGAATAGCGGACCGTCGTTCGATACGAGCGCGACGGCCGCGAGCAGCGCGAAGGGGGCGATGGTCCCGATGGCAGCGGCCGACCCGTCCACCCGTCCGTCCAAAACCGGAGCGAGTAGCGTTGCGCTCCCGACGAGGAGGTAGCCGATGGCGCGCGCTATGTCTCCGGTCACGCACCGAGATATCCCCGTTGATCACTTAACCTTCCCGAAGAGCGGACCGACACGTTCACGCCGACGGGGACGAACGTCCGTTCGTGGGACTGTACGATCGCTACCTCGCCACACGGATTCGTCTGAGCGACGGCGGGGTTCCGGAACGGATCGCGCTCGTCATCACGGAGCACGACCTCCTCGAACGGGGTGCGTACGACACGCTCGCGTCGTTCCTCCAGTGGGCGTTCGAGATCGGCGGCCAGGAAGTGCTAATCTACGTGAGTGTGCTGGACGAGGCCGTGATACCGACGCTCCGAACGGCGCTTTCCGATCTCGAGTGCCCCCACGAAGTCGCGATCCGTGAACCAGGTGCCGAGAGCGTGGCCGACGCGCCGGTACAGGTGAGTATCGGTCTCGGCGGCCGCCAGGAGTTCGCAACGGCGGTTCGACGGATCGCGGAGGACGCGGCAGCTGGAGCGTTGGACCCGGAGGACGTGGACGAGTCGGAAATCGAGCGACGGCTCGTGTTTCAGTCTCCCCCGGATCTCGTCATCAAGACCGGTGCGGAACGCCTCTCGGATTTCCTCATCTGGCAGTCGGTGTACTCGGAGCTGTACTTCACCGACGTCAACTGGCGGGATTTCAGACGGCGAGATTTTTTCCGCGCAGTCCGTGAGTTCCAAGAACGGAAGCGTCGATTCGGCCGCTGAGATGCGGGTCGAGGGCTCGAAAATCGATCAGGCGATCGATGAATCCGGATCTGTCGGTTCTTCGACATCGTCTCCTCCCTCGAGGGCGGAGTCGTCGATATTGTCGAGTCCGATCCCGCCACTGCGGTCGATATCGCCGGCCGCCCGGATGAGTGCTGCCGCCCGCTGTGCCCGGGTTCGTCTCCACGATTCCTGCCGGGATTCGTACGTCCGGATCGCCCGGAGAAAGTCGACGCGGGAAAACTCGGGCCAATACGGTGTACAGAAGTAGACGGCGGCCTCGTTCCCGTTGGCGTGCCACGGCAGAAAGTTCGACGTCCGCTCGTCGCCGCCCGTTCGAATGATGAGATCGACGGCTCGCGTCGGCCCCGTCGTCAGGCGGGTCTCGATCTCCGAGACGGTTACGTTCGCTGGATCACAATCGCCGTTCGCGGCTTCGCGAGCGATTTCGCGGGCGACGCCGAGTAGTTCCGCACGCCCACCGTAGGCGAGCGCGACGTTCAGGTGCAGCGAATCGTAGTCGGAGGTGCGCTCTTCGGCGTACGTGATCGCGTCGCGAACGCGCTCGGGGAGTCGTTGTGTCTCGCCGATCGCGCGGATCCGAACCTCCCGGTCGTGTACCTCTGCCCGATCCGCGAACCCACGGAGCTTCTCGGTAATGAGATCAAACAGCGCCTCCCGCTCCTCCCGCGGCCGGTCGAAGTTCTCGGTGGAGAACGCGTAGAGCGTCAACTCCTCGACTCCGAGGTCGGCACACCACTCCAACACGCGTTCGGTCGTATCCGCACCGGCGCGGTGGCCCGCCGTCTTCTCCTCGCCGTGTTCGCGCGCGTATCGACGGTTACCATCCTGAATGACGGCTACGTGCGTTGGTACCCCGGAGATTTCGCGCTCCAACAGTCGTTCGTAGAGTCGCCGGAACGTCCTCCGAAACCGTTGCACCATCTATCCGGGCTGACGGGGGGAGAACGCATGAGTGTTGTTTTTTCTCGGCCGGTGAGGAGCAAAAAATCGTCGCGATCACGATCGGCGTAGATTTTTTATATCATACCGCCGTCTATTCGCACGTTATGGCGAAAGGCGTGGTTGATTTCTTCAACGATACTGGCGGTTACGGCTTCATCGAAACCGAAGACTCGGACGAAGACGTCTTCTTCCACATGGAGGACGTCGGCGGCCCCGATCTGGAGGAGGGAGACGAGGTCGAATTCGACATCGAGCAGGCGGACAAGGGTCCGCGAGCGAAGAACCTAAAACGGGTCTAGCTTCCCGGTCTACCCCAGTAACGGCACAGAATTCCGATAGCGGCGCGGTGCGGGCGGTACCGCCACGGACCGTGACCTGTATTACCCTCGATAGCGATGGGTCCGGTATGGGTGAGGCCATCGACGACGATCTGTATCAGCGGACGAGAGCGCTCTTAGAACCCGGCGAGATTCAACTCAACGGCGTGATCGTCGACACCGATCTAACGAGCGAGGAGGAGCCGACGCTTCATCAGGCGACGCTCGACATCGGCAACGTCATCGCCGAGGCGGCCGGAATCGAGCCGAAGGATACCTACGTCTACTCCGGGAACGACGACGACAGATTCGGCGTCAATCAACACCAGGGACTCACGCTCGACGGCGAGGAGTTCGTCTGGGAGTGTCAACAACTCATGCGTGAATCGACATACGATATCGTCTTTTATTACGAAGCCGACGCCGATCAGGACGCGATCGTACGGGGCGTCGAGGAACTCGGATTCGGCGCGACGGGGGTCGAGAGCGAACCGTCATAGAGGTGTTCCGTGTTTCTCCGAGATGTTCGACGCAACGATTAGACGTCCCGTTCGACGACGAACTCGGCGAACGTGGTGAGCTTCGACGCCGGATCCGGTTCGAGATCGAGCGCGTCGAGGCGAGCCTTCGACGACTCCGAGAGATCCTCTGCGACCGTCCGGGCGTACTCGACGCTCCCCGTGGATTCGAGGATGTCGACTGCCTCGCGCACTTCATCGTCCGTGTTCCCGTCGGCCCAGAGGATCTCTTCGAGGCGGGCGGCGTCTTCTGGGGAAGCGTGTTCCGCGGCGTGGATCGCCATCAGCGTCTTTTTCCCCTCCCGAACGTCGTTGCCGACCCCTTTCCCAAAGTCCCCGCCCTCTTCGAGAGCGTACTCCACGTCGAGCACGTCGTCGGCGATCTGGAAGGCGATAGCCATGTCCTCAGCGTACTCCGCGACGGCTGACTCGGCGTCCGGATTATCGGTTACGATCGCTGCCAGCCTCGCCACGATACGACCGAGACACCCCGTCTTACACGCGCACATCTCGAGATACTCCGACTCCGTGATATCGATCTCCTTTTGATTGTGCCACCGGATGTCCATCCCCTGGCCGAGATGCGTCCGATTGAGTTCGTACATCAGCATTTCGTAGGCGTTGAGACGAACGTCGGCGGGGAGTTGGGCGGGGTTTCGGATGATGATCTTCAGCGGTAAAAAGTACATCGCGTTGCCGGCATTGAGCGCGATATCCGTCCCGTGGGTGTGGTGTAACGCCGATTCACCTCGCCGATGCGTCGCGCCGTCTTCGACGTCGTCGACGATGATCGTCCCGTTGTGTAACACTTCGGGGATGACGGCGTATTCGAGATACGACTCCGGATCGTCGCCAAACGCCTCGACGAACATCAAAAACAGGACTGCACGCCAGCGCTTTCCGCCGCGATCGAGGAGATTCCAGATCGGATCAGAGAGCGCCTCCTGAAGCGCCGTCGAATCGTACGAGTAGGTCGGCTCCCCGAAGAAATCCGCGAGATAGGCGTCGTCGATCGTTCGGGGGAGCAGCGACTCCATGGTCTCATCGACAACGGGCCGCCACTCCGCGAGCACGCCGTACATGTGACGAGACTTGCGGTGATAGAATAAAAACTCTCCCGTGTGTCTCCGGTCGTCGCCAGCAACTGCACCGACGACGGTCTCCGACGGGGAGACTTTTCATCCCCCCGGCCGTCGATCGGATCGATGAGCGGACAGCGCGTCGGAATCGTCGGTGATAAACGAGCGGTCGAGGTCATCGAAGCCGCCGGTGCAGAGCCGATCGAAGACATGTCGACCTTCGACAACGTAGCGTTCGTCGTCGCATACGCCGAACCGGCGATACGCGACCTCGCAGACGTGGGTGTCGATGTACCCATACTCGCGGTCGACGTCGAAAGCGGCGTTCCGTCGATCGAACTCGACCGGCTCGAAGCCTCGATTAAACGCATCCAACGCGACGAGCCACCGACGGTCGGTCACCCCGTCGTCGCGGTCACCGGCTCGTTCCCCTCCGTTCGAACGGTCTTCGACGTCGCACTCATGGCCGCGGAACCGGCGCGGATCTCGGAGTTCTCCGTCTGCTGCGATGGGGAACGGGTCTCGAGGTTCCGAGCCGACGGCGTCGTCGCCTCGACGCCGGCGGGGAGCACCGGCTACAACCGCAACGCTGGCGGCCCGGTTATCGAGCCGGGGCTCGGCGTCGTCTCGGTAGTGCCGATCGCTCCGTTTGCGACGGCCGCCGGCCATTGGGTGCTTCGAATCGACTCGGTCGAGTTCCGCATCGAACGCGACGAAACACCCGTCGAACTGCTCGCGGACGGCCGTCGAGAACTGCTCGTCGAGGCGGGCGATCCGATCACGCTCTCGACGACCGGCACTATCGAGACGTACGTCCTCGCGGACTCCGCCGGAGCGTTCGGAAATCGGAGTGGGCCGACCGTCGACGAGTAACGCGCGACGGTGTTATGATGCGCGCGACCGCAGATCGTCGTATGTCGAGCGACTTCGACTTCGATCACGAACTGCTCACGGAACTCGTCGAAACGCCGGGCGTCCCGGGATACGAAGACCTAATTCGGGCGCTCGTCCGCGACGAACTTGGACCCCACGTCGATCAGCTTCGGTCCGACTCGATGGGTAACCTCGTCGGGACGATCGAGGGAGCGACACCGGGGTACGAGGTCGTCGTCGCGGCCCACGTCGACGAGATCGGCTTCATGATCAAACACGTCGACGACGAGGGGTTCCTCGAACTCGATGCGCTGGGCGGCTGGGATCCGCGGGTGCTTCGCGCCCAACGCGTCACCGTCCACACCGACGACGAACCGCTACCGGGAATCATCGGCGCGGTTCCGCCGCACACCCTGACCGAGGAGCAAAAAGAATCGATCCCCGAAGTCAAAGACGTCCGAATCGACGTCGGTCTCGACGCCGAGACGGTCGAGGAGCGCGTCTCCGTCGGCGATCTCGTCACGATGGACGGACGACTCGGCCGTGTCGGAGACTGCCTCACGGCGAAGTCACTCGACAACCGCGTGTCCGTCCTCGCGATGATCGAGGCCGCACGTCGTCTCGACGATCCCGACGTGACGGTCCACTTGGCCGCGACGACCCAAGAGGAGGTCGGCCTCCGCGGCGCGTCCGCCCTAGGCGTCGATCTGGACCCCGATCTCGTGCTCGCGATCGATACCACTGTAGCGAACGACGTCCCCGGGTTCGACCCCGGCGAACAGGTGACCCAGCTTGGCGACGGGGCGGCGATCAAACTGAAAGACTCGAGCGTCATCACCAACCACAAGCTCCATAGACGGATTCGGGAGGTAGCCGAGGACCGGGACATCGAGTATCAACTGGAAGTGTTACCGGCTGGCGGGACCGACACGGGCGGGCTACAACGGGCCGGTGGCGCACGACCCGCAGGAGCGATCTCCGTTCCGACGCGATATCTACACACGCCGACCGAAAGCGTTCACCACGGGGACGTGGCGGCGACGATCGACCTCCTCGTTGCCACCCTCGAAACAGAGGACGGCACGCACGACTACACGCTTTGAGCCCCGCTCGAACCGCGGGTTAGCCGTCACCGCCGTCTCCGCCGTTCGACCGCGGACGAATCAGGTCTGCGAGCGTGACGACGAGTCCGAGGAACCACCCCAGCGGGGTCGCGATACCGACCCACATCAGTACGACGCCGATCCCCTCGAGACTGAAGTTCGTCCGAAGATACTCGTTGATATCGTAGACGTACAGCAGGTTGTCGAGGAGGAATATCGCGAGCGATTCGCTCCGTTCGAGCACGCCGGTCAGCGTGGGATCGTACAGCGCCGCGACGACCGGTGGGAGGAAGACTGCGTTCATCGCGAACGGATAGCCCAAAACGACGGTCGTTCCGCGTCCCCCGATCCGGGTAAATATAGCCGCGAGTCCGGCGGAGACGACGGCGACGGCGCTCGCAGCGCCGACGGCGAGGAAGCCGTCGAAGTCGAGCCGAACCCGCGCGAGCGCCGTCAGTCCACCCCAGATCAGTGCTGTGAGGATCACCACGCCGACGACGCCGAGTCGGGTCGTCGCCGTATTGAAGCGCCGGGCGTTGAATCTGACGGCGAATCCGACGAGCAAGAACGGATACAGTAACGCGACGAGCGGGACGCCGATCACGGACCAGATTCGGTATTTGATCGTGTCCCCGCGCGTGCGAGGTTTCCACTTGCCGAGCACCTGGTGGACGGCCGTCCGCTGTCGGGGGAAGACGAGTTCCATCCAAGTCTCGTGAAGCCGCAGGACGTCGATCTTCAGTCCCTCGATGAGGCCGCCCTCGGTCATACTACATCCTTCCGTGGCGCATAAAAATAGGTTCCGGCCTCCTCACTCGGTGCATCTCCCGAGCGAGTTCTCACGGTCGCGGGAGGTTACCACGCGCTCGGGCCGAAGTCGGGATTAATCTTCCGGCGTTCGGTGTCGATCGCGTCGATACGTTCGATCTCGTCACCGCTCAATTCGAGGGATAGCGACGCCCAATTGTCGCGGATGTGCTCCGAACCGGTCGCCTTCGGGATCGTCGTGACGCCCTTCTCGCGGAGCCACGCGAGGCTAACCTGCGCTTCGCTGACATCGTTCGCGTCGGCGATGTCCGAGAGTACGTCCACCTCGAAGACGTCCCCGCGGGCCAGCGGCGAGTACGCGACGAGTTCGACCCCGACGTCCGCACAGAACTCGCGGAGTTCGTGCTGTTGGAGCAACGGATGCATCTCGACTTGATTCGCGAAGATCGGCGCGTCGATGGCGGCTTGGGCGGCTTCGAGGTGGTTCGGCTCGAAGTTCGAGACACCGATCCGTTCGATCAGACCGTCGTCTCTGAGTTGTTCGAACGCGGACAGCGTCTCCTCGGGGTCGTACTCGCCGGACGGCCAGTGGACGTACAGCAGATCGAGGTAGTCGGTCCCGAGCCGTTCGAGGCTCTCTTCGGTCAATTCGATCACGTCGTCGTACGCCAGTTTGTTGATCCATACCTTCGTTGCGAGAAAGACGTCATCTCGGTCGACCGACGCCTCGGTGAGTCCGCGACCGACCGCGCCCTCGTTGCGATAGATCTGGGCCGTATCGACGTGCCGATACCCCATCTCGACCGCGATACGAACCGATTCGGCGCAGGCGTCAGGATCGTCGTTTTGCCATGTACCGAGACCGAGGCCCGGCATGCCGCTTCGATCGGGTGCTTCGTGGTGTTGACTCGACATGGTTGAACTCCGGTTGTCGACCCAAAGACGATTGCGAATGCATCGTCGCAGCGGCGTTCGATGATGCATGAGATGTACTCAACAGGCGTACCACGAGTCGATCGATCCGTCCGATTGGAGGGGGATCCCGATGTCCTCACCATCGCAATCCGCGGCCAGATTGGGCGCATATCGCCACGTTCTGGAGGTACCCTCGGGAGTGAACGCGGTCACGGTCGCTGGAGTCGTTTCGATGCCGGCAGACGAATCGAGGTGGCCCGGCTCCATCTCGTATACGCGACTGAACAGCACTCCCCCGTCGTCATTTTCCACTCGGACGCCGATCGCTGCACGTTCATTCGTTCGGTTTTCGACCATGACCTCGATCGTATCACCCTCTCCTCGGGACCCATCGGGTACGATACGATCGCTACACCCGGCTAACAGGGACGATGTAGCCATACTCACAATCGAAAGAACGTCTCGTCTGGAACCGTCCGGAGCACGTGTAGCGAGTGTGGGGAACCTCATCGGTTACCGATCCGTCACGACTGTGGGCACATAATTCACTCGGCGATCGCTGTCGCGAATCCGAGTTCGGGTCGCATCGGATCGAAAGGGTGTTTCCCCCCGAACTGGAACGTGTGATGTCGTGCAGTACCGATATGTCGCCCTGACGCTGTGTACCCTCGCGTTCACTGCGACGATGGTCGCTCGTCTCGTCATCAGCCCCGTCGTCCCACAGATCACGGCCGACTTCGCCGTCTCGAAGGGGACCATCGGTCTCGCACTAACGGGGATGTGGGCGGCCTACGCTCTCTCGCAGTTTCCGAGTGGGATCCTCTCGGGCCGACTCGGGGAGCGGCGAGTCATCCTCACCGCGCTCGGACTGACGGCGACAGCGAGCACCCTGTTGGCGCTCGCCCCCTCATACCCGGTGTTCGCGATAACGGCCGTCGCCCTCGGTGCCGGTGCCGGCCTCCACTACAGCGTCGCGACCTCGTTTCTCGCTCGGCACTTCGATCAAGTTGGCCGGGCGATCGGTATTCACATGACGGGTGGCCCGATCGCGGGGTTGCTCGCGCCCATCGCAGCGGCTGCGGTCGGTGTGCGCTACGGCTGGCGGCCGGCGCTGCTGTTGGGTGCGGCGGTCGCGATCCCCACCTTCACGCTGTTTTGGCTCCGGATCGACCCGACACCGCCGGCGCGACCGAACGTTCGAATGCGTTCCCGGTTCGAGGTCGCCCCACTCCGCGAACTGCTTGGTCGACCGCAGATCAGATACACGATGTTCCTCTCGGTCGGTGGAGCGTTTTCCTGGCAGGCGACCGCGTCGTTTCTGCCGACGTTCCTCATCGAACACCACGGCTACTCGGCGGCGGGGGCGAGCGTGCTCTTTTCCGGGTACTTCGTCGTTCACGGGCTCACACAACCGCTGTTGGGTACGCTCTCGGATCGTTTCGGGCGCGACCGGATCGCCGCGATCGCGTTCGGTACCGGCGTCCTCGGGTACGGGTCTCTCGTTGTCGGGTCGGGAGCGGTCGTTTTGGCGGCGATTCCGCTCGTTGGATTGGCGATGTCGTGGGGTGCGCCGGTCCAATCCAGGTTCATAGACATTCTCGGAGCCAGCGAGCGCGCTACGGGGTTCGGACTCGTCCGAACGGTGTACATGACTGTCGGCGCGCTCGGGAGCGTCGTCGTCGGGTCGCTATCCGACGTTGCCGGATGGCGAATCGCGTTTGGCGCTGTCGCCGCCGTGTTAGCGTTCGAATGTCTACTCACGGTGTATTTGGTACTCGAGGGTCGGCGACCGGGGGCGGACCCCATTTAAAACGCTCGTAACGGATGGATTATTTATGTCGGACCGTGTAATCTCGAACACATGCCCCCCGAATCGTACGACATCGTCGTCGTAGGCGGCGGAACGTCTGGCTGTTTCGCCGCAGCGACGGCTGCCCGAGAGGGCCTCGACGTGGCCCTCCTCGAGCGAAAAACGGAGGAGGACGGTGGCCAAATCGCCTGCGGCGACGCGATCAAGGGAACGAGCACGTTCCCCGACGTCATCGATCTCGACTACCTCCGCGAAGAATCGTTCACCAACGAGGGAATCACGCTCGCTCGCTTCGAGAACCCGAAGACGAACAAGAACCTCGACATCGGATTTCGCGGCGGGAGCGGCGCGATCGTCGATAGAAAGCGTTACGGCGAAGTGCTCTTGGAGGAAGCAGAACGGGCCGGCGCGGATATCCACTACGAGACCGTCGTTCAAGACGTCGTGCAAAACGGCGCGGTTCGCGGCGTCACGGCGACAGAACGTGGCTCGGTCGTCGAGTACGAAGCGGACGTCGTGCTCGATGCCGCCGGCTCGCTGTCAGTCCTGCAGGACAAGGCCGACTTCGACGGGACAACGTTCGATACGAACGTCAACTACCAGCAGTTCTGTTCGGCTTACCGTGAAGTCATCGAACTCGACGAACCGGTCGATTGGCACAACGCCATCGTGTTCAAGCCGACCGCCGAACTCGGCTATCTGTGGTACTTCCCGCGGACGCCGACGGAGATCAACGTCGGGTTAGGGTTTCAGATGAACAAAGAGCCGATGCAGTTGGTCGAACACCTCAAGCGCGATATCCGAAGCCGCGAGGAGTTCCGAGGCGCGACCGTCAAAGACAAACTTGGTGCCGCCCTGCCGACGCGTCGACCCCTCGATTCGGCGGTCGCGCCGGGGTACATGGCGGTCGGCGACGCGGCCGCGCACGTCAACCCCTGTACCGGTGGCGGGATCCCCGGTGCGGCGAAGGCCGGGACGTGGGCCGCGGAGGCGGCGATGGAAGCCATCGCTGACGGAACGACCGACGACGAGGACGCCCTCTGGGAGTACAACCGCCGCGTGCAGACGGATTTCGGCAAGCGATTCGCCGCGATGGATCTGTACAACATCTGGGGAGGCACCTACGACGTCGACGAACTCGTCGACATCGTGAGCGCGATGCCCGGTCAACAGCTCGCGGACGCCCTGGCGCTGGAAGGAACCGCCTCGATGAGCTGGCCGCTGAAGATCAAAACAGCCGTCAAGACGTTCGGTCATTGGGGAACGCTCTTCGAGTTGAAAAAGCTCAACGACCTCGCGACCGAACTCAAATCGATCTACGACGACTACCCGACGACGAGCGACGGATTCGAAAACTGGCGATCCCGACGGGACAGCCTGATGAACGACGTCTACGAACTGACCGGCGCCGAGCCGAAGTACTGACTGGAATTACAGATCAGTAGCCGGTACCGTCGAGTTTTCCGACACCCACATCGCGAGCTCGTCGCCGCCGATAAATCCGTCCGCGCGGCGAGCGACCGGTGATCCATCCACGAAGAGAACGAACAGCGGAACGCTCCGGACATCGAACCGCTCGACGAGGGGCGGATCGTTGCGGGGGTTTATCAGGCCGACGGCGGCATCAAGTTCGCGGGCGAGGTTACCGAGAACCGGTTCCATGCTCCGACAGATCCCACATCCCTCCGTGTAGAACTCGACCAGTGCGACGGTTGAACCCTCGACGAAGGCGTCGAGATCGTCTCCGTCGACGAGCCTCGCCGGTCGATTCTCCGATGACGACTGCTCTGCGGCTTCATTGTTGCCCATTATGCGCAATACTACACGACGCGCATATATAAACTCTCGTCGGAGGACCGCTTATCGTGCTGATCGTGAGACCCGTCACGGATAGACGCTCAAAACGCCGTATCCGATCGCGAACGCGAGGAGGAACGATCCGATCCACGCGCCGATCGTGACGCCGATCTTTCGCTTGCTGATGACATCGGATCCACCGACTGCGACGCCGGCGCCGATGATCGCACTCACGACGATCTGGTTGAACGAGACGGGGATCCCGTACAGGACTGCGACTTGTGCGATGGCAAACGAGGGAAACAGCGCCGCGATGGATCGGCGCGGCCCGAGAGAGGCGTAATCCTGTGCGATCGCTTTGATCATCCGTGGAGCGGCGGTCCACGAGCCGAGGAGTAATCCGACACCGCCACCGGTCGCGAGCGCCGTCACCGTGATCATCGTCCCTTCGACCAACGGAACGAGCGGCCCGACGGCGAGTCCGACTTGGCTTGCACCGGCCGAGAACGCAACTAGACCGCCGAGGAGGAGCAAAAAGGATCGAAGCCCCCTCTCAACGTTCGAGGTGATCTGAGCGTAGACGATCACAAGAGCGACGCCTGCGGCCACACCCGAGACGGCGATCCGGCCGAGCCACGGCGTTGGAAACGTGGCCCCCACGGTGGCGGCCACCGAAGCCATCTCCTCGCCGGACGCGAGAAGCGCGAACTCGACGTTGACGACGATCGCGCCGACGGCGGCCGCGATAACCGGGACGCTGAACCGCTCCGGTACGTCGTCTCTCGGGAGGATACGCGCGATACCGAACGCGATTCCACCGCCAACTATGGGAGCGAGCAGCCACATCGTCGCGATTTCGGCGTATTTCGCCCACGCTGGATCACCGCCGAGTGCGAGTCCCGAACCGATAACCACCCCGGTAACGGTGAATGCGGTCGCGATCGGGTAGCCGGTCACGATGCCGATCGCCATCAGCCCGGCGGCGGTCACCAACACGACGATCACCGCGACGGTGGGAAGCGTCAGTCCGACGATCAACTCGCTGCCGACCGCTTCGGAGACGCTCGCACCCTGTAGGCTCGCGCCGGCGAATCCGAGGAAACCGACGAGAAACGCCGCGCGCATGATCGAAATCGCGTTCGCGCCGACAGCCGGAGCGAACGGCGTCGAACCGCTGGAGCCGGCACCGAGCGCCCAGGACATGAAGGCACTGGCGACGAGGGCAACCACAAACGGGGGGATGAACTCCGTCATTCGATCGAGATCATCCATATCTCACGGAGACGAATGTACACTTCAGCGTTGAGCGTGAGCGCGTCAGCGCTGGTGTGGTCGTCGACGGCGCGTGCCGTGTCGGTCCCGAGCGCGAACTCCGCAGTCGGAATACCGACCTCTCGATACCCCTTCGCGTCGCCGCCACCGGTCGCGCTCCGCCGATAGATCCGCCCGTCGATGACTGTCCGCGTAGTCCTCGTGGCACCATCTAGAGGCGGACTGTACAGCGGTTCCCACGTCCCCGCGGACCAACTGACGTCAGTGATCGTGACGTACGGGTGCTCGGGGAGGCTGTCTCGGATATCGGCGAGCGCCTCGTTCATTTCGGCGCCCGCAGTCAGCCGAATCTCCACCTGCGTGTCCGCTGTTCGCGGGACCGTGGTCACGCTTTCACCGCCCCCGATCGGGCCGAGGTTGACGATCGGTCGTTCGGTGCGGCCTCGAGCCGTTCCGGCGTCCATCGTTTCCTCGCAGTAGGTGAGGGTCCCGTCGATGATCGGCGAGATGGGTAACTCGCGCGCCGAAAGCCGTGAGCGTCTGACGGGAGCCTATCTCGACAAGGAACACATCCCCCCTGCTCGGCGGGTACACGCGTGGCGCCGGGCGGATTCCGCGTATCGCTCGCGACCAGCTCACTCGCGATACCGAGGACACGCTCGGTCGAGATCGTCGAAACCGGGTTCTCGTGGGGCATGATCTTAGAAAGCTCGTGGGCGAGTCCGATCAGTCGTCGCTCGGAACGGCGGCGTTCGAGGTCGTCTGTCGGCTCCGCCAGACGCCCTGGGCGTAGGCGCCGAGGAACATTCCGCCGATCGCATAGAGGATCACCCAGTTACCGATGCCGAGGCTGGCGTAGGCTGCGCCGGGACAGATTCCCGACAGCCCCCAACCGACGCCGAAGATCGACCCGCCGATCAGGACGTTCCGGTCGAACGACTTCAGCCGGCGTCCGTACGGTTTGCCGGTCAGCGGTGCACCGTCTCGAAGCCGCGGGAGAGTCCAGAAGGCGAGTCCAGCGACGATCGAGCCGCCGAACATCACGAACAGCAGGCCGAGGTCCTCGAACGTCAGGAAGTCGATGACGACCTCCGGCCGAGCCATGTGACTGAATCCGAGTCCGAACCCGAAGATCAGCCCACCGACGAGGATCAGCGGCATAAACAACGGATGGCGATCCGATGTCATGGCGTCACCCCCGCAGCGGCGACGAGGTTCGCGGTGACGATCGCGACGATCAGGAAGGTCACGACCCCGACCAGCGAGGTTCGAGAAACCGACCCGACGCCGCAGATCCCGTGACCGGACGTACACCCTTTCCCGATCCGGGTGCCGATCCCGACGAGGATCCCGCCGAAGAACAGCCGCCACGGCTGTATCTCGGTGACCCACGCGCTACCCGTCAGCGACCACGGTTCTCCCTGGTAGATCAGCGCGTAGATCGCCGCGCCGCCGACGATGCCGATCGTGAACACGACCCGCCAATCGCGGGACGGTCGATACTGCTGGAACCGTTCTTGATCCGAAACGTACGACAGCGTCGACTCCAGGAACGTGCTCGCTCCGGCGGCGATTCCAGTGCCGAAGTAGATCAGCGCGGTCGCCGCACCGACGAGGATCCCGCCGATAGCGTAGCGGTAGATCCCGTTCGGGAACAGCGTTTCGACCGCCCCGGATCCGAGGAGTTGCGTGATCATCGATGTACACCCATCTTAGCCGTCATCGTTATGGCGCCCTCAGTCACTCGTGAGCGCATCCTGGCTTGCGGCGCAGTTGTTCGGCCCCAACTCGAGGGTGAACGCTTCGTCGTCGTCGATCTCCTCTTGACCGAGGTTGGTCGCGATGATGTCCACGTAGTTGGCCGGGCGAGGCGGCATATCCGAGAGCACCAGTTCGACGAAGTCCTCTTGGTCCATCGAGAGCGCATCCATCCGCGACTTCAACTCGCCGATCGGTGCCGTGTAGGTACCGTCTTCGGCTGCTTCTGCGGCGTCGCTGAAGTGGGCGCCGCCGACGAGCACGTCGTCGTCGAGGGTGAGGACGCGGTTCTGCAGGGAGTCATACAGCATGCGCGCCGCGTCGGGTGCGCCCTCGTCGCCGTCCTCGAGGTCGGGTCGAGCAACGCTCTCGATGAAGAGCCCGTCACCGGTCGCGAGCAACGAATCGTCGACGAGGTAGGAAGTCATTCCGGTCGTGTGTCCGGGCGTGAAAACCGTCTCGATGGTCGCGTTGCCCACCTCGAAGGTGTCTCCGTCGGCCGTCAGCGTGACTTCGTCCGCGTAGGTGACGCCGCGATCGACAGCGGCTTCCGGGAGGACCGCTTCGACGCCCGCTGCACCGAGTTCACGAAGCCCGGAGATGTGGTCCGCGTGAACGTGCGTGTCGAAGGCGTATTTGAGGTCGACGCCGAGTTCCTCGGCGTCCGCGAGATAGCGGTCGGTGAACGCCCGAAGCGGATCGATCACGGCGGCCTCCTCGCCGTCATAGACGAGGTAACCGAGGCAGCCACTCGAGGGACGTTGGTACTGCAGGAGCGTCCCGCTACCGTCGTACTCGGAGACCTCGTGAGCCTCGTAGATCGACGCCCAGCCGTTCATTCCCTCCTCGAGGTGATCGACGTCGTAACCCCGATCCGCAAGCGCACCCGCGACGTATTCGCTCGCGCCGCCTTTCGCACAAAGGACAGTCACGTGTTCGTCGTCGGGGATCGATGCGAGCACGTCGTCGTCGATCTCCTCGTCGAGGAATTCGAAGTACGGGACGTTGATCGACTCGACGTTCTCGCCGTCGATCCGCCACTCCTCGTAGTCGCCCTCCATGCGCGCATCGAGGATCGTCACGTTCTCGCCGCTATCGATGCGTGCTTTGAGCGATTCCGGTGTGATCGATTCGACGTCCGATTCGGGGGTCGGGAAGTCCATCGCTTCTAGGTCCATCTGTACTACCACGTATTCACCAGACTAACTTAAGAGTTTGCATAGTTATTCAACTATTACACAATATGATGTGGGCGCATTCTCGCATTAATACCTTCCTTGAGCACGCGTAAGTGCACGTGATGAGGCAATTGTCGGATACCCCAGCATGTCCCGGTTATTCAAATACTCTACAAAAATCGATACACTTATTGGAACCGGGCTAATATTGTGCATTAACCCCAATACAGGGGAATCAAAACAATGAGTACGGAAACCACATCCGAGACGCTCGACGTGAAAGGACAGAACTGCCCGATGCCGGTCATCAAGACGAAAGGTGCCTTCGAGGAGCTCGAAGCGGGCGAGTCCCTCGAAGTCATTTCGACGGACTCCGGAAGCATGAGCGACATCGCCGGGTGGGCAAACTCGACCGACGATGCCGAATTGCTCGACCAGGTCGAAGCGACCGAGGGCGGCGAATCGGTGTACAAACACTACATCCAGAAGGCAGAGTGAGCATGAGCACGGACACACAAACGGGATCGGACGCGACGCTGTCGGCCGAGGAGATCGCCGAGTTACAGGCCCGCGTCGACGATCTCGAGTCCGAACTGTCGGAGGTTCGAACGGAAGTCGACGACGACACCAAGAAGATGGTCATCATCGCGACGAAAGGGACGCTCGACATGGCCTACCCGCCGCTCATCCTCGCGAGCACGGCCGCCGCGTTCGGCTACGATGTGACCGTTTTCCACACGTTCTGGGGGCTCGAAATCCTCCACGAGGAGAACTCGAAGAACCTCAAATTGAGTTCGGTCGGGAACCCGAACATGCCTGTTCCGAACGCGATCGCGGCCCTCCCGGGAATGGATCGGATGACGACCCGGATGATGCGGAACAAGATCGCGGACAACGACGTCGCGAGCGTCGAGGAACTGATCGAGGTCTCCCTCGAGAGCGGCGTCGATCTGCAGGCCTGCCAGATGACTATCGACCTGCTCGGCTACGACGAAGGGGACTTCTACGACGGCGTCACAACCGGCGTCGGCGCCGCCTCGGCGTTTCAAGAGATGGTCGATGCCGACATTCAACTGCTGGTCTAAGCGGACTTTTCTGATCGTTTCGTCTCTATAGCCGAGAGTGCCGTCTCGAAATGGTCCCGCCCGATTCTGATTTCGTTGGCTCGCTCAGTAGCCTCCTCGGGACCGATCTCGTCGGCCAGTTCCCGGATCGCTCGCATGGACGCATCGCGGACGAGCGATTCGATCTCCGCGCCCGAAAGGCCGTCCGTCCGATCGGCCAGATCGTCGAGCGCCACGTCGTCATCGATGGGCTTTCCGGCCGTGTGAACCGCCAGTATCTCGCGTCTGGCATCGATGTCGGGATTCGGAACCTCGACGTGTGATTCGAGTCGTCCGGGACGCAACAGCGCTGGATCAAGCGCGTCGCGACGGTTCGTCGCCGCGATGACGACGACGTTCGGGTTCTCGGAGAGCCCATCGAGTTCCGCGAGCAACTGCGAGACGACGCGCTCCGTGGCCTCGCTCGCGTTTCCTCGAACCCCGGCTAGCGCATCGACTTCGTCGAAGAAGACGATCGCTGGAGCCGCCTGGCGGGCGCGATCGAACACCTCACGGACGGCCTTTTCGGACTCACCGACGTACTTATCCAGCAGTTCCGGACCGGCGACGGAGACGAAGTTGACGTCGCTTTCGCCCGCGAGCGCCCGCGCCAACAGCGTCTTGCCGGTCCCGGGCGGCCCGTACAGGAGGATCCCGGAGGGCGGATCGGTGTTCGTCGCTTCGAAGAGTGCGGTGTACGAGAGCGGCCACTCGACCGCCTCAGTCAGTACCCTCTTTGCTTCGTCGAGTCCGCCGACGTCCTCGAACGTCGCGTGTGGCGTTTCCGCGACGTATTCACGCATCGTCGACGGATCGACGGCCGTCAGTGCGGCCTCGAAGTCGGCCTTCGTAATCGACAGTTCCTCGCGGGAATCGCGATCCCGGAGCGCCCGCATGGCGGCCTCGGTCGCCAGCGAGTGAATATCGGCTCCGACGAACCCGTGCGTTCTGGCGGCGAGATACTCGAGGTCGACGTCGGCGGCGAGCGGCATCCCTCGAGTGTGAACGTCGAGTATTTCTCGGCGGCCCCGCTCGTCTGGGGCACCGATCTCAATCTCTCTGTCGAATCGACCGCCGCGCCGCAACGCGGGATCGATCGCGTTCACCCGGTTCGTCGCGCCGACGACGATGACCTGTCCCCGATCTTCGAGCCCGTCCATGAGCGTCAGCAGTTGGGCGACGACCCGATTCTCCATGTCGGCGTCCTCGTCTCGGGTGCCGGCGATGGAGTCGATCTCGTCGATGAAGACGACTGCGGGCTGGTTTTCGATGGCGCGCTCGAACACCTCCCGGAGCCGCTCCTCGCTTTCGCCTTTGTACTTCGAGACGATCTCCGGTCCGTCGATCACCTCGAAGTGGGCGTCGACCTCGTTGGCGACGGCTTTCGCAATGAGCGTCTTACCGGTCCCGGGCGGCCCGTACAGGAGGACGCCGGACGGCGGATCGACGCCTAACTTTCTGAACAGTTCGGGTTCGGACAGCGGCAGTTCGATCATCTCGCGAACCTGCTCGAGTTCCTCGTCCAACCCGCCGATGTCTTCGTACGTCACGTCAGAGGTCGGCTCCGGGGCCGTGCGGTCGGTCGATGTCGGTGTCCCCGCCTCCGTCGCGTCGTCCCGACCGGGGGCGGGACGTTCGCGGACACGAATCGTTGTCCGTCCGGTCACCCGAACGGTCCCGTCGGGGGTCGTCTCGACGACCGTCGCACGGACACCGGGGCGTTCGAGGCGGACCGTCTCGCCCGCCCGTAGCGGGCGATCTCGAAGCCCGCTCGCGATCGAATCGAGCAGTTCGTCATCCGCGTGCACGGGGATCTCGACGACGACGCGATCGGCGTCGACGATCGAGACGGGAGCGACCGTCACCGTGTCGCCGATGGTGACGTCCGCGTTGGCGCGTGTTTCGGCGTCGATACGGACGATGCCGTCGGTTCCTCCGGCGGGCCATACCTTCGCGACGGTCGGCCGCCCGCCCTCGATAACGACCGTATCACCGCTCAATACGCCGAGCGAGCGTCGAGCGGACTCCGGCAGGCGGGCGACACCGCGTCCCGCATCCCGTTTTTCGGCACTCTTCACCGTCAGCGTGACCTGCCGGGCCATGCGTTTCATTCCGGGCGCCGACCGCTTTACCGTTCCGCCCCGATCACACGGTCGGACCGGGGTGACGGGGCAACGGTTATACGGGATCATATCGCACGTTTAGGTATGGTCGCGACCACAGAGCGGGACGGGTCGACGTGGTACGAGTGCGAAAAATGCGGACTGCTCTTCGACGACCGGACCGATGCGGCCCGACACGAGGAGAACTGCGACGCCGAGGGGCCGAGCTATATTCAGTGACCTACCGAGACGCCAACCGGTCGCGGTGCTCGTCCGCCAAGCGTTTTGCTTCCGCGCGGTTTCGCGTCGTTTGCCACCGGACCCGGCGTCCGTCCCCGTAGGCGAGCGCTTCTTTCAGTTCGTCTCGCAACGGACCGTGCTCGACGGCGATGATGGTCCCATCGTCGTCTCCGAGTTCGTAGACGCCGTATCGATCAGGGACGCGGCCGATCGTCGAGCGTTCGAGCGGTTCCCAGGCCTTCTTTAACGGCATCAGCGACCCCCGATCGAGCCGTCTCCCGTGGCTCCCCCATCGGACCCGTTCGTGTCGTCGCCCGGCGAGACGAGTTCGTAGGACGTCTCTCCGGTTTGATCCTCCGCGAAGACGAACACGCGACCCCGGGCGATCTCCGGATCGGCCCTGACCTCGATCCGATACCCGTGATTCGTGACCTCGACGCCCGGGAACAACGACGTTCCCTCCTCGCGTTCCAGTATGACTCGCCCGACTCCGGTCGATTCGAGGATCTCGTCGTGAGTGGTTCGATCGTTGACGTAGACCATCACGCCCTCCGTCTCCTCGGGCGACGTGACGAGGACGTGTACCTCACGGCCGGGTGGACAGACGACGGAGCCCCCCCGTTTCCGGGGAACCCCGTGATAGAACACGGATCGACCGTCGAGGTACTCCACTTCGACGCCTTCGGGTTCGAGGGAGACGTGGAGCGTTTGCGGTGCAATGTCGCTTCGCTCGGTCATCGTACGGGAGTTCGAAGCGCCTCGACAAAAGGGGGACGGTACGACGTATAATCACATCAGTCCCAAAACCGGGTAGTCGAAGCCCCCTCGACGACACGAGAACGGTCGACCGACGCGATCGGCGGCCGTTTGGGGGCGGTATCGTCGGGGACAGAGTCGGACGGTGGATTCATCGGTAACGTTTGGTCGTCAGGATCTTCGCTTGAACGCATCGTTGAGGCGTACAACGATGGGATGAAGAGAACCGACGGGACGTACGATCCTCCTCGAGGCGAGTGGAGATCATTCGCTTCGAGCGGCGAGTGTGCGGCTACTCTTCGGTGTCGGCCTCCTCGGTGTCAGTCGCGGTCTCGGTGGGCGTCTCCGTCGTGTCGTCACCGTTTTCGTCGCCGTCTTCGGGCGTCTCGGTGGGCGTCTCCGTCGTGTCGTCACCGTTTTCGTCGCCATCTTCGGGCGTCTCGGTGGGCGGTCCGTCGCTACCGTTGGGCGTCTCAACAGGTGGTTCGTCGTCCGCTGCCTCGATCGTGATGAGCGCATCCTGACCGAAGTCGATCGTAAAGACGCTGTGGATGTACGTGCCCGGTTCTAACTCCTCGGTATCAACGGTGAATTCGACGGGCGCAGAGCCGTTTCCGTCGAGCGAAACGTCTTGCGTCTCGAGGAGAGCACCGTTGAATCGGAACTGGACGGGTTGTTCGGCGGCGAACTCGTTGGGGTTCGTGATCGTCGCGTTCACCGAGACGGTCTCGCCCGCAGTTACACGTACCGGAGCCGTCAGTTCGGACACGCTGAACGAGTCGATCTCTTCGACGATCGCGATCTGTGCTGGGATGCCCGATTCACGGGTGTACACGCCGTGAATCGAGTCGCCGACCTCGACGTCGGAGGTATCGAGCGTCATCGAGAGGTTGGTCGATTCGTTCGCTTCGAGACTGACCTCTTCGCGGACGAGCACTTCTCCGTCGAACCGGTACTCGACGGATTGAGTTTCGACCACGTCGTTGGGGTTGGTGATCATCGCGCTGATATTGGCGCTCTCGCCCTGTTCGACCGAAGCCGGGGCCGAAAGGTCGGAGACCGTGAACGATTCATCAGACGTTTGTTCCGTGAGCACCGTAACGTTCGCTGCGTCGGTCACGGGATCATCGCCATCGAAGTATGGACCGTCTTCAGCACTCTCCGTAGCGACGAAGTCGTAGGTACCGTTGTCGTTCGTATCTCGGTGGGGCATCGCGATCAGCGTCTCGTTTTCGGTGAGCGCAGTCCGGTCGAATTCCGCGCCGGGCACGTCGAACAACGTGACCGTGACGTTCTCGTTCAGCCCCGGTTCGAGGAACTCGGAGACGCCGATGACGCTTCCGAGGACCTCTCCCTCGAGAAGCGTGCTATCGTGGATCGTAACGAATCCACCGTCGGTCGTATTGACCGAATCGACCGTTACCGTCGTTC
Source organism: Natronomonas sp. (assembly GCF_046483325.1). Classification (GTDB taxonomy): domain Archaea; phylum Halobacteriota; class Halobacteria; order Halobacteriales; family Haloarculaceae; genus Natronomonas. The sequence continues at coordinate 121,273 of NZ_JAWODL010000024.1, read as the reverse complement.
CATCGGTCGTCTGATCTGAGAACGATACCGCAGCGTCGGAGACGTTCGTCGTCGGTGGCTGTTCTTGGGCACTGATCACCCCAACCGCGGGGACCAATATTATCGCCGCCATCGCAAGCGCGAGGAGTTTCGTTGTGGAAGCATCCATAGGTATTGGTAATCATACGCAATGATAAAAAACGTTTATTAACATTGACAGCTTCGAGACGGTTAGAAACCGATTTATGTGTGGTATTTTAATGAGTATGTGGGACACTGTTTCGTTGAATTACATACATGTGGCCCGTTTATTAAACGACGACGGACAGGTGGATAACGACATCGGGCCCGTTTCGGCAGTGCCGTCGATACCGGTATAAAAGATATCAAAAGTGGGTCGGACCGGAGTTGAACCGGTGACCTCCGCCGTGTGAAGGCGGCGTCGTAACCGAGCTAGACCACCGACCCGGCGGTCGGGAGTATCGCCGCCGCGGACTTAACCCTTTTCAACCGGAGGCGAGTCCGTCAGGCGTCGCCTCGCTCGCCTCGATAGTTGTCGATCCGCTTGCGGGCGTCGGCGATGGCCTCGCGGGTCTCGCCCTCGGCTTTGGCCTGTAGCTCCTTGAGATCACGTCGAACCTCGTCGAAGCGCCCCGGTTCCGGTTCCTCCTCCTCGCGGTCGATGAGTTCGTTGATCCGCTCGCGGAGCGGTTCGAGTTCCTCGGAGACGCCCGCTTTGGCGGTCTCTCCGGCGCGTTTCAGATAATATTTCGCATCGTCGAAATGTTTGTTCATAATGCACGCGAAAATACGGCGAGAATAAATAAAACCGTTGTGGCTGCGCTGACATATCGTTCCGATCTGTGCCGATTCGGGATCGAGCGTCCGGCGAGTACCCGTCGGTGGGCGTTAGGGTTATTGACCTCGCCACTGTAAGGTGAGTCATGAGCCAAAGCATTCAATCGGACGACCCCGTATCCGTGACCGAAGCCGCGGCCGATCAGGCGCTCTCACTCATCGAAAACGAGGGGTACGATACCGACGAGGCTGGCCTCCGATTGTTCGTCCAACAGGGCGGCTGTGCCGGACTCTCCTACGGCCTACGGTTCGACATCGGACCGGAAGAGGACGACGCAATCACTCGTCACCACGGACTCAGGGTGTTCGTCGATCCGGCGAGCCAAAAGTACATCGACGGATCGGTCCTCGACTTCGAGGGCGGACTGCAGGGGAAGGGATTCAGCGTCGAGAACCCGAACGTCGAAAGCGAGTGTGGGTGCGGCGAATCGTTCCGAACCTGAAACGCCGTCACGCCTCCTCGACCGGTTCGACCTTCTTTCCTGTCTCTTTCGGGATGACCCGGTGGGTGGCGTTTTCCCACTCTCGACCCAGTTCCCGGCCGTCAAAGAGCCGATCGAGAAAGACCGCCAGTCCCGCGACTTCCGAGTGCGGTTGGTTCGTCACGCCGACGTTGTACACCGATAGTTCGTAGACGTCGAAGGGAACTTTCTCGGCGCCGACGATGACCAAGAGCGGGTCGTCGTCGAGATCACGTCGAATGTCGTCCTCGACGTTCTGGATCGGCAGCCCGTACATCGTCAGATGGACCGTGGTCCCTTCCCACTCGCGGATCACTCGCCGCGGACTGTCGGTCAATTCGACGTCGAAGGGGCCGCCGAACCGGTCCGTGATATCGTCGATCGTTTTCTTCGACCCCGATGCCGCTCCGGCGATGACGACTCGATCGGCGCCGAGCGCCCGGGCGGTCAGTCCCACGTGGGTCGTCATTCGGTTGTCCCGCCCCGGACGGTGACCCAATCGGAGGACGACGACCTCGTGTTCGGCTTGCATGGCCTCCGTTTCGTCGGGAGGCGTTAGGGGGTTTCGATCGGCGGGCGAACACGGTGTCGTCGAAACCGACTTATCGACCCCGAGAGAAGTCCCACCAATGGAAGGAACCGGATCGAGCGTTTGCATCACGGGTGGCGGTGGGTTCGTCGGTTCGCATCTGGCCGATCGGCTCGTCGGAGACACCGAGCTCGTCGTCGTCGATAACTTCGAGAACGGTCGCAGAGAGTGGATCTCGGACGGTGCGGAGGTCGTCGATGGGGACCTTCGGGAGCCAGCCGTTCTGGAGGCAGCGATCACGGGTCGAACGGACACGGTATTTCATTTCGCCGCCGACAAGGCCGTCGACAGCGAGGATCCGAACGCGCAGTTCCGCGAGAACACGGGGCTGACGGCGTCAGTTCTCGAACGCATGCGCGACGTCGGCTGCGACCGGATCGTCTTCACCTCGTCGTCGACGGTGTACGGCGAGGCTCCCCGACCGACGCCCGAGGATTACGCCCCGCTGGAACCGATCAGCATGTACGGGGCCGCAAAGCTCGCTGAGGAGTCACTGCTGTCGGTGTACGCCCACAGCTACGGGTTCGACGTCTGGAACTTTCGCTTTGCGAACATCGTCGGGCCGCGGCTCCAACTCGGCGCGGTCATCCCGGATTTCATCGATAAACTGCGCGATGATCCGAGCGAACTCGAGATTCTGGGTGATGGGCGGCAAGAGAAATCCTACATGCACGTCGATGAGTGTCTGGACGCGATCGTGCACGTCGTCGATCACGCGGACGCGCCGATGAACACCTACAATCTCGGTACGCGAACCACGACCTCGGTCCGCCGGATCGCAGATATCGTCGCCGACGAAATGGGCGTCGATCCGACGTATCAGTTCACTGGCGGCGAGCGCGGCTGGGTCGGTGACGTCCCGCGAATGCGACTCTCGATCGAGAAACTCGCGGCGACCGGCTGGACCCCCGGAATGTCCTCCGACGACGCCGTTCGGCAGGCAGTTCGACAACTCCTCTCCGACACGTGAGTTAAACTGAAAACGGCGTTCGTGCGGATACGTGTCGTTCGCGGACTCTGAGCGTTGCCTCGGCCGTGTAATCGCCGGGGATCGACTCCGGCCAGCGTCGCTCAAAATCGGCGGCTTCACCGGGCTGGAGGTCCGCGTTCGTGAGTGTCTGTTCGAACGCGCGCCCGTCGCTGTATCGCCACACTTCGGCACCACCGTCGAACACCGCAAAATCGGCCCTACAAGCGTCGGTGAACGTGAGCTCGATGGGCGTATCGCCGCCGTTGACCACTGAAAAGCAAAAACTGACGCCATCACCGACAGTCACCTCCAGCGCCGTGTCGAGCATACCACCAATTCGGGCTGTCGAACAAAAGGGTTGCCCCGATTCGGGAGTGATCGGTAGCAACCGATAAACCGCTCGATCGAGTAGGTACGCTACGTGCAGATCGTCGGATACGAGACTGGCGCCGGAACCGATCGAGAGCCATCGCTCGTTCTCTCGAACGGCGGAGACGTCGAGTACGAACCGCTCTCGATCGGTAACGAACTCGCCTACACGCTCGGCGATCGCCACTGCGCCGGGACGATCGACGGCGAGGAACACGTTCAGTGTGAAAACCCAGCGACACCGTACTGCGAGTACCACGACGCGACGTGGATCTGTGCACTCTGCACCGGAACGTGTCTCAAAGCGGAGATGGACTGTTATCGCGAGCACGCGATCTATCTCGCGGCGTTCGCTCCCGCGACGTTCAAAGTCGGCGTGACGGGGCGATCGGACCCGACGGTTCGGCTTCGCGAGCAGGGTGCGGATCGAGGGGCGATACTCCGATACGTCGAGAATGGCCGAACCGCCAGGGAACTCGAAGCCGAGATCGCCGCCGAAACGCCGATTCCCGATTCCGTCCGCGTGTCGACGAAGATCGAAGGAATGGGTCGAGCCATCGACGAGAACGCGTGGCGGCGGCTTCTGGATCCGTTCGAAGTGGAGGCGATCTGCGACTTCGAGTACGGACTGGATCTCGACGCCGCGCCGATCGCCGAAACGCTCGCGACGGGAACGGTCCTCGGGACGAAAGGGCGCATCCTCGTACTCGAACGTTCCAGCGGGCGATTCGCCGTCGATATGCGATCGTTGCTCGGATACGAGATAGAACTCGGGAGGACGCCGCGAGCGCTGCAATCCGACCTCGGTGCGTTCGGTACGTAGCCGATCGCGGTCCCATACCCTGTGGACTTTTTTATTATGAGCCGAAAGTGGTGGCTATGACGGACGAGGACAATTCCGAGACCGACGGAGAAAGCGAGGAGAAATCGTTCCGCGAGCGCGTCGAGGAGATACGACAACAGCGCGCGGAGGAAGGAGAGGGCGAGGACGGCGAGGAGTTGAGTCGCGAGGAGAAGATGCAGGAGATGATGGGCGGTGGCGGTCCCGGCGGTATGGGCGGGGGCATGGGCGGCAGCCCCTTCGCACAGATGATGGGCGGTATGATGGGCGGTGGCGGTCCCGGCGGTATGGGTGGCGGTCCCGGCGGTATGGGCGGTCATCCCGGTGCAGCCGAAGAGGAAGGCGGCAACGAGGAGGTCGTTCGGGAGGTCCGGAAAGTCAGAGACGAACTCCACGACATCCGCCGTGAGATCCAGCGAATCGCCGACGCACTCGAAGACTAGCTATTAAACTGATCGACGGGTTCAACAGATCGTTTTTTGTCTCCCGAAGGCGCAGTGCCAAACCAGAGCGAAGAGAGAGGTGAATATGTCGAAGGGTGAACTGGGAATATCGGGGATCGAAGTGCTCGAGTCCATGCCTGATCTGGCGTGTGTCATCGATCGAGAAGGGCGGTTACAGTGGTGGAACGATCGGTTTCGGAAGGTCACCGGATACGGGGACGAGGCGCTGGAGGACCGCCACGTATTCGATCTCGTGGCGTCGAGCGACCGAGATATCATTCGAGTGGCCTTCGAACGGATCGACGACAAACCGCCCGATCGAACCGTGGCGATCGACGTCCGAACGGAGGATGGCGAACGACGGCCGTACGAGTTCAACGGGCGGCCCATCCAGACCGACTTCGGCTCGGGAATCGTCTGTATCGGCCGCGAACTCACTGGCCGGAACAAGCGCGAACTCGAAATACGGAGACACAGAGACGAACTCGGAACACTGAATCGGATCAGCGAAACCGTCTACAATGTCATACACGCGGTGATCGACGCCGCGGACCGGGACGAACTCGAAGCGGCCGTGTGTGAACGACTGTCGGCGTCGGATCTGTATCGCTCCGTCTGGATCGGACGGACCGAGCCGAACGCCGACGTTACTCCCAGCGTGGGTGTGAGCCCGTCTGACGACTTCCTTTCAGCGGTGAAAGCGCTCAACGATGCTGACTGGGACCGTCCGGCGGCAAAAGCCATCGAGACGGGCGAGGTTCAAGTGTCCCAACGGATCTCTGAGCTCGATATCCCGGAGCAACTCAAAGAGATGGCCGAAGAGCGCAACACTCGATCGGGGATCGCCGTCCCGATCAGTTATCAAGATACCATTCTCGGCGTTCTGGGCGTCTACTCACCCCGGCCAGATGCGTTCGGCAGACATGAACAGGCCGCGTTCGAGCGCCTCGGAGAGATCATCGGCTTCGGTATTCACATCATACGGACACAGCGGTTGGTACTCGCTGAGACGTCGACGGAGTTGACGTTTCGGGCCGAAAAAACCGAGACGCTTCTCGGAGAACTGTCGATGGAAGCGACGGGTGAGTGTACGTACGAGTGGTCCCAATCGACTAGCGTCGGCACGTATCGGCACCTGATCACCATACGGGGACTGGAACCGGACAGAGTTCTCGAAATAGCCAGAGATCGGTCCGATATCGAGGAGATCTCTCATCTCTCGGGTGATCGCGAAGAAGGTATCTACGAGTTCGTCCTGTTGAATCCGCTCATCGAGCAGTTCTTCGACGCCGGTGCGGTGTTGGTCTCCATCGTGGCGCGAGATGGCGTGGCGACGTTCGTGGTCGAAGTGCCCGGCCGCGCCGATATTCGTGCGTTCGTCGAGATGGCCGAGAGTCGCTACGATGCGACGCTCGTCTCGAAGCGCGAGCTCGATCGGCCGATACGCACCGCCGGAGAGTTCTGGAAGACCGTCTCAGATCAGCTGACGGAACGACAACGGACGGCCCTCCGGCACGCACACCTGCGCGGGTACTTTTCGTGGCCGCGCGATGCAACCGCGGAGGAGATCGCCGGTTCGATGTGCGTTAGCTCTCCAACGTTTCACTACCACATTCGGAATGCACAGCGGGCGCTCGTCGAGGCGTACTTCGAGAATCTAGATACCTAGAGCGGCTGTTAATAAACGTGCGCGCTATAAATTACTGTGCGAGGGGATGAACCCGACAACCATCGGGGCGCATCATTATTGATCCGACCGATTCGGCGGCGAATTCTGCCGGCATCAGGTGGTGGACTGGGGATGCACCACCCGTGGCATCGATCGACCGGCCGTTCCGAGTGGGACTGGCTGGTCGATCGGCGGCACCACGGGTCCTTTTGTGGATTAGTGTGGATTAGCGGGAAATTTTGTCGCGGGGGAATCCCGAGTTACAAGTATCCGGCGTCGGCGAGTCGCTCGACGGCCACTTGGAGTCGCTCTTCGCTGGCGGCGTAGGACAACCGTGCGTAGCCCGGCGTCCCGAACGCGCTGCCTGGAACCGTCGCGACGTGGGCCTCTTCGATCGCGCCCTCACACCATGACTGATCGTCGTCGTCGACGGGGAGCATCATGTAGAACGCGCCGTCCGGCACGGGAACGTCGATCTCCTGTTCGTCGAAGAGGTCTACGAGCATGTCGCGGCGGTCCTCGAAGGCGTCCCGCATCTCCGCGACCGTCTCGTCGGTGTTGCGTAGCGCCTCGATACCGGCGTGTTGGACGAAGTTCACGGCGCAGGAGACCGAGTGCGAGTGGAGCTTTCCGGCCTGCTCGACGAGCGGTTCCGGCGCGGCGAGATAGCCGAGTCGCCAGCCGGTCATCGAGTACGCCTTCGAGAATCCGTTGATCGTGACGGTCCGGTCGGCCATCCCGTCGAGGGAGCCGAGCGAGGTCTGCTTCGTGCCATACGTGATCGCGTCGTATATTTCGTCGGAGATGACCGTGATATCGTGGTCGACAGCAAGATCACGAACGCCCTCCAGTGCCGCGTCGGTGAAGACGGCCCCAGAGGGGTTCGACGGCGAGTTGATGACGAGCAGTTCGGTGTCGTCGGAGACGGTCTCCGCGAGGTCATCGAGCGCGGGTTCGAGTTGGAAGTCGGTTTCGGAGAGGTCGACGCGGGAGAGGCTACCGCCCGCCAGTTTGGCCATCGCCTCGTAGCTGACCCACGCGGGATCGAGCAGGACGACCTCGTCCCCGTCGTCGATGAGCGTCTGGAACGTCTCGTAGAGCGCCTGCTTCGCGCCGGGCGTGACGATGAGTTCGTCGGTGCCGTAGTCGAGGCCGTCCGCGGCGAGTTTCTCGACGATCGCTTCTTTCAGTTCGGGGATACCGTCGGACGGCGTGTAGCCGGTGTGTCCCGCGTCGAGGGCGGCTTTTCCGGCCTCGACGACGTTTTCGGGCGTCGGAAAGTCCGGTTCGCCGACCGAGAGATCGACGATGTCGACGCCGTCGGCTTCCAGTTCCGATGCGAGGTTGCTGATCGCGAGCGTCGCGCTGGGTTCGACCCGGCCGACGCGCTCCGTGAATTTCAGTGTCATTGTGTATCGAGTTCCTCTGCGAGTGAAATAGCGCTTCGGACGGCGCTCGCGCCGTGGCCGACGCGCTCTTGGGCCTCGGCCAGACTCATGCCGGGCCCGATGATACCGAGGGTGACGGGCGTGTCCCGACGCAATGAGACGTCCGTGAGCCCAGCGGCCGCCGCGTCGGCGATCACCCGGTCGTGATCCGTGTCCCCGGTGATTATCGCACCGAGGACCGCGACGGCATCGACGTCGTCACGACGGGCGAGCCGATCCGCCGCCAGCGGCGTGTCGTACGAACCCGGGACCTCGATGGTCTCGACGATCTCGGCGTCGGCCTCGTCGGCCGCACCACGAGCGCGAGACGCCATTTCGTGGGTCACCGGCCGCTCTTTGTTGAACTGCGCGACCACCAATCCGAGCGCTACCATACCTGAAGATGGGTATCGCCACGTAAAAGAAGTGCCGAAACGCTCCCCCCTCGTGCTACGATCCGTTCGACGTCGCCACGTCGCAGAATCGATCGCCACGCTCGTGCTTCGACCCGTTCGACTCGTTCAGGCGGCCGCCTTCGCTTCGTCGAACGTCCCGTCGAAGTCGCCGCGGTCGAGCCGCTCGTTGAACGTCCGGGCGTCCTCGCCCTCGATCGTGACGCCGAGAGACGCACAGGTCCCCGCGACTTCCTTCGCCGCGTTCCGCGCGTCGTACGCCAGCAGGTCGGGAAGTTTCTGCTCTGCGACCTTCTTGAGCTGTTCGGCCGTGATGTCGGCGACGAAGTTCTCGTTCGGTTCGCCGGAGCCGGTCTCGAACCCGACCTCGTCTTTGATGAGCGCGGCCGTCGGCGGGACACCGACTTCGATCTCGAAGGAACCGTCGTCCTCGTACGTGACGGTAACGGGGACTTCGGTGCCGTCGAACGCCGCAGTCTGTTCGTTGATTTCGTTGACGACCGCCTGCACGTCAACCGGGGTCGGGCCGAGCTCCGGGCCGAGCGGCGGCCCAGGGTTGGCCTGCCCGCCGGGGACGAGCACTTCGATAGTTCCAGCCATACATCAACGGAGTGTCGGGGCGACTTTAAGGGTTACCGATTCGCTCCGGCATGACACGCACTCCCCTGCGGCGCACAACCGAACGCCTTTTTCGCTATCAGCGACACAATCCAGCTAATGGGGCTCAAAGAGGAGATCGAGGCGATCGAAGAGGAGATCGCTACCACCCCGTACAACAAATCGACCGAACAGCACATCGGTCGGCTGAAGGCCAAGCTCTCGGAAAAAAAGGAGAAACTCGAACGTCAACAGTCCTCAGGAAGCGGCGGTGGCGGGTACGCGGTGGAAAAGCACGGCGACGCGACGGTCGCGCTGGTCGGCTTCCCCTCCGTCGGCAAGTCGACGCTCCTCAACGCCCTGACGAACGCCGACAGCGAGGTCGGCTCCTACGAGTTCACGACGCTCGACGTCAACCCCGGAATGCTCGATTACCGGGGGGCGAACATCCAACTGCTCGACGTGCCGGGGCTCATCGAGGGGGCGGCCGAAAACCGCGGCGGCGGTCAAGCGGTCCTTTCGGTCGTCCGGACCGCAGACCTCGTTCTCTTCGTCCTCTCGGCGTTCGAGATCGACCAATACGAGCGGCTCCGAACGGAGCTGTACAACAACAAGGTCAGACTCGACACCGAGCCGGTCCAAGTCACCGTCAGAAAGACCCACAAGGGCGGGATCAACCTCACGACCTCGGATCGAGTAACGCTCGACGACGAGACGATCATGGCGGTGCTCAGACAGTACGATTACATCAACGCCGACGTGACGATCCGCGAGGATCTCACGATCGACCAGCTCGTGGACTCCCTCCAGGACAACCGCGAGTACCTCCCCTCCGCCGTCGCGGTCAACAAGGTCGATCTCATCGATCCGAGTTACGTCGAGACCGTCAAGGAGAACCTCCGTGCTCACGACATCGATCCCGAGGAAGCCGTGTTTATGAGCGCCGAGGACGGTCGAGGGCTCGATTCGCTCAAAGAGACGATCTGGAACGACCTCGGACTGATTCGTATTTACATGGACAAACCGGGGCGCGGGATCGACTACGACGAGCCGCTCATTCTGACTGAATCCGAAAACACCGTCGACGACGCGCTGAAGAAACTGGGCGGCAGTTTCGACGATCGATTCCGGTTCGCACGCGTCAGCGGCCCGTCGGCGAAACACGACGAACAACAGGTCGGCCGCGGCCACGAATTAAAAGACGAGGACGTGTTGCGGATCGTCGCCAGAAAGTGATCACACCGTGTCGGCGGCGGGGGTCGTGCGGACGCCGCACCGCCGACAACAAAACATATACGCATCGTTGCGCATTCTTCCGGTAATGGCGCTCCCGCTGCAGTCGCTCACCGAGTTCTCGGTGCTGCCCTACACCGACATGCTCGCGTGGATCGTGATGGCCGTGTTCGTCGGCGGGGTTATCGCCGATCGACGTGGGGAACGAGCCCTCGCGCTCAAACTGACGGCCGCCGCGTGGGGGCTGTTCGCGATTTTTTGGTTCCTCCTGATACACCACTTCGCGCTCATCCATCGGAGTGCGGTTCAAACCGTACTCATCGTCATCGCCGTTCCGGCGTGTCTCTACGTAGGCTGGCGCGTGCTCAACGGCCGGGACTCGCTTTTAACGCTCTCCCGCGCGATCGCGTTCATGACGATCATTTATCTGCCCTTCCAGACCTCCGCGTTCGCCCGGACTATGCTCATAGAGACCGTCGCATTTCAGACGTCCTTCGTGATCGATGCCCTCGGGATCGGCGACGGGATTCAATTCATCCAGGATCCGGCTCCCGATTCGACGGTGATGAACACCTTCTGGTTCCCGGAGACGGGACAGGCCTCGCGGATCGTCTTCGCGTGCACGGGCATCGAGGCGATGGCGATATTCGGCGGGCTCATCGCGGCCGTGGACGCGTCACGGCGCAAGAAGGCGATCGGAATCGTCGTCTCGATCGCGATCATCTGGGTGCTCAACATCGGCCGAAACGTCTTCATCGCCGTAGCCAACGGCTATCAGTGGTTCGCCGGTTCGTGGATCGAAGGGCCGGTGATGTTCCTGTTCGGCATCTCCGAACCAGCGCGCGTCTCGTTTTTCGTCGCGGATCGAGTCATTTCGCAGGGGCTCGCCGTCTTCGCGCTCGTCGGTATCGCGTTCTTCGTCTCCCGATGGGTTCCGGAACTGCTCGATATCGGCGAGGAACTCCTCTCCGTGCTGTTGGGCCGCGACGTAACCCTCCGAGAGCCCGAAACTGCCCCGGACGGGGGTGAACCGGAGTCGTGAGTGAGGACGGTTCGAGCGGAGCCAACGCGTCCGATAACGAAGGGATCACTCGGCGACGCGTGCTGCTCGCTGGCGGCACGTCGCTCGCCGCGATCGGCGGGGGTCGAGCGCTGTACAATACGACTCTCGGCTACGGCCAGTTCGGGAGGGGAACGAACCTCGAGGCGCAGGATCTGCCATCGGTCGTCACGGAGCACTTGAGTCCGCGGTACGACGAAGAGATCGAAGGAACTCAGGTCCAAGCCGACGGCAACGCCGTCTTCGTCGGTGAGACCGATTGGCTGACGTTCGATGAGGGAACGAGCCGAGAGGCCGCCGAACTCGATGCCGAGTTCGGACTCGACGACCGCCTTCGATCGCTGTTCGACGACCTCTCGGCGTTTCACGCCGGCGAGTACACCTTCGAGTTTCACCAGCCGTCGGGGTTTTTCGACCGCTTCGACGACGGTGAACCGCGTCGCGAAGTCGTCACCGCGATTCGACGGTACGCGGATCGAACGGTCGATCCGGCGATCGTCGAGCAGTTCACGGGGACCGATCCGAGCGATGTAGCAGAGCTCGTCGCTGGACTCACCGAGGGCTTCCGAAAACACACGAGCTACGACGTTCCGCGCTATCTCGCGGGATCGATCGAGGATAACGTCATCTTCGGCGCGGCCGATCTCCGAGAGCACTTCGAAGACGACGTCACGTTCGAGGCGTTGCTGGAGTCGGAGGGGACCGGCATCTTCTGTTGGGAGTTAGTGTATCGATCCATCGAAGGGTTCCAGGCGCTCCGACCGACTCGACAGTCGATCCCCGTCGCAGCATGCTACGTGAGCGACCGGCGACACAAACACGCGTTCACCGGGCTCTTGAGTGCGCTCAGAGTCGACGGAGAGCTTCGACTCCCGATGACGTTTCTCGATTACACCCACTCGACGCTGTACGACGACGTTCGGGTAACTCGCATTCTCGGCGAGGGGCTCGCGGCGTACGACGACGGCCACCGCGCCGACGAGGTGTACTGGTAAACGGGCGTCTCGCCGGTTCAGCGTGATTCAAGGTGGTGCCTCCGGCCTCGAGGATCGAGGCGCGTATGCGCCGAAGGAGTGGAGTGGAGTGGGGTAGTTTACATCGGAGCCGATACCGCCGATTCGGGCGCGTTTGCGAGTCGGACAAGCGCGTCGTGTTCGATAACGTGGAGATCACCAGGGATGACGAGCAAGTGCAACGGATCGCCGAACGTCCGTTCGGCGAGCGCCGAGAGCCGATCGGCGGCGACGACCGGCTCCGGACTCCCGGCCCGGGCGACGACGACACCGAGGGTGTCGAGTTCGTCGGCCAGTCGGCCCGCCGCGTGGTCGGCGGTCATGTACTCCTCGTGATCGGGGTCCGGCCCCATCGGACCGATTCCGACCTTGATGTCGAGGTAGACGAGCGTGTGAAGCCCCCGCTCGCGGTTGTCGGCGATCGTGTCGACGACGCTCCCCGGGACGCCGTCGCCGCCGTGGGCGTAGGCGAACGGGAGCGTCGTCGCCTTCCCGAATCGGTAGTTCTGCAGGCCGGTCAGCGAGGCGGCAGCCGCCTCGGCGGTCGTCCCGTGAATCACGTGCGTGTCGATGCCTCGGTCCGCGGCCCGGAGGCGAAGATCGACGTGCGTCGTCGAGATCATCGTATCGCCGGCCGTGAGAAAGACCGCGTCACCGTCCGCCGCGGCGTCGAGGATCGGCTCCGGCGTCCCCTCGACGCCCGACCGATCGCGAACTTCGATTTCCGCTTCGTGATACGCTTCGAGTTCCTCGACGGTCGCTCCGACGAGTTTGCTGGTGTAAAACTCCGCGAACACGCGGTCGGCGTCGGCGATGGCGGATCGGCCCTCGACCGTGATCGACCGCTCGTCGTAGAGTCCGAGACCGACGAACGTGAGCATACCTTCCGTCGACTCCCGCCGGGCAAAAGCCCCGCGTTTCTTCGATGAGACGGCCAGTCGAAACGGAGCGGTACACTTACCGCCGGGGCTCTCCGACCGTTCGGTATGTCGGTTCGTTGCGTTCGCACCGCCCGAGAGGACGGCGAGGAAGTCCGCCAACTGCTCGTCGAAGCGGACGCGCTGTCGGGCGAGTACGAGATCGAAGTCGTCGACGGTGAAATATACATCCCGCTCGATCCGGCGGCCGATCCCCGGTCGATCGACCCCGAGTTGGAGGTCGTCGAGCGCGACCTACCTCGTCGGGAGGCACAGACGTTTCCGGCGGACATCCTCGGCTTCGAACCCTCCTACGAGCGCCTCGGCGACGTCGTCATCGTCGCCGAGGACGACGACGAGCGCGCGCAGACGATCGCCGACGCCATATTGGCCTCGGACGTTCGAGCCGAGACCGTCGTCAACCGAGCGTCGCCCATCGAGGGTGAACTCCGCGTTCGACAGTGGGACGTGCTGGGTGGGGACGACACCGAAACCGTCCATCGCGAGTACGGCTGTGAATTCGAACTCGACATCACAGAAGTGTACTTTTCGCCGCGGCTCGCCACCGAACGGCACCGCGTGATCGAGCAGGTCGAGTCCGGGGAGCGGTTCTTCGATATGTTCGCCGGCGTCGGCCCGTTCGTCGTCCCGGCGGCGAAACGCGGCGCGGAGTGCGTCGGCGTCGATTTGAACGAGGCGGCGATCGAATACCTGCGACGGAACGCCGAGCGAAACGGGGTCACCGATCGGGTGACAGCGATATGTGGTGACGTGCGGGACGTCACCGGCTACGACGGCTGGGCGGATCGAATCGTCATGAATCTCCCCCACAGGGCCGACGAATTCCTCGACACCGCCATCGAGCTCGCGAGCGACGACTGTCGGCTCCACTACTACGATATCCAGCCCGATTCGGACCCGTTCGGTCCCGGCGAGGCGGCGATCTGCGACGCTGCGGAGCCGGAGTACGCGGTTGAGATCGAGACGCGACACGAGGTCCGCTCGTATGCACCCCACGAGTTGAACCTCTGTCTCGACGCTCGATTGCGACGGCGATGACCCGACTGCGGCCGGACGAGTTCGCAACCCTTATCTGGCGTATGCCCCCACTACCGGATGTGCGCCGGAGTAGCTCAGCTGGCAGAGCGAATCCTTCGTAAGGATTAGGTCGAGGGTTCAAATCCCTCCTCCGGCTTTCGTTCGGCTACGCCTCACGAATGACGGTTAATGGCTATTAGAGCGCATAACGGTTCAATATTCCTTTTAGAGGGATTTCCTCGAGAGACGTTCGAGTAGGTCTTATCACTCTGATACATAGTGCGAGCGCATCCCCGCGTCTTTGGCCGCGGGAGGAGGGCAATCGACGGCACTTGGCGCTACACCCACCGTGAGGTGATAAAACCCATAACACATACCCACGGATGAATCGGTATGCGCAAGATCGCAATCGAAGACGTCGATGTCGAGGTACACCCCCACGGGATACACAGCGTTCGGCGTCCGGTCTCCGAGGCGCTGGATACCGATCACTTCGCGATGAACTACTTCGAACTTGAACCCGGCGAAGCGTTTTCCGGGGGGCTTCACACTCACCACGATCAAGAGGAAGTGTTCTACATCCGATCGGGTGAGGCAACGTTCGAGGTGGCCGACGCCCCCGACAGCGAGGCTACCGAATCGGTCACCGTCGGTGCGGGTGAAGTGATCCGGTTCCCCGCTGGAGAGTTTCAGACGGGATACAACGACGAGGAGAGCGAGGAACCGGTCGTCGGGTTCGCCCTCGGCGCGCCGGCATCGAAACACGACTGGGAGGAGATAGAGGCGGCGATCCCTTGCCGGGAGTGCGGTGAGGAGACCGGACATGGCGTCTCGCTGAGCGAGGAGGGACAGTTCGAGTACACCTGTATGGCGTGTGGTCATCGGTTCGCTATCTGAACGAGTGACACCGCCAAGCAGGTGGAACCGACCGAGCCGTGATATCGTATTTTCCCTGGAATGGGGAAAGATATTTGACACTCTCTTCGAGAGTGTACAATATGCCACACTGCCGCAACTGCGACGCGTTCGTGACCGACAACTACGTGCGCGTGTTCGCTCCGCAGGGGATGTCGACGGTTCGGGTCTGTCCGAACTGTGAGGATAAACTCAGAGACGGTGCAGAGGTCCGAGAAGCGCGCTCGACGCGGCAGAACTGACCCGGCCGAACGGTTTCATTGTGGCGGTGTTGGATCGGGTGATAGCAACTCGATCCGTTGGTGAAAGTCGTGTTCTGCGATGACGTGGGCTTCCGCTGGCGGGTTCGACACACCTTCGAGGACGAAGAGCGGCTCCGAGGTACGAGCGAGTCGCTCGTTCGAGCCGTCGATCGGACCCGCGACGATAGTCGCATCCGCGGCCGTAACGAGCGACTCGGCGGTTGCGAGTCGGTCCGCTGAGATCGGTTCGAACGCCGGTGCGGTCACGACTTCCCGAGCGAGTCCTCGTGCGGTGACCGCTGCGACGTCACCCTCGGGAAGAACGCCAACTGTCACGGATATGCCAGCGTCGACCAATCTCCCGATCGTTCGAGCCGCTGACTCACCGGATCCAAGCACGTGGACGCACATTCCGTTCGGCGGTTCGTCCGAGAGCGGCGTCACCGCGTGAGTGCCTGTGATCGGATTGGTCGAGACGGCGGTTCGAACGCCGAACGCCGATTCGAGTCGCTCCGACGTGAGGACCGTTTCAGGCGATCCTTCGGCGAGGATCGTCCCGTCCGAGAGCAACGCTATCCGGTCGCAAAAGCGCGCCGCGAGTTCCAGATCGTGAATCGCCGCGACCACCGTCCGCCCGTCGTTGGCGAGCGTTCTCGCCAGCGAGAGCGTCCTGATCTGATGATTGATATCGAGGCTGGCCGTCGGTTCGTCGAGGAGGAGAACGGGAGTCTCCTGTGCGAGCGCACGAGCCACGATGACGCGTTGTCGCTCACCGCCGCTCAATTCCTCGATGGAACGGTCGGCAAACCGTGCTGTATCCGTCTGTTCGAGCGCGGCCTCGACGGCCGCCCGATCCGCGTCGTCGGCCGGTTCGAATCGCGAACGGTGCGGTGTCCGGCCCATCGCGACGATATCTGCAACGTCGAACTCGAACGCGACCGACGTTTCCTGTGAGACGGTCGCGACCAATCGACCGATCTCCCGGGCCGAACAGTCGGCCACGTTCCGATCATCTACGCGGACCACGCCACGATCAGGTAAGAGCAGTCCGTTGCAGGTTCCCAACAACGTGGTCTTTCCCGCGCCGTTCGGCCCGACCAACGCGAGGAACTCCCCGCTCCCGACCGGCAGGTCGACGTCGTCGAGAACGGTCACGTCGCCGAAGTCGACACCAACGCCATCGAACTCGATCACAGCGCGTGCACCTCGCGTTTTCGGAGCAGATACAAAAAGAAGGGCGCGCCGATCGCCGCGGTGACGATACCGACGGGGACCTCTGTGGGACCCGACCGCGCCACCGTGTCGGTCGCGACGAGGAAGGCAGCGCCGGCCAGCGCGCTCGTCGGGAGGAGGATCCGATGGTCGGGCCCGACGACGATTCGCATCATGTGCGGCACGATGAGCCCGACGAACCCGATCACGCCCGCGACCGCGACCGCGGACGCCGTGACGACGCTCGACGTCGCGAGCAGGATCCGTTTCGTCCGTTCGACCTCGATACCGAGCGTGTGGGCGTCTTCCTCGCCCAACAGCAACACGTTGAGATCGCGAGCGTACGCGAGCAGGACCGCGAAAAACAACACGACGACGGGGAGTGCCAATCGAACGCGACCCCAGGTGCTGTCGTGGAGGTGACCCATGAGCCAGTAGACGGCCGTTTCGAGGTTGTCACCCGCGTTCAACAGCATAAACGAGATGACCGCCCCGAGGAACGTCTGGAGGGCGACACCGGCCAACAGAAGCGTCGAGACGGGCGTCCGGCCGCCCTCGGTGGCGATAGCATACACGGCGAAGGCAGCGATGAGAGCGCCACAGAAGGCGAACGCAGTCCGGCCGAACGGCACCGAAAGCGGAAGCACGATGAACGCGACGGCACCCACCGCGGCGCCGGAGGAGACCCCGATGATCGAGGGATCCGCCATCGGGTTTCGGAAGAATCCCTGCATGACCGTTCCCGCGAGCGCGAGCGCGAAGCCGACGATCGCCCCCAAAACGATCCGCGGAAGTCGGATCTGCCGGACGATGAGCGCAGTCGAGGAGGCGACCTCGAAGTGGAACGGACGAATCCACACCGGTGTCGTTCCGTCGAGACTTGGCAACCGGATCTCGTTCAACAGGACGTAGGCGACCTCCATTGGACCAATCGCGGCGTAACCGAGGGCGGCGCTCACGACGACGATCACGACGAGCAACGTGCTCAACGCACCCGACCAAGCGAGCGTCCGCCGCAAGGACATGTTCGCAACTGAGTTTGCGTTAGTCAAATACTTATTGTCCTCGTCGTTCTGTTCAAACCATGAGTTCCCGAAGTTCACTCCTTTTGGTTTCGATGCTTCTCGTCGCGTCGCTCGCCGCTGGTGCTCCGATGGCCGCTGCGGAGAGCCACGATACCCAGTGCTCGTTCCCGGTGTCAGAGACCGATGCGACCGGCGTGACGGTGACCGTCCAAGAGCGCCCCGACGAAATCGTCGTGTTACAGCCGAGTGCCGCACAGACCGTCTGGGAACTCGGCGCCCGGGATCGAGTCGTCGGGGCTCCGATCGCTTCCTACACGGACTACCTGGAAGGAGTCGAGGACAAAGAGAACGTACTGAACCTCGACGAGTTCGCCGTCAATCAGGAAGCGGTCGTCGAGTTAGACGCCGACATCGTGCTCGCGCCGAACATCGTCCCCGATGAGACCGTTGAACAGCTTCGGGACGCGAACCAGACCGTCTTCAAGTTCGGCTTCGGCACGTCGCTGGAGTTCATCGCCGAAAAAACTGAGTCGACTGGGCGGCTCATCGGATCGTGCGAGGAGGCGGCCGAAGTGAACGAAGAGTACTGGGATCGGATCGATGCGGCACGCGCACAAACAGAGGATCGCGACGCCCCGCGCGTACTCCACTACACGGACAACTTCACGGCCGGGTCAGGGACCTTCATCGACGAGGTCATCACGGCCGCGGGCGGTGAGAATATCGCCGCAGAAAACGGTGTCGAGGGCTACGGCCAAGTGAACGACGAAGCGGTCGTCGAGTGGAACCCCGAGGTCATCGTCGTCGCCGACGACGGGCCGGGCGTTCCGGACTCGCCTGCGTTCGAATCGACGTTCGCCGTTCAGAACGATCAGATCGCGGTCGTCAACGGTAACTACCTGAGTCAGCCGGCCCCGCGAATCGCCATCGCGATCGAGGAGGTCGCAACGGCGATACGCGAGGCTGAACTCGAAGACGAGCGCGAGGGTGAACCCGGAACGGAGCCGACGCAGGACGAACAGACGCCGACGGACGGCTCCCCCGAAGACCAATCCGGGTTCGGCGTCGTAACGGCACTCGTTGCGCTCTCGGTCGCCATTTTCTTCGTTCGAAGTCGATAACCGCGGACCGACAAGCGCGGACCGCCCGGTTTTTAGGCTCCCAACGCGCAGGCTCGGATATGGTCGAAAACGTCATCTGGCCCGCCTACCTCGATGCCGACCTCTCCCGAAGCGAGGGGCGACGGGTCCCCTTGGATCTCGCCGTCTCGGAACCGACCGTCGACGAGATCGCGAGCGCGGTCCAACAGGTCGGCTACGACGCCGTAATCGATCGGGATCGAACGTACCCACGGGAGTACGAACCACGCGGACGAGTCGTCGTCAAAGGGGCCGACGACGCGTCGAAATCCGATCTGCTTGGGGCGGTCGCCGCGTACGTCGTCGCCCTCCGCGAATGAAACGCGTCGGTGAGATCGTCCGAACCGCCCAGGGACTGGCCATCGTCCGTTCGTCGGACGACTCACACCCGAGAATCGGGACGGAGCTCCTCGATTCGGATCTCGAAACCGTCGGTCGTGTCGTGGACGTGTTCGGCCCCGTTGATGGTCCGTACATCGCCGTGTCGCCGGATCGAAACGTTCCGTTAGCGACGCTGCTCGGCGAGAAGCTGTACGCGAGATAATTCCCGCCGGTCTTTCGTCCATCGTTCTCGAACCGCAACGTCCAAACGACCGCCGGAGAACGGTACCGTATGAACCGGGCCGCCGTCGCCGTCGTCGCCACCGTGGGGCTTTTCGTCCTCATCCAACTCGGCTCGCTTGCGCTGGTCGAGCCGTTCATTGACGCCGGCTACCAGACCGTCGAGGACCCCTCCGATCCGACGAACAGTCTGTTGTACATCGGTGCGATTCTCGTCGCCACGGCCGTGATGCTCGCGGCGATGAAGTTCGGTGTCGACCGGCTCCTGCAGGGGCTCATCGTCTTCGCCTCGGTGTTCCTCGCCTTCTACGTGTTCAGCATCGTCGTTCCATCGATCGTCTCCGTTGCCGGTCTCAACGTTCTCGCGGTACTCGCGGCGCTCGCGCTCGGCGTCGGACTCCTCGTGTATCCCGAGTGGTACGTGATTGACGCCGCCGGAATCGTCATGGGCGCGGGCGCGGCCGGCCTGTTCGGCATCAGTTTCGGACTCCTGCCCGCGCTCGTGTTACTGGTAGTGTTGGCAGTCTACGATGCGATCTCCGTCTACGGGACCGAACACATGCTCACGCTCGCCTCCGGTGTGATGGATCTTCGGTTGCCGGTCGTGCTCGTGATTCCGCTGACGCTCTCGTATTCGTTTCTCGATGAGACGGGTCCAGAAACGCTCGATCGCGAGGAAGACGAGACAGCTGGAGCAGCTGGCGACGAGAGCGAACGATCGGACGAGGGCGCAGAGAGTACGGATCCTCCACAAGAGTCGGACGATCCGCTCGCACGCGACGCGTTTTTCATCGGATTGGGCGATGCGGTCATCCCGACGATTCTCGTCGCCTCGGCGGCCGTGTTCCGCCCCGGCGGCGCGGCGCTGTTGGACGTGCCGGGAGTCGCGATGACGGTCCCCGCGCTCGGGGCGATGGTCGGGACGCTCTGCGGACTCATCGCGTTACTGTGGATGGTGATGAAAGGTCGGGCTCACGCGGGCCTCCCGCTTTTGAACACCGGTGCCATCGCCGGCTACCTCGTCGGGGCGATAGCCGCCGGAATCGCGCTGGTCGAGTCGCTCGGACTCGCGCCGTACCTGTGACCTACTCGCCTGTCAGCGCCTCGCTGGCGGGTGCGAATTCGATCGTTTCGCCCAAGCCCCGCTCTTTTGCGCGATCGTAGAGCATCCACGCAGAGGCGACCGTTTCGATGCCGGTCCCGCCGCTGTCGAAGACGGTGACTTCGTCGGCGGCGGTCCGTCCGGGTTCGTGCCCGGCGACTATCTCGCCGAGTTCGGCGTGGATGTGATCCTCGTCGACCACGCCGGCATCCAGTGCCGCGAGGAAGGCCCCGGCGTCCTGAAACGCCCGATCGCGGAGATCGGGAACGTACGTGGCCCGGGCGATCGTATCGGCGTCGAGTTCTCGCTTTCGGCGATCGTATTGGCCCATCGCGGTGATGTGGACGCCGTCCGGGAGATCGGCGTTGCGGACGACCGGATCCGTCGCGGTCGTCGCCGTGATAACGACGTCTGCATCCTCGACGGCCGCGGCTGCGCTCGCTGCCGGCGTCACGTCAGCTGAGAGTCGTTCGTCGAACTCCTCCGCGAACGCATCCCTGCTTGCAGCCGTCGGAGAGAAGACGCGCACGTCCTCGAACTCACGAACCGTCGCGGTCGCTCGGAGTTGGCCGCGCGCCTGCGCGCCGGAACCGATGACCGCACACGTCGTCGCGTCGTCGCGCGCCAACTCGTCGGCCGCGAGTGCACCTGTAGCGCCGGTTTTGAACGGGTTCATCGATGCCCCGTCCAACAACGTGAGCAGACGTCCGGACTCAGCGTCGAATAGCGGCAACGCGAAGTGGGCGTCTTCGTCGCCGAAGCCGGCGGCGTACGTGTATCCGCCCATCGCCCCGAGCTCGGGGAGGATGGCGAGATAGCCGGTACACATCCCCGGCGGATCCTCCGATACGAGTTTCGTTCGCGGCTCCGCGCGTCCGTCGTTTCCGTGGCTCTCGTATCCGGATCTGACGGCCGAGACGTACTCCGCAGGCGTCGCGAGTCCTGAGAGCTCGTCGCTCCGAAGGAACAGAACGTCGGTCATGTTCGCGGTTCGTCGCCGTCCGGTATAGTCGCTCCGGCTACTCGGCGGAAAAACGATTCGCCTTGGTGTTTCGCTTCGATTCCGCCGAGTCTGTCGGTATCTCGGAGCCAGTCTCGGGACTGGTCTGTGGGACGCTTGGGCCGTTGATGAACATCGCGTGGCCGATCAGTCCGAGCGTCACGGTCGAGGCCAGCGGGATGGAGACTGATAACGACATTCCGGCGGACACGAGCAGGGCGGTCAAGCCGGCGAGCGACACGGGGATGAGTCCCAAGACGATGTCGTAGTAGTCAGTCATAATACGACCGTAAATGGGACCGATACTCACATAAAAATTTTCCATGGCGTATTGATACTTCACTGAATAGATTATCTTCGATTACAAGTAGCCACCGGATTATATACTCATAACTTATGGGATGATATCTCCGACGACGCACCGACAACCAGTTTAACCACCCCCCGGCGAGAAGCCGTTTCCGATGAGTGAGAAGGCGGGCGTCGAATACGCCGAACGGGCCAAGAGTGTCCTCGGATTCTCGCGGTGGTGGCAGATCGCCGCTGCGGCAGCGATGATGGCCGCCGTTAGCCCGTATCAGTACGTCTGGTCCTCGATCGAGGGACCGTTGGCCGAGAGTCTCGACATCGGACTGCCGGCGCTCGGAGCCGTCTTCTCTTTTTATGTCGTCTTCCAATCCCTATCGCAGCTCCCCGCCGGCTGGTGGCGCGATCGGCGCGGCCCTCGGAAACTCACCTATCTCGCCGCGATTCTCGCTGGCGGCGGCTACATCGGGTTGGCGTACGCGACGGCGGTCTGGCAACTGTACGTCCTCTACTCGCTCGGTGCGATCGGCGTCGGGATTATTTATACCGTCGCCGTTAACACTGCCGTCAAGTGGTTTCCCGATCGGACGGGACTCACGACCGGAATCGGGACGATGGCCTTTGCGGGCGGAAGCGCGCTCGTCGTCCCGTACGTTCGGGCGAACGCCACCGTCGTAGGGTACGCCGACGTACTCAGAAACGTCGGGGGCGGGATCCTCCTCGTGTTGCTCGTGGGGGCTGTATTGCTTCGTGATCCCCCCGACGATTGGCTCGGGTACGACGAGAAGGACGAGGTGGGAGGACGCGAACTCGCCGCCTCGCTCCGCGGACGAGCTTACACGACGAAGGAGATGCTGAAGACGTGGCAGTTCTGGCTCCTGTATGCGATGTTCGTCGCGACCGCCGCCGCGGACCTCATCGTCATCGCGAACGTCGTCCGGTTCGCCGAACACCTCGGTCTTGCGGCGATCGTCGCGACCGCTGCGGCCACTCTGCTCCCCCTCTCCGCGGGCGTCTCGCGAATGATACTCGGCGAGGCCTCAGATCGGTTCGACCGTATCCACGTGATGACCGGATCTTTCGTCCTCGCCGGACTCTTCCGGTTCGGGCTGATCGGAGCCGGTACGGCCGGTGCCTCGATCGCCTTCGTCGCGATGGTCGTCGGCGCGATGTTCTTTTCCTCGCCGCTATACGTCTACTTCCCGTCCGTCATCGCGGACTACTACGGGGCCGAACACTCCTCGAGTAACTACGCGGTACTCTACACTGCGAAGGTCGGCGGCGGCGTCTTCGCGGGCACGGTCGTCGGATTCCTCGTCGCGGCGTTCGGCTGGATTCCGACGTTCACGCTCGGTGCCGTCTTGGCACTCGCGGCCGGATTGGCAGCGCTCGTTCTCCGCCCGCCGCCGGGAGCCGACCTCGACGGTGGGTGATCCCACGCGTGATCGAATCCGCAAGGATTTGAAAGGGCGCCGTCGAACGGACGGTATGGCAGATCAGTCGTTCCTCGAACAGCGTCTCGACGCGAGCACCTGGCCGATCGCGGTCGGTGATCTCGTCGCCCTATTACTGTTCCTCCTCGTCGGAACGCTCGAACATTGGACCGTCGAACAGCTGAGCGCCGATCCGACGATCTATCTCCTCGCGGCCGGCCCATTCATTCTCGGATGGGTGCTCTGTGCGCCGCTCGTCGGTGCGTACTCGCCGGGTGGTGGTTCAGCGCCGAACTCCTCGATCCCGCTCGCGATCAGATCGTGGATTCCCGCCGCAATCGTCGGCCTCCTGATCCGTCAGTTCGCGCTCCCCGACCGTGGCGTCGAGGTGGTGTTCGTGATCGTGATGCTCGTCGGTGGGGCGTTCGCTCTGTCGGTCTGGCGGTTCCTCTATTTCAAACTCCGGTAGAGGGCTTGAGGCCCGCAATCGTCATCTCGAAGCCGTAGTCGATCGGTCTGACGTCGAGACCGACCGCTTCGATCGCGTCTTCCAGTTCCTCGGCAGTATAAAAAGTCGAATCGAACCAGACGAGCCTCTCGGCGGCGACCAGCGCTCGACCGAGCCGCGTGCCGCGGTCGAACTCGCGGACGATGAGCACGCCGCCGGGGGCGAGCACGCGGGCAATCTCCTCGAGACACCGCCGCTGTTCGGGGAAATGGTGGAATGCATCGACGACGAGAACGGCGTCGATGGAGCCGTCAGGGTGGGGCAGATCGGTCGCGCTCGCTCGAACCGTTTCGAGTCCCCTCCGTCGGGCACGTCGCAACATTCCGGCTGCCGGATCGACGACCGTCGCATCGACCGTCCTCGCGACTCGCCCGGATCCGCCGCCGATTTCGACGATCCGCTCGACGTCCCTGTCGGCGAGGAAAAACCCCTTTCGGATCTCCGCCTCGTCCGCCGGAGGCATGAACAGATCGTACAGCGGCGCGAACAGATCGAACGCTCGCACATCCCAACGCATGAGCGAGGTTCGAGCGCCGAACATAACACCGTTGCCCCCCATCTCTCGATATGGACCCCGTCCTTCTCGGGTGGCCATCGGACAGCCCGATGCTCCGACTCGACTACCGCCGATTTAGCTACGCGGGGAAGTTCGTCATGTCGAACACCGGAAAGGCGGTTATCCGCGATCCCAAGCGATCGGGGACGATCGGGAGCGAGTTCGACGACGACGTGCTCGCCGCCGTCGCGTTCAACGCCGACCGAACCGACCCCGGAACGCTTTGGCTCCGCTACGTCACGGTCAGGGAGGATCGACGCGGTGAGGGCCTCGGACCGGACCTCTGCCGATTCGTCGTCGATCGGGCAGCAGCGCGAGGGTACGACCGAGTTCGGATCGCGGTGAACAACCCGTTCGCCTACGAGGCGCTCTACCGGGCCGGGTTCTCGTTTACGGGCGAAACGACGGGCATCGCCGAACTCGTGCTCGAACGCCCGGCCCAACGGGTGCCGGACGACCGCTCGACGGAGACGTATCAAGCCGGATTCGACGAGTATCGAGCGCGCGATCTCTCGCCGGAGGAGCGGACGTTTCTCGGCGCGAAGCGAGGGCGGGCGCCACCGCGGATGCGTCGCTGAGAGGCACCCATCGATTTTTCTGTGCCTCCGCATAGCATCGCGCATGGGCGAGAGGGCGCGTTATCGGGCGATGTGTCCGGACTGTGACGCGCAGGTAACGATGGCGACTCGGCTCGCGAGTCCGCTTCGGAACGTTCAGGTCGACCCGCCGGGAGTGACCGATATGCTCGGATCCGTCCGGTCGTTCATCTCCGCGACGTGGCCGTTCGTCGGGTCGGTGTACCTGTTGTATCTGGCGTTGCAGCCGCCGCCAACCCGGTACGTCGGCCTCCTCGGACTGGTGATCGTCACGCCGCTTTTGACCGGGTGGCTCGTCGGCCGGATCTTGGGGATCGGACCGTGGGCGACATCGGATTCTGAACCACCTGAGGACGGCTGATCAGGGTTTGTGCGTGAATATGAACGCCTGGCCGTCCTCGACGCCGACGCAGAGATCGAGTTGCTTCGAGAGGTTGAGGCTCGTGGGATTCTGTTTGCAGACGACGAGGTCGTCGAACGGTTTCTCACACGCCGGACAGGCGACCGAGACGGTGTTCTGGTAAGTCTTGATCGCCGAGTTCTCCTCGCGGGGCGTCAGCGACGCCAACAGTTCGTCTGTATCGATGTCCATACCCGACCAAGCGGGGGCCTCCCCCTTCAATCTCGCGGGCTTATAAGTGGTTTCGTTTAACTGCTCCACTGTGATGGCCCCCGGCGATCTCCCGTTTCGAGAGCTGAGTGCAAGCTGATGTTGATTACGGAAGCGAGTGAACCGTTTCCGAATGAGAGATCGCGCCGTCTCGAGTCCGATCGGAGTCATCCTCATCCTCGGAATGACGATAGCCTCGGTGACAGCGCTGTTCGCGGTCGGTGGAACCGTGATCGGCGATACGCGCGCCGACGCCGAACGGTCGCAAATGGAGAACTCCATGGCGAGTTTCAGTTCGAAGGCGAGTCTCGTCGGATTGGGGGAGTCCGGGGATCAGCGGTTCTCGCTGGGGCGAGCTTCCGAAGGGGAGGTCGAGGTCCAATCGAACACCGGGCAGGTGGCGCTGTACGTGGAACAGAATGGATCAAAAACCGAACTCGACAGTACGTCCCTCGGTGCGGTCGTTTACGAGAACGGTGACACCGAGGTCGCCTATCAGGGCGGCGGCGTCTGGCAGCGTCGCGGCGGGTCGAGTTGGATGATCTCACCGCCGGAGTACCATTATCAGTTCGAGACGCTCACGTTTCCGATCATGACCGTTTCCGGCGAAGGCAACTCGAGCGGCAGCGTGGGGGGAACGGTTCGATCGACCGGCGAATCGACCGACTGGTATCCGATCGAGGGCGACGAAACCAGATCCAACCCGCTGGAGAAGGGCACTGTTCTCGTCGAGATCGAGAGCCGCTACTGTGCGGGCTGGGAGTCGTTTTTCACCGAACGATCCCAGGGGGCAATCGCGGAGTCGTGCGGTAACGACGATACGGTCACCGTCGATCTGACCGTGCCGTTCAGCATCGGTGGCGAGGAACCGGTGATGGCCAAGACGATCAATCCGAACGGCGGTAGCGGCATTCCCGATGGATGGACCGAAGGCACCGTCGCATCCTCGATCAGCCCCGAGGTCGATGCAAAACTCGAATCGTGCGCCACCGACGGATGTGATGCCCCGCCGGGAACAGGCGACCCGTTCACTGCTGGGACGTACAACGCCTCCGAAACGACCATACTCGACGGAAAAACGTTCGACACGGACGGCGGCGACGTTACGGTCGTAACCGACGGAGACCTCGAACTTAACGACATCACGATCGCGGGCGACGGCAACGTCACACTGTACGTTCGCGGCGAACTCACGGTCGATTCGGCGGTGAACGACGGAGGAAATGCAACACAACTCATCTCCCTCGTTCACTCCGAGGGATCAGTCAGATTCGACGGGAACTCCGAGTACACGGGCATCATCTACGCGCCGAAGGCGGACATGGAGTTCAACGGTTCGCCTGCCATCTCGTACACCGGGGCGCTCGTCGCCGAAGATATGGACCTCAACGGGAATATCGACAAGTTCGACTTCCAGCCCGACCCGGACCTCGAGGGGTATCAGATCGGCGGCGGTGACCGTCCACTCACGTACCTTCACGTCTCCGAGAACGGCATCGAGGTCGAAATCGGGTGAACCGGGTCACCGGGAGAATCGCAGCCGAACCGGGAACCGAGGCGCTGCGACTCCGTCGGTGCTAACTTCGGCGACGACGCGATCGGCCTCGTGTTCGAGAACGGTTACGCTCGATTGAGACTCGAAGTACCGTGCCCACGCGTCGCTTCGCCGCGACTCGACGGTGACGGTGTAGGTCCCCGACGTATCAAACGACGACGGGGTGGTCGTGTTGACTCCTCTGGCGGTGCTCCTAACGCGAATCGTCCCGTCAGTGGAGACGGACGTCACCCCCGACGACTGGAACGTGTCGACGATCGGAAACGACGCTGTCGGTGTATCCGTCCTGAACGGCGGTTCGTGGAGCATCACAGACGAGTCCCCCTCAGATCGGAGCATCGCCCCCGCAGTGTAGACGATTTCTGTGTCGCCGTCCTCGTAGATCAGCGGACGAGGTGACGCCGTCACGTTCACCGTCGGATCGTCCGCATCTGCGACCGTGATGACGACAGGTTCGCCGACTCCGAGCGATCCACCGGCCAATCGCATCTCCGTTGCCCGACTCGGTGCGTCGTCCCGGTAGACGGTCTCGACGTTCGCCGCGAAGACGTCGAAGGCTCGTTCGACGTTGTTGATCCGTTCGGCGGCCTGTCTGTCGTCTATCGTTCCGAAGCCGGCCACCGTCACCACCCCGACGGTGGCGACGATGAGCGAGAAAACGAGGACGTAACCGACCACGTCGCTCACGCCGCGGTCGGTCGTGCTAAATCGGCCGCTCCGTCCACTCATGTCGATTCCACCACTAGCTGCTCGCTCGTGTACTCGAACTCGATCCACACCGGCCCGCCGTCGACGGCTACGCTCTCGACGTCCGTCTCGCTTCGAAACGGAATCACTACGGAGACCTCCGGACTCGCACTCCGAAGTTCGATCGTCCCCTCGCTATCGGCGTGTTCGATCTCGATGCTGTAGCCACCGGAAGCGGTTCGAGCCGGGAGGTCGCTCTCGAGTGAGAGCTCCGACGGCACCGCCGACTCGCCCGCGCGGGCGAGCCTATCGGCGCTCGAAAGCTCCTCGGCGAGCTGTTGGCCGGCGACCGCCAGCTCGTCCGCGGTCACCTGTTTCGTTTGGCTCTCGATGAGCCCGCCACCGGCGACGAGCAGCCCGGAGATCAAAATCGACGCGACGGCGAGGTTCAACACGTAGCCGACCGTTATCGAGACGGCTCGATCGTCGCTATACATCGGGTTCACCCGGCGCGATTCGGACGGTTCGTTCGTAGCTCAGTTTCGCCGTGTCTACGCGGATATCGAGATCAACGCTGTAGATCGCGGTCCAGGAGTCGGCCGGTAGTCCAGTCGTGTCATCGGAGGAGTCGACGGTCAGCTCGTACGATCCGCCGCCGTTGATGCCATCGAGTATACCGATTTCGCTGTCGCTATCGAGGTCCGGCCACCCAAACGAACAAACACCACCGCCGAGCCGCTGGGCAGTCACGTCGAATCGGACCGTGTTGTCGGCCGGAACCTCCCTATTGCACTCGATGTTCTCCGTTCCACCGCTCACGGTAATGTACTCGACACCATCGGTCTCGTTCAGCGTCACGTCGAGCGTAGTCCCGTTCAGATCGAGTACGAACGGCGAACCGTCGGTCATGTTGTTCGTGTCGAGGTCGATCGTGAAGGCCCGGACCGCGCTCGCGTTGGCGCTCCAGTCGCTGAAGTCCGCGGAATCCGTTTCGCTGATCAAAAGCCCGTCCTCTCTGCTTCCGGAGACGATCGACGTGTTCGTCACCGCCGCGCGCCTGAGGTGGTATCGCCGGTTGGTCTCATCGATGGTCGCGGTTCCGTTTGAGACGTTCGAGTCGATGGAGTCCGCGTCGACACCGTTCCCGTTGGCGTTCTCGCCCTCGATCAACTCCCCCACCGAACCGACGACGCCGGCTTGATACTCGAGCGCTTCGCCGGCTGAATCCCCGCCGCGAGTTGCGACGTTGTCGGTGTAGATCGCCGCGTTGACGAGCAACGCCAATGCGACGAACAGGATCGCGAGAGCGATCCCCGCGACGAGCAGCATCTGTCCACGGTCGTCCGATCCGCGACCGTTTCGTCCGCGATTCACTTTCGCCACGCGATCACCTCCACCTCCACGACGGTGTAGAGACGACTGTCGGTACCGGTTTCGGGGGCGTAAAATTCGCTATTAGAGTCGTTCCGAACGTCTTCGAGCGTTCGATCGTCGTCGGGAGCCGACAGCGATGAGCCGTCATAGAGTCCGAATGTCCGAGTCGCTGAAACCGCGTTCGCGCTCGGTTCGCCCATGTGAACCATTTCCTCGACGTCGATCCCGCCATCGTCGGTCGGGTATCGAACGCGGACGTTGAAAGCGATCCGACGGTCCGAGAGGAGACTGTTCAGCGCCTCGCCGAACTCGTTCGGCGGTCCCTCCGAGTAGGTTCCTGGATCCGGTGTGTCGAAGAACGTCTCGTTTTCGGCGTCCCAGTACAGGAGTGCCTCCGCCAAACTGCCGTCCCTCGCGGCCGTGGAAAGCAACCCCTCGATCGAGGCCTTCTGTTGGTTTTCGATGTGTTGGTTCGAAGTGCTCGCCGATAGCGGTGTCACGGCGGTCGCTTGTGTCGCAAAAATCAGCCCCCCGATAATCAATACGGCAGCGGCGAACGCCTCGACAGTATGCGCCTGTCCTCGCATGCTACCACACCCGAACCGTCAGCCGATACTGTTGGTCGTCGATGGAGACGGTACGCGTAGCGACGGCGATATCGGTCGGGGTCGAGCCATCGCTCGAACGGTGTAGCTCGTCGCCGCCGTCGGTCCAGTCTGGATCGGCGGGATCCGAAGCCGACGCGCTGAGGTCGTGGATCGTCACGTCGGCACTCCGACCGTCGAGCGATAGCGCCCCGTCGAAATCCGTGAAACTGGCTCCCGCCTCGCAGGTCGCCTCGTCGGCATCTACCTCGAAGAATTCGGCGACACATCCCGCAGAGAGAATTCCGGGATCGCTCGTCGAAGCCGCGAGCAGATCGCTCGACAGCGTCGTCGCCGCGCGGTCCGCGACGATGAGTTCCGTCCCAGACCCGCCCGCGAAGGGGTCGAACATCGTCGGTGCGTACGTGACGACGAAGAGCACAGCGAGGAGGAATACTCCCGTGCCGACCGCGAAATCGAGCGTCGTCTGTCCGCGCGTCGTGCTGATCATATAAACATGAACACCACCAGCGCGAGCGTCGGCAACACGACGACGAACTTCAGGCTGGCCAATATGCTTACCTCGCGAATGTAACCGGCGATGACGCCCGAGATGATGCCCTGCAGCGTGACCGCGTGAAAGAACAACATCGTCAACTCGTCGACGTCGAGACCCCCGCCGAATCCGTCGCCCGCCCCCGGTGTGCCACCCCCGTCTCCGCCAGTGCTGTCGACGAGGGCGGCCATCGTATCGAGGAACTCGACCTTCAACAGCGCCATCACGCCAAGCAACGTGACGTAGGTCATGATGATGATGACCATCTGCATCCGGGCTCGGGATTTCCGGTCGCGTTCGATATCGTCTTGATTCTCGGAGGCCTGTGCCGCCGTCGAGAGAACCTGCGTGATCTGACTCGACGCCTCCTGAGCCTTCGAGATGAGCTTGACCGTCCGGGCGAGTCGGGGGATGTGATAGGAGTTGTTGAACTCCCGAAGCGCCGTCCGAAGGCTCGTCCCGTAGTTCACCTTCGCGTACATCGTCCGGAACTCGTTCGCGAGGCGACCCGAGGAGGTATCCGCGACGACCTTCAGCGATTCGAGGATCGTCATCCCGGTGTCGTTGGCGCTGGAGAGCTTCCGGAGATTGTCCGAGAGGTTGTTCGTGATCGTCCGGCGCGATCGCACGTTCCACTCGTAGAACACCGTGAGCGGGACGAGATTGAGATACAGCGGGAGGTAGATCCACAGGAACGTCCCGAGGATCGGCTCGTCGATCATCCCCTGTACCGTCGTCGGGGCCGCACCTGAACTGACCGAGACGGCGACGAGCATGATCGACGGCGGGAGCGTGATCGCAAGCACCGCTAGCGGGTGATCCCGGAAGAACAGGTCCGGCCGTTTGAGGATTTCGCCCGTGACGTACGTGCCTTCGCGGGCTTTGATCCGGTCGAATATCGAGTACCGACCCGTGTACGCCTCGATGAGCCCCAATGAGAACACACCTCCGGATCCCTCGTCCGGAGCACCGTCGTCACTTCGGAGATAGCCGTCGCCGACCTCGTCTGCGACGACCGTCGAAACGAGCACCAGAAAGCCGACTCCAATGAGGGGGATGAGCCCGTAAACCGTGCCGTATAGCAACATATCCTGAGCCTCACCGAGCATCGACATGATGACCAGGATGATGATGAGAAGCAGCGGAAACAGCGACAGGGTCATGTACATCTCCCCGAAGAGTTCGAGGGTCTCGAGGACGACCTCCTGTTCCTGCTTCGAGGTCCGCATGTGCTTTTCCTTTTGATCTTCGAGGAACCGCTCCATGTCGCCGCCGGAGTTGATGATCGAGAGCATGTCCGTGAGGAACTGGCTCAACTCCTCCGATGGCGTCTGCATCGCCTGGTTCCGGACGGCCGTTCGGTAGTCCGTGTCGAAGTACTCGGTTTCGAGGACGATCGACTGAAACTCTTTTGCGACCTCGCCGTAAGTGTCGTCGGCGCGCGCCATCGCCTGTAGAATCTCGAGTTGGTTGAGTCCGCCGACCGATAGCGCATACATGAACGAAACCGAGTCCGAGAGCAACACGTTGATCTCGCGCTTTCTGGCGTCGGCGTCGAGGTACGGCTTGGCAACCATTCCGCCGAATCCGATCCCGAACCCGATCGAACCGAACACGAGTCCCGAAAACACGATCAGAAACGGGAGTTTCAACGCGTTGATCGTCGAGAGGTACGGCTCCGGAAACGGCAACCCGAGGAGGATCGGAGGCTCGCTGATGACGAACGTGACGAGAAACCACCCGAGAAGCGTCCCGAGGGTCCACAGGGATCCACCTACAATGAGGCCGACAGCGAGTGATTTCGAGAGATACAACTCGACGGTCTGGGCGATGCGGGCCTCCGCGAGCTTTCGTTCGAGATTGCCGACGAAATCGCTATCGTCGGCGAAGAACCGGCGAGCGAGCGGATAACACGCGTCGGCGAGTGTTTCCATCCCGATCGACCGCGGCGCGGATCCAACGCTCATGGGTCTTGCTCGTCATCCCCATCGGGCCGGAGGTCGTCGAGGTTCGGAAGGTCCGGTTCGGGATCGGACGCGGCGTCGGACTCCAGGTCGATCGCCGATCGAAATTCGAACGCGTCCTCGTCATCGACGTCGGTATCATTGCCGACAGCCGCGCCGACACCGCTTTCGGCCGAACCACCGCTTGCGCCTCCCATCACCTCTAGATCGTCCACCGCGCCGAGGTCGAGCGCCTCGGTTATATCGATTCCAGTTTCAGTGCCGCGATACTCCTCGAGGACCGGGTCGGCCTTTTCGAGAACCTTTTCGGTCTCTTCGAGCATCTCGTCGCTCGCATCCGGACGCGGCACCATCGCCTCCTTGTCAGGATCGATATCGATCTCGACGGACTCCATCTCCCGAAGGTCCTCGAGAGAGCGTTCCAGATCGTCGTTTGCGATGAGCGTCAATATCGTCTCCGGATCGTTTAGGAACGCCTGTAACGTCGCCGCGACCTGCGTGTAGGTATTCAATCCCTCGTGGATGAGGTATGCGAGAACGATCTCACGAGCGAGCAACTCGCTTTCGAGTCGGTCGCGGCGCCACCCCCGATCGAAGGCGATCCCATCGAGGGTGTTCGATTGTCCCATCTGGAGGTACTCGTCGGTTTCCGCCTGCCACTGGTAGACGTCCTGTACGTTGATCTCGTCGTTTTCGGGGTCGTAGTGGTTGATCTCGGTAAGCGATTTGTTCCGTCTTACCTTGTGATCTCGGACGCGGGTTTGCGTCTGAATGGAGACGAGGTCCAAGGCGGTGAACATCGTCTTGGAAACGTTGATTGGTTCGGTCGTGAACCGTTTTATTACCTCGCCGACGGAGTCGGCGTGGAAGGTCGTCAACGTCGTGTGGCCCGTGGACATGACCTGAAAGAGCGTCCGTCCCTCTTCGCCACGGATCTCGCCCATAACGATGTACTCGGGGCGCTGTCGCAGTGCGGCTTCGAGGAGGTCGAACTCGTCGACGTCGCCTTTGTCGTCGTCGCTGAACGAAGGCCGAGTGACGCTCGCGATCCAGTTTCGCTGGGGGAGTTCGACCTCCCGCGTGTCCTCGATGGAAACGATCTTGGCTTTGCTCGGGATAAACAGTGACACCGCGTTCAGCGATGTGGTCTTCCCGGACGCCGTCCCGCCGGCGAAGACGACCGATTTTTGGTTTTCGATGCAGAGCCACAAAAAAGCCATCTCGTCGAGCGAGAAGGTGTTCCAGTTGATCAGATCGACCGGGGTGAACGGGACGTCTTTGAACTGGCGGATCGTGTAGTTCGTCCCGTGGTCGGAGACCTCGCGACCGAGCGTGAGTTGCGCCCGAGAACCGTCCGGAAGCGTCGCATCGACCTGTGGACTCCGTTTCGAGATACCCTTTCCGGAGCGCTGTGCGAGTTTGACCACGAACTCGTCGAGTTCGCCCTCGCCGTGATAGACGTTCGATATGATCTGTTCGTATTCGGAGTGGTAGACGAACACCGGCGAGTTGTACCCATCGCAGGAGATATCTTCGATGTTGATGTCGTGTTTGATACCGTCGATGCGCTCGAACCCGACGAAATCGCGCTTGAGGAAATAAAACAGCTTCTCGATTTGGTGTTCGGTGAGCGTCGGGGAATCCTCCTCGATGAGCGCGGGTTCGGGGCGGACGGAGATACCCTGCAAGTCCCGAGGGCCGTCGTCCTCGATGTCCTCTTCGCGACCGAATCCGACGAGTTCGCGGACCGAATCGAGCAATCCATCCGATTCGGGGCGCGCCCCAACCGCGTAGAGTCCGTACCGTTCGAGGAGTGTGTGTGTTTCGCTCTCGATGACCGCCGCTCTGGCGTCGGAACCACCCTGGACAACGACTTCATCGTCCGAATACTTGATCGCGGTCTTGAGCTTTCCGACGAGAAATTCCCGTAGGTCAGACTCGATGTCGGTGAGGTACGGTTCAACGAGGTAGTATTTTTTTTCGTTCTCCTTTTCGGAGTGAAAGATGATCACGAACGCGTAAGGCTTGTGGACCCAGTAGCGATCGACCTCCCGGAAATGTCCCTTTTTTTCTTCGGGGACGACCTTTTCGAGGTCGTATCTGGTGACGACGGTCGTGGTGCCGTCGGCGTTCGAAAAGAAGGCATCCTCGTCGAGATCCGGATCGACCCGGACGGTTCGTTCGTTTTTGAGCTCCTCGAGTATCTCGGCTGCGATCGCGCCGCTTCCGAGACGCGGGTCGGTTTCGTCCGGGTCGAACCCGAGGTACGACCCGGGGTCGAATGACTCGTCCTCGGGTGGATTCCCCTCTTCGTCGTAGTAGAACTCCCGCTTGAAGTCCTCCCACCCGTACCGTCCGACGGTGACTGGTGGCAGAGGGTCGCTTTCAGAGTCCGCACCTTCTCCGGTTTGGGCGGGCGTTTCGGAGCCGATCACGCTCTCCCTATCAGCGTCGGGACCGGGATCTTCACCCATGCTCGAATCGGCACGGATCCCCGCATCGGTTCTGGAGTCGGTGCCGGAATCGGTGCCGGAATCGGCCTCGGGAGCCGTCTCGGTTGTTCGTTTCTGTCCCAAGTCGGCTTCCTCGTCGGTACCGCTCGGGGACGCGTCTTCGTTCGATTCGGACGCCGACTCCTCCCCGGTCGTCGGGGGCGAGTCGCCGGCGGCTCCCTCGTCCGAATCGTGAGTGGCCATTATAGCCGCCATTCGGCGTCTCGTTGAAAAAGGGTTCCGTCAGAATCGAGGCGTGAGTCGTCCCAAAGACGGGACCCGGGCAGGACGAGGACGATGCGATCTAGGAGACGAACCGTTCGAGCCGATTCATCGCCTCTTTGAGTTCATCCAGACCGGTCGCGTACGAGGCTCGGAGGTGGCCGTCAGCCCCGACGCCGAAGGCGTTTCCGGGGACCATTGCGACGGATTCGGCCTCGAGAAGGTCCTCGGCGAACTGCTCAGCATCGTCGCCCGGACACTCCGGAAAGACGTAGAACGCCCCGGTCGCCTCGAAGCAATCGATTCCCATCTCCTCGAATCGCGAGAGAACGAACCGACGACGACGATCGTACTGCCTCTGCATCTCCACTACGTCGTCCCGGCAGTTTCGAAGCGCCTCGATCGCAGCGTGTTGAGCCGTCGTCGGAGCCGAAAGCATCGTGTACTGGTGAACCCGATTCATCGCGGCGACGATGTGATCGGGCCCCAACGCGTAGCCGAGTCGGAGCCCAGTCATCGCGTGGGACTTCGAGAAGCCGTTGAACACGATCGTTCGCTCGCGCATGCCGTCGAACTCGGCGATCGAGACGTGTTCGCCGTCGTGAGTGAGGTCGGCGTAGATCTCGTCGGCGAGGACTGCCACGTCGTGTTCGAGACAGAAGTCGGCGACCGCGGCGAGTTCCTCGCGGTTCATCGTCGCTCCCGTCGGGTTGTTCGGGTAGCAGTACACGAGCAGGTCGGCCGACTCGGCGCCCGCCGCGGAGAGAACTTCCGGGGTGAGTTTGAACTCGTCCTCGACGCGCGTGGGGACGTCGAGCACCTCGCCGTCAGAGAAGATGACGCCGGGGACGTACGAGACGTACGACGGCTGGGCGACCGCAACGGTATCACCGGGGTTGACGAGCGCTCGAAACGCCAGATCGATGGCCTCGCTCGCACCCGCGGTGACCAAAATTTCGGTGTCGGGGTCGTACTCGAGGTCCCACCGCCGAACGTCCGAAGCGATCTCCTCGCGGAGCTCACGTTTGCCGCGGTTCGCGGTGTAAGACGTCCGCCCCCGCTCTAAGGCCGTGATCGCGGCCTCACGGGCGGACCAGGGCGCGGAGAAATCCGGCTCGCCGACGCCGAGGGAGATGACGTCGTCCATCTCCTCTGCGAGTTCGAAAAAGCGGCGGATCCCCGACGGCGGGACATCGGCGACTCGGTCGGACGGTCGCAGACTCATGGGGTAACCGAGAGACGATCGTCGTCGTCCCCGTCGTCGAAGCGATGGCCGCTCTGTTTGTACGTCTCCATGATGTAGTGGGTGACCGTCTGCGTGATCTCCGGCAGCGGGGCGACTTTATCGCTGATGAACCGCGAGACCTCCCGCATGTTCTCGCCCTCGACCTCAAGGGCGAAGTCGTAATCACCGGAGACGAGACGGAGTCCCTGAACTTCCCGAAATCCGGCCACCCGCTCGGCGACGTCGCGGTAGCTGGTTTCGCGGTCCAACGTGACGTTGATCTCGACGTGTGCCTGCACGCGGTCGTCGCTGACTGCGTCCCAATCGACGACTGCCGTGTACCCCTGGATGATACCTGCCGCTTCGAGCTCCGCGATCGTCTCCTCGATCGCGGCCTCGGAGAGACCGGTCAGCCGAGCGAGGTCGGCCGTCTCGTATCGGGCGTTCTCACACAGAAGCTCCAACAGTTCGTCGGCGTGCTCCATACAGAGTAGGACGGCACCGTCAACTAAAGCGTTGCGAGCCAACGCGAACCACGGAATGGAGCCGACGATACACCAGATTAATATAATGATTTTTCATCTGGTTTGTCATATAAGGTCATGGGTTGACATATTATCTCTCGATACTATTATAATCTTCACGATCATCGATGGGAGTATGAAGCAGCACGCGTTGCAGACCGCGATGGCACTGTACCAGGGTGGGACATTGGATCTGGAGACGGCGGCCAATCAAGCAGGTGTCACCCCCGACCGGCTTCGCCGCGCAGTCCGCCGTGCCGGCGGCTCGATCACCGCAACCGGATCGACGGTCGAACGGATCTCCGTGACTGCCGACTGATCACGTAACGCCGCGCCTATCGGGTGAATGCCCGAGTCGACTTACCCGGCTGTTTCGAACCGCCCGCCGTGTCACGACGACCGGTCGCATTCGTCATCGGACTCGTCGCGGGATCTCACGCCGTCAACCACGCCTACATGCCGTTTTTTGTCCCGGCGTTTCCCCTCTTTCGGAACGAGTTTGGCGTCTTCGTGACCGCCGCCGGCCTCTCGCTTGGGGGGTCAACGAAACCACCGCTCGACGGTTATCTCGCCGACTGGATCGGGCCTCTGGCCCGTTTTTATATGATACGGTACACTCGTCGTGCTCTCGAGAATAATCGGGATCGGACGGCTCCCCGCGTTAGCTGCGATCGGAGCGGGTTCCCTTCCGGGTGCGACGATCGACCTCTCCCGCCCCGCCAGCGCGACGCTGGCCGACCTTACATCACGGCGAACTGATGTCGTGAGGAATTTCGCCATGATCACGCTCGGCGTCTCAGCCGGTGGCGTGATCGCCCCGTTCGTCTTCGGCTACGCGATCGAAACCGTGAGTGCCGGAACGGCATTCGTCGCGACAGCGGCGGTCGATAGCCTCACACGGCTTCTCGCTCGTGGTCGGACGGGCGCGATCGTCGTAGTCGGCATGGAAACACAAAAGCGGACGGACCGGATACGGGGCGTATGACCACCGTTCGAAACGTCGCACGTGGCGTTCAATCGTTCACCAGCAACGCCTTCCTCGTCGACGGCAACAGGACCGTCCTCGTCGACGCCGGGAGCAACTTCGACGCCGTCGGCCGGATCGGTGATACGGTCGACGAACTCGACGCGGTCGTCCTCACGCACACGCACCCCGATCACGTTGGAAACGCCGAACTGATCGTCGACGCGTTCGACGTGGACGTCTGGGGGTTCGATGCGGAGCACGACCTCGTCGACCACGGGATCGCCGACGGCGACGACGTGCTGATCGGTGACGACCGCTACGACGTACTCCACACCCCTGGACACAAGAACGATCACGTCTGCTTGTACTCATCCGCCGGCGGAACGCTCTTCGCAGGCGATCTGGTGTTCGCGAACGGGGGCTTCGGTCGAACGGATCTCGAGGAAGGGGATCACGTCGCCCTGATCGAAAGCATCGAGTACCTGCTATCGGTCGTCAGCGACACGCTCTCGACGATGTACGTGGGCCACGGACCGACCGTCGATGCCGACCCGAAGTACCACATCGAACTGGCGCTTCACGCGGCCCGGATGAGCGCCTGAGAGGGAACGAGGCTCCGCGAGCATCTCAGGGAGCGAGCGCTTCGAGCGTCTGCCGTCGCTCGTCCTCGCCCATGCCGTCGAAGAACCCGATCTGGACCGCGTCGACCGCATCGATCGCCTCGAACCGTTCGATCAGTTCGTTCGCCCGTTCGGGGGTCCCAGCCGCGGCGACCTGATCGAGCAACTCGTCGGGGACCGAAGCGATCGCCTCGGCTTTGTCGCCGTTGAGCCACGTCCCGCGGACGGTTTCCGTCACGTCCTCCCAACCCGCGTCCGCGATCGCCTGCCGATAAAACGGTCCGTACAGGGCGATCATGAACGCCACCTGCGCGCGAGCGTACTCACGCGCCGTCTCGCCGTCTTCGAGCGCACAACACCGGATCGTGTACGCAACTCTGATGTCGTCGACGCTCCGGTCGCCGAGTTCCGCGCCGCGCTCGAGATCACCGATGCGGTCGATGAAGCCGTCGTAGGGGATCAACTGCGGGACCCAGCCGTCGGCGAATCGCCCCGCCATCTCGGTCGATTTCGGGCCGAGTGCGGCGACGTCGACGGGAGCCGGTTTGTCGGGAGCCTCACAGCCCAGTGCCAATCCATCGGGGGTGTAGATCTCGCCGTCGTACTCTAGCCGCTCGCCCGATTGGACCTGTCGAACGATCTCGATGGCCTCGCGGATCCGCCGAAGCGGGCGGTCGAATTCGAGCCCATGCCACTGCTCGGCCAGCGCCGGCGACGACGCACCTATCCGGAGTCGGAACCGACCGTCGCTCAACTCCTGCATCGTCACCGCGGTTTGCCCGATAAGCGACGGCGAGCGGGAGTACGGGGAGAGGACGTCGTTCGTGATTCCGATCTCGTCGGTCTCGCGGGCGATGATTCCCAGAATCATCGGAACGTTCCAGCCGGTCGTCTCCCCGGTCGTCACAAAGCCGTACCCGAGCTCCTCGGCGTACTGGGCGAGTTCGACGGCGGCTGACACGTCGTCGTACTGCCCGAACGGTAACACCACGTCGCGACTCGTCTGTGATGACATATCTCGACACTCGGTGGCTCCTTACATCAAACCAGTCATCCAACGAGCAGACGTTTCGGGATGGGTGCGGGTGACGAGCGCTACTCGTTTCGCGGATTCGACGGATGATACTCCGTGTCGTACTCGCCGGTGCGATCGTCGATACGGTCGGGATTGATCCGACCGCCCAGCAGCATGAAATCGAGCACGGTCAGATAAAGCATCGCTTCGACGACCGGGACGCCGCGCGGCGGCAACACTGGATCGTGGCGGCCGATGACCTGCGCGTCGTCGACGATCTCGCCGGTCTCCCAATCGGCGGTTTGTTGGGTTTTGGGGATCGATGTCGGCGCGTGCCACGTCGCCTCGCCCCAGATCGGCTGGCCGGTCGTGATGCCGCCCTGCAGGCCGCCGTGGTCGTTGCCGACGGGGACGGGATCGCCTTCCTCGCTGACCGTCTCCGGATTGTCGCCCTCGTCGAACGTCCAATCCTCGTTCCTGTCGGAGCCGGCGACCGTCCGGGCGTCCGCACCCAGCCCGAACTCGACGTGCGTCGTCGCCGGGATCGAAAACAGCGCTCGACCCAATCTGGAGGGGAACGAGTCGAACCGCGGCGCGCCGAGCCCTCGGGGAACGCCGCGGATCTCGAAGGCGATCGAGCCGCCGATAGAGTCGCCCGCTTTCTGGTACTCGTCGATCAGCTCGCGCATCCGTTCGGCCGTCTCGGGGTGGGCGCAGCGAACGTCGTTTTCCTCCGTGTGTTCAAGCATCTCCTCGAAGGTCACGTCGGGCGCTTCGACGTCACCGATCTGGTTGACGTGGGCTTTGATCTGTACGTCGTAATCGGACTGTTCGAGGACCTGCTTTGCGACCGCGCCGGCGGCGACCCAGTTGACGGTTTCGCGGGCCGAGGAGCGGCCGCCGCCGCCCCAGTTTCGCGTCCCGAACTTCGCGGAGTAGGTGAAGTCGCCGTGGCTCGGTCGCGGTGCCGTGATGAACGGCTCGTATTTGCCCGAACGGGCGTCCTTGTTCTGAATGACCATCCCGATCGGCGTCCCGGTCGTGTAGCCCTCGAGCGTCCCGGAGTTGATCGTAACCTCGTCTGGTTCGCCCCGGCTCGTCGTGATCGTCGATTGACCGGGCTTTCTTCGGTCGAGTTCGTGTTGGATCGCGTCCTCGTCGAGTTCGACGCCGGCCGGACAGCCGGAGATCGTGACGCCCATCGCCTCGCCGTGGCTCTCGCCGTAGGTCGTCATCTGAAAGAGCCGGCCGAATCGATTTCCGTTCATTACCGGGCCGTACGGACGGGGACGGTTTATGTTTTCCACTTACCGGGGGCGAACGGGCGCCGGGCGCTCAGCCGTCGGCCGGCATCATCCCGCGGCGAACGGTCATGATGAGCCCGCTCGCGAGCATCAGTACGGCGATGGCGATCATTCCAGCGTCGGCACCCATCATCGCCATCTCGGTTGATGGCCCGACCCCATCCATACCCATCCCGCCGGTTCCCGATCCCATACCGTCCATTCCTCCGTCGTTGATCGCCGCGAAAGTCCAGTTCATCGAGAGCCGGAGCTGATCGAGCAACATGAGTCCCGCGTATCCGAGCATGAGCGGGCCGCTCAAGGTTCCGAGACGAGCCGCCATCGGCGTCAACAGGACGATCCCGTGGACGACGACCACGACACCGAGCGCGAGCATGAACCACGCGCCCGTGCTCATCTGGGTTCCCGAAACCGACAGATACGCCGAGTAGAGTCCCGAAACGATCGCGATCGTCGCACCGTACAGTCGCATCGTCGAGAGCGAGGCCGAATCGTCCATCGCCGAGGAGTCGGTCACCGACGTAAAAACCGTTGTGCGGTCGTGTGTCGGAAGAGCGAACGCGTTCAATTTCCATCGACGCCCTTATTAGGGTCGAAGCGATACCGAATTAGGGTTTGCACATGTCCTACCAAACGGGGCTCTCATACGACGACGTACTCGCGGTTCCACAGCACTCGCCGGTCGGGAGCCGCGACGATGTGGATCTGACGACCGAATTGGCCGACGGACTCGAACTATCGACACCCGTCGTGACCGCCGCGATGGATACGGTCACCGAGACCGAGATGGCGCGAGCAGTCGGCGAATCGGGCGGTCTGGGCGTCGTCCATCGCTTTCTCCCGATCGATGAACAGGCGAGGATGGTCCGGGAGATCACGAGCGACGGCGTTCCGGCGACCGGTGCGGTCGGAATCGCCGAAGACCACCTCGACCGCGCCGAGGCGCTCGTCGACGCCGGAGCCGCGCTGCTCGTACTCGACGTCGCCCACGGCCACATGGAACGGACGGTCGAGGCGACGGCCGAACTGGCGACGGAGTTTCCGGACACGCCGATCTGTGCCGGCAACGTCGCGACCGAGGAAGGTGTCGAAGATCTCGCGAAAGCGGGAGCCGACTGCGTGAAAGTCGGCGTCGGACCGGGGTCCCACTGTACGACGCGGGAGGTCACCGGCTTCGGCGTTCCACAGTTTACCGCGGTCGAACGGTGTGCTGGGACCGCCCGCGAACGCGGCGTCACGACGATCGCCGACGGCGGGATCCGGACCTCCGGGGACGCGGTAAAGGCGCTCCTCGTCGGTGCGGATGCCGTGATGATGGGCGGGTACTTCGCCGGATGTGCGGAGGCACCGGGCGAGGTCGTCGAGATCGACGGCGAGCAGTTCAAGCGTTCGCGCGGAATGTCGACCGCCGCCGCCGCGGAGGACCGCGAAGACAAAGACGGCACCGTCGAAGCGTCCGAGGGTGTAGAGGCCCTCACGGAGTACACCGGCCCGGTAGAACCGCGCCTCAGGGAGTTCGCCGCGGGTATCCGATCGGGGTTTTCCTATGCGGGTGCCCACGACCTCGAAACCGCACGGGAGAACGCGGAATTCATGAAGGTGCGAGCGACGACGCGGGAGCGCAACGGCGCCCACGGATTCGCACGGGGTGGCGTGTCGACACGGCGAGAACAGAGCGGCGATTGATTCTATCGGTCATTCGTGACGGCCTCCTCGGCTCGCTCTCGAAACGCCTCGGCGGGGCGTTGTTCGCTGGCCCCCAAGCCGAACAGCCGATCCCAAAATGACCGCCTCGACCGACGCTCGGCGAGAAGCACGGAGCAATCGACCTGCTTGACGACGTCGAGGTGGAGTGAGTCATAGACGACCCCGAGCGGGTACAGGAGTGCGCCGACGAGTTTGACGTCGGTCGTCGCGGTCATCGACGCGTACAGCAGGAACGTCACGGTGATCACGAAACCGGCCGCCAGCGCGCTAAAGAATAGTTCCCGCGCTCCCGACGTGATCTCGTGGTCCGCGTCTGCGACGACGCGCTGGAACACCTCGTCCGTGGAGAGGTGATCCGAGAGGACGTCCACCTCCGACCGCGTACTGCGCTCGTCAGACTCGTCACTCGACCGGAGCCGACCGTTCGAGGGAGTCCCGTCCATCGCTGGCTGGGTGACCGCGGGCG
Organism: Natronomonas sp.; assembly: GCF_046483325.1. Lineage (GTDB taxonomy): Archaea > Halobacteriota > Halobacteria > Halobacteriales > Haloarculaceae > Natronomonas. The sequence continues at coordinate 78,929 of NZ_JAWODL010000024.1, read as the reverse complement.
AAAGACAAGCAACTTGGCTTCACACCGAGGACGCCGATCGGCACGACAGTCGTCCAATGGCCGACATTCTTGAAGGCGGACCTACGTCTCGACACACTCGACGCCGAGTTCAGCGAACGCGGCGAAGAAGTCTGGAAACGACACGTCAACGTCTTCGGCCCCCTCGATCGTCGTCTCCCCGTCGGCGACGAGCGCCGCCACCGCGAGCGACATGATGATTCGGTGATCCTCGTAGCCGCGAACCGTGGCACCCACCGGATCGCCGCCGTGGACGACGAGTTCGTCCTCGTACTCCTCCGTCTCGACCCCCATCCGTTCGAGTTCGGTCGCCATCGCCGCCACCCGATCCGTCTCCTTCAGTCGAACGTGCGCACAGTCGGTGATGCGGGTAGTTCCTTCGGCAGCAGCGCCGAGCGCGGCGATCGTCGGCAGGAGATCGGGCGTGTCGGCGACGCCGACCTCGATGCCTTCGAGCTCGGATCGACCGACCGTGATCGTCCCGTTCGCCCGGTCCCACTCGATCGCCGCGCCCATCGATTCGAGGATCGAGACGATCCGAGAATCGCCCTGGGCGCTCGGATACGCGCCCTCGACCGTGAGTTCGTCGTCGCCCGCGATCGCGCCCGCCGCGAGGAGATACGACATCGACGAGAAGTCCCCCGGCACGTCGTAGCTGCCGCCGTCAGGTGCGTACGATTGCCCGCCAGTTATTTCGAAGCCGTCCGCTCCAGCCGATCGGATATCCGAGTCGTCGCCCCCGATGACCGTCGCCTCGACGCCGAACGCGTCGAGCACCTCGAGCGTGATATCCACGTACGGTGCGGATTTGAGTCCCGTCGTCAGTTCGATGTCGATCCCGTCTTCCGTGACCGCGCCGGCCATCAACAAGCCGGTGATGTACTGGGAGGACACGTCTCCACGGATGGAGACGTCGCCCCCCGGCGTCCCGCCGCCGACCACGAGCGGAGCCCGTCCGTTCCCCCGGGTCGAGTCGGCCCGGACGCCGAGTTGATCGAGCGCGTCGAGCAGCGGACCCTGCGGCCGGGATCGAAGCGAGCCGTCGCCGGTCAACACGGAGAGTCCGCCGACAAGGCCGCCGGTTGCGGTCGTCAGCCGCATCGTCGTACCGCTGTTGGCACAGTCGATGACGTCCGCCGGCGTTTCCGGAGCGCCGTCGAAGCCGACGATTTTCCACGTTTCGTCCCCGCGTTCGGCCGATCCGCCGTACGCCTCGACCGCACGAGCGGTGGCTCTGGTATCGGCGCTGAAAAGCGGGTTGGTGATGAGCGCGCCGTCGGCGTATCCCGCCGCGAGGACGGCCCGATGCGTGTAGCTCTTCGACGGCGGCGCACGCGCGGTGCCGCGAACTCGCGATGGGGAGATCCGGACGTTCATACTCGCCGCGTTGCGTGCGGCCGGCAAATGCCTGCCGACTCGGGCAAGTGCTTTGTGCTCGCCGACCGGGATACCCGTATGGATCCGGATCTATCGACACTCGACGCCTTCCTCGACGAGATCGGCGTCGACGGGTATTTGATCGAAGCCGACAGTGACGCCGCCGACCAACGGTATCTCTCGGGATTTACGGCACCCGACCCGTTCGTCACGCTCTACACCGGTGAGGTACGTCTCCTCGTCTCCGCGCTGGAGTACGGCCGCGCGACGCGTACCGCCCGTGCGGCGACCGTCGAACGACACGCCGACTACGATCACCGCTCCAACGTCGCCGAGTACGGGTCCCCGGAGGGGAAGTACCACACCCTGTCGGCGTTTCTCGACGCCAACGGAACCGATGCCGTCGCGGTGCCGGCCGACTTCCCGACCGGCACCGCCGACGGTCTTCGACGCCTCGACGTGACGGTTCAGGCGGACATCGACGGCGTCCTCGGGGAGATCCGAGCCAGAAAGCACGAGGAGGAGGTCGAACACATTCGGGCGGCCCAGCGGGCCAACGAAGCGGCCATGGCCCGCGCGGAGGAGCTGCTCGCCGACTCGAGGACTGTTGGCGGAACGCTACATCTCGATGACGACCCGCTGACCGCAGAGCGCGTCAAGCGGGAGATCGAAATCGAACTCCTACGAAACGACTGCGCGCTCGACGAGACGATCGTCGCCTGCGGTGCGGACGCCGCCGATCCGCACGATCGCGGGTCAGGTCCGCTCCGAGCTGACGAGGCCATCATCGTCGATATATTCCCCCGTTCGAAAGAGACCGGCTACTACGCCGACATGACGCGAACGTTCTGCGTCGGCGAGCCCGCCGCCACCATCGAGCAGTGGTACGGTCTCACCCTCGAAGCGCAGACCGCGGCGCTCGACGCCATCGAAGCCGGCGTGTCGGCGAGTCACGTACACGATGCGGTCTGTGACGTGTACGAATCGGCCGGCTTGCCGACGCTACGGGCGGACGAGACGACCGAGACCGGCTTCATTCACACGACTGGCCACGGCGTCGGCCTCGATATCCACGAGTATCCACGGATCTCCGAGGACCCCGTCGAACTCGAAGCGGGCAACGTCGTCACGATCGAGCCGGGGCTGTACGATCCGGAGATCGGTGGCGTCCGGATCGAAGATCTCGTCGTCGTCACCGAGGACGGCTACGATAACCTGACCGAGTATCCCAAAGAGCTCGTGATCGGGAGTCGATAAGGTACAAACCCCTCGCGTATCCACGCGTAGCGGCCGTGATGACGGATTTATGAAGAAGAAAGCCACGTGCGACGATTCGTCGTCCCGAGAGGCCACTCGTCTTGACCGCAACCGAACGGGACGCCGGACACACTTTTTTCACGCACTCTCGAAATCGATCGTCGAGGAGTGCGTTGAACACGGTGTCGGTACGGTTGTCGGCGGCGACCTCGGCGGTATCCGAGAAGACGATGAAAATGGTGAGTCTCGAAAGTGGGGCGACTACGGGACGCTCGATTTGCACGGGTGGGCGTTCGACCGCTTCACGACGCTTCTCGACTACAAGGCCGAATCGGAAGGCATCGGCGTGGAGCCTATTCGACAAACGGTACTCCCGAGTCTCGCCACGGATGGCGGCGAGAGGGATCCCGGCTGGTTGGCACAGCCGGCGGTTCACCTGTTCGACCGTCGTGAAGGTGTTTTCGTCCCACGGAAACAGGTGGTTAACCGCGAACCGTACGCTCCCACGCGGTCGAGAATCCTCGCCCTTCAGCGTGGGGAGGATGTCAACGCCGCTCTGAGCCCGTGTGATGACGCTCACTTCTGCGCCGCGATTTCGGTATCGAACGAATGGCGCCCGGTGTGGCAAGGCGAACCCCTTTTGAACGATCGGAAGCAATCGGGTGGCATGCAACTGTTCGTCGTCGGGGCGGGGGAAATGGGTCGGTGGTTCGCCCGCCACAGCGGTGCCGCCGCGGTCGCGTTCGCCGACCGCGAGTTCGAGACGGCGCGGACCGCGGCGGCGACGATCGAAAACGCGCGTGCCGTGTCGTTGGACACTGACGAAGCGTTCGACGTCGTCTGTCTCGCCGTCCCGATGTCCGCCGTTCCGGAGGCGATCGCCGAACACGCACACAGAGCGAGAGAAGCCGTCGTCGACGTATCCGGTGAGATGCGAGATTCGGTTGCGGCGCTTCGATCCCACGCCGAGGGATGTGAACGGGCGAGTTTTCACCCGTTGTTTTCGGCCTCGAACGCGCCCGGACACATCCCCGTCGTCGTGGATCGAGGGGGCCCGACCGTCGATCGGATTCGTGAATCCCTCACCGCGGCCGGCAACGACGTGTTCGAAACGACGCCCTCTGCGCACGATCGGTCGATGGAGACCGTCCAAGCGAAAGCGCACACCGCGGTGTTGGCGTACGCGCTTGCAGCTGAGGACGTCGATCCGCGATTTCACACGTCGCTTTCGGGGCCGCTTTCGGAGCTGGTCGAGAACGTCGTCGGAAACACGCCGGAAGTGTACGCCGAGATACAGGAGCGCTTCGAAGGGAGTTCGTCGGTCGCTGCGTCCGCAGCGTCCATCGCCGAGGCGGATCGCGAGGCGTTTCTCAAACTCTACGAGGAGGCCGGAAAGTGACGAGCGATGATCCGATCGTCGACACGGCGAAGTACCTCCGCAACGTCCGACCGATCGATCCCGAGGAGATCTTCGAGTACGTCGAAGGAACGCCGCATCCGGCGGTCGTCAGACAGACGCTGCGCGACCACGCCTTCGAGCTGGGACTTCGCGAACGCGACGACGGGACATTCGTCCCGATCGAAGACGGCACGATCCGGCCGACCTTTCGCGGTGTCAGGGGGTTCCCGGAGGCGTACGCGCGGCGGTTCGAGGAGCTACTCGTCGATCGGTACGGGCCGGGGTGGCCGAGCGGCGAATCGGGCGACCGGCTCCGAGAACTGATCGACCGCCTGAAGGTCTCGTACTTCGCCGACGAGCGGGTCACCTACGACGAGGAAACCGCCCTCGCGTACGCGCTGTATCATCTTCCGGATTACTACGCGGCGGTCCAGTACGTCCTCGACGTCCTCGGCCGTGCCGGACGGCTGCCGCGTCGTCTCCGGGTGTTGGATATCGGCGCCGGCGCGGGCGGGCCGGCGCTCGGGGTCCACGACTATCTCCCCGAGGACACCCTCGTCGAGTACGACGCCGTCGAGCCCAGCGCCGCCGCCGGCGTGTTCGAGGCGATGCTCGAGGGGACCCGAAACGGATTCACGACGACCGTCCACCGCGAAACGGCAGAGGCGTTCGAACCCCAGAGGGAGTACGATCTGATCGTCTTCGGAAACGTGCTCTCGGAGTTGTCCTCGCCCGTCGAGATCGGCGAGCGGTATCTCGACCCGCTCGCGCCGGACGGGACGGTCCTCGCGATCGCGCCGGCCGAGGAGCGGACCGCGACGCGGCTTCGACGGATCGAACGTGAACTCGTCGATCGGAACGACGATCTGACCGTCTACGCCCCGACCATCCGGCTTTGGGACGGGTACGAACCGACGGATCGCGGCTGGACGTTCACCCGAAAACCCGAACTCGACGTGCCGGGGTTTCAGCGCCGGCTCGATGAGGATCGTCCGCCGGACGATGATTCGAAGCCGGGGGACGGGACGTACGCCAAACCGGCGGTCCAGTTTGCGTACTTGTTGCTCCGAAAAGACGGCAACCGGGCGATCGAGTACGAACCCGATCCCGGCCGGGTGGCGAAGATGGCGGAGATGGAACGACACGTCACCGAACGGATCGACCTCGCCGCGCTGAAACTGTCGCCGAATCTCGCGTCCGACGGCCATCCGTTGTTCAAGATTAGCGACGGCTCCGAAGCGGTGGATCACTACGCGGTGTTGACCGACCGATCCGCGCTCAACGAGACGCTCGCGGACGCCCCCTACGGCGCGTTGCTCCTGTTCGAGAACGTTCTGGTGCTCTGGAACGACGACGAGGGCGCGTACAACCTCGTCGTCGACGGTGAGACGGTGGTCGACAGACTGGCCTGAACGTGCGAAAGCGCGGGGAGGATAATCCCTATATCGGCGACGGACGAACTCCCTTCGTGGTCTACATCACGCGAGCGCTCCTGACCGCGCTTCTCGAACTCGGCGAGGACCGCGACCCGTCGTCCGTCACCGTCTCGTTGGCGGTGACGCCAGCGAGAGACCTGGATGCCGGACTTCCACCCGATCGGGTCGTATTCACCGACATGTATCTCCCGGACACTGGCGGGTCGGTGACTGCCGTCTTCGGGATGGATCTCTCGACGCCGGGAGCGGCCGGCCGATTCATCACCCATCCCGACGGAACGCTCGCGTTGACGAAGGCGGACGACCTCCACGAGACGGTGTTCGTCGCGGTACCGCCGTACGACATCGAAAGCGTGGCGGCGTTCGACCGCTCCGGGACGGGCCGCTCGATGGTGATCGTCGACGCCGAACCACCGGCGGGCGAGATCGAGTTTTCGGAGTGATCGGCTACTCCAGGTAGCCGAGGTCGCGGAGCTGTTCGGTTATTTCGTCGAACTCCGCCTCCGTGAGCGATCCCTCCTTTTGATGTTGAATGACGATACTCCGGAGCAGAAACCGGACGAGATCGCTTGTCGACGAAAAACTCGTTCCTTCTATCGTCTCCTCGACGCGTTCGGAGAGCGCCTTCGGGATCGAAACCGTGGTGTACTCGGTCATGGACGGATCGTCGGGTTCGAGTCGAATATGTCTGTCTACCGCCACCGAGACGGGGGTATTTACGAGGCTGTAGTATCTACGGGACGACAATGGGAGTTCGGCCACCGCAACAGAGTGATGACGGCGGTCCGGAGATCGTCGCCTTCGGAATCGCGGCGCTCGACGAACACCTCGAGGGATCGGACGTCATCTTCCCGATGACGAGCGACGAGTTGCTCGAAACCGTCGGGGATCCGAGCATCCCTTACGACGTGGCGGGGAGCGAGGTTCGGCTCTCCGAAGTACTTCAGGAGACGCCAAAATCGAGATTCGAGACGAGACAGGAGTTCATGAACGCGCTCCACCCGGTGTTCGAAGCGTATCGCGAGCGCGCGAACAACAGCCTCGTCGGGCGGCTCCGGTCGCTACTACCGTTTTAACCTACTCTTCGAGATCTCGCAATCGATCGGCGACCTCCTCCAGCCGGCGCGTCTGCTCTCGGTTCACGGAGACGATGATATCGGAGAGGACACCGAGCATGAGCAGTTGCACCGAAAGGAGGATCAAAAACGCCGAGAGCAACGCGAGCACCTCGTGTGAGATCCCGACGACGAAGTATCGGTACCCGACGAACGCGGCCACGACGAGGCCGGCGAGCGTCCCGATCGTCGCGACGCTCCCGAAGTAGAATATGGGGTTGTTCGTCTTCGTCAGTGTGTAGAGGGTCAGGATGATCCGACCGCCGTCGGAGATCGGGTTGAGGTTCGTCTCCGAGTCGCCGGGACGCGCCTCGTATCTGATCGGGACCACCTCGGTCGAGACGCCCTGTCTGACGCATTCGACGGCCAACTCGGTCTCGATGCCGAAGCCGTCGGCATCGAGGTTGAACCGGTCGAACGACGCCCGGGTAAACGCCCGATACCCCGAGAGGATATCTCGAAGATCGCGGCCGTGGACGCCGGCGAACAATCGATTTATCAGGGAGTTACCGACCGCGTTGAGTCGCGTCATCGCGTTCTCCTCCATGTCGGCGAACCGGTTACCGATGACGTGCTCGGCTCGCCCCTCGAACAGCGGTTCGAGCATCGCGTCGGCGTCTTCGGGGCGATACGTGCCGTCGCCGTCGGCCATCAACACGTATGGTCGCTCGATCGCCCGGACGCCCTCGCGGACCGCCTGTCCCTTGCCGCGCCCGGACTGGACGCGAACGCGAGCGCCGTGTTCTTCGGCGATCTCGCGCGTTCCGTCGCTCGAATGGCCGTCGATGACGAGGATGTGTTCGAATCCGGCGTCTCGAAAGCCGCCGATGACGGAGCCGATCGTCTCGGCTTCGTCGAGCGTCGGCAGGAGGACACAGACGTCCGTGCGGTCAGGCATCGTCAGTTCGTGCGACACCGGGCGTCAAAAAAACAGAGGGTTCGTTCGGCGTCACTGTTGTCGATCTCGAACCGGCGGTCTGCCGTCCGAGTCGGGCGTGAGGTTCCCGTGTTCGTCGATCTCGCCCGCGACGATGCGCGTCGAGGAGATTACCTCGCCGTCTTCGGCGTATCGGTGGTCGACAACCTCGATTTCGAGCGGCGAGAGCCCCTTCTCGATCCGTTCTTCGTTGACCATCTCGCCACCGGATTTGGTCTCCGGCGAAACGATGAGTACGTCGAATCCCGGTTCCGTCGCGATCCCGGTCGGTTCGGTTAATTCGCGGACCTCGAACTCGCGATCGTACTCGTCCGCGAGCGCATCGAGCTCCGCTTCGAGCTCCGCTTTTCGGTCGCCGAACGGGCGGACGAACCGATCGGCGCTCCGGGTCTTGGGGGCGAGGTCGTCGCTGGTCAATCCGACGGTTACGTCCCCGAGTTCGAACGCACGTTCTAAAAGCGCCCGGTGCCCGTCGTGCACCGGATCGAACGTCCCGCCCAGTACGACATCCATATCCTCGGAATTGGTCGGTGGCGGTTTAGTGGCTTCGGTGGAGACCGGCGCGATCCACGCCGCCGCTCTCAGCGATTCGAATCGTCGTCCTCGACGGTTATCTGGACCGGCTCGTCGTTTTCCTCGGTCCGGACGCCGAGATGACAGTCGAGATTGAACACGGTGTTCAGTTCGTCCTGTATCTCGCCGACGACGCTTCCGACCAGTTCGCTCGGAGCCATCGCCGTGTACTCGTAGGGGTTGTTCCCGGCCCCGTCGGATTCTCGCTTCCGACGTTCGAGCGTCTCCTCCTCGGTGAGCGCGGCAAGCGCCTCCCGAACGGTGCTCGGGTACAGCCCGGTTCCGTCAGCGATCTCTTCGCTCGTGCTCCCCGGATTCTGGCGGAGATACACGTAGATGCGCGCTCTGGTCTCGGTATCGAGCACCCACGAGAGGAGGTCAACGATCCCATCGTCGAACCCCTCGACAGCCCGCCCGGCCTCCTGTTCTAATCGATCCCGTACCCCCTCTTGTGCTTCGTCGGCGGCCGTGTCGTGACCGCCCTCGGAAGAGTCATCCGTAGACATACGTTGTGTTCAGCCGGAGACAGGGTGTTCCCGGATATAAACTCTGTGACGGTCGCCGTGAGACGGCTACCGGGTCGCAAACTGCCCCCACACGAACAGCGTCGGCGGCAACACGAGAATCGAGGTGAGATACGAGTAAAAGACGCTCACCGCCATCAACAGCCCGAAATTCCCGAGGACCGGCGTGATCGCCAACACGAGCGCACCGGTGCCTATCGAAGTCGTGAGCATGCTGCCGGTCAGCGCGCCGCCGGTCCCGCTGAGCGTGATCAAGAGGGAGCGATACGTGTCCTCGGTCTCGTTGTACTCATCGATGAATCGATGGGTGACGTGAACCGAATAGGCCACACCGACCCCGATGGTGATCGAGAGGAGTGTCGCTGTCAGGGCGTTCAACGGAAGTCCGATCGCCCGCATCGTTGCGAGCAGTAACGCGACCGTCACGAGGATCGGAAAGAGGTTGACGAGGCCGAGCAACGGTCGACGCTCGAGCACTCCGTAGACGATGATCAGAAAGATCGCCGTGAGCAACACCGCAATAACCAGACTCTGGATGGCCGACGCAAAGATCGTATCGGAGATCGCGTTGAACACGAGGACGCCACCGGTGGGCGTCGCGCTGAACCGGAACTCCTCACTGAACTCACGGGCGTCGGCCGTGATTTCGGCCTGATCGGCGTCGCTCTCGACGGTGTACTCGATCTTGGCTGCACGCCGATCCTCGGTCAGAAACTCGTCTGCGCGTCCGCCGTCGACGGCGAACAGTTCGTCGTAGATCCGATCGAGGTTTCGATCGGGGACGCCGTTCCCGGATCGGTCGTTGCGCGCTACGAGGGCGGCGAACTCCGGATCGCGTTCGGCGCGCGCTTCGATAACGGTGATTATGCTCTGGGTGTCGGCTCGTCGATCGGTCGCGACGAAGGAGTCGGGCGGGTCCTGATTTGTCTTGTAAATGGACTCCAGCGCGTGATCTTCTTCGAACGGCCCGACGACGTAGAGGATCGCGGTATCCTGTTGGCTCGCGTCGAAACGCTCCTCGAGGAGATCGAGATTTCCGGTGACGGTGTATTCGCCGGGAGCGAACGGCTCCGGCAGTTCGGTGATGTACGCCGGAAGCTCCTCCGGCGGAAGGAAATCGTCGGTGTCGAACGACCGATCGACGTCCTGTCCGTACGCCGCCGCCCCTCCCCCGATCACGAGCGTGAGAACGACGAAGAACACTGGGGCGACTCGAGTCACCGTCGCCCCCACGGAGAGAATCCGACCGAACGTGGAATCTTCCGAGGAGATCGGGCTCGTTCCGAAGGTCGGAACGGACAACCGAATCCGAACGCGGTCCGTGGCAACCTTTAGCGCCGGCAAAAACACGCCGAAAATGAAGAAGGTGTAGGAGATCCCGATCGCTGCGACCAGCCCGAAGTTACTGATCGGGCCGAGATCGCTGATCACATTCGCGCCGAACCCGAAGACTGTCGTGACCGTGACGATGAAAAACGCGACGATCAACTGCCGGTTCGCCTCCGTCATAGCCGGCAGGGCGGCGATCCCTTTGACGCGCTCTTCTCGGTAGCGGTTGATGATGTGGATCCCGAAGTCGATCCCCACTGCGAGTAACAACACAGGCACGGCGATCATGTTCTGATCGAACGGGATGCCAACGTAGCCGACCGTCCCGAACGTCCATACGAGCGTCATCAAAAGCGCGACCAATCCAAGCACGAGATCGATCGGATCCCGGTAGGCGACGACGAGAAACACCAGTATCAACAGGAGAACGACCGGAACGACGATAGTCAACGAATCACCGATGATGTTCCCGAACTCCTCGCTTATGATCCCCGAACCGAAGACGCGAATATCGCCGCCGACTCCGTCGGTGATCGTCTGCATCGACACCTGAATCTCTTGTATTTGACCGCCGCCGCCGCCGTCCGGACCCTGTGCGTCACTCGCCGGTACGTCGTGAGTCACCACCGTGATCGACGCGGACGCCGAGGCGGCGGTCGGGTTGAAATCCTCGGACAGCAGCGATCGGAACCGCGGTTCGTCGGCCAGTCCCCGAACGACGGTTCGGATCTGACTCTCCGAGGAACGCTCTATCACCCGGCGTTGTTCGGCCGGTGTCGTGGCGGTCGGATCGATCGACTGTGCGACGAGCACGGCGGGACCGGCGGCCCCCTCGTATCGGAGCGACGCGCGTCGCTCGGTTCGTTCGAGCACCGTTAGACTCCGGATCAACTCGGGCTTGGCGAGGACGTTGTCGCCGACGTGAATGAGCTGCGTCGAAGCGTCGTCCTCCTCGAATCGGTCGCCGAACTCTTCGTTGATTGCGTCGAGTGCTTCCTGTTCGGGGAGCCCCTCGGTGAACGCATCGGTGGCTTCCTCGTCGACGACGATGAGCGGCAACCCGCCGAACATCATCGCGGTCAGGAGGGCGAACACGGCGATGATCGCGAGCGGCCGCTGTAGTGCCGTCTCGTTCACTCGGTCGACGAGCGCGTCGAAGGACGAACCGGGTGACATCGGGGATTAGCTCCGCCGGCGCAAGTAGAGTGCACCGCCGACCACGACGACGAGGACGATCGCACCGATGACAAGCAGCCACGGGATCCCGCCCTCCTCGGCTTCTGTGACGACGATCGCGGTTCGATACGTGTCCGAAATCTTGCTCGTGCCGCTCTCGTCATCGTAGCGGAAGTCCATCTGGAGCGAATAGGTTCGCGGCGTCGCACCCGAGTCGGCGCTCACGCTGAATGACACGGTCGTCGTCTCGCCGGGGGCGAGCGACTCGGTGTATCCCTCGTCGTCGTCGCTCGCGATCGGGTCGTCGGTGAACAGTTTGGCCTCGACGTTCGAGACCGTCTCGTCGAGGTTGTTCGTCACGTTCACCTCGACGATCGTAGATGAACCGGCGGCAAGCTCCCGATCCTCGACCTCCAGGAGGAACTCGTCGCGATTGGGTTCGACGTTCACCGACACGTCGATGTCCTCGAACAGTCGGCGCTCGTTGTCCTCGTTTCGGTACGCGATGGCCATATCGAAGTTCTTCGGGGTGGGTTCTGCCTCCTCTGTCAGCTCGATCGGCAGCCTGAACTCAGCCGTCTCGCCCGCGGCGAGCGATCCGACTGCGACCGACGACTCGATCGGGACGGCGTTCGGCGATTCGTCGGCGAACTGCACGACGACGCTTCGAGCTGTGGCGGGCCCATCGTTTCTGAGCGTTCCTCGAACGTCTCCCTCCTCGCCGACCCGAAGCGCCGATTCGACGTCTTCGAAGCTAAACCGCTGTTTCGGGGCCGCTTGGACGCCGGCCGTCAACCCCTCGTCGACGCCGTCGACGCCATCGGAATCGGCGTACTGGACCGTCCCGTCGAGGGCGAACTCGCGACCCGATGCCTCGGGATCGATTGCGACGTCGAAGCCGACGGTCGCGTTTTCACCGGGGTCGAGCGATCCGACTCGGGTAGTTTCGGCCGATCCGCTCCCGAAGGCGAACATCGAACTGGTCGATTCGAGCGCGAGGCGCACGTCGGTCGCAGGTTCGGCGCCGACGTTGCGAATCGTCGCTTCCATCGAGCCGCTGTCACCGATCGGCGTGTCGGTCGACGTCGAGGTGATCTCGAACCGCGGTGAGTCGTCGACTTCGATGTCGATCGTCTGCGTGACGGTTCGGCGCCGTTCGTTCGTGACCCCCGTCCGTTGGTACAGCTGTGAAGTGTGTCGGTAGCGGAGTTCGACTTCGAGTTCGTACGTCCCCGGCTCCGCGTCCTCGGGGACGGTGACCGCGATCGGCGCGTTTCGCGGTTGGTTTTCGGTGACGGTCCCGACCGATTGCTGACCGGTCTCGACCTCGAGTGGCCCCTCGACGTCGGCCTCGACGCGAACGTTGCGAGCCGAGGTGACGATATCGCGATTGGCCGGCGAGCCGCGGATTATGCGACCGTCGTTCGAGACCTGGAGCGTTAGCTCCGACGTTTGTCCGGGCGGGAGCGTCGCGTCCGGAGCATCGACTGTGAGATCAGGTTGCCCCTGTACGAACAACGGATCGTTCGTCTGCGCGAGGGCGACGGTCGGTCCGACGATCGAAATTGTAAGCAATGCGGCCACGACGAGAGCGATACCCCGTGTCCCACCCATCAGCTATCCCGCCAGCGGCGGTCCGATCTGTACGAGTGTGGAGGTACCGGAGACCAACCGGCAGCCGATCTGCGTTCGAACATGTGATGATAAAGCTACCGGCCGCATTCGTGATAATCTTTTATTTCCCGGAGCAAAGATCCGTGCTAACGGCAGACAGCCGAGGTAACGGCCCGAGACGAGTTCAGCCGATCAACAGCGATTCGCAGACGGCGTCCAATCCACCCTGTTCTTTGAGCCGGCGCTGCCTCTCCGCGCCGCTCTCGCAGTCGTAGATGTCACCGATGCCCGAGATGCCGAGCCGGCTCCGCTCCCGATCGACGAGTTCACCCAGCGGGATCGGCTCCGAGAAATCCATCGAGAGCAGTTCGGCGCCGTGACCGTGTCGCAACGCGCGCCACTTGTTCTCATCGAGGAACTCCCGCCGGTGATCGTGGCCGGACTCGCCGTCGTCGTACCGTTCACCGAGGTCGTCGACCAGCGCCTCGATGTACTCGACGAAAGCCAGGACGCGATCCGGGTCGGCCTGTCCGTCTGGCGTCCGAACCTCGACCGTGCCGTGCGATGAGTGCGGCCGGACGTCGTACCACAGCTCCCCCCGGTCGTTTATCGATCCGGTCTCGACCATCGTCCGTTCGAATCGCTGAAACGCCTCGAAATCCTCGAACGCGGTCGGTACACCGGTGTTCGGCAACCCCTCGAAGATCCTCGCCCGCGCCGACTGTAGCCCGGTGTCGAAGCCGTTCCAGTACGGGGAGTTCGCCGATAACGCCAGCATGATCGGCAGATACCATCGGAGTTCGTTCGCGATCCACACCGCCTTGTCGGCGTCGTCGACACCGACGTGGACGTGCAATCCCGCGGTCGTGTTCCGGTGTTGTGGGTACTGAATGCGGTCGAGTTGAGCACGATATCTGGGCTTTTCGGCGTGTTCGAGTTCGCGCCACTTCGCGGCCGGGTGTAAGCCGCTGGCGGCGATCGAAAAGCCGTGGCGGTTCGCGTGATCGACGAGCGCGGACCGGACCTCGGTCAGCGCCTCGCGGGCGGACGCGAGCGAGTCGAGCGTCGGCGTCTGCGTTTCGATCACGAACTTGAACAGTTCGTGATCGAGCCGTCCGTCGAGGATTTCGGGCGGCTCACTCCCGTAGACGAGTTCGTCAGTTCCGGACGTGGGACGCCCGTCTGCGTCGACAATGAAGAACTCCTCCTCGATGCCGAGCGTCCCCGTCCGATCGAAGGCGTCGCGCGAACCCAGATCCATCGTCGGTCACTTCAGCGTGCGCCGTTAAATACCATGTGACCGCGGCCGAAACTGGCGTCGATCACCGCGTCGTGGCAACGATCCCAAAATGATCGCCGTGGAGCGGTTCCAACGAGTGGGTTTCGATGATCTCGTAGTCGGCTTCGAGCGTCTCGACGACGTCCGCGCGGACCGCCTCGGGATCGCGAACGACGTCCTCGCTTCGGGGCTTGACGGCCAACAACAGATGCCCGCCGTCTTTGAGAAATCGGCGGTTCGCGAGCGCGACCTTCGCTTGGCCGCGCGTCGCGACGTCCTGAACGATCGCGTCGACCGGTTCGACGACGTGGGCGTACGTATCGGGCTTTCGTGCATCCTTCAACAGCGGGAAGAGATTCCCCCGAGGAACGGCCGCATCGAGCAGATCACGGGCCGGGCGGGCCGCGAACTCGACGGCGTACGTCGGGCCGGCGAAATCCGCGACGTGGCTGACGGTCGTCCCCGCTGCGGCCCCCAAATACAGCACGGTCTCGCCGCCGTCGAGGCCGGTCTCGATGCCGAGTTCGAACATCGCGCCGAGCTTCGACCGCCGGGGATCCCACCGCCGCCACGAACCGTCGGTCGGCTCACCGTATACGGGTTTACCCTCTGTCGCGAGCCGTTCGGTCCCGCCGAACGAGCGCCGCTCGACACCCTCGGGTAGACTCATTCGACGTCACGCTCCTGTATCGTCTCGATCCGATCGTGCAGTTCGGCTTCGAGGTCGGGGCGCAAATCCCCCGAGTAGTGATCGATACGCGCCGCGATCGCGAGCTTTCCGGCGATCGCTCGGGCGGCGGATCCGCGGTGTTGGGGGTGCGTTCCGCTCACCGCCTCGTGGGTGAAGATGATGCCGTGTTTCGGCGAGGGGGCCCGACCACGGAGGTGTGCGAACAGCGCCTCCTCCGCGCCGAGCACCTGGACCGTCCCCGCGGGCTTTCGAGCCAGTTGTTTCAACCCGCCGGCGAGGGCGATGAGTCGCGCGGCGAGCACCGGTCCGGCGAGTGCGGCGAGGTTTGGCGAGACCTCGGGTGCGGTCCGTTGGACGTGGCGTCTAAGGGCGTCCGTCTCGTCGGCGAGATCGCGGACCCGGCGTGCGAGCGAGAAGAGAGGATCAGCCGAATGCTCATCCTGCGCGAGCTGTCTCGCGTATCCAACGCCCGTTCCCGCGTCATCGCGTCGGCTCCCCGCCCATTCGGCGACGCGTTCGGACAGTTCGTTCGCGACACGCTCGCAGTCGTCCATCGCTCGAACGGCGTGAATGAGTTGTTTGTCGTCAGCAGTTTCGGCCGCGTTGACGGCCTCGCGGGTCGCGTACGTCGTCGCCTCGTGCAGACGTTCGTAGTACTCGTCCTCGTCGGCGGCGAATCCCGATTCGACGGCGAGCGTCGGCCACGCTCGCGGCTCGTCGGCGGAGCCGCCCTCTATCGCCTCGCGGGCACCGTCGAGATCGTCAGGATCGACGCCTCGAAACCACCCCGCGTGGGTGTTGTCGCTCATGTGTTTACTCCCCTCTCGGCACGTATAGGCGTTCCTCGATGGAATGGAGATCGCGATAGAGATGAGCCGTTCATCCCCCTCCGACGTGGGCTTCGAGCGCCTCGACGGTCGGTCCGAGCAGCTCCGGCAGGTGGTTCGTGAACGCCTCGGTCGGTATCTGCTCACCCGGGACCGCGTAGCCGTCGATCCCGTGAACGGTCGCAGTATCGACACCGCGATACCGACAGACGGCCCAGATGGCCGATGTCTCCATGCACAACGAGACGAAACCCTCACCTCGGTAGTGTTCGAGTTGAGGGATCGTCTCGCGAAACAGCGCGCTCGTTGTCCACGTTGGACCGCGGCGGGTCTCGACCGCATGCTTCGAAAACGCATCCCCGAGTCTGCCTAGCAGTTCCGGGGTGGGACGTACCGTCTCCTCCGGCGGGAGATAGTGATAGGACGCCCCTTCATCTCTGACGGCCCGTGTCGGAAGCAGGGCGGCGTCGGCCGGAACGTCCGGTTGTAGCGCCGCGCTTCCACCCAGCATGACGACGCACTCCGCGCCGCTGCCGATCGCCTTCTCCGTCGCGATCGCGGCGACGGGGGCACCGACACCCATCCGCTGAACCGGAATGAACCCGACGGAGTCCGAGATGGCGTGGTACTCGAAGGGCCGCCGCGTATCGGGATCGATCGGCGTTCCGGTATCCTTTATTTTCTCGTAGAGAGCGTCCTGAAATCCGAGGATAATCGCGGGTGGAAGGTCGGGCCGACCCTCCGTCGACGAGACCGACTCCATCGGCGAAAAGAGCGCTTCCGCGTCGTACGTAGGTCCGTAGTCGGGGATCATGACGTGTGTGGTAGATCCGTTGGCGGTCAGGGTTCGACGACGAGTTTGCCGAAGAAACTTTCGTTCATCACGTCACGTTGTGCGTCGTCCGCCTCTTCGAGGTCGTACGTTCGGGCGACCTCGACTTCGAGCGCGCCGGCCTCCATGAGGTGGGCGACGCCGCGAAGCGGCACTCGAAGATCGGGCGTGTTGAACATGCTCATCATCTTGTACCCGACGTCCTTCGCGCGGGCACTGGCCACGGCCGAAAAGCCGGGTGCCGGGTCGTTCTCGCCGATTCCGACGACAGTCGCATCCGTCGCGGCGACGTCGGCGTCGAACTGGAGGTAGTCGTTGAGTCGGTGGTCCAAGATCACGTCGACGCCGCCGTCAGAGGCGTCGAGTACCGCGTCCGCGAGATCGTCACGCCCGTAGTCCAGTACCGTTTCCGCACCGAACGCGGTCAGATCGTCGTGGTACTCCGGGCCGGCGGTCGTGATACACCGCGCGTGGACGGCCGCTGCGATCTGGACGGCGACGTGTCCGACGCCGCCGGAACCGCCGTGAACGAGGCAGTGTTCTGCGGGTCCGAGATCCGCGTGATCGACCAACGCTCGCCAGGCCGTGCAGGCGACGACGCCCGCCGCGCCGGCTTGGATCATGTCGACGCCGTCGGGGAGTTCGACGACTCGGTCGTCCGGAACGGTCGCGTACTCGGCGTAGGATCCTTGATACTCACCGTTTCCTATCCCGGTTCCGTACACCCGGTCACCGACCTCGAAGCCGTCGACGTGCTCGCCGGCTTTCGCGACCGTCCCGGCGAAATCGACGCCCGGTGTGAACGGCAGGCCGACCGGGACGTACGAGCCGTCCCGGAAGTACGTGTCTACTGGATTAACGCCCGCAGCCTCGACCTCCACGAGGAGTTCGTGTCCGCCCGGTTCGGAGCGATCGGGCTCTTCGACGCGCAGTACATCCGGGCCACCGTGATCCGCGATTCGAACGGCTCGCATAGTGGATGCTCTCGACGGAACATAATAAACGTGGATGTCGGCCAGACGTCGCGTAGCCGGCAGCGAGACGGCGGAGATCGCCGTCAGCAGACCGGCTTCGGATTGACGCCCATCGATTCGAGGGCTTCGGTGTACTCGTCGTATGCCGACTCGATCGCGCCGGTCGCGGCTTCGAGAGCGCGCTCCCAACACGCCTCGTCGTCGCCACACTCGCCCTCCAGCAGTTCCCGAGCACGCGCCATCTGGGCGTCGAGGTCGTCGCCCATCCCGCGAAACAGCGCCGCAGTTTGGGGATCTGCGTTACCGACGAAGAATCCTGTGAGTTGCGTCTTGGACTGCTCCGCGGCGAGCGTCCGACCGACGAACCCGCCGAGGCGTTCGACGGTGTCGTCGAGATCGCGGAGATACGCCTGTATCGCGGGCACATCGCCCGGATCGTGCGAATCGAGTTTCCCGGCCACGGTTTCGTAGTGGGAACGCTCCTCGGCTGCGGTCTCGTCGAACGCATCGGCGACCGTGCCCGTCTCGGCGTCGGCCCACGCGTCGTAGGTCTCCGCGGCGCGGTGCTCGGCCGTCGCGGCGGCGGCGAGCACCGTCTCGGTCTCCATCTCCCCACCGGTGTCGGCGTACAGCGACTTCGACGAACCGAGGCGCGAGAGCGCGGTCTGGTTCTCATCGCGAACGGCGTCGAGGAATTCGTCGGCGTTCATACTGATCGATACGATCGTATCCGTTTTGTATGCAGCGGTCCTCGGAGCGGACCGGCGTCTGCCGTCCACGGTCGCCGGTCGCAAAAAGCCGATTTCCCCGTCCACTACGAGGCCTCCCTTCTCACCGTTCCGCTTCGAGGCCGCCTTCCTTCGTCACTCTGCCTCGCCTTTCTCGATCGGCGCGCCGACCAGATTGCCCCACTCGGTCCACGAACCGTCGTAGTTGACCGTGTCTTCGTAGCCGAGGAGTTCGTGCAGCGCGAACCACGCGACCGACGACCGCTCGCCGATTCGGCAGTAGGCGACGGTCGTCTCGTCGCCGTCGATACCGTACTCGGCGTAGAGCTCGTTGAGTTCATCTGCATCTTTGAACGTCCCGTCGTCATTCGTGACGGCCGCCCACGAGATGTTCTGTGCGCCGGGGATGTGCCCGCCGCGCTGGGCCGTCTCGTTGAGTCCCGGCGGGGCGAGCACCTCGCCGCTAAACTCCTCTGGGGAGCGAACGTCGACGAGCGGGAGGCCGCGGTCGATCGCGTTCTCGACGTCCTCGCGGTAGGCTCGGATGGACTCGCGGGGGCCGGATGCCTCGTACTCGACCGCGGAGAACTCGGGGGTCTCGTCGGTCGTCGGGTAGTCGTTTTCGAGCCAGTACTCGCGGCCGCCGTCGAGCAGTTTCACGTCCTCGTGACCGTAGTACTTGAACTGCCAGTAGGTGTAGGCGGCGAACCAGTTCGCGTTGTCACCGTAGAGGACGACCGTCGTATCTTCGGTGACACCGTGCTCGCCGAGCAGCGCCTCGAAGTCGGCCTTGTCGAGGACGTCGCGCGTCGTCTGATCCTGGAGGTCGGTCTCCCAGTTGAGACCGATCGCTCCGGGCGCGTGCGACTCGTCGTAGGCCTCCGTGTCGACGTCGACTTCGATGAGACGGTAGGCGGCGTCGTCGCTCTCGAAATCGTCGAGATGATCTTCGACCCAGTCTGCGGAGACGAGCACGTCGTTCGCGTAATCGGAGTTACTCATTGCATATACCGGTACGAGCCCCACACATATACTCCCGTCCGTGACGGCACACTCCGCCGCACCTCATCGGTCACGGCAACGTACGCCCCTAACGGCGAACCGCCCCGACTCGAACGGTGAGGGACGTTCGGACCGGAGCGGTGATGTACGCCCCGGAGCTCGCAGTTTCTGGGGGAGGATCGCGTTCCAGATAGAAGAGAATTTTGCTGGTTTATCGGGACAGTCAGACGCGTGGATCGACGAACCGACCGCCGTCGGGGGAGCTCAAGTCGATCTGGACACGTCCACGTTATCGATCGTCCGTCCGGCGGCGCGCCGTTGCACCCATCGCGACCGCGAGAGCCAACGCAAGGACCGTCACCGCCACGCCGAATCCGGGCGTTTCCTCCGGCGTTGCAGTCGGCGTCGCTTCGGGAGGTTCCGTCTCGGCGTCGGGATCGATCCCGGTCACCGTGATCGGATCCGATTCGGTTCGGCTGTCGCTCGCGTCGATCGTCCGATCGCCGACGGTTTCGATCCGGACGGTCGTCTCGCCGCGATCGTCGGTCTCACCGACGGCTTCGCCGTCGAGTCGGACGGTAGCGCCCTGAACCGGCTCACCGTAAGCGTTCGTCACTTCGATTCGCGTGGTCTCGCCGACGATTATCCGATCGTTCGACGCCGTGAGGGTGAGTTCGTGAACGCGCTGCGCTGCCACCGTGGTCGATCGAGACTCCTCGCCGACGGTCTGAACGTGCGGCGTTCCCTCGTATCCGTCCTTCGTCGCGACGATACGGTATCGGGTGTTGACCGGTACGTTCAACGACGCGGAACCGTCGCTCGCACTCACGTTGGCGTCGAAGTTATCGGCCTCGATGTTAACACGGGCTCCGGTGAGCGTTTGCGGGGGCTCGAAGTGGTCGTCGATGACATCGATTTCGAGCGTGACACGACCCCGTTGCAGGACAGTCGTCCTTTCGGTCGCAGCGCCGACGGTCAGTTCACTTTCGTTTCGGAAAAAGCCCGGTTTGACTACCGACAACTGATACTCGCCGCGCTCTATGGTATCGGTTTGGAACGTGCCGTCGCCGTCGGTCTCGCCCGAGGAGATCGTATCCCCGTCCTGTCGAAGCCGGACGTTCGCATCCGAAAGTCGTTGGCCGTCCGACTGGATCACAGTTACCGTTGCGGTACCCTGCGGCAGCACCTGCAACTCGACCTCGCGCTCGTCGGCATCCGAGATCGAGAGCGGACGGTTTCTGACGTATCGGTCGTCGTCGATATCGAGGTCAACGTCGGCGCCCTGCGGGACGTCGATGAACACCTTTCCGTTGCTCGCCGTCGTGCCGGTCGCCTCGCCGCCGTCCCAACTCGCTTCGACGGTCGCATCCCCAACGGGCGCTTCGGTCTGATCGACGACGGCGACCGTAAGCGATACCTCGTCGTTGGCGGCCACAGTCGCCGACAAACCGAGACAAAGCACGACGACAGTGATTACCGCGAGAATCCACGATCGCATACGGACCACAGACCGAGTTCAATAATAGTTATACAGACGGTAATCCGTCGACGGACCGCCAATTCTTAATCCACGCCCACGAACGTTCCAATATGAACGATAGAGTCGTCGGGGTCGAGTGGCTCGCAGAGCGTCTCGAAACGGAAGGGGTAGCCGTCGTCGACGTTCGCGACGCCTGGGAGTACGACGGGATCGGCCACGTTCCGGGTGCGGTCAACGTCCCCTTCGATACGTTCAGAGCGGACGAGCACGGCGCGGCGGAGGCCGGGATGCTCCCGGGCGCGGGCGTCTTCGCCGAACTGATGGGATCGGCGGGGATCGCCCCCGACGACGACGTCGTCGCCTATGACGACACTCACGGCGTGTTCGCCGCCCGGTTGCTCGTGACGGCGGAATTGTACGGTCACGACCCCCACAGACTACACCTCCTCGACGGGGATTACTCGGTCTGGAATCGCTCGGAGCCGACGGCGACCGACGTACCCGAGGGCGAACCGGTCGAGTATCCGGCGAAATTCCGCGCCGACGGTCCGCTCATCGAACGCGAGACGGTCGAAGCCGCAGTCGACGACCCGGAGACGGTCGTCGTCGACACCCGCGAACCACACGAGTACGAGGAGGGACACATCCCCGGCGCAGTTCGGCTCGATTGGCGGGAACTCGTCGACACCGATGCGCGGACGATACGGCCGGAACCCGCGCTTCGGGATCTGCTCGAAGAACGGGGTATCGTTCCGGGGAAACGGATCATTCTGTACTGCAACACCGCCCGCCGGATCAGCCACACCTACACGGTCCTTCGAGCGCTCGGCTATTCGGACCTCTCCTTCTATGAGGGAAGCCTCACCGAGTGGGAGCGTGAGGGTGGTGCGCTCGAAACCGACGACTGAGCTCACTCGATCCGCTTCGCTCGGCGCTGCACAACTGTTTTGACGTTCGCGTCCCAAGCGAGGTCTATGACATTCGATCCCAGCGGTGGCGTCGACCCCGAGAACGTACAGGACCGCGTCGACAGCCTCATCGAGGAGAGCGAACTCGTCTTGTTCATGAAGGGGAACAAACTGATGCCTCAGTGTGGCTACTCTCAGAACGCCCTCGATATCCTCGGACGGTACCACGACGGCGAGGACATCGTCACCGAGGACGTGCTCCCGGCGCTGGACGCCTATCGAGCCGCCCTGAGCGAACACAGCGGCTGGGAAACGATCCCACAGACGTACGTCGACGGCGAGTTCATCGGTGGCAGCGACATCCTCGAAGAGCTTCACCAGCGAGGCGAGTTGGCCGACGAACTCGGCGTCGACGTCGATCCGGGCGCAGGTGACGACGGGCTCGAAGCGCCTTTTTAAACGAATCGTCCGATCGTTTTAAATAGCGCGTGTCCCCCGGCGAGATGTAGTGGAGCCGCACACTTCCTCGACGAAATGTATCTCTCGGCTCCGTTGAGACGTTCTCATTCGTACATACTCGGGTATCCAAAGCATCATCCGGTGGACGTACACAGCCGGTATCGGGCTTTTCATTTAATCTTTGCTCCAGCGGGGAAAAGACGTGTTATTTAAATATATCGCAGAGGCATACTGGTTGTATGTCCTCCCGAAAACGTGTCCCGATAGTGGCAGCGTTCGTCCTGATCGGTATCGCAGCGGTTCTGTACTCTGTGCTTGTCGCCCAGCGACTCCTCTTCGGTACCGGTATCGCGTTCGCGTTCTTCGTCATCGCGTTTTTCGTGTACTACGGGGGCATCAACCGGCCAACACTCACTCGCACAACGATCGTCGTCACGCTCATGTACGGCGTTTTCACTCTCGAACTCCCCGTTGCTGTCATCGCGGCCTGCATCGTCTACCTCACTGCATGGCTCACCGGGTCGGATAGCCCGTTCGACGCGCCTGACACGGAGATTTTCCCGGCGGAACTCGGGTAGCCACCGAGGGTCAACGAACGCGCGATCGCACGATCCGTGTGTAAATCGCTCCAGTCGTCACCGTAACTGCCACCGGTGGATCCGACTATCGCGAATGAACTCCTGGGAGCTTCCTCCTCGCATCTCTGTGAGAATACGTATTATTCGTCCTCGTCGTCGCGACGACGCCGTGGTTTGTCGACCGGCACGTAGGTCCGGCCGACGCTACCGCCGCCGAGCCACTCCCGCATGGAGAGTTGCCGTTCGATGCCGTCCTCACGGGCGGATTCGAGACGGCGTTCGGTGGTCTGGAAGTAGTTCACGATGGTCACGAGCAGGACACCGCCGATCGTGTTTCCGAGGAAGACCGGAAGGACGAACCCGACGAGGCCGGGGACGAGCGCCGCCTCACCGAGATAAAACAGGTACATGAGTTCGGTGAAAGAGACGACGACGTGAAAGAGGTCAGCCAGCGGGATCATGAGGAACGCTATATACACCAAAAAGAATCGCGAGATCGTATCTCGCGCCGCGAAATCGAGCCAGACGACGCCGGCGACGATCAATCCGGCGAAGCCCGCTTTGAAGAAAAGGTCCCAAAAGTCGGTCGCGAGGCCCTTCTCGGAGATTTCGAACGCGGCGGCGGCGGCTTCGGGCGAAAACACGCCGGTGTACGCGAGGATGAGAGCGCCAATCGCGCCCCCGGCGAAGTTCCCGATCGCGACGATGACCCACGTTCGCAACAGCGCCGGGAAGCTCGCCAATCGTTCCAACACGAGCGCGACCGGTGGCAGCGTGTTCTCCGTGTAGAGTTGGTACCCACCGAGGATGATATATATAAATCCGATCGGATACAGGAGCGAGGCGATGACCGGGCTGTCCGTTTTCGCGGTCATCGACGAGTAAATCAAGAAGGTGAGCGTGATCGCGAAGCCACCCGCCAGCGCACTGAAGAACAGTTCCCGCGTACCGGTGTCGATCTCTTCGTCGGCAGCCGCGATGATGCGTTGAAACACCTCGTCGGTGTCGAAACGATCGCGGACGACTTCGCCGACCGCCGGCGCACCGCTTCTGGATCGCTCGACCGCATCGCGGACGGATTCTTCACCCGAAGAAACCTGTTCGTCGTCCATTAGAGTACTGGCCGTTACATTACGGGGGTAAAAAATACCTCCTATCGACGCCGCTGGACCGCGCGGTATTTTAGCCAGGAACCTGTGTGTCGCGTATGGCTCTGGAGACACTCGTCGTAGCGGTCGGTCCGAACGACAACACCCGAACGGACGAACTGACGGAGGCGGTTCTCGATGTCGCGATCCCGACCGATTCGAGCGTCGTCCTCCTCCACGCGTTCGACGAACGGGCATACGAGAAGGGAATCGAGGAGGCCGGGTTCGATCCGGACGAGTCTCCGTCGGCGAACGAACTCGCCGAACGGCTCGAAGGGATCGATATCATCTCGGAGGCGCTCGACGCGGCGGATGTACCCTGCGAGATTCGAGGAGAGATCGGCGCTGAAGGGGATACCATCCTGCAAACGACCGAGGCGGTCGGCGGAGACCTGCTGTATATAAGCGGTCGAAAGCGGTCCCCGACCGGGAAGGCAGTGTTCGGGAGCATCTCCCACCGGATCATGATGAACTCGTCGTGTCCGGTGTTATTCGTCAGGGAGGGCGTCTACAGCGACGACGAGAACGTGGAATAACGAAATCCGAGACGGCATCTCATCGGCCCAACTCCTCGTGCGCACTCGCCAAGTGATTCGACGCGAGCGCACCGAGAAGCGACAGTTCGCCGGCCAACGCGGCGGTCGTAACGATCTCCGCGAGCGCGTCGGCGTTCGACCCTGGCGGGTCGCCGCCGCCCCGGACGCCGACGATATCGAGCGCCTCGCGTTGGGTCGGTAGTTTCGTGCCGCCGCCGACGGTCCCGACTTCGAGCGACGCGATCGTGAGGCTGGCGTAGAGGCCGTCCTCGCGGGCGTCAGCGGTCGTGATCGCGTTCGAGCCCTCCACGACTTGGGCGATATCTTGCCCGGTAGCGAGGAACGCCGCAGCGACGGTGTTCGCCGTGTGCGCGTTGAAGCCGAGCGCGCCGGCTTTCGCCGATCCGATCAGGTTCTTTCTCGTGTTCACCTCGGCGATCGCCTCGGGCGTGGTCCCGAAGTAGCCCTCGACGACATCGCGAGGGATCGACACGTCGGCTGCGACCGTCCGGCCCCGGCCCTCGACGCTGTTTATTGCCGCCGGCTTCTTGTCGCTACAGAGGTTTCCTGACAGCGCGACGAGTTCCGCGGGCGTCTCGGCTTCGATCGTCTCGCAGGCGGCCTGCGTCGCGATCGTCGCCATGTTCATGCCCATCGCATCCTTCGTGTCGTAGGCGAACCGGAAGAAGACGTTGTCGCCGACCACGTACGGCGTCACGCCGCGCAGTTCGCCGTGGTTCGTCGTCGATTCGGTGACCGCCGCGAGTTCGTCGACGTGCTCGCGGACCCACGCGGCGGTTTCGCTCGCCTCGGCCACGTCGCTGACGCGGAAGACCGGCGCGCGCGTCATCGCGTTTTTCAACACACGAGCGGTCGCACCGTCGGCCGCCCGAATCGCGGCACAGCCGCGGTTGACGGACGCGAGAAGCGCTCCCTCCGTGGTCGCCAGCGGCAGGTACCTTTTCCCCTTCATCGCGCCACCGTCGACCTCGATCGGGCCGGCGACTCCCATCGGTATCTGCGCCGCTCCGAACATGTTCTCGATGTTCGGTTCGGCCACGGCAGCATCGAAGGCGTACGAGCCGATCGTGTCGAGGTCCGCGTCGGTCTTGGCTGTAAGAAGCCGCCTCCGAGCGGCGGCCGCATCGTCCGGATCGGCGTGCTGTTCGAGTTCGTGTAACCGCACGTCGCCGTCTCTGACGGCGGTGACGAGCGCGTCGACGTCCATACCGGCGGGTCGAGGTCCGATGACAAAGGGGTTTCCGTCCGCCGGTCGCCGCGAACGTCGCGACGGACGGCTGGATTCAAGACGGTGGCATCCGCCTCTCCGATATGACACGCGCCGCGGACAGGATCTTCCAGAACGCCGACGGCCACACCCTCGGCCCGACGGACGAGACGTTCGACGCCGTCGCTGTTCGAGACGGGCGGGTGGTCAGGATCGGGAGCGATTACGAGGTTCGATTCTTGGAGGGCGTCGAGACCGAGGTGATCGACTGTTGCGGACGGACGATGGTGCCGGGATTCATCGACGCGCACGCCCACATGGAGATCGTCGGTCGTCGACTCATCCACGCAGACCTCGGCGCAGCGAGCAGTCGGGCGGAGGCTATCGAGCTGCTCGGGACGGAATCCGACGGCGAGTGGCTGCTTGGCTACGGCTACGACGAGTCGACGTGGGATGATCGGCGATACCTGACCCGCGAGGATCTCGATCGCGTCTCCACGGACCGTCCCGTGGTGGCGTTCCGGGAGGATCTACACACGGCGTCGGTCAACTCCGTCGTTCTCGAACGCTACGTCGGTGACCTACCGGGATCGGGCGTTGAACGCGATACCGACGAGCCGACGGGCGTCGTCACCGAGGACGCCGCGGAGTTCCTCAGAGCAGAAACCTCCCCCGATCGCGAAGAGACAAAACGGCTCGTTGAGGCCGCCCGCGACTACGCGCACCGACTCGGCGTCACCGCGGTTCACGACATGGTTCGACACTCAGATGCGCCGGCGGCCTACCGCGAGTTGGCGCGCGACGGCGACCTCGATCTCAGAGTTCGGCTCTACTACTGGGCTGATCATCTCGACGCGATCGACGAACTCGGCCTCGTCACGAACGGCGGCAACGAGTACGTGGAGGTCGGCGGCGTCAAGACCTTCACCGACGGGTCTATCGGCGCGGGGACGGCGAAACTCTCGACGCCCTACGCGGATCGCGAGGGGACCGGCGAGTGGGTCGTCGATCCGAGTGAACTGGCCGAGATCGCCGACAGGGCGACTGCAATCGACCTCCAATTGGCCGTTCACGCGATCGGCGACGAAGCGATCGCCGAGACGCTCGAAGCGCTGCCAGCCGACTCGACGCTTCGACACCGGATCGAGCACGCGGAGCTACTTCCGGACGACCTCTCCACGTTCGGCGCGGTCGCCTCGATGCAGCCGAACTTTCTGCGGTGGGCCCGCGAAGACGGCCTTTATCAGGCCCGACTTGGGGACGACCGAACGGCCGAGTCGAACCGGTTTGGGGACGTACTCGCCGCGGGAGTTCCACTCGCGTTCGGGAGCGACTGTATGCCATTCGATCCGCTCTACGGTATAGAACAGGCGGTCACCGCACCACGCGAAAGCCAGCAGCTGTCGGTCACCGAGGCTCTCAGAGCCTACACGTCAGGGGCGGCCTACGCCGGGCACGACGAGGATCGGCTCGGGGCGATCGCCCCCGGTATGTGTGCCGACTTTGTGCTCCTCTCGGAGTCGCCGTGGGACGTCGATCCCGAGGCGATAGCGGATATTGAGGTCACGACGACGGTCGTCGGTGGAACCGTCGCCTACGAGCAACCGGCATAGCTCCCGATCGCTCTATCGGAGCGAAGCGGCGAGTGCAGAGTAGCGTTTTAAGGGTTGCGGCCACAAACGGTGGGTATATGGGTATCCTCTCGCGGGCCTCGTACGTCATCCGCTCGAAAGTCAACGCCGTCCTGAATCGGGCTGAAGACCCCCACGAAACGCTCGATTACTCCTACGAACAGCTTCGAGACGAGCTCCAGGACGTTAAAAAGGGAATCGCGGACCTGACGACACAGAAGAAGCGGCTCGAAATTCAGAAACGCCGACTCGAAGAGAACGTCGAGAAACACAACGACCAAGCCAGACAGGCCGTCGAGCAGGACCGCGACGACCTCGCGCGCCGAGCGCTCGAGAAGAAAAAGCAGAAAATGAATCAGATCGAGGACCTGGAATCGCAGATCGCGAGCCTCCAGAACACCCAGGACAACCTCGTCGAGAAGAAAAACGAGCTCCAAAACCGGATTCAGCAGTTCCGCACCGAAAAAGAGACCATGAAGGCTCGCTACGAGGCGGCCGAAGCCAGCGCCCGCGTCAGCGAGGCGATGACCGGAGCCGGCGACGAAATGGAGAACATATCCAGATCGATCGAGCGTGCCAGAGAGCGCACCGAAGACATGGAGGCTCGCGCCGCCGCGATGGACGAACTCGAGGAGAGCGGGGCCTTCGAGAGCGCCCTCTCGGACGAGGACGATCTCGACCGCGAACTCGAGGAGATGCGTCAAAGCGGTGAGGTCGATGCCGAACTGGAGACGCTGAAAGCGGAGGCGGGGAAAGGCGAGTCCAGCGGTGACGACGTGTCGGTGGAACTCGACGACGACACCGAGGCCGACGGCGAGGTCGATCCCGAGATCGAAGCCGAACTCGACGAGATCAAAAACGACGACGAGTAAGCGCTAACGGACCGACGACTACTCGTCGACGAAATCCGGCTCGATACGCTTTTCCTCGACTTCACCTTCCAGGTGGGTTTTGAACGTCCCGACGTCGATGTCCTTCGCCTCCCTCTCGAAACGGTCCCGGACGGAGACGGTGCCGGCCTCCTCCTCGTTGTCCCCGACGACGAGCATGTATGGAACTCGGTCGTCGTGGGCAGTCTGGATCTTCTTGCCGACAGTCCACGATCGGTCCTCGATCTCGACGCGGAACTCACCCAAGTATCGGTTCTTGAGCTGTTTTGCGTAGCCGATGTTGTCGTCCGAAACGGGGAGAATCCTGACCTGCTCGGGCGCGAGCCACGTCGGGAACTTACCGTCGAAGTGCTCGATGAGCACCATAAAGAACCGCTCGTAGCTGCCGTAGAGCGCTCGGTGGATCATCACCGGCTGGTGTTCCTCGTTGTCTTCGCCCGTATAGGAGAGATCGAAGCGCTCGGGCATATTGAAATCGAGCTGCACGGTCGGGCCGTCCCAGTTGCGGCCGAGCGCGTCCCGGAACGCGAAGTCGATCTTCGGCCCGTAGAACGCGCCGTCGCCGGCTTCGACGTCGTAGTCCATCCCGCTCGCTTCGAGCACGTCACGAAGTTGGGATTCGGCCTGCTCCCAGATCTCGTCGGAGCCGACCGACTTCTCGGGGCGGGTCGCGAAGGCGACGTCGTAGTCGAGGTCGAACGTGTCGAGGACCTCGTTGATTTGATCCATGACGACGTTCACCTCCCTCTCGATCGATTCGGGTTTCACGAAGAGGTGGCCGTCATCGATCGTGAACGCCCACACGCGCGAGAGCCCCGAGAGTTCGCCGCGCTGTTCCTTTCGGTAGACCTTTCCGTTCTCAGCGTACCGGACCGGCAGGTCGCGATACGACCAGTTGCCCTGGTTGAAGATCGTCGCGTGACCCGGACAATTCATCGGCTTGAGACCGTACTCCTCGTCGTTCACATCGAGGAGGAACATGTCGTCGACGTAGTTGTCGTAGTGACCCGACTGCTTCCACAGCTCCGTGCGGAACAGATGCGGTGTCTCGACGAAGTCGTAGTCTTGAGCGTCGTTCAGGGCGTCGACGAACATCTCGAGTTCCCGGAGGATCGCCTTTCCGTTCGGGTGGTACAGCGGGAGTCCGGGGCCGGTCACGTCGGGGATTGAGAACAGATCCAGTTCTCGACCGAGTTTTCGGTGGTCGCGCTTTCTCGCCTCCTCGCGCTGTTCGAGGAACCGCTCGAGGTCGGCCTCGCTCTCGAAGGCCGTCCCGTACACGCGCGTGAGCGTGTCGTTGTCCTCGTCGCCGCGCCAGTACGCCGCCGCGATGTTCAGGAGTTTAACCGCGCCTATCTCGCCCGTGGAATCGACGTGCGGGCCGCGACAGAGGTCCTGCCAGTCGTCCTGTGTATAAAACGTGACGGTCTCCTCGCCGGCGGCCTCGGTCTCGAGGATCTCGCGTTTGTACTCGTTCTCGTCGTAGATCTCGAGGGCTTCCTCACGGGAGCGCTCGACGCGTTCGATGGGGTAGTCGGCCTCGATGATGGCCTCCATCTCCGATTCGATCGCTTCGAGATCGTCGGCCTCGAGGTCGACGCCCGTCACGTCGTAGTAAAACCCCTCGTCGGTGGGCGGGCCGATGGCGAGTTTCGCCTCCGGGTGGAGTCGCTGGAGCGCCTGCGCGAAGACGTGGGCAGCGGAGTGACGGAGCACCCGCAAGTACTCCTCGGATTGCTCCGTGACGATTATGAGTTCACAGTCCTCGAACAGGGGTTCGCTCTTGGCAGTAAGTTCTCCGTCGACGATACCCGCGATCGTATCCGAACCGAGCCCCGGCCCGATCTCGTAGGCCACGTCCTCGACGGACGATCCGGCCTCGACTTCGAGTTCGGAACCGTCCGGCAACGTGACGACGATTTGGCTCATGGCTACCTCAACTTCGGGCACTCGGATAAGTCCAACCTTTCGATGTGGCGGCCGCGACCGACCGGCACGACCCGATTGCAGCCGATTTATGTGTCTCTCGACACTACGTATCGGTATGTCACCGGAGGAGCCACTCGACGACGAGTCGGAGCCCAAATCCGAACCCAAGTCCGAGTCTGCCGATCAGCAACCGGCGACCGCCACGGCCGAGAGCGAAGAGCCCGAACAAGCGAGCGGATCGGACGACTCGGACGATCCGGTACGTCCCGCAGGGACGGGCGAACCCCCTGACGAATCGACGGAGACCGACGCGAGTGCGGAGGACGAGGACGGCGAAGAAACGATCGACCCGAAGTCCATCTCGAATATCGAGCGGATCGTTATGGATGCGGACGAACTGGTTCGGGCCTTCGCGTACAACGGACAGGAGGACATCAGCGAGAAGGGTAAGGTGGTGTTCAGTCTCACCCCGCCGTTCACCGAAGCCGTCGAGCCGACGCTTCGTCACCTCGAAGAAGATTCGAGGGAGGGTAAAGTCGACGGTGAGATCCACCTTCGACCGTTCCGCTTCGTGGTCGATGGTCGCCAGGTGATCGAACAGCGTCCGACGCGGCGGCTCGCGATCGAAGAACTCGAAGAGGACGAGCCGGACGAGACGACGATCGAGACGTGGCTCGATGAGGCGATGGAAACATGGACATCCCACGTTCGCGACAACCTCGCTGAATCGGTCGATATATTCTCGCCGAACGGAATGGCCATCGTGAGAGTCGAGTACGAGGGGTCGTCAGAATCGGTCGAGGCGTAATCGACGGACGCACGAACGCGGTCACTCCACCGTGACGCTCTTGGCCAGATTTCGCGGCTTGTCGATCGACCGGCCCAGTTTCGCGGCGGTGTGATAGGAGACGAGTTGGAGTTGCACGTTCGCCAGGATGGCCGCGACCCGCGGGTGTGTCCCCGGAACGTCGAGGACGTGATCGGCGTATCGAGCGACGTCGGATCGGCGGTCGGTCACGGCGACGACCGGCGCGTCTCGCGCTTCGACCTCCTTGACGTTTCCGATCGTTTTTCTCGCGAACTCCCCGTCGCCGGTGACGGTCGCTAGCACGGGCGTTTTGGAGGTGACCAACGCGAGCGGACCGTGTTTGAGTTCCCCCGCGGCGAATCCCTCTGCGTGCTCGTAGCTGATTTCTTTCATTTTCAGCGCCCCTTCCAACGCGACGGGGAAGTTCAGCCCGCGACCGATGAAAAAGTACGCGTCGGCGTCGAGATACGCCTCGGCGACCGCTTCGGCGTCCGATTCGTCGAGGATCTCTTGGACGTTCCCCGGCAGATCTCTGAGCGCCGAGACGAGATCGCGGTCACCGAGGCCGGGCGTGGCGGCCTCCGCGAGCAGATTGAGCGCGGTCTGTTGGCCGGCGAACGTCTTCGTCGCCGCGACGCCGATCTCCGGGCCGGATCTGATGTAGAACGCCTTGTCGCACTCTCTGGCCATCGTCGAACCGACCGTGTTGGTGAGCGCGAGCGTCTCCGCACCAAGTCGCCGGGCCTCCCGGGTCGCCGCGAGCGTATCCGCCGTCTCGCCGCTTTGGGAGACGCCGACGACGGTCGCGTTTTCGAGCGGCGGCGGAGAGATGGCGTACTCGTGTGCGTAGTGGGCCTGTGCGGGGATCCCGGCGGCACACAGGAGCTGTGACCCGTAGACGGCAGCGTGATAGCTCGTCCCTGCGGCGACGAGGTGGACGCGTTCGAGTTCGAGGTCGTCGAGTTCCGGGACGGTCACGTCGCCCTCGAGTTCGTTTACTCGCCCGCGGAGACACTGCCGGAGCGCCCGAGGCTGCTCGTGGATCTCCTTGAGCATGAAGTGATCGTAGCCGCTCTTGCCCGTATCTTCGGGATCCCACGATATCGTCTCGATCGACTTCTCGATCCGGTCGCCGGAGGCGTCCGTCACTCGCCAGCCATCGGCCCACAGTTCCGCGAACTCCCCGTCCGAGAGATAGACGACTTGATCGGTGAACTCGCGGAATGCGGGCACGTCGCTCGCCAGGTACGTCTCCTCCTCGCCGAGGCCCAAGACGAGCGGTGAGTCGTTCCGGGCGACGAAGACGGAGCCACTGTCGTCGAGCACGCAGGCGATCGCGAAACTGCCTTCGAGCCGATCGATCGCCGCTCGAAACGCCTCGTCAGGGGAAGCTCCCGCGTCGAGTTCGGCTTCGACGAGATGCGGGACGACTTCGGTGTCGGTATCGCTCTCGAACTCGTGACCGTCGGCCTCGAGCTCGTCACGAAGCGACTGGTAGTTCTCGATGATACCGTTGTGGACGACCGCGATTGACCCCGTACAGTCGGCGTGCGGGTGGGCGTTTTCGTCGGTCGGTGGACCGTGCGTGCTCCATCGAGTGTGGCCGATTCCGATCGTGCCGGACAGATCGTTCTCGCTTCCTAGCGCCTCTTCGAGACGATCGAGCTCGCCGGCTCGCTTGCGGATCTGGATCGAGCCGTTTCCGGCGAGGGCGATTCCCGCGGAGTCGTATCCCCGGTATTCGAGCTTGGAGAGTCCGTGAACGAGCGTATCGAGCGTGTCGTCACCGCGACCGACACAGCCGATGATCCCGCACATTACCGGACGACCTCCGTCTCGTCGGCGATCGTTCCGCTGGCGTACACGCCGGGTCCGATTTCGACGCCAGCACCGACGAGCGTCCCCGGAGAGAAGGTGACGCCGCCGCCGACCGAAACCCGATCGGCGAGCACCGCACCGAGGCGCTGATCCTCGAAGACCGTATCGCCGACGCGAACATCGCCGGGACCGCCCGGAACCACCGTTCCCGCGCCCACACTGGCCGTCTCGCCGGCCACGCAATCGAGTAGCGTCGCCCCGGCCTCGACTCGGCAGTCGCCGCCAAAGAGGACGTCCCGAAGCGTCGCGTTGGCGCCGATAGTGGCGTTTCTGCCGACGGCGACGTTCGGGCCGAGCACTGCACCGGCTCCGATCTCCGAGTCGGGGCCGACTACGACCGGTCCCTGAAGGGTCGCGTCGGGGTGAATCCGAGCGCTCTCGGCCACCCAGACGCGGGTGTCGGCTTTCGGTTGGGAGATTCGCCCCCTTGAGAACAGTTCGCGCATGAGATAGAGGAGATCCCACGGATACGTGGCATCGACCCACAACCCGTCCGTGATGACGGCTTTGACCGACCCATCGTTCATCAATTCCTCGATGACGTCGGGGAGTTGAAGTTCGCCATCGCGTCGCGGGGTCCGATCGATGGCGTCAAACACGGACGAATCGAACGCATACACCCCGGCGTTTATAAACCGAAACTCGTCGGAATCCGGCTTTTCGACGAACTCGGTCAACCGATCGCCGTGGGTTCGAACGGCACCGTACTCGGAGGGCGTCGAATGTTCCAACACTGCGAGCGCGGGATCGCCGTCGAATCTCTCGAGAACGTCCTCGACGATTCGCTCGCCGATGACGCGGTCCCCGTTGAGTACGAGGACGGGACCATCGACGGCATCGGCCGCGGTCCCGAGCGCGTGCGCACTGCCGAGTTGTTTCCGTTGGTGAACGTACGTGATCGGAACGTCCCGGTAGCTGTGGCCGAAGTATTCCTGAACGCGCTCGCGCCGATAGCCGACGACGAGACAGAGCCGCTCGATACCACACTCGACGAGAACGTCGAGGACGTGTTCGAGTATCGGCCGGTCGGCGGCCGGGAGCATGGTCTTCGGCCGGTTTGCAGTCAGCGGCCGAAGCCGAGTCCCCTCCCCCGCAGCGAGGACGATTCCTGTGGTGATCGCCATACATAACTCACCGCCCGCCAGGGAATGAAAGTATCGGCAGACGGGTGATAAAAGAGAATCGAAACGTTCGAACCGACGTATCCGAACGTTCGGTGGGACCGCGTCGGATCCGTTGTAGCCGAATTTATCGCACCTGACCGCCTCGAGAACACAACACCGAAGGCCGCGCGGCGGTGAATCTACCCAATGAGTCTGATCGACGATACGCGCGCACTCTCGGCGTCGGGACCGATCTGTGACGCCTGCCTCGGTCGCCCCGTCGCCGACCGGAGTTTCGGACTGACCAACGCCGAACGCGGTCGCGCGCTGCGGACGACGCTCGCGCTGGCCGACGACGAACCGTACGCCGAACCGGACGCGTGTTGGGTCTGCGAAGGGCTCTGCGAACGGTTCGACGACCTCGCGGTGCGCGCCATCGATGCGCTCGGCGAAACCGAACTGTACACCTATCAAGTCGGCAGCCGAGTCCCGCCCCTACTGGAGGAAAACGACCGACTCCTCCGGGTCGACGCGGGCTTCGAACCGGATGCTGGCGAGGACATCGGCAGCGAACTCAACCGTGAGGTCGGTCGCCGTATCGGCCGCCGACTCGGGATCGAAGTCGATTTTCACAGACCGGACGTGCAGTTCCTCGTCGATATAGAGGCCGACGAAATCGACGTGCAGCGTAACTCGGTCTCGATCTACGGCCGATATCGGAAACTCGAGCGCGACATCCCACAGACCGAGTGGGACAAATTCGACGAGAGCGTCGAGGAACTCGTCGCCCCGCCGTTTTTGAGCGCGTTTCGCGGGACGGACGCGATCTTTCATGGGGCCGGTCGCGAGGACGTCGATGCCCTGATGCTCGGATCGGGTCGGCCGTTCGTCCTCGAAATTAAAGAACCCCGCCGTCGGATGGTCGACCTCGACGAGCTCCGGGCGGCCGTCAACGAGGGGACCGACGGAAAGGTCGAGATCGAGGGGCTGGCGTTCGCCACCCACGAGATGATCGGACGGGTCAAAGAACACGACGCGTCGAAGACTTATCGGGCGACGGTTGACTTCATCGACGCTGTCGACCAGGCGTCGTTCGATACCGCAATCGAGGCGCTCGAGGGCGCGAAGGTCGAGCAACGGACGCCGAACCGCGTCGATCACCGACGGGCAGACCTCATCAGGGAACGAACCGTCCTCGGAATCGAGGGGTCGCTGATCGACGAGTACACTGCGACGGTCGAAGTCCACGGCGAGGGGGGGCTATATATAAAGGAACTCGTGAGCGGCGACGAGGGGCGAACGGAACCGAGTCTCTCGGCTCTCCTCGGCGTCGGAGCATCCGTTTCCGCGCTCGACGTGGTCGACGTAAAAGGCGTCGAGGAACCGTTCTTGCTGCCCGAATTCCGCCTCGACCCGGAGGGAACGCCGGTCACTGCTTCGGATGCAGCATCGACCGACGGGACCGTGGGGAAATAGGAGCGACGATGTCGACAGATCGCACGGAAAAACAAACAACGGGTATAAAAACCCGCGTTCGTATCCATCGATACACACGATGAGTCCCGAAGACGGAGACGATGACGAGTTCGTCGATTGGACGGTGCTCAAATCGATCCAGGCGGCCAACGGAGCGTCGATGCGCGCAATGGAGGAGTATCTACTCGTTGCGACGCACCCCGAGGTGGCTGACAATCCCGCGCGGATCCGCGAGTTCCTCGAACGGTCTATCGAACGCCACGAGCGGGTCATAGAGCAGCTCGAATTGGCATCGGAGAACGTCAAAGCGAACGCTCGGTAGCTCGCGGGAGACGGCCGATAGTATAACGGTCGGAACGCCCGAATCTACCCCCACTGGACGATGAAATTGGCATCCCCGACCGACTTCGACGTATTAGAGGCGCTCTCCGACGGGAAACGCAACACCGCGGCCAACATCGCGATCGAGATCGATCGCGACCGCGCGTACATCAACACGCGGTTGCCGCTGCTCGCCGATCACGGACTGCTCGAACGCATCGGTCCCGCACCGAACAGCGGACTCTACGAGATCACGAAAAAAGGACAACTCGCATACCGACATCGGGAGGCGTATCACGACGAGGAGACGGATTTCGAGGCGCTCATCCAATCGAAACTCGACGACTGACGCGGGCACCGGCCTCGATAGTGGCGGCGCTCGGTGGATCGACATCCGCGACTCACCCTCCGTTTCGAAATTATATACTTTAGGTAGATATTATACGTATGTACTATTAGATCCGGCGATGGAATTATGGCTGTCGGAACACACGAGAGTTCGCTCGCATGCCGAATCGAATACGATCGACCGAGGGCACCGACCTATCCGATCGAAGGGTCGTGGTCGTCGCGGTGTCGCGTCGATCGAAACGTCGGCATCACGTGACATCTCGGGCGGGAAACGTGACGGTGACGACGGACCGTCGAACGGCGGTACATGACTACCAGTAATCACGGCGTGCGCCTCGGGATCGCGCTTCTCGGCCTGGGCGTACTCCTGTCAATGTCTCTCGCGTTCGCATCGCCGGCGGCGGCATCGAGCGTCGAACCGGCAGACTACGAGTACGACGCCAGCGAGATGCTAATCGAGGAATCGGTGACGCGGAGCGGTCGGCTGACGCTCACCCCGAACGGGACGGCCGCGGAGGGCGATACGATCCGAATCGAACTCGACGACGATCACTCGGAATTCGAGATCGCCGCCGTCGCGGACGCGACTGGCGACGAGATCGACATCTCGACTGACACGACGGGCGACGCGATCGTGGTCGAACTCACCGATCTGAACGGGAGGAACGAGCTCTCTGAGACGACGATCTCGGTCGACGTGGATCTGGTGGCAACCGACGCCGTCGCCGGAAGCGCAGTGGCGTACGATTCCACTCCGATCGCAAGCGTGGCGGCCGACGAGGCGGGCGGCAGGCTCGTCGGCGAAGCGGTCATGCGGGTCAGTATCGACGGACAGGCAGCGATCTCGTTTGATGCGGATACTATTGATGAGGATTTGATCGGTGAAAATCTGCAAACACTCGATGATGATGTCTTTATTGTAACATTCTCAAGTGATTCAGTTACCGTTGACGATGGAGAAAATATCAATCTTTCAGTTAATCCAGATATAATTAGCGAGGGTGATGAAGCTGGACTAAGGATTGTAAACGCTGCTGAAAGAGCTACTCAAAACAAAAACATATCCAGTATAGACGTCACCACGTCCGGCGATGCGAACGTGTTGGACGGCCACGACGATCAGATCACAGTCACGATCAACACCGTCGACGGCGAGCCGAAACTGGTCTCGGGGGAGGCGGTCGCCGTCGGGATCCAACTGTCCGTCGAGACCGAATCGATGAAGCGGGCGGCGGATCGATACCGGAGTGTCGACTTTCTCACGGTGGACGTCGAGGGCGAAAACAACGCGGAGTTGACGGACAACGGCGACGTGCGAACCGAATCACCGGTCGTCTTGGACATTTATCCCGGCGAGGCGAGTTCGGACGGCTTCGAACTCGACGGGATCGCGTCGGGCGACGAGGTCGGAATCACGGCGGGGCGAACGCTCGGGATAGATGGTCTCGAAGACCGCTTCGGAAACGAGATACCGACCGCGAAGGTGAACGTCACGCTGAGCGGGAACGACGACTACGCGTACGACGGGATCTGGACGGAAACCGACGGGACCAATCGGATGGCCGTCGAGGAAGGTGGTGACCTCGACGCCCGACTCGGGGTGTTCGATCTGTCAGTCGAGGTGATCGACGTCCCCGGGGCGGCGACGCAGTCGCGAAACACCGGCCCTGACGTTACGGAGCGCGTGTCGAATTTCACCGTCTACCCCGACGACGTAGCGCTCGCCACGACGACGGCTCACGACGACTTCGACGTCGACGGGGATGCCAGAATCGAAGTCGAAGTCGACCTCGGCGTTGCCGACGAGCGTATCGATCGGGTGGATCTCGAGCTCAGGCGAAAAAGCGGCGCCGGAAACGTGAGTTTCGATGCCGCCAGCGGAGCACCGACGTCAACTGACCCGTGGGAGGGGACCGGATACGGCGGGGACGACCACCTCGGACAGGAGAACGCGTGGATGATCGAGCGGGGGCTCACAGCGACGGATTTCGAGGACGGTACCAGACGGTACACTCTCGACGCCGACGTGGTCGATCGATACGACATCGAGGTCGCCGCGATGCCGCACGAGGAGCGACTCGTCCCCGACGCATCGGCCATCGAAACGTCGCTGGCTGACGATCCTGGAGCGGCGAACCGGGGGCAAACCGCGGTCGTCGCTACCGGTCCGATCGACGCGATTTCGAACGTCTCTGTTCGGACCGACTACGAGTTCGTCGGCATCGAATCGGACGAGGGGACCGACGTCGTCGTCGAACTCGCCGGGTTCGAGGACGCGAACGGAAACGCCGTCACCAACACCGATGAGACGGTTTCGGTCCGGTTCGGTGACACAGTTGTCGGCGAGATCGGGCCGACCAGGAGCGAACCGACGGCTACGGTACGCTTCGATCCGACCACGATCGACAGAGATGCAGTCGAGACCGGAACCGACGCGGCGATAGCGATCGGATTCGCAGACGGGAGCCAGCGAAGCGAAACCGATGTCACGCTCGTGCATCGGGCGATAGAACGTTCGAGCGGGTCGTGGCGGGCCGGATCGATATCGCAACCGGCGACGCTGTACGTCGATGCAGACGGTCCACGGGATCTCGCCCAGTGGAACCCCGAAACGAGAACCTACGATGGGATCGCCTCGAACGGCTCGTCCGACACGCTCGAGTCCCACCGGATCGGTCACGATCAACTACACCGTGGCTACTACGCGTACGCAGGGGGTGGCGACGAGGGTATCCGGATCGGATTCGAGTATGCAACCTCCGCGGACGAGTCGATCGACACCGAATCGATCGAACTCGATCCCGGATGGCACTTCGGAAGTTCGAACTACGATATCTCCGCACACGGACAGCGCGGCCTCGAGGCCGACGCGAACTGGGTCGATACCGACTTCAGCGGTGCGGGCGATACGTTCGTCATCTGGGACGAGAACCGGACCGATAGGCTTCACGACAGTACTGCGGGCATCGAAATCGATGGTTCAGACGAACCGATCGAGCACGACGACGCCTACTGGATACGGATCGAAGACGGCGGTGACACCCCCGTCGTTCGACGGATCGTCTCGCCAACGTTTTCAGGAGACGATGATGGGGGAGAGGAATGATTCGGCCGGCCGATTCGGGCCGGAGAACTCGGTCAGTCGACGTAGGGTTACGCCTCGTGGCATGTCTCACAGTAATAACCGCCATAGGCCTCGGTGGGATCCCGCTCGGAACCGTCGAAGCCGACGATGGAGCCCCCGGCGAGCCGGCATCGTTCTTCGGAACGGCGGTGGACGAAGACGGCAATGCGATCCCGTCAGGAACGACCATAGTTGCCGTGGTGAACGGCGAGGCTGAAGGCGAGATCACCGTCGATTCCGAGGGGAGATACGGCGGTGAGGAAGCTTTCGACGACAAACTCCGGATCGACAGCGCGGCCGGCGAAGAGGTGACGTTCCGGTTCGCCGATTCCGACGGACCAAACGCCGAATCCGCCCAACTTGAGGCCGGCGTGTTCGAAAGAAACCTGACCTTCCCGGCGAATACCGTCGAGTATATTCATCCGGATGCCGTCGCGAGTGTCGACCCAGCGGCGATCGCACCAGATGGGGAGATTATCCTCGACGGATCCAATTCGACAGCGCACGAAAGTGTAGCGATCGATGCGTACCGATGGGAAATAACGCGGGATGGCAACGCGGTCGCGACGCTCGACGGGGAGGCGGTCTCGAAGCGATTCGAGGTGAACGGGACATACGACGTCGAACTCACGGTTACCGACGAAGCGAGACGAACGAATCGTACACAAACCACATTCG
This sequence comes from Natronomonas sp., assembly GCF_046483325.1. Taxonomy (GTDB): domain Archaea; phylum Halobacteriota; class Halobacteria; order Halobacteriales; family Haloarculaceae; genus Natronomonas. Next base: position 39,315 of record NZ_JAWODL010000024.1, on the reverse strand, counting down.
AGGTCGATCCGACGCTCGAAACTGACGAGACCGGGGACAGCAGCAGTAGCGAAACGACGGGTACACGATCCACGTCGACGGTCGATTCCGACGCGTCCAACGACCCAACAACAGGCGGAGAAGCAGAAGCAGAAACAGTAGGAAGCTCCTCCGGCGGTGGAGGAAAAGCGAGTAGCGGTAGAACCGCTTCGGGCGGGGGCACGGCCGATGGATCTGCATCTGATGCCGGTGAGACCGATTCTGAGCTGAGGTCGGTCCCGAAACTGAAACCCGGAGCGGAAACGAGTGGCGGATTCGTCATCCCCGAGGATCCAGTTGCCGAGGAGCGGGTCGAAATCGAGGACGGTGCGCCGGACGCGCCGGGAACGGTGATCGGTCTCGGCGATCCGACGATTCGCGAGATCGTTTTGCAAAACGACTCGGCAAGCGGTAACTTATCCGTGTGGGAGTTTGATTCGACCGCCGGCGAATCGCCGCCACTTCCGAACGATCTCCGAGTCGTCTCAGTGTCGATCATCACCGTTCCGGCGGCGTACAGGAACGAATCTGCGATCTTTCGGGCTTTCGTCGATCCCGGGTGGCTGGCCGAGAACGAACTCCGTCCACACGAACTATCGGTCTATCGACTGCCCGACAGTACCGACGAGTGGCAGCCGCTCCCGACGGAGGCGACGGACGTCGATGGGGAGGTCCTCGTCGAAGCCGAAACGCCGGGATTCTCGCAGTTCGTCATCGCCGGTCCGATCGCGCCAGAACGGACCGGGGAGCCGAGGACCGATTCGGTAGACCACCCGAACTCGAGGGAGCCGGACGAAACGGGAGAAACCGCCGTACAAAAAACGAGCGAGGGCTCGGATGAATCGGGCGAACGCCAACCGTTCGCTTTCGACGAGTCCATGCTCGATCGGCCGACTGCGGCGCTGATCGCGTTGCTCGTCGTCACCGGCCTCGTTGGGTGGATATTCATTCCGCGTCGACGACGGTGATCGGACGATTTCCGAGCGGTTGAACAACCGTTTTATCGTCACTGCGTGAAACGCCGTCATGGAGTTCGGTGTCGACGAGGCGGGTAAAGGGCCGGTACTAGGATCGATGTTCGCAGCGGCGATACGGGCGCCAAAAGCGGAGCTTCCGGAGGGAATCGACGACTCGAAGCGTCTGTCCGCGCGACGGAGAGAGGCGATCGCGGACCGCCTCCGGGAGAGCCCGCGCGTCGAGATCGGCATCGCGGAGATCACGCCGGCACGGATCGATGCCGGAAACATGAACGATCTCACGGTTTCAGCACACGCGAGTGCAGCGGAAATCGTCGTACAACCTGGAGATTCCGGTCTCTGCGACGCAGGAGACGTGGATGCCGGTCGATTCGGAACCCGCGTCGAATCCCGGATAGAAACGTTCGTCTCGGTCGATGCGATGCACCGCGCAGATGAATCTGATCCCCTCGTCGGGGCGGCGAGTATCATCGCTAAAAGCGAACGCGAGGCGCACGTCGACTCCCTCTGCGAGCAGTTCGGCGAGGTCGGTAGCGGCTATCCGAGCGACTCCACGACTCGGACGTTCTTGTCGCGGTACTTCAGAGACCACGGCGAGTTTCCACCCCCGACCCGTCTATCGTGGTCGACGTGCGGGGCGATTCGTTCGGCGGTCGAACAGACCGAGCTCGGAGACCACTAAGGCAGGGAACCGGGAGCGAAGAATCCTCGATATCGTGGTAGGCAATATCGTCCCCGGAAGAAATCTGGGTGGACGATAACCCCTATTACCTTTCAGTCGGGAGAGGGGATATGGATGCGTTCGAGGCGTCGACAAACGTCCCGCGAGAGGGGTTCGAATTCGACCACCAACCCGAGACTGACCAGTCGTTCGAAAACGCTCTCGAGAAGGCTCGAACGGGGATTCGACTCGACGTCGACGACGCGACCGAACTGCTGACGACGGGGACCGACACGCCGGGGATCGACGTTGCGCGAAAGGAGCAGGTACTCGAAACGGCCGATCGACGCCGCGCGGATGTCGTGGGCGACGAGGTCACCTTCGTCGTCAACCTCAACAACAACGTCACGACCGCCTGCAACGTCGGCTGTCTGTTCTGTAACTTCAAGGACGCGGCACAGCGATTCGAATCGACCCACGACGGCGAGAACAACGGGTTCACCAAGACGCCAAGCGAATCGCGAGAGATCGTCCAAGATGCCGTCGAACGCGGTATCTACGAGGTCTGTTCGGTCTCCGGACTCCATCCGGCGCTCGCCCTCGACGACGAACACCACGAGATTCTGTCGGGGCTCAACGGCGAGTACAACTACAAATCGCCGGAGGCCTACGACGTGGATCCGGGCACGTACGTCGAGCAGATCGAGGCGATGAGCGTCGACGACGTTCACGTCCACTCGATGACGCCCGAGGAGGCCTACCACGCCTGCCGTGGAACCGACTGGAGCTACGAAGACGTGTTCGAACGGTTGCGTGACGCCGGGTTGGATTCGGTTCCTGGCACCGCAGCCGAGATTCTCGTCGAGGAAGTTCGGGAGGTCATCTGCCCTGGAAAGGTCGGGACAAACGAGTGGCTCGAAGCGATGGAAGCCGCTGCGTCCGTCGGGCTCGATACCACGGCGACTATCATGTACGGCCACGTCGAAAACGAGGCCCACCGGGCGATACATCTCGACCGAATCCGCGAGTTACAGGACCGAACCGGCGCTATCACTGAGTTCGTCCCACTCTCGTTCATCCACCAAGAGACGCCGCTGAAAGAACAGGGGATGGTCGAGAACGGCGCATCGATTCACGAGGACGAACTGATGATCGCCGTCTCGCGGCTGTATCTCGACAACGTCGATCACATCCAGTCGTCGTGGGTCAAATACGGCGACGCACAGGGGTTGAAGATGCTCACCTGCGGCGCGGACGACTTTATGGGGACGATTCTCTCCGAGGAGATCACGAAGCGGGCCGGCGGTGGCTACGGCGAGTTCCGATCGGTACAAGAGTACGTCGACATGATCACCTCGATCGGTCGTGCTCCCGTCGAGCGATCGACCGATTACGAAATGCGCCGCCGAATCGATCCCGGCGACGGTCCGTTCGGACCGATGCTCGGGCCGAAGGCCGACGGAACGCCGCTTTTGTGAGTTCGCAGCTGCCGTTGATCGAACCCTTTCGACGCGCACGTCAACAGTCTTAGGTGTGCCCGCTTCTGTGACCTATGCGATGGAACCGCCAGTCTCAAGACGAAAGCTGCTCGGCATCGGTGGAACGGCAGCTTCGCTCTCGATCGCCGGGTGTAGCTTCGCGAACGACGGGTCGGACGGATCCGACGCGGATGGGTCCGGTGTCGATGGAACCGACGACTCCGAGAACGCATTCGAAGTGATGGTCGTCGCCGATGTCGACCAATCGGAACTCGAGGACGCTCAACAGAACGTACAAGCGGCCCAAAAAGAAGCCCAAGAGGGAGTCGAGGAAGGCGAGATGGATCAAGAGGAAGCACAAGCACTCGTGGAGGAGGCCCAATCGAAACTCGAAGAGACACAACAGGAACTGCTCTCGACAGCCGTCTCGGCGATCGAATCCCACGCGGAAGAAACGGACGGTTTGTCGGTTGTGGAGACTGAGCCGGACTACGGTCTCGCGCTCCTCGAGGGGCGCGCGACCGCACTCGTCGAAACGCTCGCACTCGAAGACGTACAGGCGATCCTCGACGGATCGGAGTACGGCGCGATCTAGGCCGCGTTACCCAACAGCGACCGATACCGTCGCCCAGCCGAATCCTCGGCTTCGATCGCCGCTTCGATTCGCGACGAGATCCACTCCTCGGAGACGTATCGCTCGTGGACGGGTAAGCGCTCGACGAGCGGTACATCGGCCGACTGGGCGATCTCTTCGAGTTCCCGAAGCGCCGGCCAGGCGTACTCGGGGTTGATGTGATCGTCGGTGACCGGCGAAACGCCGCCGAAATCGTCGACCCCGCAGTCGAGGAGGTCCTCGACCGGTGCGAGGTTCGGTGGGGATTGGATGCTGATCTCCGGGGACAACGCGACCCGAGCCATGGCGGTCACGCGTCGGATCGTCTCGAGATCCGGCGACTCGTCGCGCCAGCGATCGTTCGGGACGACCGGCTGGACGATGATCTCCTGGATGTGACCGTATCGTTCGTGCAGTTCCTGAATCGCGAGGAGACTCTCCGCACGGTCGCACATCGTCTCGCCGATTCCAACGAGGATCCCCGTAGTAAACGGCATCCCTAACTCGCCGGCGGTGGCGATCGTGGCGAGGCGTTGACCGGGCTCTTTCGCGCGTGGGCCGCCGTGTGCTTGCACTTCGGCCGTCGTCTCCAACATAACGCCCATCGACGCGTTCACGTCGGCGACTATCTCCATCTGTTCGCGGGTCTGATCGCCGGGGTTCGAGTGCGGGAGAAGACCACAATCGAGGGCGATCTCACAGGCTTCCCGGAGATACGAGTGGATCGAATCGTGCCCCCACTCCGCGAGTCGCTCGTGAATCTCGACGTATCGGTCGTCAGGATCGTCGCCGAACGTGAACAGCGCCTCGGTGCAGCCGGCCGCCGCGCCCCTCTCACAGATCTCGCGTATCTCGTCGGGGGACAAAAGCGACGCCGCCCCCGGTGGATCGTAGTAGGTGCAGTACGTACAGGTGTACCGGCACGCGGTCGTCAGCGGAACGAACACGTTTCGCGCAAACGAGAGTTCGTCGGTCGGTTCTACGTCGGACGGCGTGACGTCTACCAACCGGTCTACGTCCGTCGTCGAGATTTCGAGATCGACCCCGTATTCCTCCGCGCCAAACACGTACCCTCATCGGTGGGAGGGGGCATTAAAACAATCGCTATCCGAGAGACTCACATTATCGCGTGCGTCGCTGGACAGTTACGCGCCCATCGGTAACCGAGAGTTCGAAGCCGGCCGACCGGAGCCACTCGGAGGCCTCGCCGGTGCCGTGGAGCAACAGTTCGGCGAGGTCGTCGGGCTCGTCGATATCGACCGCGAGACGGAACGAATCGACCGTTTCCGTCTCGGCGCCGATCTCCGACGCGATCCGCCGGTGGTCGGTCACCGACGCGCCGTGATAATCCGTATAAAAATCTGGGTGACGGACGACGAGGGCGTTCGTCCCACCGCCGAGTCCCGGGGCGATGACGACGAGTCCTTCGGACTCGAACAGTCGAGAGAGCGCGTCCGGCGTGGCGAGCGCGAGGTCGGCCATGACGACGGCGATCGGGGGATCCAATCGATCGTTAACAGCGATGGTCAACGGTTGGTCGTCGACGATGACCGGCCACTCGGAATCGATGTGTGCAGTCGAGAGGACCGTGGGAGATGCTTTTGCCTCGTCGATCGCAGTACAGACATCGCGGAGCATCGCTCGGGCGAACTCGGCTCGTTCGTTCGGTTCTAGGACGTTCGCGAGCCGCGTCTTCGGCTCGCCGGCCGCGAACGGGACGAGAACGTCCATCACTTCAAGCGACTCGGACCCTGCTGTCTGGATTTATACACCCAGTAGCCGCCCCCGATGAGGATCGCGAGGACGACGACGGCTCCGACGCCGAGGAGTGCGTTTCGAATAAGTTGGCTCTCCGAGGCCTCGTCTTCGGCCCGCTCGGCGTTGTTGATCGCGTTCTCGAAGTTCCCGCTCTCGTAAGCGGAGATCGCGCTATCGAGCGACGATCTGGCGTCGTCCGGTCCCGACTCGCCGACCGTATCGCGTGCGCGATCGATCTCACCTCGTGCTTCCTTGCTCTCTTGGGTGTAGTGGTGGCTCTCGTGAGTGCTAATCGCCCGTTCGGAACCGCCCTCGCGCTGTAACGTGAAGTTCGCCGCGACGAATCTGTCCGGCGGATCGTAGCTGAACGTCTCGATCTCGGGCGTTGTGCCCGTTACGCGAACTTCGACCGTAGCCGTTCCGTCATCGAGATCGACCTGTTGGGTCGCGTTCTGTCCGTCGATATCCTCACGCGAGGTCTCGTCGCCGGCTTGGTTGAACTGTCTAATCGTCCACGTGGCGTTATCGAGTTCCGTACTCGAGAGCAGCGTCCACCGCTCGAACTCATCGAACAGATCGGTTACCTCGAAAGTCGCCTCGAACTCGGTCCCGACTTCCGACTCTTCGGGGAGATCATCCGGGGAACTCTGCACCGCGACTGCGGAGCCGGAAAACAGCGCACTGATCAACAACACCGCGACCGATGCGGCGACGACTGTCCTCTTATTGCTCATTGTCGCCGTATTTTAAGAGGTCCTCTAAGTCTCCCTCGCTCTGCGATTTGAGTTCCTCGCGTCGCTCTTCGGCCTCGATCGCCATTCGCTGCATCTCCTTGACGCGGGGCACGTCGGTGACGCCGGCTAGAACCACGATCGCGGCCACTTTCTGCTCGTTGGGAAGCGGATAGTCGCCCGCTCGGACTTCCATACACTGCGTCTGGTTTTCGAGCCATTTGCGTGCTTTATCGATTCCCTTGCGGTTGAGCGCATCCGGTGGCCCAGAGACCAACAATAGCGCCCGCTCGGTGCTACTGACCTCACACTGAAGTGTCAACTTCCCGAGCGTCGCTTTCCGGACGAGCGAGGTGATCCGGTTGGTCGCGTCGCCCGACGACGAGAAGCCGTTTTCCTCGTTTCCGCCGCGAAGTCGATCGAGTAGCCCTTTACTCTCCTTGTGGGGGTCGACGGGCTCACTCGCGTAGCCGACGCTTGAGATCCCGTGATCGCCGAGCGTGTTGATGATTTCGGAGGCGTCGACGACGCTTTCGGCGACGTTGTCGCCGAGCGCGTCGACCTCACCGGCCGAAAAGAGCGCCCCAAATCGGGTGACGATCTCCTTGTTGATCTCGGCGTAGCCTTGATCGAGGCTCTCGCCGCCGGTTTTGAACGAATCGTTGTCGAATGTCAACAGGTTGTCGACGGCCTCGGCGAACTGCTGGAAAGACCGGGCTGCGTTCCGATTGTAGATGCCGCCCTCGTCGCGGCTCGGGAGGATACCGAGGCCGTACACGGGTTCGATGTAGAGACGCTGGAGATGTTCGGTCAAAATGGGCGCGCCGCCACTGCCGGTCCCGCCGCCAAGTCCGGCGATAACGAGAAACGCGTCGATCTCGCTCGAAACCATCTGATCGATCGCGCTTTGTATCTCTTCTATGTCCTCCTTTGCGCACTGTTCACCCAGTTCCGGTTCGGTGCCAGCACCGTGTCCCTTCACGACCGATTGGCCGATGAGAACCCGATTCTCGTTCGGTACGTAATCGAGACCCATCAGGTCAGCCTTGGCAGAGTTAACGGCAACGGCGTGGCCGATGATGCCGGTCCCTCGGCTGGAATCGTACTCGAGGAACCGGTCGAGAACCTTCCCGCCGGCCTGCCCGAAGCCGATCATTGCTAGTTTCATATCAGTCCTTGTCCGAATACGGACCCACGGACCTGATAAGCTTTCGGCCAACGTCAGACACTGAGCCGACACTGGTGTTCATCATTCGATCATTCGGACTAGTCGGCGTTCGGTGTAAGATATTCGGCCAGGGTGAGTAGGTCGTCCGGATCGACCCCGAACGCGGTTACGTCGTTTTCCACCACCGTGTTATCGAAGCGCAACGATCGGTACTGATCGGAGCCCATCCTCGGGACTCCCGGAAGGGCGTCGAGTACCGACGCGGGGACGAAGTCGAGCGATGTGAGCCCGACCGACGCGAGTGACATTGGGATCGGGACGATTCCGACGGATCGACCGTCCGCACCGTGTGCGAGTTCGGCGATCTCCGCTAGCGTCAGCACCTCTGGACCGCCGATCTCGTAGACGTGGCCTACGTGGGGATTATCGCCGTTTTCGTCTTCGCCTGTTCCGTCACTGCCTCTATCGCCGCCGTCGACAGCGTCGGCGAGCATCGGGGCGAAATCATTCACCCAGATCGGCTGGAATCGCGTCTTTCCACCGCCGGGGAGCGGCGTCACGTACGGGAGCGCGAGCTGTTTCGTATAGGGGATGAACTCCCCGCCATCGCCGAAAACGACGGAGGGACGAAAGATGACCCACTCTAACTCCGAACTGCGGACGACCCCCTCGGCCAATCCCTTCGAACGGATATACGCCGTCTCGCCGTTCTGATCGGCACCGAGGGCGCTCATCTGGACGATCAAGCCGACACCGTGTTCCTCGGCCGCTCGAACGACGTTCGCCGTGCCGCCCTCGTGGACGCGGTAGTGCATTTCGTTCCCACTTGCGGGTCGGAACAGCGGCGAGAGCGCTACGAGGTTGAAGACCGCGTCTTGGGCCTCGAAGGCCCGTTCGATCGAGTCGTACGCCGTCACGTCCCCCATCACCGTCCGCACATCCTCAGGGAGATCGCCGTCGTCCGGTGACCGCGACAGCGCCGTCACCTCGTGGCCGCGATCGAGGAGTTCCCGACAGAGATGCGTGCCGATGAATCCGGTTCCGCCCACGACCAGTATTCGCATATCGGACATATGATCGGCCGCCGTATAAACCATCGTGGCAGATCACGGAGGGACCCCCGAGGACGGGAACCGATAAGACCGTCGGCCATCGATTCGGGACATGGATCACTACCGAAAGCTCGAACGGATGTATCACGGCACCCCGTGCAACGATCATCTCGATATCACGCTCTCCGTGACCGGCCCCGGCGAGGCCGAAATTCGATTGGGCGTCGACGAATCGGACCACCACGCCGGCGGCGGCGTTCACGGCTCCTATTATTTCAAGGCGCTCGACGACGCGACGTTCTTCGCCGCGAACTCGCTCGTCGAGGACGTGTTCGTACTCACGACGGATTTTCACCTCCAGCTTATGCGACCGGTCACCGACGGCGATCTCGTCGCGGAGGCAACCGTCGTCAACGACCACCCGAAACAGCTCATCGCAGACGGCGTCCTCTACGACGACGAGCGGAATCAATTGGCGAGAGGGACCGGCACGTTCGCGAAAAGCCGCGTCGAACTCGACCCCAATATGGGCTACGAGTAGTCGGGGCGCAGTCGGGAGCGGCCGGCGGCCCTTCGTGGGCGTCTCACGTTTCGGCGTACCGGTGCGCGTGCGGCGCGACGAACGGCACTTCGTACATCGCTCCCGAGTAGGCTTTGTACATCAAAAAAAGCCACGCGACGACGCCCACGAGCGAGACGACGAGGCTCACGAGCCCGACGAGTGCCCCGAAGATCCAGCCGATGACGGGAACGAACGCGAGCACCGTCATCACGACGGAAAGCACGACCGAGACCACGAACAGCCCCCCGAAGACGATCGTGCTCTGTGCGGCGTGAAACCGGATGAACTCGTCGTCCGGCTCCAATACGTAAAACAAAATACCGGTGATCGGGCCGAGCAAGTAGCTTAGCGCCCCTGCAACGTTCGGGTCCAAGCCGCTCGCGGTACTCTCGCGTTCCGTCTCCAAGTCGGTCGTCTCTTCTGAGGATTCAGTTGCCATTGTTGATCCACCCGATCTTATATAGACACCTGTCGGAATAAATCTATGTATTCGAAGTCAATCGCTAACGGAAGAATGTCGGTATTACTGACTCACGCAGACGAATATTGCATGTATAGATCCGCTACATTGTGGTAAATATCGAAATGCGTATGTGATAGACGAGGACGGAGTGGTTTGATCAGATACGATGGAGTCGCAAAAACGCGTGGCCGCGACGGTTCAAGCCTAGGCCGGGATTTGAACCCGGGCTCTCGTCCTTACCAAGGACGCGCTTTACCGCTAAGCTACCCAGGCACTCAGGGTGCGTACACCCCGCTTTTCCGCCTTCTGCACTCGATTCTATTACACAGCCGTATAAGAATGTGATGAAAGCCACCGGGCGTGCCGTACCGTGACGTGCCAATGCCGCAATTGGAACCTTCCCGAAGCTCCCCCCTCGATGCGGTGAACCACTCAATCAAAGTGTCTATTTGGTTGTCCGTCAAGCAACTCTGAAAGCGACGAAAACCGGTTAGAAATCCGAAAGTGAAGCTACTTCGCCACCCTGTTTGTTTTCTTCAATCTGGACATCCGTATCCTCCACGGGGTTGTGTGACACTTCGTATCCATCCTCAGTTTCTCGAACATCCGAGACAGAGTAGAACTGAATCGGTTTCTCTTGCTTCGTCGTGACGGGGAAGTCGTAGTTATCAGCCTGATATTTGAAGTCCTTCCCCTCGGACAGACGCTCCTCGACGAACTCTTTGTGGTCGTCTAATCGTTGTTTGACGACCTCACGCGAGTATTCCGGAATGTCTTCGACTCGTTGCTTGAACAACTGTACGAACTCCTCGTCCAATTCATATCCGACGGAATTTCGCCCCGCGACCATCGCGGCGAATGAGGTCGTGCCTGTTCCCCAAAACGGGTCAAGTACCGTGTCTCCATAGACAGAATACATATTGATGAGTCGATACGGTATCTCGAATGGGTACGCCGCAGAACGCTCTCTTAATTCGCTTTGTTCAAGAGCTTGAAGCTCCCCTTTAATTTCCATCCAAACGTCCGAAAACCACTGGTTCCTTTCTTCCCAAAAGTACGCCGAATTGTAGCGTCGCTCCGACCCCGGCTCGAAGGTTCGACTATCCTTTCCGTTACGGAAGACGAGGATATACTCGTGTTCCAGCGTTACGTAGGCATTGGGTGGGAGCATACCTGAACCCATAAACTTGGCTCCCGAATTAACGGGTTTGCGCCACAGAAGTTCAGGTAGAGGCTCGAAGCCGAGGTCTTCGAAAGCGTTGATAATTCGAGAATGGTTCTGGAAAACGCGAAAGCTTCCGTCCACTTTCCGTGTTGCATCACCAATGTTAATACACGCGATGCCACCATCGACCAGTACCCGACTGACCTCTTTCCAGACCCTCTCAAGTTCCTCGTGCATCTGAGAGAAGGCGGCTTGCCCTTCTCCCGCTTCGAGAGAAGCTGTTATCTCCGGATTGAGTTCAGCGAATAGCTCGTCCCACATCTCAATCATTGGATAAGGGGGAGAAGTAACGACCAGTTCAACGGAGTCGTCGTCTATTTTTGAAAGTGAGCGAGAGTCTCCGGTAACGATGCGATGAGTCGTCTCCATTAAGTACGACTTCCCCGCGTTACCCCCTTAACTTTTCGTGAGAGCGGTTCAGCGCATAACCTCATCGAGTTCGTCTAAATGTAACTTCAGAGCATTAGTTGTTGAGTAGTCCTCGTAATAGACGATTGGAGCATCTATGTCTTCCTGTAGTCTCGCCTTCTGCTTGTACGTGATTGGTTTGACTGAGACAGGCTGGCTTCCGAGATAGCCGTCAATCCCTTTCGATTCGTCTTCTGCTGTTCCAAGCTCGTAGGGTAAATCGTATTCTTCAGATAACTTCTTCAGAATTGCCTCCTCATTGCGCCCAAGCCCGGTGTACGTCTTATATAGAACCAAGTCCTTGACCCAACGATTAACCATCTCTCGGTCAATTTCTTCTGCCGCTTCTCTCATTTTCACGACCATATTGAACACCTTGTCCGTCGCTTCCTCGATATTCTCGTCTCCGTCATAATTCTCAAAGTAGAACTGTCTCCAATCCCCAAAATCACCATCCGGGTACTGCTCTTTGTATTCCTCAATAATCTCGTTGAGCTGGCCGACCGTAGTAGGACGTGTCCCCTGAGAGTTCTGATTTGCAGTATTCATTATCTGAGTCGTGTACTTGGGAAATTCAGGGTCTATGTCTGCTACCAATTCCTCACGCTCGTCTTCGGAGAGTCGGATAGTCCGAGACATATGCGAGGATGATTAGTGTAATCCCCATTACTCTACCGACACCCGCTATTTCCACCAATCCCTGACGAAAAATGTGAAAACTGCTAATCAGCTTACCAGATTTGTTCTACCGCCGACGACCGCGTTTCCGAGTCTGAATGTAGATATTTCATCGTCGTCGTTACGCTCTTGTGGCGAAGTTGCTCCTTGGCGTGGTGCGGCCCGACGTGATTCGCCCAATGAGTCGCTACGCCGTGCCGGATAGAGTACCACGTCACGTCCTTGTTCTTCGGAATCGAGACGTTCCCCTCCTCGATGAGTCGGCGCAGGAGGTAGTTACACGATTTCGAGCTGTACCGCGTGCCCTTCTTCGTGAGCCACAGTTCGTCTCGGTTTTGATACTTCTCGTAGGTCGCCCGCTCATCGAGCCAGCGATTCAGGACGTTGACAGTCCGATTCTTGAGGGTACAGTTCCAGTACGCCTCGTTCTTCGTGGATTCCTCTTTTGGAATGTTCAGCTCGTGGGATTCCAGATTAACCCAGTCCACCGACGCCCGCCCCACCTCGATGGGTCGAAGCCCGGTGTCGAGCGTGACTGCGATAAGCGACGGGACTTTCCACGAGTTCGCCTCTTTGAACTCCTCAGGGCCGATTTTCTCCTTCGGAACTCCCTCAAGCCGAGCGAGGTAGGTCTTGATACGGTCGCGTTCCTCGGGCGTCACCGAGTGATAGCTCTTGACCGACCCGTATTCGAGGGCGGCGCTGTATAGCTGTTTGAATGCCCCTCGATGTAGGTAGTCACGTTCCTCGCCGTTCGCTTGGCTGAGGTCGAGGTCGGGTTCCCAGTCCCAATCAGTCCCGTGCGTGTGGTTGTGGTACTTAAAGTACCGCTTGATGACCTTGAGGTGGTGGAGGACGCTGGAATCAATCATCGAGTCGGACATATTCAGGAGGCGGATGAATCGGTCTGCCTCCGCCGGAGTGAGTTCCGTCGTGTACCGCTCCTCGTAGTCCCAAAGCCAGCGGAAGACCGTTTCCAGCTTGTAGTGAGTAGACTTCAGCGTGGTATCGGCCAGTCCCTCGCCCTTCTCGGGGTTCTTACCGTAGGTGGCGAGCCACGTCAGCACCTCCTGTTTGAAGTCGCGGTAATCTTCCGCGACGTTGACGCCGAACTTCTCCAAGTCCTCCTTCGTCCGTTTGCTCACGAGAGGGAACGGGAACTCGATGGGTTCGGGCGCTGGAAGGATGCCCGCATCCTCACCAACTTCCGAGGGAAGATTGTCGAGGGGGTCGCCTTGGTAAGTCATTCGAGCCTCCGAGCAAAGGAACAACACTCCCCTCGTGTTACACTCGGGGTCGTTGCACTCTGTTCCTGAGTTACACTCGAAATCGCAATACTGCGGTCTGTTCGTTGCTTAGCGTTTTCGACCATTTGCTCACACCTTGTTTCTCTTTCAGAGAAGACGCAAAATGGGGTGTGAGGGCCTGAGTCCCCTGAAATGGAACCGCGCGTCCCTAATATCGGCGAAGTCCTTACCAAGGACGCGCTTTACCGCTAAGCTACCCAGGCAGGCACTCTCTGGTAGCCGGGTTTTACTGTTAGTCGTTTCGATTTACTGCAGCCGTGGGACGGTTTCGCCAGCGCCACGGACTCACACTACGTCCCGGAGGATTGTGAAAACTCGCCGGGTGTAGTGGTGTCTGGGCTCGCTATCGCGGTCGAAAGGCGCTCGGGGACGCCGACGAGCGCCGTTTCCGAGCGCGGCAGCGGATCGGTACTCAACTCCGCGGCGAGTTCGTCGGCGACCCCGTCGATCTGATCGGGGATCGACCCGAGCGCGACGTCGGCACCTGCACGGACCGCGATGCGGACGAACGCCGCTTCCAACTGCCGGTCGAGCGACGTCCGCTCGGCTTGGGTCGCGTTTTCGCGGTGCGTCTGGTCGCGTCCGAACTGCCGGACAGCTTCCACGACATCCATCGCAACGCCGGTATGGGCGAGGTATTCGAACCCGCGAGCGACGAGCACCTCGGCGGCGATCGCGTTCAGATCGCCCTCCGTTCGATCGCCGTTCGCCCACGGATCCGTGTGAATGAGATCGCGTGAGAGTCGAAGCCCCTCGTAGCTCATCTGGACGCCGGCGCCGCGACGTGCAGCGATATCGAGGTCGGCGGCGTCGTCGAGCGTCGTCGCAGCCAATACCGTGAGTGCACCAGGAGTCATCGACGCCGACTCGAGCACTCCCTCGAGGCGTCGTCGAAGGGGGTCGGGAACGATGTCGCCGATCCCCTCGCGGAACGCGGCCCGAGCGTGCGCGGTTTCGTCCATCTACTGCCGTGTAGGGACGGGAGAGCCAAATCAGTTTGGAAAGAGTCGATATACCGATCCGTCACCGAATCGACCGGAGGGTACCGGATGTGCGGAGCAGTCCGACCGATCAGATCGTAGCACTTACCGCCATCACGGTCGGTCATGTGGTAATGATCGGCATCGATAATCAAGGCGACGTTCGCATCGTCACTCTCGACAGAGCGGACCGGCGGAACGCGATCACGCTGGCGGGGCTCGAAGCGCTCGAAACAGCTGTGAGCGACCCTGGGGCACCAGTGATCTGTCTACGTGGCGCCGGCGAGGCGTTCTGCGCCGGAGCGGACCTCGGGACCGTTGGGACCCTCGCAACCGAAGGGAACGTCGAACCGTTCGTTCGACAGGGCCAGCGGACGGCCGACGCGATCGAAAACAGTCCCGCAACCGTCATCGCGGGGATCGACGGGGCCGCTCGAGGCGGCGGGATCGAACTCGCACTCGCCTGCGATATTCGGGTGGCAACCCCCGAGGCAACGTTCGGTGAACCGGGCGTGACCTTCGGGTTGTTCGGGTCGTGGGGTGGAACGGTTCGCTTACCCGAGATCGTGGGAATGGGTGATGCGCTCGATTTCTCGCTGTCGGGTCGGGTGCTCGACAGCGAGGAGGCGCTCCGGATCGGCCTAATCTCGCGGGTCATCGACGACCCGCTTGCGGTCGCAAAAGAGGTGGCAGATAACGATCCGGCGGCGCTCGAACACATCAAGGCACGCATCCGTGACCGATCGGGCAAAGAGATCAAGGAAACGGCCGAAATCGAATCGTTCCGGACGCTCGTCGAAACGCACGCGGAGAAGTTGCGGGAGTTCGGCGACTCACCGTAGCGCCGATTACGACCAGCTAACGAAGTAGCGCCGGCGGCAACGAAGAAGTGACAACGGTTCATACCGTGTACACCCAGGAGTGATACTGGAACCGACGACCTACCGGAACAGAGACCGCCAACGATCGATCACTCCCTCGTGGAAGAGACACACTGTGCACCATCGGACACATCTAAGTAACCTATCAAGACGCGGGTAGGAGCAGTGTGCAGAACACGGAGACTGCGTTCAACGTCGGGCCAGCAGTCTCCACGCGTCTCACACTCCTCGGGCCGACTAGAGGCTGCTACAACCACGAACGAACAAGAAACGCTCGACGGGCGAACGCCAGTTCCGGACAGTGCCTGCAGTAAACCCACCATCCTGTCTCTCGTTCGATAGTACGCCCGTGTTTCACCGCAAATAGTATTGAAAAAACAAAACAATATTGTAGGCCCGATCCGTACTGTACCTATGAAAGCGGTTTGTGCAACCGACCTGTCGGCTGCGAGTGAGGCAGCCATCGAGAACGAGACGTGTCTGGAGTGTCTCGGTCGTATCGGGGTCGAGAAGATGCATCTCGTGACGGTAATCCCCTCGAACGTTCACAGAGGGATGCCGGGGATCAACTTCGAGAAACGGCGCAAACGTGCGCTGTCGCGGTACCGATCGGTCATCGAAGACGCTGGGTTCGCGGTCGAGATACACGTCGTGCGTGGGACGCCACACAGACGCATCAATGGGATTGCGAGTACGGTGGGTGCTGACCTGACGGTCGTCGGTTCCCGCGGGGAGAGCCCCCTGGTAAACCGTGTCATCGGATCGACTGCCCGAAACCTCGCTCGGACCAGCGTCGTCCCGCTACTGGTCAACCGAATCGAGCGCGAGGCGGAGGTCCCCGACGTGATCAGACAACACCTCTTTCGGCGGATGTTGTTCGCTACCGACTTCTCGGAGAACGCCGCACGGGCGTTCGACGCCTTCTCGTATCTCCGCCATGCGACCGAGGAGGTGCTGCTCGTACACGTGCGAACGCCGAAAGATCCCGACCCGGAGAACGCCGACGGGGCGGCGAGGCTCGCCTCACTCGCGTCCGAACTCGAACAATGGGGAATCGAGATTGAGACAGAGATCCGGCAGGGGGACCCAGCGGCGGAAATCCTCGCCGCCGAGGCCGCCTACGAACCAGCGACGGTCCTGCTCGGGTCCCGGGGACACAGCCGTCTCCGGCGGTTGTTACTCGGCAGTGTCTCGGAAGAAATCGTCGCACGGTCTGGTGGGAACGTGTTGTTGGTGCCCCCCGAGCGGAAAGCCTGAGCGAAGTGACTGACACGAACGGGCTCGGTTTGATCAGTTAGTCGCCGTGGTCGGGTGTCGCGGCCGAAGCCGTTGGATCGTTCCGGACGGCACGCGCACCGAAATAGAAGATGACGAGCGTGACGAACACAGCGGAGCTGATGAGGAGAACGAAACTCACCCTGCGGAAGATGGGCATGTCGAGCCAAGTCGCAAGTTCACCAAACCCAACGGCCACACTGGCCAACAGTAGCATGAGGCCGAAGTAGATGGTCACGTCGTCCTCGTCGACGTAGGCGGTCGCGGCCGAGCCGATCCGGGCACCCAGTGCGGAGCCAACGAGTAGGGCGGTGACGACTCCAAGGTCGATCACGCCCAAGAGCCCATAAGAGAAGGCACCGATAGCGCCGGACATCAATGCCCCGAACAGACTCGTCCCGACTGCGACAGCCAGCGGGACCCCGATCAGATAGTAGATCGCGGGCATCCGGATGAACCCGCCACCGACGCCCAGAAACCCGGACACAACGCCGACCCCGGCGCCGACACCCGAGATAGTCCACAACGATGCCTTCGTGCCGTCGGCAAGCGTGACCATCGGGGGAACGTCGTACGATTTGATCTTCTTTGCGATCTCCGGAATATCATCGTCTGAGACCTCGTCGCTGTCCGTCTCTCCCTGATTGAGCGCGCTCCGGGTGAACAGCAGACCGACCCCGGCGAGCAACAGGATGTAGAGACTGCCAACGACTACTTCCGCCCGGCCGAGCCCGTCGAGGAAGAACACGGCCCTCTTTCCGGCCTCGATACCGAGCACGATCCCAGCGAACATCAGCGCGCCGAGTTTGTACCCGACCTGTCCGACTTCGTGGTGTTTCATCGTCGCGATAACTGCAGTTCCGAACACGAACGCCATGCTCGATCCGATCGCCACGGGTGCGGGATATCCGAGGATCAGCAGGGCAGGTGTCACGAGAAAGGCCCCGCCCATCCCGAAGAACCCGAAAAACACGCCGACCATGAAGCCAAAACTGACGAACAGGATCAAAACAGCCGGACCGAGACCCAGAAATTCCATGTGTCACTTGTTTTTGATTGTTTTGATCACGAAGGGTGCGAGCAATCGTTCAACGTACCCGTAGCCCAAATAAAGCACCACTGCTTCGATGAGTACGACGACGAGTAAGAGCAGCGCCTGCACTGCCGTCGGTGCCGGGAGGGACTCGATCATCGCTGGAGCACTCTTCGAGAGAAGTGTTCGTCGTACATACTTTTCTGGACATTTCTAGCTACGACGGGAACCGTCATAATAGTTTTGGGAATGATGCACAATATCATAATTGCATACGTAGGCAGGGATACACGTGAATTTTTGTATAATATATACGAATGTACGAGTCATTGTGGACGTTTCTTTTACGCCATGGTCAACTAGTACTGCTAGCAACGAGTCGCACCGGTTCGGGTGAGCCCCGAACGAACTTGGCCGGTATGGAATGTGTTCCCTGTGTCTCGTATGGTCGAATCAAACTAGCCAGGGACGTCAGAACCGCCGTGCGAGGGAGAGTGTGTATCCATCACCGTTGCTGTTGGTCACGCCGAGCCCTCCCTCGATAGCCAATCCACGAGCGCCGATTGGGCAGTGGTTCCCCCCGGCGAGAATTACCACCGAATGTCCTCCAGTATGAATGGAACGCATGGTCGGTGGAAACCCTGGGACTGCAGCACCGCAAACCGACGGACAACTCGAGGAGTTCGAGCACGAAATGTCTGTGCCGTGTCGACTGATTCGCGGCAACATTTAACAGACTTCTTGACCCATACTACCACAGGGTTAGAACATTGCGAAGAAATATTATCATCATCGGAGCGGGTCGCGTTGGCCGCCGTGTCGCAGAACAACTCAGTGAGGAACAGAACATGGTCACTATCGTTGAATTGGATTCTCAAAAGTGCGAGCAGGTGTCAGCAAAAGTCAGCCACGTAATCGAAGGTGATGCAACGGACCCCGACATCCTTGAACGAACTGATCTGGTCGCCGCCGACGTCTTTGCCGCCCTCACAAATGACCCCGATGTGAACCTTGCTGCCTGTGAGATGGCCCACGAGACGGCCCCCGATACCCGAACGGTCCTTCGGATTTCTCGGGACGGGCAAGAGGATTACGGATACCGTCGCTTCGTTGACAGCATTGTGTATCCCGCTGCTGCGGGTGCAGCTGACGCCGTTGACCGAATCACCCGGGAGTGAAGCCGATAAAAGGAGGCGTAGAGGTTTTCGAGTTTATATACAGTTAGTATGGATTTATACGATCCCGACTGTAGAGCGAGCGCACAGGAGACTCTTCTGTAGTGAACGACCGGCAGTGGGGAATACCGTTACTCGCCAGGTGGTGTATACGCGACGTCACTGCACATCCGATCGCGCGTGGACTGCGACTCCGCCAAGGAGTCGCCCAGTCCGAGAGTGTAGTGCCCCCACCGTCCGTCGGTCAAGGGGCCGAGCTTTCGCGTCGCCTCGGGACCCGCCGTCTCCGCCTGAGGCGGTCCACGGAGGTGCCGACCACGCCACCGTCGTCCGCTCAGGGCGTATCGCCGATGGCGTGGGGGATCCTTTCGGACCCCATCTCGGAGAAAGGACCTCTTTGCCACACCTTCGAGACCCCCCATAGTGTGATCCAGGGGCTCGGACGACCGGGGCCGGGTCTCCTCGTTCACTCGGAGAGCAGCGAGTTGCCCTCGGCGTTGAGAAGGGAGTCGTTCGCGACCCCGAGCAGGTCCGCGAGGGTGGGTGTAACGGTACGGGCGTCGACCGGGCCCTCAGGGAGCGCCGGCGCGGCGGGGCCGCCGACGCCGAACACGGGGAACGTCTCCGGGTCGACGCGACCGTGGGAGCCGCCGACCTTCGTCGGATCGAGCGAGACCAACCCCTCCTCGCCGAAAAACAGTTCACAGGGATCGAACCCCGGCTTCCGATGGATGTCGACGCCGGTGGCATAAAAGGGAGCATCCTCGTCGTCATCCCACCAGTAGTACTGAAACCAGGCGTCTCGATCGGCAACGAGGACAAAGTCGCCCGCGTTCGGGTGTGCCGCGAGGGCGTCCTCCTCAGCGGTGAGCACGGCGTCGACCTTGGGGAGCCTGTCGAGCGCGGCGTGGGCTGCCGCTCGGGCGTCTGCGTCGACGTAGACGTGCGCGATCTGATGGTCGACCATCGCGAACGCCGCAGAGGCGTCGAGGTCGACCTCCTCGCCCCCCTCGCCGTCGTCGACCACCGAGAGCAGCCCCGCCTCGCGCAGGGCGCGGTTAGGAAAGATCGGCGTGTCGACGGCGTTGAATCCGTACTCGCTCACGACGGCCACGGCCGTCTCGTCCCACCGGTCGTCTGCTCGGCGGGCCTCGAGGAACTCGCCGATCAGGGTATCGACGGTCGAGAGCTCCGCCTCGAACGCGTCTCCGGGCCCCTCTGCCAGGCCGGTGTAGTCGAGATGGGGGACGTACACCCATAGCAGGTCTGGATCGACGCGGTCGACGGCTCGCTCTGCGGCAGCGAGGATCCAGCGGGTCGCCTCGACGCTGGCTGTCGGTCCCCAGTAGTTGTGGAGCGGGAAATGACCCAAGTCATCCCGGAGGTCGTCGTAGAAGTCGTCTGGGTTCGTCCAGCAGTCCATCTCGATAAGGTTGTTGTCCGCGTCCTCGATGGGCGAGGGCGTGACGGCGACGTCGGCGTCGGTACCGATCAGGTGCTGGAAGAACAGCGCCCCGGTCGTCGCGCCCGCCTCGCGGGCTGCCTCCCAGAGGCGTTGCCGGTCGGGACGGTCCCGTCCCCAGAACTCGACCGTGTCGGTCGCACGGTCGTACCGTCCGCTCGCCACGTCGCCGTGGGTTGTGGGGTCCGTCCCGGTCGCGAGTGTCGATTGGGCCGGGACTGTCAGCGCTGGGAATGCGGGACGGGTCGCCACGACAGCGTCGAGCAGGTCGGCCATCGCGGGCATCGTGTCGACGGTGACGTGGTGCGGCTGGAGGCCGACAACGTCGAAAACGAGCACGCGACCGGTATCGGCCGTCACTCTTCCACCTCCGGCCGACTACCGGCGACACCCGTTCCAACGGCCGTGGTCTGATCCCGATCGGCGGACGACACCGACCCCTCGCCCGCGTGCGCTTCGACGTAAGCTTCGAGCATGGCGAACTGCTGGGAGAGGTCGTGTTCGTCGACGCCCATCGGCGACTTGAAGAAGGAAGCCAAGTGTGGTTGGAGACCGCCCTCGTCCCGTTCGTCGGCGTAGGCGGCAAGTCGGGCTAGGTCGAGGACAAGCG
This sequence comes from Natronomonas sp., assembly GCF_046483325.1. Classification (GTDB taxonomy): domain Archaea; phylum Halobacteriota; class Halobacteria; order Halobacteriales; family Haloarculaceae; genus Natronomonas. The sequence continues at coordinate 18,800 of NZ_JAWODL010000024.1, read as the reverse complement.
GTGCTGCCAGTGCCGAGTCGCTCCCCTCCCAGGTAAACTGGAGCTTCATCTCGGTGTCGAGGAAGCCCCGGAAGTGGACGTGGTCCCAGGCGGTCTTCCAGTCGCCGAGCGAGGGGGTGTAATCGATACGCACCCGGTTGTGTTCCAAGTCAGGAAGCAGGCTGGTGAGCACGCCCCCCTTGCTCGCCAGTTTGCCTGCCTGGTTTTCCTCGTCTTCGAGCACCAGACCGTCATCGTTACCGAGGATGTTGTGGCCCTCCCAAGACATGACGTGGAGGTTCCGACCGGCGAACATCGGGGCCAGTGCGGACTTCAGTAGCGTCTCGCCGGTTTTGCCGTCCCGACCCATGTGCGGGACACCCTCGGTCTCGGCTATCTCCTCGAGGCCGCCGAGTGCGCTCCCCGTGTTCGGCGTGAAGTTGACGAACGGCCGTCCGTCCGATAGCGCGGCATAGGCGTACAGCGAACTGGCGGGGATGTCGTCGTCATCCTCCAGCGCCGCCTCGAACGCCGCTCGAGTGTCGTATCGGTCGGGGGCAGCGGGCATCGGTTCGCTTGAGGCCACGTTGACCACGACGACGCGGTCGAGGTCGTGGCTCCGCTCGAAGTCGGTCAGGTCCGCTTGGATCTGTTCGACGACGCCGCGGAGCGAGTGGTCGTCCTCTAGGAGGTCGTCACCGGCCAACTCAAGCGCGCGGCCGCAGTTCACTGCGGTCCCGGTTCTGATCCGATCGTTGATTCGGTCGAGATCATCGGCGACGACGTCGACCACGGACGCCGGCGGGCCGCCGTCTTTCGAAAGGGCTCTCGCCCGTTCTCGGAGGGTCTGGGTTCGAATGTCGTGCCCACCGAAGACTAACTCCTCGATAGCGGGCAGGTCAAGACGGGCGCATGGTTCCCGGGCGGTCACTAGGCCCGTCGTGTCGACCACGCCGCGGTCGATGGCCTTGGCACCAACCATTGCCGTGGTCGCGACGTTTCCGCGCGCTCCGACCAACCAAACGCCGACGGTCATAGCCGCCTCCATGCCGGTCGCCGCTGGAGCCTGAACCACGTCGGTTCGGCGCCGTGGTAAATGCTGGATGTCATCTCGACGTATTTTCAATCCCACCGCCTAAGGAATAGGCTGGCTAACGGATATCTCGCTAATGTTGTCAGGATTATATGACCCATTAATGCCCGATACCGACTTCGTGTAACAGACGAGCTGCTGTTTAGTGTGTAGATAATTAATACTGTTCGCTAACTGAACATTCTCATGCGGATCATTGATCCACATATGCACATGGTGTCGCGCTCAGCGGACGACTACGAGCGAGCGCGGCGCGCAGGCGTCGAGTGTTGTATCGAACCGGCCTTCTGGAGCGGAACCGACAAGCAACACGCCGGGTCGTTCTTCGACTATTTCGAGCACATCATCGAGTTCGAGACAGAGCGGGCCAAACGGTCGGGGGGCATGGACCACTACGTCACGATTGGGCTCGAGCCGAAGGAGGCGAACTACGAGGCGATGGCCGAGTCGGTGCTCGAACGGCTCCCGGAGTACCTCGACCGCGAGAACGTCGTCGGCGTCGGCGAGATCGGCTACGACCAGCAGACGGAGGCGGAAGACCGGGCGTTTCGTCGCCAGCTCCACATGGCGGAAGAGCGGGAACTCCCCGTAATCGTCCACACACCCCACGAGAACAAGCCCTCGGGGACCGAGCGCATCGTCGACGTCATCGAAGAGGAGGGCGTTACCCAAGAGCGCATCATCATCGACCACAACACCGAGGAGACGATCGAGACGAGCCTGCGGACCGACTGCTGGATCGGCTTCACGCTCTACCCGGGAAAGATCGAAGTCGACGCGGCGATCGATCTCTTGGCGGAGTACGGCACCGACAAGATGCTGTTTAACAGCGCCGCCGACTGGGACCCCTCGGACCCGCTCGCGGTGCCGAAGGCCCGCGACGAGATGCTCGACCGCGGCTGGAGCCGCGACGAGGTTCGAAAGGTCGTCCTCGAGAACCCATACGAGTTCTTCAGCCAATCGCCGAACTTCGAGTATGAGCTCTGAGTTGCAACTGGGCTTCTCGACGAACGCCTTCCGGGAGTACGCTCTGGGTGAGGCAATCGAGACGATCGCGGACGCGGGATACGACGGCGTCGAACTGCTGTTCGACGAGCCGCACCTCTATCCCACGACGGCCACCGACGCGGATCTCGACGGCGTGCAGGCGGAGCTCGCGGCCGCGGGCGTCGAGATCAGTAACTGTAACGCGTTCATGCTGACCGCTATCGAGGGGTTTCACCACCCCTCGTACGTCGAACCCGACGATGACTACCGGCAGCGACGGATCGATTACACCGCCGACGCCCTTCGGGTCGCCGCGGCGATCGACCAGCCGTACATCTCTATCGAACCGGGCGGTCCCGTTCCAGACGGGAAGTCCCGCGAGTGGGCGATGGATCGGTTCGTCGCCGCTATCGAGGAACTGACGCCGGTTGCCCGGGAGACGGGCGTCGACCTCCTCGTCGAACCGGAACCGGACCTCCTGATCGAGACGACAGACCAGTTTCTCGCCCTCGTCGACCGGGTGGACACGGACGTCGTCGGCTGTAACTTCGACGCTGGCCATCTTTTCTGCGTCGGCGAGGAGCCCGCGGCACAGATAAAAAAGCTCTCGCCGTACACCCAGCACTACCACTTGGAAGACATCCCGGCGGACCGGCGTCACGAGCACACCCAACTCGGTGACGGGGCGATGGACATCGACGCGTTCCTCAACGCGGTCGTGGCCACAGACTACGATGGGTACGTCACCGTCGAACTGTACCCATACCAGGAGACCGCCGCGGAGACGGCTCGGGAGGCGATTGACTACCTCCGCGACCACGGGTGGGGGTAGGGTGATGGCGACGGTGTCCCCGACAGTCCGCGACCGACTCGCGGGGTACGCAGAGCTCGTCCGCGTGCCGAACCTGTTCACCGCGCCACCGGACATCGTCGCCGGTGCAGCGCTCGTGACTGCCGCCGGAATCGTCAGCAGTCCCGTCCCATCCGGCGATATTGCGGTTCTCGCGGTCACCTCGATGCTGTTGTACGCCGGCGGGACATCGCTGAACGACTGGGCCGACGCCGCCGTCGACGCCGAGGAGCGCCCCTGGCGTCCCGTCCCCTCCGGGGTCGTTCCTCGACGGGCCGCACTCGGCGTGGGACTCGCGGCACTCGGCGGCGGCGTCGCGCTCGCAGTGACCGTCGGCCCGGCGCCCGCCGCAGTCGCCGGCCTCCTGTCGACCGTCGTTGTCGGCTACGACGCCCTACTGAAGGGGACCTCGGCCGGGTTCCTCGCGATGGGCGCGGCTCGCGGGCTCAACGTTCTGCTTGGTGCCAGCGTCGCGGGCGGGGAGGTTCTCACCGCGCTGGACGGTCATGTGGCCGACGGGGCTTTGAGCCTCGTCGTCGCGACGGCGGTTTTCGGCTACATCGCGGCCGTTACTGCGATGGCCGACGACGAGGCGACCGGCGGCTCCCGTCGGCGCATTCTCGCCGTGGGCGCGGCGTCGGTACTCGCGGCGGTCGTCACCGCCGGCGCGATCTTTGCCGCCCGTCCGTCGGCGCTCGCAGTCGTCGTGGGCCTCCTCTCGCTCGGCGCGTTCCTCGCGCGCAACTGGCTGGCGCTCCGTCGGGCGTACACCGACCCGGTACCCGAGAGGGTCGTTCCCGCGGTCGGGACCTGTGTCGTCGGCGAGTCGCTACTCGTCGGGGGTGCGGCGGCGGCCGGCGGCCTCGGCTGGGCGATCACGGCACTGTCGTTTCTCGTCCCCGCGACGGTCCTCTCCAAGCGGTTCGATGTAAGCTGATCGATCATGACACGACTCGCATTCTCCACGAACGCGTACACAGAGCACGACCTCCCCGAAGCGATCGGGCGCATCGCAGACCACGGCTACACCGGGGTCGAACTGCTCGGCGACGTCCCCCACGCCTATTTTCCGGAGTTCGGTGATGCGGATCAGAATGCGGTCCGCGAGGTTCTCGAGGACACCGGTCTCGCGGTGTCGAACATCAATGCCAACACGGCGACGGGATTCTACGACGACCCTCCACCCTCGGCCTTCTTCGATCCGAGCCTCTCGACGGCCGACGAGGACGATCGCCGGTGGCGTATCGAGTACACGAAGCGGGCGATCGACCTCGCCGAACTGGTTGACGCGCCGGCCGTCTGCGTCGCTTCGGGGGCAGCACTTCCCGGCACGCGCCCCGGGGCGGCGTATGACTACTTTGTCGGCTCACTCCACGAGATCCTCGACTACGCGGAACCGCGAGGGGTCGAGGTCGGTGTCGAGTTCGAACCCGAACTGATCGTCGAAAGCGTCCAAGAGACGCTGGCCCTGCTCGATGATATGGGCCGCGATAACCTCGGTGTCAACCTCGATCTCGGTCACGCGGCGGTGCACGGGAATGACCCTGTCGACGCTGTCCACCAGTGTGCGGGCGTCATCACCGGCGTCCACCTCGAGGACATCGCCGGCGGGATACGTGGAAAGCACTACCACCTCATCCCCGGTGAGGGGGAGCTCTCGTTCGCTCCGATGTTCGACGCGTTCGATGACATCGGCTACGACGGGTTCGTCACCTTGGAGTTGTACACATACTCTCAGAGGCCGGACCACGCGGCACAGAGGGCCTACGAGGCCCTGGCACCGTACATCTGAGACTCACCCCGTCAGGACGGACCTCCCGACGATTTCGTCCCCTCCGGTCAGCCCGCCGGTCGTTCGGCGAAGCGGTCGAGTTCGAGCTCCCCACCAGCGGGCTCCGGCTATCGATTGCTGGTGGGATGTACGATTGGGCACCGGACCCGAGCATCTGACGGCTTGCACCCGACCGCGAGCTCACGCCCGCAGCGTTCGAGCGCTTCGACCTCGCCGCCGGCCTCCGGGTTACGTTCGACCCCACGGCGTCACTACCGGCGTGTTCGCCTCGGCGTTGTGCCGTCCCAGTTCGCGTTCACAGACCGACGACAGAGGTAGGTCAAAGACAGCGCAAGCTATCGAGCGTAATCCACGATGTAGACCGTGAACTCAACCCCGAGTCGAAATCCGCCGTCGAACGCACCGGACCTGAGCGCTTCGCGAAGCACTGCTGTCTGTCCTCTGACCCGACGCCTGAAGACTCGTCGCGTCGACGCGCGCGGGTCGGTCGGACGCCCCCGGCGCGATCCATGCCGCTCATCCAAGCCCCAAGGAGAGTAACAAGTTATGTATGCACGAAGAGAAACCGTATCACTGACCGAGATCCGCCCTCCACTATGATTCCATTGCGCTCGTAACTGAACGGCCCGCGCAGAACACCGTCAGAATATAGTCGGGAGACGCCGTCAACCATCGCGTCGGTGGTGCGCGCCGTCGACGCTGCGTTGGACCGATCGCTAAGTTCGGCTACTCGTGGGTGCGAAGCTCGGACACCACTGGCAGTTCCGGGTCGTCGAGGATCTCGGCCGAGTGTTCACGTTTTTGCCCTGTTGAACCTCGACGTAGTACCAGTAGCGGATGTCGTACCCGGATATGCGCTATTTTGCCGGCACCTGGAAACAAATACCGGCGCGATTGGCGAACCGACATCGTCGAGTCGGGTCTCAATTAGTTGACCCCTGTCGATTCGTACGAGGAAGGCGAACCCAGTGTAGGAAAATCCGGTTCAGGTACACCTTCTCGCAGAGCGCGATTTCAATGATCTGCCCGCTGTGTACGCGCCCTCCGTGGGTCGTTTTATTTATCTAATCCCTGTCAACCGATAGCGTGGAAAATATCAAAAAGTCTCCCACACGCATCGGGTGGATACCCATACGCGCCCCAGCCATGAGTATATAACCATCGTTGATCGCAAATAAGCGCTTTACTCGTTGAGGTCTAATTACAGCTGATGGCACCAAACGATACCGACCCCGATCAAATCACCCAACAGAAGGGGACTCTCTTCTGTTTTAAATGTGAGTACAGGGGACATTTCTCCCAAGACTGGCTCGAAGTCCGTAATGAAAACAGCCGCTCACTCGTTTGCCCCGGCTGTGGAGCAAGAATCGATCAGCGAACGTCTCAACATCCTCGTCCACCCGCGGAGGCAGATTAATATCAAATCAAAAATAGTAATGGCTGACAAACACTTCTGCCGTCCCCGATTCGAAGTTGTACCCACTCGCCTCGTTGCTCTGTAGGAGCACGGTGAAACTGAGTCAGACGTTTTGTAGTAACCTCTATCAGTTGGGGTCTACGGGATGCGCGCCGTACGTCTTGGACGATCCGGGTCGATATATCTATTAATCGTCAAACGTCAACACGACCGATACAGAGGATAGAATCCAGCACGTCGGCATCGTTTGTGTCACGTCGAAACAGGTGAGCCGACTACTCGATAGAGCCACGAATTGCTCACTCGATGTCCAACTGGTCGCTCCCACCGTTCTCCCCACTGCCGTTCTCAGCCCATTCGAGTTCGAACTCGATACTCAAATTCCGCCGGTCCGTCTCTCGGCCCCTCTCGTTCGGCTTTGACCTGGAACGTCGGGCGGGCCGGCGGCTCCATCGTCACGGACTCCGAACCGGACGTGAGCGTGATTCCGTGTCCTCAGTCGAGATTATCCGCGATTTTCCGAAGATACGAGGCGATATCTTCTCGGCTCTGGTCGCTCTCCGATTTGAACAAGACTTCCTCGGTCGCACACTAGGTGCTACAGAGCCTCAATGGATAGATCCGTCCGCCGTATCGTGTAGATGAGTTGGTCAGTGCATGTCAGCCTTTCCGGACCCCTCCCACTCTCCACGACACCCGCTGTGTGGTTGAATTCGTTCAACCACGTACCCGAATGTTATTCATATTCGCACTTGAACAGCGATATAGATCCCGACCATGGGAAAAAACGGCAGTATCGGTATCCTGTGTCAAAAGCACAAGCCAGTGTTCAGCGAGGTGGCCGAGCGTCTTCGGAACGCAGGCTTTCGGGTTCGATTCTTCCATCCTCGATCTCGTCTCTCACTGGATCATGTCGTCGACCTCTCGTTGATCGTTAACAAAAAGACGCTCCCGAGCGCACTCCCGGCTCTCAGGCATGCTCGACAGGAGGGGACGCCTCTGTGGAACAACCTCCAGGCGACGGTTTTGTTCAGTTCACGACTGATCGGTCTTCGAGCGCTTTCGAAGCTGGGGTTTCGCACACCCGAAGTCACCTTTGAGAAACCCGAGGGCGAATACGTCGCAAAAGGCTACTACATATGGAACGGCGAACCCGAACTCAACGGTGAGGGAGATTTCTATCAAAAGCTTATCCCGACGGAACCGATCGATTACAAGTATTATGCTGTTGATGACGGAACACGGATACACGTCGCGGGGAGGCGCGTCACCTCGAAGCTCTATGGCGAAAAACAGTTCCTCGGTCAGATACGGAACAGGCCAGCGCTTGCAGCGTCCCTCCGACGACTTGTTCAGCGGTTCGACCTCCGGGGTGTCGGGGTTGACCTTGTCAAAGATGACGACGGGCAGTATTGGGCTTTCGATGTCAATCTGGCAGCGGGATACCGAAACACTGGATTAGAAGCCGCACTTACAAAGTCGATTATTTCGAGTCTGCCAAGCGAGTGAACCGACCTGTCCCTCCGAACCGGAACTCCAAGAGCGTGCTTCTCAACGGCTTGTTGATCGGTTCACTCCCCCCGATGCGAATGCAGCTTCAGTTGTCACTCTCTAGGTAGCGTCGCATACCACGCTCCAGAGTTGCCCGTTCGGTGAGAGCGGTCAATGCCGTGAGTAGCACAAGCGGTGGTGAGCTTTCGGAACTGCTTTCGCCATCGTCGTGACCACTCGGAGGCACCGTACTTCGGCTCGAGCGTGGAGTTTGGTAACTCGGATCGGCTGGGCTGTTCATAGAAATCAGCGTCTATCCAAGCGTTCCAGGCTTTTTCCAGCGGCGTAAACTCACGGTAATTGAATGAGCGGGTCGACTCCGAGTCGGTGGGCGAGTGCCCGGAAGTTCTGATCGGCATAACCATCGTCTCCGAGAGAAATAATAACACGCACCAGGTCGCCATATCGAACCGCTCAAACGCTTTACACACCGCCGATCGTGAGGGACGTTCAACCAAGTCAATGGTACGACGGGTCCGTGACATCTCGATGAGTTCGTCAAGCGGTCCCTCGATACTTCGTGTTCGTCGGCACCTTGAGACACGGTGGAACGACATGTTGAGGAATTGTATGGCGATGTTTGGAGAATTTCGAACAGTACCAAGCGACAGCGCGCCGGGATCCATGGCTTACAGTCTCGGTGAATAAGATAACCGCGGCTTCGGGAGGTCGTCCATCCCGTTGGATTGCCGGCTGAGATTGTAACGCTTTGAGGATTTCAACGGGGCTTTCGTTCTCGAGTGATCACTGACCACTAAGTCGTCCCACAGCGTACATCCGGTATCCAATGGCTGGCTCCTCGTCGAGGGACACCGAGCCGTGGTATTCGCGGGGACGTAACCAGGTTTATCGCACCCTCGAAGCTGATCCGGATGGTCTTTCGACGGAAGAAGCCGCAGATCGCCTCTCTGAATACGGACCGAATCGCTTGCCGAAATCAAAGCCGGTCACAATCTGGCAGATATTACTGCATCAGTTCAAGAACCCGCTCATCTACATTCTCGCTATCGCTGCAATCGTCTCGTTCGCCATCGGAGAGGGGACTGACGGCGGATTCATCGCTGCGGTACTGTTGATCAACGCGCTCGTGGGAGGAGTCCAAGAGTGGCGTGCAGAACGCAGTAGCCAGGCGCTTCAGCAACTCATTCGAACCCGCGCGACGGTCATCCGGGACGGAGAGACACGCGACATCGACGGGGAGGAAGTCGTTCCGGGTGATGTCGTCCTCCTCGAATCTGGTTACCGCGTTCCTGCGGACATTCGACTCGTATCGACACACGGTCTAGAGATCGATGAGTCAGCACTCACGGGTGAGTCTGCACCTGTACTAAAAGACGAGGAGTGGGAAGGCGACGACCGGGCTCCACTGGGCGATCGACACAACATGGCACACGCCGGAACGGTGGTCAACCGCGGGCGGGGGCGCGGCGTGGTCGTCGAAACCGGTGCCGACACAGTTGTCGGTCGATTGGCCGAGGACGTCACGGCCGTCGAGGGCGGGCAACCACCGCTCGTGACGCGCATGGAGCGATTCACCCGCATCGTCGGTCTCGTCGTGCTCGTCGCTGCAGCGATTACCGCACTCCTCGGGATTTTTCTCCAGCAGTACGACGCCGTCGAGATGTTCCTATTCGCCGTGGCACTGGCTGTGTCGGCGATTCCCGAAGGCCTCCCCGTGGGGATCACGGTCGCATTGGGTGTCGCCAGTCGGCGGATGGCCAAAGTCGGCGTCATCGTTCGGCGCTTGGTGGCTGTCGAGGGACTCGGAAGCTGTACGATGATCGCCTCGGACAAGACCGGGACACTGACCGCTAACGAACTGACCGTCAAACAGGTCCAACTCCCCGATGGGAGCGATTTTGAGGTGACCGGCGAGGGGTACGCCCCGGAAGGAAACGTGCTTCGAGACGGGCACCCCCCAGAGCCCGATCTCGCAGACGAGTTGTCTCGTCTCGCCCGCGCTTCCGTACTCTGCAACGAGGGCCACCTATCTCGACGCAACGACGAGTGGACGTGGCGCGGTGATCCGACGGACATCGCGCTCCTCGCGTTCGGGCGCAAGCTCGGGTGGTCCCGCCGGTCGGCGCTCGATGGGCAGCCGAAAACCGACGAAATCCCGTTCGAACCTGAACAGCGCTATGCAGCGACCTTCCACCGGACAGACGAGGAGACACGGGTGTTCGTCAAGGGCGCGCCCGAGCGCGTTCTGGGGATGTGCACGGCTAGCAGTGAGGGCGAGTTCTCACAACAGACGCTCCGGCAGCAGGCAAACGAGATGGCTCACGATGGGTATCGTGTACTCGCTGTCGCCGAGGGATCGCTGGAACCAGACACCGAACCCGGACAGCCGCCATCCGAACCGACCGATCTGACGTTTTTGGGGTTTCTCGGGTTAATCGATCCCCTTCGATCAGGTGTCGCGGAGGCGATAGTATCTGCAAGACACGCTGGCGTCTCGGTCACGATGATTACCGGAGATCATCCGGAAACCGCACTCGCGATCGCCCGTGATATCGGACTTGCCGAGTCCCTAGAGGAGGTTACAACCGGGGCCGAACTCATCGATGCCTCCAAAGAACAACTTGAGGAGACCCTCGAAACGACGCGGGTGTTCGCGCGCGTCTCGCCGGATCAAAAGCTCAAAATCGTCGAAGCGGCCCGTCGTATTGGGCACTACGTGGCTGTCACCGGCGACGGCGTCAACGACGCACCAGCACTCCGGCAAGCGAATATCGGTATCGCCATGGGACAGATGGGAACTGACGTTGCCCGCGATGCGGCAGAGTTGGTAATCAGTGACGATAACTTTGCAACCATCGTCGCCGGCATCGAACAGGGCCGGGTCGCCTTCGACAACATTCGCAAGGTGATCTACTTACTCATTTCCACCGGCGCCAGCGAAGTGGTACTCGTCGTGTTGAGCCTCGCCGCCGGGCTTCCGCTCCCATTGTTACCCGTCCAAATCCTCTGGTTGAACCTCGTCACGAACGGAATCCAAGACGTTGCTCTGGCGTTCGAACCAAAAGGAGGCGACGTGTTGAATCGGCCCCCACGGTCGCCGGACGAGCGGATCTTCAATCGGATAATGATCGAACGGACGCTCGTCGCCGCGCTCGTGATCGGCGTAATCGGGTTTGGAACGTTTATCCGGTTTCTGGATCAGGGGCTCTCAGAGGCCGCCGCCCGTAACCACCTGCTACTGCTAATCGTCCTGTTCGAGATCGTAAATATCGGTAACGCACGCTCCGAGACGACCTCTCTGTTCCGGCTGTCGCCCCTGCAGAGCCCGATCTTGCTCACCGGGACGATCGTAGCGTTTCTAATCCACCTCGGAGCGATGTACTTCCCACCCGCCCAGGCGGTTTTGGGGACGGCACCGGTTAGTTTGCAACAATGGCTTGTCCTCGGTGGCGTTGCCCTGAGCATAGCGGTCGCAATCGAACTCCACAAACTGAGTTGGAAAATGCGGTACCCCCGGACGAGGGAATAGACCCCGATCGATCTCCGAACCCCACGAATTGGAGATCTAAAGGGCCGAACTCTCCGAATACTCCCATACGCTCTGTATACGACACGTTAGGTCGGCAATCGGATAAAGTCGGGTAACGATTCTCGATTCACAGTGTCTACGCCGGCGTTGAACCCCCGGAACGCCTTCGGTCCGCGTAGATGAGTTGAGTTCGACACCGCTGGACATCGGGCCACTGTGCCACGTTTCGATGTAGTACGCGTATTTACAGCGGGATAGATACACGCACCTCAGGCGAAATATATCATTTTACCAATAACTGCCGTTTTACTCAACAGACTGTTTTAACACGCTACGTCGGTAATCGTTCACGTATGCGTGGATTCCGAATCGGTTCGGCGTTTGGTATCCCGGTCAGGCTCAACTGGACCTTTCTGATCGTCCTCCCGCTCTTTGCCGTATTCATTGCCTGGGATATCGCCGAGTTAGCCGTGATAATAAACGAGATGCTTGGTGCGACGATGGATCCGGACCCATTGACCGAAGGAAACCTTCCGTGGTTGCTCGGACTAGCTTCGGCTTTGGGATTGTTCGGAGGCGTCCTGTTGCACGAGTTCGGCCACTCGGTAGTTGCCCTCCGATATGGATATGAGATCGATTCAATCACGCTCTGGTTACTCGGCGGTGTCGCGAGTTTTACCGACTTCCCCGAAGACTGGCGTCACGAACTCGTGATCGCTATCGCTGGCCCGGTCGTGAGCATCCTTCTCGGGGTGGGTTCTTACGTGATCTTTACCAGTCTTCCGCCGAGCGTCGACGAAGTCCGGTTCGTTTTCGGCTATCTCGCAATCTTGAATGTGGTGCTCGCCGCGTTCAATCTGCTACCCGGATTTCCGATGGACGGTGGGCGTATCCTCCGAGCGCTTCTCGCTCGAAACCAACCACACGCAAAGGCTACCCAACAGGCCGCAGCCGTTGGGAAACTGTTCGCCTTCGGGTTGGGCCTTCTCGGGTTGTTTATTAACTGGTTTCTCATCGTACTGGCGTTTTTTATCTACATCGCCGCATCCGGCGAGGCTCAACAGACAACGATCAAAGCGGCCTTCGAAGACGTCACTGTCGAAGATTTGATGACACGCCAAGAGGATCTCATAACGGTTTCCGAGGAGACCACTATCTCTGAGCTATTGGCACGGATGTTCACCGAGCGGCATATCGGATACCCGGTGGTGCGAAACGGTTCCCTCATCGGGATGGTGACGTTGGACGACGCGGGTGCTGTCGAGGAGGTCGAACGAGATGCATATCGCGTAGAGGACGTGATGTCAACCGAACTCTATACCATCACCCCCGACGCAGACGCGATGACCGCCTTCGAGCAGATGCAGCAGAACGGCGTTGGCCGCTTGCCGGTCGTCAACGAGGCAGGCGACCTCGTTGGAATCGTCTCCCGGACCGACATGATGCGGGCTTTCGAGGTGATCCAGGGTGGCGGGCCGCCACGGACGCTCGGCCAGCCGACCTCCGAACCCGATCTCCAGTGAGAACTGGCTCTTACGGAAAAATTGCGGCGAATGCTACATTCTCACGGTGGGAGCGAAGCACGTGAATTACCGGGGATACGGAGGTCTCCGACGTGAATCGAGAGTATCTCCGGCCCACGGTGTGGAGACAACTACGGAACTTGCACCCCGGGGCACAGCGGTTCCAGACCCCGCTCGCTTCGCTCGGTCTGAAATCCCGTGGCCGGATTCCCGCGTTTTCAGGCGCGGGAGGGGGTCAATATTCGGTTCGGTCAGTAGTCGTTCATCCAGCCAGTGTCTGACCCGAATGGCCAGTGATATCAGTTAGCATTAAAATAGTGTTCGATTTTCCAAGAGGGCTTTAGACGTGCCGTCTCTACCTGTATCTACCAACCGTCAACCGGCGTGCGTTCGTCACTGGCACGGGGCTTACCCTCCCTGGCGTGCTTGCCGGGTGTCTGGGTGGTACGCACGACGGCGGGCCGGCGCGCCCAGATCCGGGGAACATATCGACCGACGGTCGACTGCACAATGGCACGGAAGAGACCGACACGTTCGACGTAACCGTCGAGACCGAAGAGGGGTACGTCCTCACGGACGATGCCTTCGAGGCGCCGGGGGCGGGACTGAGCGGGTCGCTGCGGGTTGGGTGGCTGGAGCCACGCAGACGTTCACGGTCGCCGTCAACGAGACGGAGCTGTCCGAGACGCTCACCATTGCTATCGAGCCGACCGACGACGTCTTCGACGGATACGTCGATACCCGGTACACGACAGCCGGCGAGATAGAACCGGGGATGACGCCACGTAGCGAGTTCAGCGACCCCGATTCGGTGCCAGATTTGACCGGATATACGGTGAGCGCCGCCGTTGTTGCGCCCGACGTGGAGCCGGCGTCTGACTCGGGCGCGTGGGGGCTGTTCGTCGCCAGCCAGAGCGTCGCTGCCGAGTACTTCGGTGGCGTAGACGACGTGGGCGACGAGGTGCGGGCGTTTATTCAGGAGACACCGTTCGAGGATGGCGGTCGCCTCGTATACGTGCAGGCCTTCCCATCGGAGACGTGCTACGAGTTGTAACTGGTCGAAAAGCCGTTCATAACCGAGAACGGTCTCCCGATCGTCGAAACGGAAGTGACCCGTGCTGCGGCCGCTGATGAACCGCGCGAGGGGGCTGTCACGGCCGTCGAACTGCGCGTGCGGCTCTCGTTCGATGCCGGCGGCCCGCCGGCCGATGTCGCGACCGTTCGCGTCACCGGGTCGGCAGCCGATACAGAAGAAGGGATCGACGTCGATCACGTGGTGACCGGATGTCACGGACGAGACGGGTCGCTAGACGGGTGCTCGGAATCGTCACAGAGACCGTCGTTCGCCGTGCATCCGTTCCGTCACTGTTATAAAACGACCAATTGGGCTTCCGATACCGCGTTGGGAAATACTGAGCTATAACAAACCAGGATCTGAAGAGAACAGCATAATGGATCTGTGGTCGTCACGCACTGGTTTTATCTTCGCTGCCACCGGTGCAGCCGTTGGTATTGGAAACATCTGGCGCTTTCCGTCAGTCGTCGGTCGAAACGGCGGTGGCGCGTATCTGATTCCATTCCTCGTCGCGGTGTTCGTCTTCGCGGTGCCGCTCATGATCCTCGAAATCGACAGCGGACGGCGGACGCGTGCTAACATCGTCGCCACGTTTCGAGGGGTCCGACCGGGCTTCCAAGTCTTTGGATGGTTTATCGTGGCGATCGTTATCTTGATCCTCAGTTACTATCTCGTTATCACGGGCTGGATTCTCGCGTTTCTGGTGTCAGCGCTAGCTGGGGGCGACATTTCGCTGCGTGGCTTAACAAGCACGTATACCCCGCTCGTCGGCTTCACTGCTTCACTTGTCCTCGTTGGTGGCGTCCTCTCACTCGGCGTGCGGGAAGGGATCGAGCGATTGACCACCGTTCTCATGCCACTGGTGTTCGTGATTCTCCTCGGGATGACGGCGTTCTCAATGACGTTGTCGGGATTCTCCGCGGGGGTTGCATTCTTTTTGACACCGGATCTCTCTGTCCTCGACGATTCCCTAATATGGAGTGCCGCGTTTGGTCAGGCGTTCTTTTCTCTGTCTGCGGGCATGGGGATTCTCATCACGTATGGGAGTTATGTCGGCGAAGATATGAATATACCCGAGGCGACGGTCATCATTGCCGTGGCAGATGTGGTCGTCGCCGTCTTGGCCGGTATCGTCATCTTCCCGATTGTCTTTACGTTCGACCTCGAACCGTCACTCGGCACTGAGCTGGCGTTCTCGACACTCCCCGCGGCCTTCTCGCTCCTCCCCGGTGGACGGATCGTTGCCGGGGCATTCTTTGGGCTTCTGTTCGCGGCCGCTATCACTTCTGCTGTGTCCATGATGGAAGTCGGGGTTTCGACAGTTCGAGGTTCGACGCGACTCTCTCGGAGGCAAGCCACTGTTCTCGTTTCTCTGTTGGTCTTTGTCCTCGGGATGCCGTCGCTGTTGAGTTACACGCCGTTCCAATTCCGGGTTTTCGGAACGCCATTCCTCGACCTCCTGGACGACTCTGTTGGAACGCTCGGGCTACCAGTCGCGGCACTCGTAATCTCGCTCACGTTCGGGCATTTTGTGACCCGAGACGAGACGCGAGTATCGCGTACTGAGCGACTGACCGCCCTTTCGACGAAGTATCTCCTCCCACCGGTTCTCGTCGGTATCATCGTGTCGCAACTGCTCCTCGGGGTTGATTTCCCGAGTTGGCACATTCTCCCCGGGAATTCACGGGATCGAGCGCTGCTGTCTGTCGGAGCCCTCGTACTTATCGGGGGCTTCGGCTACCTTCTGGTCCGTCTCCGAGGAGTAGTGGCTAGGTGACCAAACCCAGTTCTGACCGAACCAAATCGTCTGAGATGTACTTGCTGTTCAGAACACTAGTAATATGTACAGATGACTCGGGTAACGTCGCCTGACTATGCTGTGTCCGAGGTACCCTCGGCTGGAGTAGTTTGCCCCCGAAACACGGAGTCCCCGGAGGCGACGTCGAGATTCCTCAGATTCTCTTGGTCGGAGTGTTCCTGACACAGGGGCGGCCGTTGCTTCGACTGCGCCATGGCCAGTTCGTATATAATATCGTTCAACTCTCGATATCGATATTCGTCCGCGTTAACCGAGACTTTTTGTAGACACTTTTTGAATATGTAAAGGCTGAGTATGTGGCAGGACGTCGGGCTCTTTGTGCTGGGAGCCATCGTTATCTTAGTCACGGGTCCCCGGCTCAGCCACCTCGCAGAAGACCTCGCCGATGCCTTCGGCATCGGGCAGTCGCTCGGAGGGATGATCCTTCTGGGAGCGAGTACCTCGCTACCCGGCATCATTATTTCGTTTGATACAGCACTCGGTGGGCAAGCAACGTTATCCGTAAGTAATGCGGTCGGCGGAATCGCAGCCCAGACCGTATTCATCGCCGTTGCGGACGTCGTGATGCGACGCGGACCGCTCAGTGAAGAGGTAACAGCGTCTGCGAGTCTCATGCAGTTAGCGATCCTTCTGTTCCTGTTGACCCTCGCGTTACTGGCCATGCTGGTCCCCACCGTGTTCACCATCTTCGGTCTTCACCCGGCGACGTTCGTTCTCGTTACCGCTGTGTTTCTCGGGTTCCGGATGATTCAGACGTCTGAAGTCGAACCGAAGTGGTACGCCCGCCGGTTAACTGGGCGGACCACTCAGCAGGATGCTCATTCCGAGTCCAAACGTACCCGTCGTGACTCGCTCTTATCACTGGGCCTTTTCGGAGAGTATCTCGTGATCGCTGGGCTCATCGGCGGGGCTGGGTGGTTGATTTCGTACAGTGGTCAGGGGCTAGTCGCGGAGACCGGAACCTCTCCGATGCTCGTGGGGATGACGGGAATGGCCATCGCCTCATCGATCCCCGAACTGGTCACAGCCGTTTCAGCCGTCAAGCGAGGTGCGGTCGCGTTGGCGATCGGCGATATCATCGGGGGAAACGTGTTCGATACACTCATGATTGCGCTTGGTGACCTCGCTTATTCGGCGGCCCCGATCTACGGGGACGTAAGTCCTGAAGTGCCGTTTCTCACCGGGATAGCCATCCTCATGAATAGCGTCTTGATGATCATGTTGATCCGCCGGAAGACAGAGGACTTCGGGACAGACGTCGGAACGGAAAGCTATCTGATCTTCGTCATATACGTATCTGGGATCGTTCTCATATTTATCTGAGATCGAGGTCTTTTCGACGTACGATCGCTCTCGTCCCTTCGTATGGCAGCGGTAGTTTCAACCTCATTTAAATGTAGAACGCGTCCATCGGTGTAGTATCACGACATATGCAGTACTGATCCCGAGCAACAAAACGGGGAGTGACTCCGTTAATACACCATCTTGTTTGAGTTGAAGCCGCAACAGTAATACAGCGTTGTTGCGACGAGCTCAATCGTTTTTGTGCTCACGAATGCTATACGAACTCGGGTTGTCAGATCCGACGAAGATTGTCAGCGCAGTAATCTCTTCATCTATATTGAAAAAGTCGTGTTCGATTCCCTGATCAACGAAAACCACATCGCCAGCCTCGACCTCGTATGTTTCGTCACCAACACGAATCATTCCCGATCCGGAAATGATGTAGTAGATTTCGTCCTCCGTGTGGGGATTCTTTGGCGAGGAGGTTGGATATCTCCCTATCTCGATGAATACGGACTCTTTATCGAGCACTTCAGCGTGCTGGATATCTTCATTTTCGAGTTCCGTTATCAACTCTCCCGTAGAAACGTGGGTCATACCGACTTGTCATTATGCCCTCTAAATCTTCAAACTTCGCTTGCCTCTTTGCGGACAGCCCCGAAGCATCCGTACGCTGCGACCAGTTTCTGATTGTCTCTAGATAGGTCAGTTCGACGCGTGCAAGGTACAAAACGCCAATGTTGCACGGAATTATCCCCGGGGTCGACCAGGACAGCCGTTCGGAAATACTAGCTAGGTGTTTTATGTTACAAGACTCACATAGAGTGAAGCGATGACAAATAACGACCAGTCTATCAATCCACCGGTCAAGTCGAATCAAGTAACACAGCTACTGAATCGACGACATGTCCTCCGCGGACTAGGTCTCGGAACGAGCGTCGCCGCGCTCGGACTCGGCAGCGTCGGCACTGTCGCTGGCGACTCAGTTTCTGTTAGTGGGGGTGGTGCTGCACTTCAAACCGCGATCGACAACGCTAATGACGGCGACACAGTCGTCGTGACGGACTCTGCAACGTACGATTCCGTAACGATTGAGGACGGCATCACACTGGAAGCGACCGACGATCCAACGATCGAAGGCGACGGTGGGACTGGTGCGGCGATCAGTATCGCGGCTGATGATGTGACGGTCAAGGGATTCACCGTCACGAATCCAGGCGGACTCCTCGGAATCAAAGTCGAAAAAGGATACGACGACACGACAATCAAACGTAACACCGTCGAAAATATCGGTCCGACCGGACGCTTTGGCGTCACCGGGATCACCGTCGGTCAAGGCGATCACGATGGTATCGAAATCACGAACAACGAGATCCGAAACCTCGATCAGGAAACAACTGAGGACTCGAAATTCCCGACGGTCAACGGGATCGGCCGTGGTGAATCGCCAGACGTAGCTTGATTTCACGATTTCAGTGATTGCTTGATGTTGTGAACGGCACACATCAGAACGAGTTCACGAAATTCACCGTACCAAGTTCGCGCACGCACGGCGTCGCCGAGCGTGCGCTTGATCGTCGAGAAGACGGTTTCACACATCGCTCGTTGGCGGTAGCGAGGCCCATCGATCCGCGCGTTGTGCGCGTGATCGATGGGCCGGAACTCCCGATGTTTAATCAATGGGAATAAGCAACATCCATATTAGGGTCAGGGCACCCGGAGGTAACGGACCCAGCTCCCCGGGACCCGGTGCTCAGGGGGTTATCAGGTCTCTGTCAAGGGCCGGCCTCAGGATAGGAAGGATAATGAAGGTTTTCTATGAGAATTAGAGAAGTTTAACGATACTTGAAGAGTATATCGAGTATTTCAGTTTGACTCTCGGATCACCAGGGATGCTAGTTCAGTTAGGTGATCGTGGCCCTAAATGATCCGTTTTCAAA
>NZ_JAWODL010000036.1:0-30074 GCF_046483325.1 Natronomonas sp. | reverse complement strand
CGCATAGTGAAAATCAGGCGAGGAGTCCTGATAACAAAACTGAGGCCCCATCCTGGTGATACCTACTAGCTTCGCACCGAAGCCAACAGCCGCCTTTTTGATGAGAGCTGTGGCGCCTGAAGGGTCTGCAGGAGCTGTATTCCTTCTGGCCGTTGATCAGGTCGCCCTCCTGGATCAGGTACTCGAAGTCGCTGTCGGCGGCGAAGACCCCGTCCTGCTGTTCTTCGACGGGCGCCGGCGACTCCAGGAAGTCGTCGTTCGTCCCTTCGAATTCGAAGTGGAAGTTCCGGTAGTACCCGACCCCGGCCCTGTCGTACGGTGTGGGGTTGTCGCGGCTCGGGTGCTGGATGCTGTGGAGCAACGTTCCGTCCTCGAAGACGAACGGGCCGGTCATCTCCGCACCGAAGGCGGTCGTCGAGAATCGTTTCAGATCACCGATGACGCTCGGTGCTCCCTCGGTCAGCGTGTCGTCGTCGTCCGTCGAATCCGTAGGGCTGTATCCACGATAGCTATCCTCGGCACCACTGGCGACGCCCGCGACGCCCGCGCCGACCAGGGTGGCGATGGAGGCTTTCATCAGGTTGCGTTTTGATCGATCAACCATGCAAGTACGAAACCGCATTCCTGTGTAAAACCCGTTTGTAATAGGTCAACGGTCCTATCCGAACGCTGACTGTCGCCTATATAGGCGACGGAACTGGTACGATCGTAAACTGCCTCACCCCACTCTATCGGCGCATACGCGCCTCGGCCCTTGAGGCCACGTCCAATGGCGACAATCCACATACGGGTTCCGCCGACTCCCGGTTGCTGGTGACAGGGTCACGGGACGCTCCCGATCGAGGGTCGAAACCCGCCCCGCCGATCTCGGGAGAGTCAGTCCTGAAACCGACCGGCAGCAGGCCGCGTTCCCTCTGTACAGGGAAGCCGCCCCGCTTACCGCGTGGAGGATTTAAATCCATTCTCCGGGGAAGAGGTATATGACGACGCTGGCCGTCTACTCCGGAAGGATCAGCACGTACCGTCGAGAACTGATCGCAACGTCCATCTCAGAGATCGGTCTCCGCGTCGATCATCTCAGCGGCCTTCCGGCGGATGTTGGTCGCCCGCTTTTGCACACGCGAGACGTATCGCTCAATCATCCCGGGCTGGACGCCCATGAACGAGCCGACCCACTGGCGGTCATTGTATGGCTGGGTTAGGAGGTACGCCGCGAGAGTGTCCCGGCCGGCCTGGATGATGATCGGGGGGATGCCCCGCTCGCCGGTGCCGGCCTCCTCGAAGCCGTTGACGTCGAAGTAGATGTCGGCGTACAGCTCGGCGGTCTCGGCGTCTTCGAACTCGATCCCCTCGTGATGCGGCGCTTCGAATAGGTAGCGGCCGTCGTCGAGTTCGGTGATGCGAACGTCAATGATGTACTCCCGGTAGGTCGCGGTCGACGCCTCGCGGACCCGCTCTGTTGAGGCCATGTACGCGACACACTCGCGACCGACATGAATCTCGGTAATAGTCGTCTATAGGCGTCAAGAGACCTCTAGTCGGACTCGTAGCTATCCAGAGCGCGATTAAGACGGTGTAGAGCAGACGCTCCGGGAGACACTCATGGGAAAAACGCGGCTTCGGAGTTTCGTGATGCGCGGCAGACGAGGGCTCTGCACCCCGGTACATCGCCTCTCACTGATATCCAATACCTCGATACCACACATCCGATCCAGCACCGTCCGTCCGATAGATGTACGATCGCCTCGAAGTCGAACTCGTCGCGATCGCGGCGCTCCTCGTGATACTTTTCGGATTGTTCGTGCTCGCCGGCACCGTCCAGCCGAGCCCCGACGATCGCAACTACCCGAGCGAAGCCGATATCGCAGCCGACGGGGAGCGATACGTCGGCGATCGCGTCGTCGTCAGTGGAACCGTGCTCGTCAACGGCTGGCGGTTCGATCGCGAGTCGACGAGTGTCGTCCCCCGAACGAAGGCGCTGGTTTCGAACTTTAGCACCGTTTTCATCCGACCTCAGAGGTCGATTCGGGGTGAAGCATCCGTCTCCCATCTCGCGATGGAAACGCCTTTGCGGCCGCACGGACTCACGTCCGGTAATGACCAGTGTCAAGCAGTTCCGCGTCGAGGAGCCGGCGACGGCTGATTCGCTCGGAACCGGGGCGTTCGTCTTCACCGACGACTACTCCGTGTTCGACTGGGGCAAGATGCCCGACGCGATCCCGAACAAGGGGGCGTCGCTGTGCGCGATGGGCGCTGCGAACTTCGAGCGGCTCGAAGCCGAGGGTATCCCGACCCACTACCGCGGCGTCGTCGGCAACGGCGAGATCGCCGACCTCGACGGCGTGGTCGCTCCGCCTCGGGAGATGGCGATCGATCTCACCCGGGTGCCGGAACTCCCGAACGAGGCACGGGAGTACGACTACAACGCCTATCACGAGGCCGCGGGTGACAACTATCTGATCCCCCTCGAGATCGTGTTCAGGAACACGGTCCCGATCGGCTCGTCGCTCCGTTCGCGCGGCGAGCCGAGCGAGTTCGGCCTCGAGTACGACGCCTGGCCGGACGAGTCTGTCGACCTCCCGGAGCCGGTCGTCGAGTTTTCCACGAAGTACGAGGAGTCGGATCGGTATCTCTCCCGGAAGAACGCCGACTTCATCGCGGGAACGGCCGACGTCGACGACCTCGAATCGGTCGCTCGCGAGGTCAACCGGACCGTCACCGAGACTGCGAGCGAAGCGGGGTTGAAACACGAGGACGGCAAGATCGAGTGTCTGTACTTCGACGGCGAGATCCGGGTCGCCGACGTGGTCGGCACCTTCGACGAGAACCGCTTTTCGTACGACGGTCAACAGCTCTCGAAGGAGGTCCTCAGACAGTACCACAAGCGGACCCAACCGGAGTGGGTCGAGGCGATCACGGAGGCCAAAGCGCGGGCGAAAACCGAGGATGTCGCCGACTGGCGTGAACTCTGTGCGGTCGATCCACAGCCGCTTCCGGAGCACGTCATCGACGCTGCACGCGAAATGTACACGGCCGGGGCAAACGCGTACATCGGACGCGAGTTGTTCAGCACGCGCTCGCTGGAGGACGCGGTCGGGGCGGTCCGGAACCTATAGAACGGCGTGGAAAAACGGAGGCCGGTATCATCTACGGCGGTGCAGGGGGCCAAAATATTGTGTCATAGAAGTGTTCACAAGGGCTTGATTTCGTCCGCAATTCATTGAATCAACGGGTAGGTCGAGTCTGGGTATTAACCACCGAGAGTTCCACCAGCTCAAAGGAGGGTTTTCGATAGCCGTGCGAGATACAAAGCGCGAGTCTTGCAGGAACTTCTGCCCTGATAGTCGCAGTCACGGTTTGTCTTTCATCTTGGCCGTCGGCAGCGACGACCCCCGGGAATGGGAAGGCTCCCTGAAAACATCCACCGACCACTGTGGCCTCTCTGGGAATGACCGTTTTATTAACGCCCTCTGGGGTATTCAGTGAAGCTGATAAAAGGACGTTTGATAGTAAAAATCCCTGATAACTTTTATCAAGTATTACAATACGTTGTGTACTCCGAATCGAATTCTTCTGAAGGCGGTTGTTGAAACTGCGAATTCGGGTCTTTCGATCCGTACGGATCTTTCAAAACGTTCAATAATTCCTCGAATTTAGATAGATCCCCTTTTTCCAGATACTCATTTAGTGCCTCTTCTATTAAGTAGTTGCGGGGGATGTAACGAGGATTGGTTTTCTTCATGACCTTCTTATCCAAGCCGATACCAGCTAATTCATTCCGGATATGTTTGAAATCTTCAGATGAATAGACTGGATCGTCAAAGCAGCCGGGGGTTTCTAATTCAAGGAATGTATTCGTGTAGTCCGCTCTGGATTCACGAAGCCAGTCTAAAAATTCATTTACTATTTCTTCCCCTCCGTCTGATTTGATCCCCAGTTTCTTTCTCATCATACTATCGTATTTAGCATCAAATATTTCTTCAAAATCGTCCAGCTTAGCTTCTAGCTCAGCAAAAGCGTGAGATGATTCTTGAAAAAGCGGGTTTAGGGATTCTGCGAAACGTCCAAGATTCCACTTCAAAATAGGTTTTTGATTCCCGAAGGAATATCTACCTCTTTTGTCCACAGAGCTGAAGACAGCATCTTCATCGTAATAATTCACGAATGCACATGGTCCGTAGTCAAATGTTTCTCCATCGATACTCATGTTGTCTGTATTCATGACGCCATGTATGAATCCTACACGCATCCAGTCAACCACCATATCTATAGATGATCGCATAACTTCACCAAAGAAGTCTACGTATTTTCCATCCTTATCATTCAGATGAGGGTAGTGCCTGTCGATCACATAATCAGTGAATTCCTCTAGTTCTTCGGGTGCTTGGCTTGCAACATATTGGAAAGTCCCATATCTAATGTGGCTTCTCATCACTCTTACAAGGATGGCTCCGGGTTCTATTCTACGTCTCCGAACTGATCCTCCGGTTTCGATTACTGCTAGACTTCTAGATGTTTTTACACTAAGATTTTGCATCGCGTATGAGTAAATATACTCTCTGAGCACGGAGCTAACAGTTGCGTTCCCATCGCCTCTTCTTGAGTACGGAGTTCTCCCGGAACCTTTCAGTTGAATATCATATCTACTGCCGTCGTGCACATGTTCGCCTAGTATCATCGCTCTTCCGTCGCCAAGTACCGTATACCTTCCAAATTGATGTCCTGCATATGCTTGAGCAATCGGTTCTTCTAGGAGTTCTTGTCCTGACAGAATCCGACTATTTAAATCCTCTTTATGTAATCCAAGATCATCACACAGCTCTTCATTAAGAAGTAACATCTCCGGATTATCGATGTCTTTAGGCTTTACTCCCGAATATAGTTTAGAGTCCAAATCTTTGTAGGTCGTGTCAAAGGAAAGGGGCATGTGTTACCACTTAGTATGTGTTGTTTCCATTTTAATAAGCTGTTCCTTGTGAACTACTATACCCTGCTCGCGCTGACGCGCTCGCTGCAATGAGTGACTCGCGGTTGCGAGATTCGCCCCTCTGTCTCTCGCACGGCGTTCTTGGCAGGTAGTGAGTGATAAAAACAATCAGGTAACTCGAAGCCCTCTGTGGGTACGAGTAACGGCTTCGTGGCAGAGCCAGTGGCCGACAGTCCACGAACCGTGAACTGCCTGTAGATCCCCAGCCATCCGAATGGACGGGAGTAACAGAGGACCCTCGGGAAGCCCCGCCGTTCACCGCGGGGAGGGTGTCACTCGGAGGCCGCGTCCGCGACTTCGGTTTCGACCGCATCGTCGTACCCCTCTTGCAGCCGCCGTTCGGCCTCGTCTCGATCCTCGGGGTAGCCGACGTCGATCCGCCACCCGTCCATTCGGATGGCGTCGATCGTCCGCCCCGAGTGGATCAACAGGTCGACCGCATCGGAGAGTTCGAGCTCGCCGCGGTCGGAGGGTTGAACGAGATGGCAGGCGTGAAAGATCGCGGGGGTAAAGGTGTAAAAGCCCGTCATCACGAGGTTCGTCGGCGGGTCGTCGGGCTTTTCGATCACCTGCGTGATCTCGCCGTAATCGTTGGTGTCACACACGCCGTAGCGGGACGCCTCTTCCCACGGGACCGATTCGACGAGGAAGGCGGCGTCGGCGCGCTCCTCGCGCTGGCGGTTGACTACGTCGGCGAGGTTGGCCTCGAAGACGTTGTCGCCGAGCATGAGCATGAAATCGTCTTCGACGTGCTCTTCGACGCACAACAGCGCGTGTGCAAGTCCTTTCGGCTCACGTTGGTGAGTGTACGTGATCGGGACGCCCTCGTAGTCGTCGCCGTAGAAGTCGATGATCTTCTCTTTTTTGTAGCCGACGACGACGAGCAGTTCGTCGGCATCGAGTTCGAGCAGTCGGTCGAAACAGTGGCTCAGGATGGGACGGCCGTCGACCTCGACGAGCGCCTTCGGTTTATCCTCGGTGAGCGGCCGGAGTCGCGTTCCCTCCCCGGCAGCGAGTACGACAGCTTGCATACTTAACCGCTCTCGCCCGCGAACCAAATCCTTTCGGCTTCGAGCGAGCGCTCACAGACCCCGTTCGTCGCCTTCCTGGGCGAGGATAACGACCATTGACAGCCCGGATATGAGGAGCAAAAGCAGCGCCGGAATCGCCGCGTACTGATAGAGGGCGGACTCTTGGGCTCGCCAGATTTGAGTGACGATCGTTTCGAACCCCGAGGGTCGGAGGATGAGCGTGACGGGTAGCTCTTTCATGGTCGTCAAGAACACGAGTGCAGCGCCGGCGACGAGTCCGGATCGGATGTTCGGCAGCGTGATTCGTCTGAACGCCCCGAGCGGGGATTCGCCGAGCGTGCGACCGGCCTCAACGAGTTTCGAGTCGATCTGCAGGATCGACGTTCGAGTCGTCCCGACCGCTTGGGGCACGAATCGGACGACGTACGCGAAGATCAAGAGCGGCAGCGTCTGGTAGAGACTCGGGAGGTAGCCCGCGCCGAAGAAGACCAACGCGAGCCCCAAGACGACGCCCGGCACCGCGAAGCCGACGTAGGTCGCCCGCTCGAACAGCGTCGCGAGGCGTGAGTCGTGGATCGCCGCGAGGTACGCGACGGGCAGTGCAAACAGCATCGCGACGACGGCTGCAGCAGCCGCGACGCCGACGGAGTTGAGCGCTTGGACCCACTCGAAAGCCAGCGAAGGTTGTCGTGCAGTGTCCGTCCGGAACAGCCACAACAGCAGGATCCAGACGGGGACAGCGAGCGCGATGACGGAGACGCCCGCGGGGAGCAACGCCGCGGGCCAGCGCCACCGACCCAACCGGACGCGGGTGCCGTCGTGGTCGGCGCCGCCGCCTTTGACGTTCTCGCCGGGGCGGATAGCCCACTCCAAGACGAGGACGAGGAGGACGAGCAACAGGAGTTGGATGGAGAGCAACGCGGCGTACTCCCGGCCGAAGGAGTTGTATTCGACGTATATCTCACGGGTAAACACGGAGAGGCGCATGATCGCCGGGGTGCCGAAATCCGAGATCGCATAGAGCGCGCTCAACAGCGCGCCGGCGGCGACCGCGGGGCGGATCTGCGGCAGCGTCACCCGACGAAACGCGTCCCACTTGCCGTAGTTGAGCGTCCGCGCGGCGTCGATCAACTGCGTGTCGAACGAGACCAAGGCGGCGCGCGTGGTGAGATAGACGTAGGGGTACGTGTAGAGCGTGATCACGAACACCGACCCGGGAAGGCCGTATATCTCCGGGAGTCGCCCGATACCGAGTGGAGCCAAAAGCGAGTGAAACTCCCCGCGGGGGCCGAACGCGGAGACGAACGCGAACGCGCCGACGTAGCTGGGGATGACGAGTGGCAACGCGGCGACGACCGACCAAAACCGACGGAACGGAAGGTCAGTTCGGACGGTCAGATACGCGAGCGGGACACCCAACAGGATCGAACCGACAGTCACGCCGCCCATCAACAGCAGGCTGTTGAGAAGCACCTCGGCGGTGCCGGCACTGAACACGAGGTCGCGAGCGCGCGACGGCTCGACGGTCAGGACTTCGATGAGGAGCCAGACGAGCGGAAACACCAGAGCGACGGCGATCGTGCCCGAAAGCAGCGTCAGCCCCACCGGTAACGAAGGGGTCGATGAGTCGGCGTCGTTCTCGATCGGTTGAGTCATGGTGGGGACGGAGGTGAAGCGATGACTGGCGTCTTCGTTTCGGTCGAAACGCTCCGAGCGGTTTAGTTCGATCGAAACACTCCGACGGGTATAAGAGTTTAGGTGGGCCTAAATAAGATATGGAGCTGACGAGACGGGACGCGACCGCTGCGTTGGCCGCGATCGGAGCGACCGGCGCGGTCGCATACGGTGCCGCCCGGAGTCGGCGTGAGCGCGAGGGGGGGTCGGATCCCGACACCGGGCCACCGGTCGACGAGGAGCAGATTCGAGAGACGCTCTCGGCTGCTGCGGTCGTCCTCTACCCCCGGGAAATCTCGGGAATCGATGGGTTCGTTGACGCGTTTCTCGACGGACGGCTCGACCGTCCCGAACACGCCAACGCCATCGGTGAGGGGGTCACCGAACTCGACGAGCGCGCAATAGCGTGGTACGGTGACCGCTTCGTGAAACTGTCAACCGCCAATCGAGATAGCCTTCTCCGGGAGATCGGCGCGGACACCGCCGACGAGGACCCCGACGGCACGACGGCCGAACGGATCCGGTACTACGTGGTCAACGAACTCCTGCTCGCGCTGTACGCCTCGCCGACGGGCGGAAAACTGGTCGGCATCGAGAATCCGCAGGGCTACCCCGGCGGCATCGAGAGCTACCGACGGGGGCCGCGATGAGTCCCGATTCGAACGGCCGGACCCCGGTAGCGAACGCCGACGTCTGCATCGTCGGCGCGGGACCGGCGGGCGGCCTCGTCGCCGATCGGCTCGCCGACGAGTACGAGGTGGTCGTTTTGGACGCCGGGCCACGATTCGATTTCGCTGACCGCATCGAGCGCCAAGAGAAAGCGATCCGCCCGGCTTACGACCGCCCGGCCGTGTGGGACGGCGATCCCGAGCGCGACGCTCACTCGGCCTCTGGCGAGTGGTTCTACCCGCTGAATCACGCCCGTGTCAAGGGGATCGGCGGCTCGACGCTACACTGGCAGGGGATGGTGATGCGGCTACACGAGGACGACTTCAACTCCGCCAGCGTCCGTGGCGTCGGGACCGACTGGCCGATCGACTACGCGGATCTTCGTCCCTACTACGCCGACGCCGAGCGCGAGCTGGGCATCGCGGGCGCGGACGACAACCCCTACGCGCCGCCCCGCGAGGAGCCGTTTCCAATGACGGCGTTCGCGCCCTCCTACAGCGACGGCCTGTTCGCGGAGGCCTGCGAGGCCCTGGGGATCGACATGCATTCGGTGCCGAACGCCCGCAACTCGGAGTCATACGACGGTCGATCGGCCTGCGTCGGCTACGGGACCTGCCAGCCGGTCTGTCCGTCGGGCGCAAAGTACGACGCGACGGTCCACGTCGAGCGCGCCGAATCCAAGGGGGCGACGGTGATCGACCGCGCACCGGTCCAGCGGCTCGAACACGATGCGGACAGAGTGACAGCGGCCGTCTACGCGACCCCCGACGGTGGGGAGCACAGACAGGTTGCCGACGCGTTCGTCGTCGCCTGCGGGGGCGTCGAGACACCGCGATTGTTGCTGTGCTCGGAGTCCGACCACTACCCCGACGGCCTCGCGAACTCCAGCGGCCTCGTCGGGAAGTTTTTCATGGATCACCTCTTTGCCGGCATGGGCGGTGTCCTCGATGAACCAACGAGACAGAACCACGTCGGGTTCTACACGAGCGCGTGCGATCAGTTCTACGGCGAGGCCGACGAGGACGTCGGGCCGTTCAAACTGGAGTTCTTCAACTACGACGGCCCCTCACCGGTCGAAACGGCGCTGTCGGGCGAGACGTGGGGCGACGATCTACTCGATCAGCTTCGGGAATCGTACGGTAACCACATTGGGATGGGGGCGCTCGTCGAACAACGTCCCAGCGAGGACAACTACGTCGGCCTCGACCGCGATCGGACGGACGACCACGGTCGGCCGGTGCCGGACGTTCACTGGTCGGTCGACGATCGCGCCCTGCGGACGATCGAGCGGGCGAACGAGATCCAGCGGTCGATCCTCGAGGAGTTGGGCGCGGAGATCACCTGGCGGGTCGGCCCGGACAACACCGGCCCCGCCTATCACCACATGGGCACGACGCGGATGGGGGCCGACCCCGACGAAAGCGTCGTCGATCCGCACCTGCGAACCCACGATTTGGGGAACTGCTGGCTCGTCACGAGCGGTGCGTTCCCCACCGGCGGCGCGATGAACCCGACGCTCACGATCGCCGCCCTCGCACTGAGGGCCGTGGAGAACATTCGTGATACACTGTAACGGCTGTTTTAGGTGAACCTAAAAACTTAAGCGCCTGCGGGAGAGACGAGTGCCAATGAGTTCGATACAGCGGGCGAACGGTAGCGACGTGGAGGCAGCCAATGCGGAGACAAGTGACACGCGGGACGCGTACACCTTCGAGGACGTGAGCGTTGTGATGGGCACCTACAACGAGGAGGCCGCGATCGCGACCGTGATCGACGACATAGACGAGGTCACGGACGGGAACGCGGAGGTCGTCTGCGTCGACGGATCGTCGGATCGAACGCCGGAGATCGCTCGCGAGAAGGGCGCCCGCGTCATCGATCAGGAACCGCAGGGATACGGTGTCGCCGTCCGCGAGGCGATCCTCACACCGGATCGGCCGATCGTCGTCACGACCGACTGTGACGACACCTACCCGATGGAGCAGTTGCCGGAGTTCCTCGACGCGATCAACGCCGGCTACGACGTCGTCAGCGGCGACCGACTCTACCACGGGGCCGAGGCGATGCCCGCGTTCAACCGCTTCGGAAACCACGCTTTCGCTGCGATCGCCAGCGCGCTGATGGGCGAGCGCATCCACGACACCACGACGGGGATGCGCGCGTACCGACGGGAGGTCGTCGAATCGATCGAGTGGACCGAGAACACCGGCCTGTCGGCCGAACTGCTCATCCGACCGCTAATGAGGGGCTACGAGATCCGCGAGCAGCCGATCGCCTACCGCGAGCGCGCCGGCGAGACGAAACTCGACCCGATCGAGGGCGGCCTCGCCATTGCGAAATCGATTGTGAAGGTGTGTCTCGGAGAGCGGTTTCGGTAGTCCGTCGGACGAGTAGTCGAAGCGCTGTTGAACGACTCACTCATCGGGAGGTGAGCTGTGGCGTCTACTGGCGGAGCAGGCCGAGTGCCTCGGGGCGTGACCCCGAGGCGGTTCACCTCCAATTAATAGGCGATTATGCGCCGTATAGTCTCCATAACAATACTCTATTCGATACTGTCTCGTTCATATGAATTACAAGACCGTCGAAGATATGAACGCGGACACGCACCGACTCGCACGGAGCCTCCCGCGGGATATCGATCTGGTCGTCGGCATCCCGAGAAGTGGCCTCTTGACAGCAAACCTTCTGTGTCTTCACCTCGATGTGCCGATGACAGACATCGAGGGGCTCTGCGAGGGAAAGATATTCGACACCGGATCCAGATTCGAACGCCGTGACTCACTCGAGGAGTTCGATTCGGTGCTCGTCGTCGACGACTCCGTGTTGACCGGAGGGCAGATGACCGAAACTCGCGAGCGACTCGCGGAGCACGAGTTCCCGTTTGATCTCGCGTTCGCCGCAGTGTACGTCTCTCCGCGTGGACACCAATACGTCGATTACTGGAGCGAGGTCGTTCCCTCACCACGCGTGTTCGAGTGGAATATCCTCCATCACACGAAACTGAGTGATTTTTGTGTGGACATCGATGGGGTCCTCTGTCGCGATCCGACGTCCGAAGAAAACGACGACGGATCCAACTACCGCGAGTTCCTCACGACCGTCGAGCCGAATATCGTTCCGAGACAACGTATCGGGTGGCTGGTTACGTCGAGACTGGAGAAGTACCGACCCGAGACCGAGCGATGGTTGGACGAACACGACATCAAGTACGACTCGCTCGTAATGATGGACGTCCCGGACATGGAAACCCGTCGGAAGCAGGGCAATTACGGCCAATATAAAGCAGATGTGTACAACTCGACCGATGCGGACCTTTTCATCGAAAGCAACCCGAGCCAAGCGGCCGAGATCTGTCGGGAGACGAACCGGCCGGTGTTCTGTTACGACACGAACGAGATGCTGAACCCTTCGATCATCGGTCGATCCCAACAGCGGGTTACCGAGAGCGTGTCCAACATCAAATCAGAACCGGTGTTATCCCCGGTGCGGACGGCCTACCAACTCTCCCGGTGGTGCTACCACCTGGTCTGGAGAAAGTTGAGGGTAACCGAGAACTGACTCCTCGAAAGCCGATCGTCCGGTCGTGAACGTCGGGGGCCATTCGAGTACCTCCGTCGATCACGCCCGCGACTCCAGTCGCGTCTCGAAGAACACGCCCTCGCGATGGGCGTCGGGGTCATCGGGTAGATACGTCCCCTCGTTCCCGCAGTCGGTGACGAGTGGGCAGACGGAACGCTCGGGCGGCCAGATCGCTTCGACGCCGTCGGCGTCGGTTCTGACGGTCGTCTCTTGACGGTACGTGAGCGTGCCGCCGTCGGGTTGAGTGAGCGTGACGGTGAGAACGACGACGTCGTGTTCGCCCACTCGAACCGATCGATCCGTCTCGATGGCGTCGAACCTGGCTGCATCTCGGTCGATCGACCACGGGACGGTGATCGACTCGTTGGGCTCGACGATCGCGTACTCGGCGCTCCCGCCGTCAGTTTCGAGTCGTACCGTCGCCCGTTCGACGCGCGGCGGAACGCCGACGACGGTTTCGCCGGCCAGCGTTTCGCCGCGCCGCGCGTCCAGCGATTCGAGCTTCGGCGTGACGTGGCGATCGGCGTCCGGCGTCCACTCGCCGCGATAGCCGTACCGGTAGTAGCTCCGATTCGGGTAGGCGTCGAGGACGGCGAAGTCCTCGTCGGGGTCGCGATCGAGCGCGTAGACGACCGAGCCGTCCAAGCCGCCGTCGTTTCGGAGGTACTGGAACGGGTGGTTCTGCCACTCCCCGTAGGGCGTCGGGAGGAAGACGAGCGCGTCCTCGAGCTCGGTCGTCTCGATGGGTTCGTAGGCGGCCGCGTACTTGTCAGCGTGGGCGGCGTTCCGATCGAGTGGCGTCGAGACGGCCGCCGCGGCCGCGACGCCGAACCCGACGAGTGAGCCGATGAGTATGAACGCGACGACCACCCGCCCAACCCGCGGCGACAGCGTCGCGTCGATCCGTCGTCGCAACGTCGGAAGCAGATCCCAGCCCGCGATCACCGCGACGGCCGCAAAGACGGACAGCGGGAGGAGGAGATCGAAGTGATAGAACGGACCGAACTGCGAGACGAGTCCGTCAGTCGGATCGGACATCGTCGCCAGCAGGTTGTAGTTCCCCCAAAAGAATAGGTTCCCGACGGGAACGGTGACGAGGAGACCGACGAGAAGGAGTCCGGTGATTCGCTCGAAACTGCGATCGCCCGGCTGATTCGTCCGCCTCGATCCGAGCCACGCCCGGGCCGTGAGCGCGATTCCGACGACCGCCAGCGCCGTCCCGATCGGGCCCGCGACGAACCACCGCGTCGCGAGGTATCGAAGCGCGTAACCGTTGGCTTCGAGCGCCAGCCCCGGGGTGTAGTCGACCGAGTGGCCGAGGATTCGACGCGTACCGAACCCCGGCCCGTCCCGCGGGGCGAAGGCCTCGTAGGGGAAGACGAACGGCGAGCCGGTCATTCGAGCGTTGTACGCGAGCGTCACGCCGACGAAGCAGAGGCCGACGAACGCCGTGAGTCCGCGTCGAACGAGCACATGGGAGATCGAGATGTCGCCCTCCGAGATCGGGCGGGCGAGCGAATACAGCGCGTGCAGGACGAACGGCAGCGCAAAGAGCACGGCGGTGAGCGGTCGAGCGAAGAAGGCGATCCCGATGGCACCCCCGGCGACGGCGGCGGCGAGGATCGACTCGTCGCGGACGCTGCGGAGGTACGCGACGGCGAAGAGCAGGTTCAACGTCGTCGTCGGCGCGTAGGGAAGAAACGCCGACGTGGTCACGAGCGCGAGCGGCGAGGCCGCAAACAGCGCCGCGGCGACGACGCCGACGCGTCGGTCGAAGGCCATCGAACCGAGCACGTACACGAGCACCGCATTGGCCGCGGCGACGGCCGCAAGCGTCACCCGCGGCTCGCCGAACAGCGCCATCGAGACGGCGAACATCGCCGCTGGAACGGGCGCGTACTTCGGGTAGAGTCGCCCGCCGTCCTCGATGAAGAACCACGGCCGGAACGCGCCCGCGAGGTCGCCGGCGTGGAGTTCGAATTGCCCCTGGAGAAGCAGCCCGGCCTGCAGGAGATAGACGCCCTCGTCGTGGTTGCTCGAATGGTAGGCGAAGACGGTCATCGAGACGACAAAGACGGCGAGCCCGGCCACGGTGGCGACGGCGGCGGCCACGATGTCGAGCCGTTCGGTGACTCGTCGAAACCGGGTACGGGGCGATGGAGGCAACACGTCGCGTCGGGTCTAGAGCACGCCGACGTCGCGCATAAGGTCGACGGTCGGTTCGAGGTCCGAAAGCTGCGTCAGGTCGATTTCGTCGGAGACGTCGAGTTCGTCTATCGACGGGAGGTCGCCGATCGGGTCGACGTCGGGGACGAGCGGGTACTCGAACGTGGATCGCGCGAAGTAGTCCTGCGCCTCCGCCGAGAGGAGGTGGCGCACGAAGTTACTCGCGAGCGTCGCGTCGGTCGCCGTGTCGACGACGGCGGCGCCCGCGACGTTGAACACGGCACCGGCGTCGCCGGAGGTGAACGCGGTCGCGATCGACGCCTCGGGATTTCCGTCGATGACCCGCTGGATGTAGTAGTGGTTCGCGAACGCGGCGTCGATCTCGCCGGTAGCGACCCCCTCGCAGGCGGCGAACTCGTTCGG
This sequence comes from Natronomonas sp., assembly GCF_046483325.1. Lineage (GTDB taxonomy): Archaea > Halobacteriota > Halobacteria > Halobacteriales > Haloarculaceae > Natronomonas. Next base: position 15,545 of record NZ_JAWODL010000036.1, on the reverse strand, counting down.
GTACTCCGTGATCCCCGCCTCGAGGACGCCCTCGAGCCACTCGCGGGTGTCTTCCTCGCCTTCGAGGAGTCGCATGGCGGTGATGAACGCCTGACAGGACCCGTACGACGGTGCCCACCCGAGGTCGCCGTCGAACTCCTCGGGGTAGACCATGATGTCGTCGGGCATGTCATCGGCGGCGTACGCGTCGGTGTTGTACGGGACCGTCCGCGCCCGCCCGGAAGTGCCGATCCACTCGTCAGTACGGAACTCCGAAGGGACCATTTCCAGGACGGATTCGTCGAGTGGTCCAGTCCGCCCCTCGTCCGCGAGCGCGCCGAGCGCGCCGGCGTTGACGGAGTAAAACACGTCCGCGGGCGAGCCGTCGCCCTCGTTGACGATCTGGTTGACCAGATCCGTCGAGCCGCCGTATCGGACCGTCAACTCGAAGTCGTCGTAGAGGTCGTCGATGTAGCCGACCAGATCGCCGACGAGGAACTCGCCTCGCCCCGAGTAGACGGTGAGTTCACCCTCCAGAGCAGGCATATCGCTCATCGGCACGCCGCCGGGGGCGTCCCGGCCCTCGCGCCCGGATCCGATCTGACCGATCGGCGAATCGGAGAGGTCGTCGGGCTCGGCCGAGTTGCCGCCCAGGATACCCGAACAGCCGGCAAGACCGGCAGCCCCGACCGCGCCCGCGGTCGCGAGGAAGCGCCGACGCCCCTGTCTCCACGTATTATGTGTGTCGTGCATGGTTTTAGGTCTACCTAAATATATTTATACTCATCGTTTTAATCGTCCGCGACGGCCGGCGTTTTGACGGACGCGAGCGTGTCGAGGCAGTCGAGCCAATCGAGCATGTACGCGCCGACGTGGTTGAAGAACTCGCCGTTTCGGTACTCGTCGAACTCGCCGTCGGCCAGCCGGTGTGCCATCGCCTCGAAGACCGCGGCGTAGTCGTTTGGAGTCCGTCCCGCGTCCGGGAGGCCCGGGTCGACGTCCTCGACGAGCTTCCAGAGGTGCTCGTTGAGTTCCAATCCCGCGACCTCGTTGTGGAGATCGTCGAACGTCGACCGCGGCGCTTTGTTGTGCTCACACAGCGGTCGGCCGTTGTATATCCGTCCACCGAGGATGTCACAGACGCGTTTGAGGAAGACGCCGCTCCAGATGTCGTCGAAGCGACCGACCTCCCACGCGTTGTCGTCCATCGGGAGCTGATAGAACGCCGGGATCACCTCCCGTCGGAACGCGAGGTTCATCGAGCAGACGGTGAGGTAGTTGCCGCGCTCGGCGACGAAATCGCGCTCGAAATCGTGGGCCGTCGTCCGCGTTTGAGCCTGCCCCTGCAGGTCACCGTCCATCAGGATGCGGACCGCGTCGAGGTCGGGAACGTTGGTCCACAACCCCTGGGAGGCGACCACGTCGCCTCCGTCGATTTCGACCGTGTCGATCTCGACGGTCTCGTCCATCGCCGAGTAGGGGTACCCGCGGGGGTACAGCCCGTGCTCGTCGGCGCGCTGGTAGAGAACGTTCACCCACTGTTCGTCGGAGCTGACGCGTTCGATTTCCCCATCGAAGGCGAGATTTCGCATGTGGCGACCGAAGAAGTCGCCCTCGTGCGGGAGCGTGTCGTCGTCGATAAAAACGCCGTACTCGAAGCGCTGGTTGGCCCACACGTACAGGAGCCCGAAGCTCGTCTCGGCGTGACTCGCCGCCGGGACGACGTGTGCGTACTCGGCGACGCCGCGCGACTCGTACCACTCATCGCGGCGCGTCCCGTCGAAGACGGCGCCCGCTACGTCGAGTTCGTCGAGCATCGCGCGCATGTCGTCGGTGTCACAGAAGTCCTCGGTGACGAGCAAAACGAACAATCGCGAGGTGTCGAACCCGTGTTCGCGGGCGTTATCGACGTACGCTCGGATACAGTCGTACTCCCGGATCGTCGGGACGACGACGCAGATGTCCTGGCTGGATCGGTTCGTGTCTTCCATTGGTGCCATATTTTAGGCCGACCTAAAAAATTTAGCGATATGGGGTGTCGAATCCGTGCAAGCGGCCTCGACACCGATAGGTGGGACAGCAGTGATTACCGAACGGCGCGACGACGGGAGGAAGTGATGCCCACATCCGAACGGTATGGATCCACCCGACGACGCCGTATCGTATTATTTTAGGGTAGCCTAAAAAGTGTGTCGGTCGGGTCCACGGTAGGACGTCGGGTCGGTCTGAGGCAGCAGAAACCCGACGATCGGCGAAACGCAGAATTCGATCGACGCCCTACCGCCGATCGTATGGCTCGAAACGAAGACTCGATCGAGACGCTCGATGCGGAGTACCTCTACCCGTCGGACGCGGACATCCTCGAGATCTCGAACGACGACGGCGGCCGGATCCGGGTCAGGTTCGCGGTACCGGATCCCGAAACCGGTGAGGGGCTGGTCCTCGATACGGTCATCGAACGGATCGAAAAGGGCGAGTTCGAACGGCCCCTCGACGACGAGCGCTACGAGTAGGCCAACTCGTCGATTCGACCGACCCGGTGATCACCGACGACACAGCAGCCTCGGTGCTCGTGGCCGTGGCGTTCGACGTGTGCGGCGTCGAGCCCCGCGTTCCACGCCGCGCCGACGTCTTGGGGCGTATCCCCGACGAGGATGCCATGCCCCGTGCGTGCGCCAGCGGCCGACAGCGCCGCCTGCACCGGCTGTGGATCGGGCTTCCAGCCGGTTTCGGCCGTACAGCAGACGACCGCGTTGAACCAATCGCCGATGTCCAACGTCTCCAACACCGGTTCGGTCAGGTACTGCTGGCAGTGGGTGACGAGCACCGTTGGCGCGTCGATCTCTCCGACGACGGTCGCGTCCTCGTGGAGAAACGTCGCCTCGGCGCGCGCCTCGGGATCCTCTTCGTCGTGGAAGACCGTCCAGAATCGTTCCGAGTCGACGCCCCACGCGTCGAGGTGATCGCTTCGCTCCCCGTCGAAGCCGTGCCAGATGATCTCGGCCTGTCGCTCCGAAAAGCCGTAGCCGAGTCGATCGCCGACCCGCCCGAGGAGGTCCTGAATGTAGTCCGGTTCGACGTCGACGAGCGTCCCGTCGAGATCGAAGGCCCACCGGTCGTAGGCCGTCGTTGTCATCGTGCGTCAATACGGGATGCGTACGCAAATGCGTTGTGGGGCCGGCGACGAGCGACTCGAGTCACGTCCCCTCGCGCAGGTCCGTCCGCCGGATCTTCCCGGTCGTCGTCGTCGGCAACTCGTCGACGAACTCGATCTCGCGGGGATACTCGTGTTTCGCGAGCGACTCCTTGACCAGCGAGCGGACCGACTCGGCCAAGAGATCGTTCCCCTCGACGCCCGCCACGGGCTGACAGAACGCTTTGATGATCTCTCCGCGAGTCTCGTCGGGGATCCCGATGACGCCGACCTGCTCGATCTTGGGGTGTTCGAGGATCGCGTCCTCGACCTCGCCGGGACCGACCCGGTAGCCGCTCGTGATGATGAGATCGTCGTCGCGCGATTTGAACCAGAAGTAGCCGTCCTCGTCGCGCTCACCGAGGTCGCCGGTCAAATGCCACCGCCCGACCGCCGCTTCGGCGGTCTTCTCCGGGCGGTCCCAATACTCCTCGAAGATCACGGGATCGTCACCGCGTTCGACCGCGATCTCGCCGACTTCGCCGACGGCGACCTCCTCGCCGGTGTCGGGATCGACCACACCGACGTCGTGTCCCGGGACCGGCTTCCCCATGCTGCCGGGAATCGCCGGAAACCACTCCTGGCAGTTACAGACGAGGAGGTTCGCCTCGGTCTGCCCGTACAGTTCGTTGACGGCGACGCCGTCGAGTTCGTCGTCGGCCCACTCCAGTATCTCCGAGGTCAGCGGTTCGCCGCCCGAACAGATCGCATCGAGCGAGAGATCGTAGGCGTCGGCGTCGGTGTTCATCATCATCCGGATCGCCGTCGGCGGGAGGAACGCCGAGGTGACGTCGAACTCGGCCATGAGTTCGAAGGCGGTCTCGGAGTCGAACCCCGCCATCGGATAGCCGACCACGGGTCGGCCGTAGTGCCAGGCCGGAAAGAGCAGATCGCCCAGCGCACCGATCCACGCCCAGTCCGCCGGCGTCCAACAGATCGTCTCCGAGAGGTCGAGGCCGAAGTACATCTGGAAGGCCGGGCAGTGGCCGACCCACACCGACTGGCTGTGGAGGACGCCCTTCGGTTTCCCCGTCGAGCCGCTCGTGTACATGATGACGCCGGGCGTGTCTGGATCGGTGTCGACGGGATCGAAGGATGGATCGGCCTCCTGAACGAGCGGTTCGAACGGCGTCGCCGAGTCGTGATACCCGCGGCCGTGCCAGTCGACTTCCAGGACGTGTTCGAGCTCCGAGCAGTCGTCGCGGGCGGCATCGACGGTCTCGTAGTTGTCGCCGTCGACAACGGCGACCGTCGCCCCGCTATCGTCGAGCCGATAGCCGAGGCCGTCCGGACCGAAAAGCACCGATAGCGGCATCGAGACCGCACCGAGTTTCCAGCAGGCCAAATGCGTGACCGGGTTCGCCGGAACCTGCGGCAACACGACGCCGACACGATCGCCGCGGCCGACGCCCAACTCGGCGAGCGCGTTCGCGAGTCGGTTCGATCGTCGATCGATGTCGGCGAACGTGAACGTCTCGCGGCGGCCGCCGGGATACGCCTGGTACAGCGCGGCGCTGTCAGGATCGTCGTGTTTGCCGACGAGATCGTGCGCGGCGTTGTAGTTGTCGGGGAGGTCCCACTCGAACGCCTCACGAGCGCGCTCGTAGCTCTCGGTCGGTATCGAGACATGCCAGGTCATAGCATGTTGTTATTTTGGTGAAAATATAAATGATGCCCCGGAGTAGCTCGATTTAACTTCGACGCACCGTGCGTGGCAAATTGACATCCTCTCCGCGCTAAAACGCGAGGTTTTCTCCGTATACTTTGGTGAAAAATTAAGTTAGCCGATAGTTTTGCTAGGCGAGTACTTTCAGCAGTGAAACGCAACAACCATATCACCGAAAATTATCAGCATTATTATATAAATATGTGCAGATGATGATCCACCATGCCTATGTCAAGGTATATAATGTCACGCATGGTAATGCGATCCAGATATAATGACTGGAAAGTTTGAGTTGATAGAAGCAACGATCGACGAGATACACGATGCAATGGTATCGGGAGATCTGTCGAGCGAAGAACTCGTGAGCAGATACCTCGCTCGGATCGATGCATATGATAGGAATGGTCCGGAGTTGAACGGAATTGTGACGATCAATGAGGATGCGATCGACCGGGCAGCCGAGTTGGACGAAATCCTGTCAGCGGATGGTCTTGTAGGTCCCCTACATGGTATTCCTGTTCTGATGAAAGATCAGGCTGAAACTGCCGGAATCAGAACGACGTTCGGCTCCGAAGCCTGTACGGATTATATCCCAAGTACGGATTCAACCGTCGTAAAAAACATCAAAGACGCTGGGGGGATCGTTCTGGCAAAGACCAATATACCGGACTGGGCTTCAGCGTACTTTGGGTATTCCTCGGAGCAAGGGCAAACAAAAAACCCGTACGATCTCGACCGGGATCCCGGTGGATCAAGTGCTGGGACCGGTTCAGGCGTAGCTGCCAACCTCGGAACGATCGGTATCGGTGAAGATACCGGTGGATCGATCCGTGTCCCTTCAGCGAATTGTAATTTATTCGGTATCCGCGTAACGACCGGGCTTATAAGCCGGACTGGTTTTTCACCGATCGTACCTCGACAGGATACAGCTGGACCGATGGCACGGACGGTTACTGACATGACATATCTTTTGGATGCAATCGTTGGATACGATCCCGAGGACGACTGGACGGGGGCTGTTTCGCAGATCGACATCGATTCGTACACTGATTATTTGAACGATGATGGACTCGACGGGAAACGTATCGGCGTGTTACGCGACGTTTTTGGCGATCAAGACGACTCAAGCGCGGCACCGGTGAACGATATCGTTGAATCCGCACTCGAGACGTTTGTTGATGCAGGCGCGGAATTAGTAGATCCAGTAACAATTCCAAACATCGACGAGCAGGTAGCGGAGACGACGGTGTACGGCTACTACGGTTCTATTTATCTCAACCAATTCCTCGCCGACCGGGAAGATATTCCATACGACTCCGTGAAGGGGATCTACGAAGCGGGGGCATACCACGAAGACCTCGACCTGATCAAGGATATTGCGGAGACGACGGACGAACCTGAGGAGGAACTCGACTTTTGGAAGAACTCACTCGGTCAAGAGACGTTCCGGCGGGACGTATTAAATACGTTCGCTGCCGACGACCTCGATGCGATCGTTTTTCCCGATGTCCAAGTAATCCCGCCGAAGATCTCGGAACTCGGTGAACGCTATACGACTGCTAACTTCCCGACAAATACACCCATCGGAGCACAAACCCAGTGTCCAGCCGTTTCAGTTCCCGGCGGATTAACCGACGATGGCGTCCCTGTTGGGGTTGAGTTGTTGGGGACGCCCTACGACGAGCATCGCTTGATCGAGATGGCTTATGCATACGAACAAGTAACGGACACACGACAGCCTCCGGAGGTAGCCCCACCGCTCCGGTCGGATTAATGATCGCATGATCAAGGATAGTCGAGTTCCAATCGACCGGGTAAAAGCGAAAACGGATACCCTAGATAACAGCGTGTACAGACCCTTCATGCAACCGAAAGCGGGATGTCGTGTTTTTTCAGCAAAAAGTTTATGTTGTATGTTATCTTTCCACAAGATAAGAGGTATTACAGCAATGAGCGAAACTGTCCATGACCGATTTAACCACGCCCAAACAACGCTTACGCCGACCCAGATTGCTATCGGACTCGGATTAGTCTTGGCTATCGGATTCGTCCTCTTGTTCATGCAAGAACCGCTAGTACACGAATCGTTTCACCATTTCCGTCACGGTACCGGGATAACCTGCATGTAAGAGTGATCTGGGACTAGAAGATGCTGTTCAGTCATTTGCGGCGAGGACTGTTAGTAGGCGTGGGCGGCGGGATCGCATATGGAATTTTTACTCTATTAGTCGTCACTCCTCTAGTATCGTTGGCGGAGTCATTCGAGCCGGGACATCAGGGCCATCAAGAGGCGACGACCTCGGTTGTTTCGGAGACGACGACCGTCGTGGTTAGCGTCGGAGGAGGCATTCTCTGGGGGATCTTTCTCGGTATCCTCACGTTCGGTGCTGTCTACTACTTTTTTGAGCCGGCGATCCCAGGAGTACGTGGAACCAAGAGCTACCTTCTCGGCATGGCGGGATTTATCACCGTTTCCGGAAGCCCTTGGCTCGTGCTTCCGCCCCTCCCGCCCGGGGTTGAACAGACGGTTCCAACGAGCGCTCGCGTTCTTTGGTATGTGATCTTTGCGGGAGTGGGGTTACTGGCATGTGGCACAGCGGGGTACGTTTACAACTATGTCCGCGACAACCGAGGACGGTTGAGTGCTTATATTGTAGCCGGAGGTCCGTTTCTCATTCTCATCGGGGTAACCGTAGTTGCTCCCGAAAACTCCACGAGTAGTGAACTCCCAGCGCAGTTCATCACCGCTTACCAAGGGATCGTTGCGTTCGGCCAGATCGGATTGTGGTTTATTCTCGCTAGCCTCCACGCTTGGATGTTTCAACGGGCGGGTCCGACAACTGAACGAGACGTTTCAACTGAGCGTCCCGAGTCATTCAACATCCGAGTTGACGATTTCGATACCTGATCTTATCGGAGAATCGAGAGTATGCTCGAAAGCCGTAGCTTGTAGCTGTGGGAGCCAACGTGTGGGCTGATAGAAAGATATATTGTTTATTGGTAACATAAGCCAAATAGAGCGTGATATCATGGATGGAGTCCACGATCTCGGCGGTACCGACGGTGTCGGGCAGATCAAACGGGAGGAAGACGAGCCGTATTTCCACGAGGAATGGGAGGAAGACATTTTCGCGCTGCTCCCGCTCACGATGGGGCAGGGGATGTACAATATCGATGAGTTCAGGCACGCAATCGAGCGGATGGATCCAGCGCACTATCTGGGCTCCTCGTATTATGAGCACTGGCTGAGCGCGATGGAAACGCTACTGGTAGAGAAGGGCGTCCTCTCGGAGGAAGAGCTAGACGAACGTCTCGAACAGATCCAAACCGCGGACGATCCCGAGGCGCTGATCCCGGAGCGTGAGGATCCAGAACTGACCGAAGAGATGCTCAATCTCATCGATACGGGCGCTTCTGCAATGCGGGACTCCATCGGTCCAACGTTCGGGGCGGGTGATCAAGTCCGAGTGAAAAACATGCATCCGGAGGGGCATACCCGTTGTCCGGAATACGTCCGTCGGGCACAGGGTGAGATCGCGGACGTTCGAGGAACGTTCGTCTTGCCCGATACGCACGCTCATGGAGAAGGTGAGAGTCCCGAGACGGTCTACTCGGTCCGGTTCGATACAAAAGAGTTGTGGGGAGATGAGTATGCGGGCGACAACGAGGTACTCCACATCGACCTCTGGGAGAGCTACCTAGAAGCAGCCTGAGCCAACCAATGCCAACTAGCCATACACATTCGCACTCGCATTCCCACGACGAGGTCGACGTCGAACTCGCCGAGGAACCTCGGTTCGATCCGGGCACAAGAGTTCAACTTACCGAGGCCGTTCTCGAAAAGTACAAACGTCGACCGGCGTATGCCGAAGGCGCGGAAGGGGTTATCGAGCAGGTTCGCGGCGCGTACCTGCCACCAACCGCCATCGACGAAACGGACGGCGAATACCTCTACTCGGTTCGGTTTCTCCCACAGGATCTTTGGGAAGGTCATCCCGAGGAGAACGGTAGCATCTATATTGATTTGTGGGAGAAGGCTATCGAGACAGTATGAAACGGAGTATCGCTAACTCGAACACGAACGGAATCGAACAATAGACACACCACTCAAAGTCAGCATTCATGAGCGAATCACACCCCACCGAAACGGTTGAACCGGAAGATCGAGCCAGAGCACTCCAGTCTTTGCTCGTCGACGAGGGATTGGCATCCACGGACGCAATCGACGAGATCGTTAGTAAATTCGAGGAAGACATCGGCCCGATGAATGGAGCCAGAGCAGTTGCCAAGGCATGGACCGACCCGGAGTACAAACAGTGGTTATTAGAAGATGCCTCCGCAGCGCTCGATGAACTCGGCTATACGGGGATCGAAGGCGTCGATATGGAGGTCTTCGAAAACATGTCAGACGTACATAACGTCATCGTGTGTACGCTCTGCTCGTGTTTCCCGTGGCCGACGCTTGGTCTTCCACCGACGTGGTACAAGGCACCACCGTACCGGGCAAAAATGGTTAAACACCCGCGCCGGACGCTCCAGGAGGAGTTCGGCGTTGATCTCGACGACGATATCGAAATCAGGGTTTGGGACACGAGTGCCGAGGTCCGGTATATGGTCCTCCCTCAACGCCCCGAAGGAACCGATGAGATGAGCGAGCAGGAACTAGCCGAACTAGTTACCCGAGACTCGATGATCGGCGTGGAGCGACTGGCTGGTAAACACGCTAACGAACTACAATGACGGACAGCGTGGACCCAACTATCGAAGAGATCAAACTCTCGGCGAATCCGCCGCAGGAGGATAACGAGTTGGTCTTCGGAACGCCGTGGCAAGCACGGGCGTTCAGTATAGTTGTCACGCTCCACCGTCAAGGGTTGTTCGAGTGGAACGAATTCCAGAACCGTCTCATCGAACAGGTCCAAACTGGGGCCTTTGAGGACGAAGAAGATGACTCGGAGGCAGTATATTATCGCCAATGGATCGCAGCGTTCGAACAACTGTTGACCGATAAAGATATCTTTGAGAAAGCGGCCATCGAAGAACGAGTACTGGAGTTTGCACGCGGTGAGCGTGATGCCTCCGAATTCGTAATCGGTGAAGAAGGCGGGCACGGTCATGCGCACTGACCACCGACGATCTCCGGCTGGATTTTCGTCGGTGGATCGTTAGCTACCGTTCGTCGACACCCATCGACGGCATATTAAAAGGCAGTCCGCTGATACCGCGAAAACGGGGATATTGATGTGACGAGATACCGTGAGACGATAGAACGTGTGCACGCCGGCGGCGACGACGAATTCGAAGTCGACTGGCGATTCAAACGCCGCCACGATCGGCTCGACACGTACCGAAGCGTCGTTTCGCACGACCTCCCGACCCCCTCAACGTCGCGCAGGGATACCTCGATTTCGTCCTGACGGGCGACGCCGACGAGGAAGACGAAGATGAGTTACTCCATCAGGTCCCGGCGTCGCTCGATCGTCTGGAGGCGTATCTCGTCGACCTCGGGACGCGCGAGGCGCAAGGCACCCCCGTCGAGGAGCCCGAACCGGTCGACATCGCCGAGGTGGCGGCGGAGACGTGGGAGAGCATCGCGACGGCCGAGGCGTCGATCAGCGTCGAGACGACGGCGGTCGTGACGGCCGACGAGGGGCGGCCTCGCGGCGTTTCGGAACGTCTACCGGAACGCGATCGAACACGGTGGGGAGGAAGTCGCGGTCACGGTCGGTGACCTCGCCGCCGGCTTCTACGTCGAAGACGACGGCGACGGCCCCGAGTTGGGGGGTACGGCGACCGCTTCACGCCGGGGATTTCGACGACCGACGGGGCGACGGGGCTGGGGCTCGCGATCGTCGATCAGATCGCCGCGGCACATCGGTGGCACGTCTCGGCGACCGAGGGGAGCGACGGTGGGGTGCGAATCGAGTTTCGAGACGTTCGGTCGTCGAACGCCCCGTCTCGACTACTCGATACCCTGGATCGACGGCATCGAAGCCACCGTCGAATCGACCAGTTTTCGCTCGGCTCGTCGGAGGTTCATCGAGACGGCGGTCTTCGAGACGTCGAACTCCGCGGCGAGGTCCTCGAGCGACACCGCCCGAGGTGTCTCGAAGTAGCCCGCCTCGGCGGCCGTCACGAGGGTGGTTCGCTCGGTCTCGGTCAGTTTCCGACAGCTGTCCAGAAACCGGTGGGCCGGGCCGGCGTTCTCGATGACGTCGAACAGCTCCGTAATAGACAGCTCCGTCCGACCCTCGACGACCACGTCGTTGCCGTCGTCGAGTTCGGAGAGCGCCCGATCGGCGGTCACCTCGTCGTCGAAACCGACGTGCCACATCTCCGTGCCGTCTTCGATTTTGAACGGCCCCGTGATGTAACCGCCGTGATCCTTGACGACGCCCATCGCGTCGGTCTGTTCGATGAGCGTTCGGATCGTCGCGACTCTGCCTTGTTTTTTCAGCGTCGCGCAGTCGGCCATGTTGCGGTGTTCACACAGGGTTTCCAGACCGTTGTCGAGCGCCGCCCGAGAGTCCGCCTCGACCAACAACCGAGTCTCGAGCTGTTTTCGGTTCGTATCCAACTGCCACTGCATCGCCGAAAAGCTCACTTCGACCTCGTCGGTGGTGTCGATGAACGGACAGTCGTATTGCCGCATATCGAGGTCGAGATCGATCATGGAGTTATCCACGTATTACGAGCGATGTTAATAACGGTGTCGTATATCGACACGAACGTTCGTGACGGACTGAGCGGCGACCACAGCGATTCGGGGCACTCGGTCGTCCCGCCACGTTCAATAGCCGCCCCCGCCACCGACGAGATATGACACGCTCCGTGTGGCTGAAAGCCGACGACGAGGTCGGCGATTGGGAGGCGCGAAAGCGTCGCATCACGGCCGGTCTCGAAGCCGGCGTCGATTGGGTACTGGTCGATCAACGCGACGTCGGCCGCGTCAGGGAACTCGGCCGGGTCAACGTGGCCGCCTTCGCCGGTGACGACGTACACGTGATGGACGCCGAAACCGAGGACACGCCGGAACCCGACGCCGTCATCGTCGGCAAGGACGGCGAGGGCGACGGGACCGTCGATCTCCCCTCCGATCTCTCCGGTTCGGCGGATCTGACGACGCTTCGGCGAACGGACGGCCCCGGCGGCGCGTACGTTCGCATCTTCAACGCCGAGTACGAGTCGTTCGCCGAGACGGCCGCCAGGGACGCCGATTTCACCATCGTCGTCGGCGAGGACTGGAAGATCATCCCCCTGGAGAATCTCATCGCCCGAATCGGCGACGAGACGGATCTCGTGACCGGCGTCCGGAACGCCGAGGAGGCGCGGACCGCCTTCGAGACGCTCGAACTCGGCGCGGACGCGGTGTTGCTCGACACAGACAACCCCGACGAGATCCGCGCGACCGTCGAGATCAAAAACGCGACCGAGCGCGAGACGCTGGATCTCGAGTACGCGACCGTCACCGATCTCGAGGAAACCGGCTCTGCGGATCGGGTCTGCGTCGATACGGCGTCGATGCTCGATCACGACGAGGGGATGCTCGTGGGATCGATGAGCCGCGGGCTGTTTTTCGTCCACGCCGAAACTGCCGACTCGCCGTACGTCGCCTCGCGCCCGTTCCGCGTCAACGCCGGCGCGGTCCACGCCTACGTTCGCACGCCCGACGGCGGGACGAAGTACCTCGCCGAACTGAAATCAGGCGACGAAGTCCAGATCCTCGACACGGCCGGCAACACCCGCGAGGCGATCGTCGGCCGCGCGAAGATCGAAAAGCGCCCGATGTTCCGGGTCGAGGCGGAACTCGAAAACGGCGACCGGATCGAGACGCTGTTGCAGAACGCCGAAACTATCAAGATCGCCACGGAGTCCGGTCGCAAGGCAATCACCGACATCGAGGTCGGCGACGAGGTGCTCGTCCGCTACGAGGACGTGGCGCGACACTTCGGCGAGGCCGTCGAGGAGTCGATCATCGAAAAGTAGGGCTCCGGTGAACTCCCTCACCCTACCGCTCGCCTGACGGCTCGCGCTTGAGGGTGGATCTTCCTGTTTCCGCGACGCGCATTGCATCCACAACTGAGGACACAGAGCGCGCAGTCTCCACAGGCGTTCACGAGAGCGGAGCGCTCGTTCGCCCATCAGAATCGCACGGCGATTCTGAGGACGGCGATTCGGAGCGTCCCGCTCCGAATCGCTTCAAACGAATGGCCACAAAGGACGCAGTGCTTGGTTCACAGATCTCTATACATTCGCGCTCTTCATCGGCCTGCTTGCGCTTGCAGGGCCCTACCGTGTCCGGTCGCCAGAAGGCCTCGAAGAATGCGAGCCCACCGTGCGGAAACGCGATGTGGTGTTCAGTGATGTTCATGATTCTGGGACTCCCCTGCGCTCGAACGCTGTGGGTGTTGATGTGCAAATTCGGAAGGGCGCTTCTCGAACGATCGCTTGCAGTGATCCGAACAGAAGTAGTACGTCTCGCCGTCGTGGGTGAGACTCGGCCCGCTATCATCGGTTCGCATCCCACAGACGGGGTCGCGGTACTGCCCGGGTGCGCCGAGTCCCCGCCGATACACGTACAGGAGAAAGCCGGAGAGCCCAAAGGCGATGAGGTTGAGGTAGAACGTGTAGTTGAGTTCGAAGTACGTCTGTTCGGTCGCTGTCTCCCCGCCGGCCAGATCCGGGATGATGCCGAGCGCGTCGAACAGCAACTCCATGAGGAAGCCCGTGAACGCCATCGTCACGAAGAAGACGCCGAGGATGTACAGCATGATCTTCCAGCCGTAGTACTTCCGGTAGACGTTCAACACGGGAATCGTGATGAGATCGGCGTAGACGAACGCGATGACGCCGGCGAAGCTGATCCCGCCGCCCCAGAGGGCGACGGCGAAGGGGACGTTACCCATACTGCCGACGAAGCTGATAACGGCGATCGCGACGCCCATAATCGCGTTCTCGGCGATCACGAGCAGGCCATCGCCCTCGATGAACAGGGTGTTCCAGACCCACTGGGGGACGAAGACGATGACAACCCCGGAGATGAGAAAGCCCGCGATAACGTCTTTCCAGATCATCGACCACTCCTTGCGATACTGGTTTCCGATCTTGTACCACCCACCCCACGATAGCAGTTCGTCGCGCCACCCGCCACGACTGGACGTCTCCTGACGGTAGGTCTCCAGACAGCCCTCCGAGCAGAACTGCAGCGTCTCACCCCCATCAGTCGTGAGCGTGTACTCCTCGTCACCCTCCATCCCACACGTGGGATCCTCGGTGACGCCCGATTCACGGTCGCGCTCGTTGATCGTCTCCCGGACCTCCTCGAACAGGTTCTCCGGGAGCGTAAAGTGGACGATGACAGCCATGACGGCGATGAGAACGAGACCGCCGAGCAGTTCCGCGACGAGAAACTCCCAGCCCAGCAGGAGCAGAATCATCAACCCGAGTTCGACGATGAGGTTCGTCGAGGCGAACATGAACGCGAAGAAGTTCACCGCGTGTGCTCCTTTTTTGAACAACCCCTTCCCGATCGCGACGGCTCCGAAACTGCAGCCGCTGCTCGCCGCCCCGAATGCGGTCGCTTTGGTGAGGCCGCTCAGGTCACCATCGCCCAGCACCCGCGCCATTCGCTCCTTGGAGACGTAGACCTGAACGAGACTCGTGACCGTGAGCCCCATAATGATCGCCCACGCCGCCGTCCAGAGGAATCCGACACCTATTCGCAAGGCCTCGAGAATCCCGTCGACGAGGACGGCTTGCATACCTAGCATATCACAGACATCCGTTTTGTCATTTGTCCTTAATAAACTGGAGTAGTAGATGGCGTAGACCTTGGATTCAAAGATAATTCGTGATAGAGATACGAGCGCATACTCCGGCCTTTCGGTGAGTGACGAGTGTTCCGACGCTCTGTCGGAACTGAGGAGCGAACAGGCGGGGGTTGAGCGGACACTCCCGCTGAGAACCGCCGTACTGCGGCCCGACTGGATGGCCAGCCGAACGTTTTTGATGTGGCCTGACGTGTTGGGGTCTGCTACGGAATCGGTGAGATGCCGGCCCCCAACAGACAAGGGGCGGTGACGAACGCGGTCTGTTCGTCACACGGCGATGACACGGATTCCGATGGGGCCTGCGTGACCGGGCCACAACCCTATAGTGAGGGAGAAAGGGAAACCTCCCCCGGTGTGTCGCCGGTTCCCTCTGAGTGCGGGTTGGAACCGCAACGGTCTGCTCTGGCAGGCCGGTCATCCGGTGGCCGGATGCCACGGCCTTTAGGCCGTGGAGGAGGTCACTCTCAAGAAAACTCCCCCTTTCGAATTGTAAGAGAACCCCGGATCACGGGCATTGTGAACGACGACGGAGTGTTGGTTCCTGCCGGTGTCATCGAGGCGAAGGCCCGCGCTCGGCGAGCGTTCGCAGCGTCGGAACGGATCGTTTCTGCCGGCAATCCGTCGGACGTGACGGTTCAATCGAGACGTGACGGTTCAATCGCGACGTGTCGTCGAGGTCGCGTCGATCCGGGACGCACTCGATCATATCATGTAGGGGGACGATTCAAGAGCCATGTCACCGTAGCACGAGATATGGACGAATCATCCCCATTCGATGCGATCCGCGGATTCGAGTTCGGCGGCACCTCCTACCGGACTGGTTTGTGTGCCCATCGGAGAGGGAGAATTTCCTGTTATAAGTTACCAGAACGGAACC
>NZ_JAWODL010000020.1:0-39999 GCF_046483325.1 Natronomonas sp. | reverse complement strand
CAACCACGCCCTCCACCTGCTCAACGAGGCAGACGACATCCCCTGCACCTCGTAGCGGGCGGGGATGTCGTCTGCCTCGTTGAGCAGGTGGAGGGCGTGGTTGTAGAGTTGCCTACAAGTTTCGACGTGGTGCAGAAGCGTCTCGGTGAGGGCTTCTGGCGGGTCGAGTCGATACTTGTAGTTGTACTGCATAGTCTACTCGTCTGAGTTGGGCTCGGAGACGCGGACGACTTTCACGTCGGCTCCCCGCCAGCGTTTGGGGACGATCACGTGGGCACTGTTCCCCGACGGTTTTGCGGTTCCGTCGAGGACTTCTTCTCCTTCGATTTCAAACCTATCCATCACCGATGTATAGATTATGGATAAACATAAAGGTGAGGGTGGCCTGTGGGCCGAGTGTCGCGGGTGTTTGAGAATCGTGCGGCGTTGACGAGACGCGTTGCGTCTCGTTAACGCTACTCGGTCGCTTCGCTCCCTGCGTTGCTCCCTGAGGAAGGGGACTTAGCGCCTAATTACAGTTAAAATGCTGATGGGTTCGGGCAGATTTGAACTGCCGGCCTCCTCCATGTCAAGGAGGTGTCATAACCAGCCTAGACCACGAACCCTCGCTGGCGTTTGCCTGCACTCCACGGTACCTCGGTGACATAATTGAACCTTTCGGAATAGCTCCCGCCTGTGGCGAGAAGACACGGAGCAGGGGCCGGAACGAGACGCACTCATCGCGTCGGTCGGGTCGCCAGCGATACCCTTATAAAGATGTACTTATTTGTACATTGTAACGCAGTCTTGATCACTAGTGATCATCATGAAGGAGTATATTCGACGGGTGGCCGACGGCAGAGATCTCACGCAAGCGGAAGCGCGCGAGGCGGCGAGAGCCGTATTCGAAGACGCGACTGAGGCACAGATCGGGGCGCTCTTGGCCGGACTTCGTGCGAAGGGCGAGACCGAAGCCGAGATCGCGGGCTTCGCAGAGGGAATGCGCGCCGCGGCCCGGACGATCACGCCCGACCGGGAACCGCTGGTCGATACCTGCGGGACGGGCGGGGACGGCCACGACACGATCAACGTCTCGACGACGAGCGCGTTCGTCGCCGCCGGGGCCGGCGTTCCGGTCGCGAAACACGGGAACTACTCGGTCTCCTCGTCCTCGGGGAGCGCGGACGTGCTCGAAGAGGCCGGCGTCACTATCGACGCCGAGCCATCGGCCGTCGAGCGCTGCATCGAGACGACCGGGATGGGATTCATGCTCGCACCCGTGTTTCACCCGGCGATGAAAGCGGTGATCGGACCGCGCAAGGAGCTGGGGATGCGGACGATATTCAACGTCCTCGGCCCGCTGACGAATCCGGCGGGTGCGGACGCACAGGTCGTGGGCGTCTACGATCCCGAGTTGGTCCCGGTGTTGGCCGAAGCGCTCTCGCGGATGGCCGTCGATCGAGCCATCGTCGTCCATGGCTCCGGGCTCGACGAGTTCGGCGTACACGGCGAATCGACGGTCGCCGAAGTGGACGGCGACTCCGTCGAGCGGTACACGATCGAACCGGACGACGTCGGTCTCGGTCGATACGATCTTTCGGAAGTCGGCGGCGGCACCCCCTCCGAGAACGCCAGCGACATGCGCGGGATCTTGGACGGATCGATCGACGGCGCAAAGCGGGCGATCATCCTCGCGAACGCGGGCGCGGCGATCTACGTGTCCGGATCCGCCGAAAGCATCGAAGCCGGCGTTGGCGCGGCACGGGACGCGATCGATTCGGGGGCCGCGATAGCGCAGTTGGAATCGCTCCGCGAGTTCACGCCATGACCCGCGTGAAGATCTGTGGGATCACGGTGCGGGAGGATCTCGCTACCGTCGTCGAGGCCGGGGCTGACGCCGTCGGGTTCACCGTCGATGTCCCCGTCGAGACGCCGCGTGAGATCACACCCGATCTGGCGGTTGAACTTTCCAGAGCAACGCCGCCGTTCGTCACCACCGTGTTGGTGACGATGCCCGATACCCCCGAATCGACGGTCGAGTTGGCCGAGCGGATCCAACCGGACGTCGTCCAGATACACGGCAATCTGAACCCGGGCGAACTCGCGTATCTCTCGGCGAAGATACACGGTGAGGTGATCAAGGCCGTATCCCCCGAAAACGCCGAGCGGTACGACACGGTCGCCGACGCGCTGCTCGTCGACTCGCTCGACGCATCGGGAGCGGGAGGAACGGGTGAGCGACACGATTGGAACCGGACGCGAGAACTCGTGGCGAGCCTCTCCTCGCCGATCATTCTCGCCGGGGGACTGACACCGGAGAACGTCGCCGGAGCGGTCGAAACGGTCGCGCCCTTCGGCGTCGACGTCGCGAGCGGCGTCGAATCGCGCCCAGGACGGAAGGACCCGAACGCCGTCACGTCTTTCGTCTCACGGGCGGGTGGTCGGCCGTGATCTCCGAATCGGAGTTCGTCGAGTTAGCCACCGACGGGCCGGCCGTGGTTCGAACCGTCGCCGATTTGGACGTCGTGACGGAACCGCTGGAGGCGTACGCGGCGTTGACCGGACGAACGACGAACGTAACGCCCGCCAAACACACCTTCCTCCTCGAGAGCGCCGGCAAGGTCGCATCGAGCGACCCTGATGGTGCGTTTCGGGCAGGTGACGGGGCCGATAGGCACGCGCGATACTCGTTCGTCGGCTACGATCCCGCCGCCGTCGTGACCGTCGACGGCGACGCGAACGGGACGGTCGAGATCGTCGACGATCGATACGAGGGCGTCTGCGAACCAAACGGCGGCGATAC
The DNA here is from genome assembly GCF_046483325.1 of Natronomonas sp. Classification (GTDB taxonomy): domain Archaea; phylum Halobacteriota; class Halobacteria; order Halobacteriales; family Haloarculaceae; genus Natronomonas. Next base: position 37,217 of record NZ_JAWODL010000020.1, on the reverse strand, counting down.
GGTCGCGACGCTTCGGGAGACGCTCCCGGACGCGTCGCTCCGGAACTTCCCGAAAACCGACCGCCAGCGGTTACAGGGCGGACTCGTCGGCTTCCTGGCGTACGAGGCGGTCTACGATCTCTGGCTCGAGGAGGTCGGGATCGACAAACCCGACTCGCGGGTGCCGAACGCCCAGTTCGTGTTGGCGACCAAGACGCTGGTCTTCGACGACACCGCAGAGACCGTATCGCTCGTGTTCACGCCGCTGGTTCGTCCCGACGATGACCCACGCGCGATCTACGCCGAAATCGAGGCGGAGATCGACCGCGTCGAATCGTTGCTCGCGGCGCGGGAGCCACTCGATACTGGCGGCTTCACCGCATTCGACGAGCGAGCAGGACCGAAAGACGAGTACGAGGAGTCGGTTCGACGGGCGAAAAAACACGTCCTCGACGGGGACATCTACCAAGGTGTCATCTCGCGAACGCGGGAGTTGGACGGTGACATCGACCCGCTCGGCCTCTACGAGGCATTGCGGTCGGTCAATCCATCACCCTATATGTACATTCTCGATTACGACGACCTCGCGGTAGTCGGGGCCTCGCCGGAGACGCTCGTGTCCGTTCGCGGTCGGGAGGTCATGAGCAATCCGATCGCCGGCACGTGCGCTCGGGGGACGAGTCCGGTCGAGGACCGGCGGCTTGCAGGCGAGATGCTCGCCGACGACAAGGAGCGGGCCGAACACACGATGTTGGTCGATCTCGCGCGTAACGACGTTCGCCGGGTCAGCGAGGCCGGAAGCGTCCGCGTCGAGGAGTTCATGAACGTCCTCAAATACAGCCACGTCCAACACATCGAATCGACAGTAACCGGCGAACTCGCCGACGACTGCGACGCGTTCGACGCGACGCGCGCATCGTTCCCCGCCGGGACGCTCTCCGGCGCTCCGAAGATTCGAGCGATGGAGATCATCGACGACCTCGAACGACAGCCCCGTGGCGTCTACGGCGGCGGCGTCGGGTACTACTCGTGGAGCGGCGACGCCGACTTCGCGATCGTGATCAGGACCGCCACGATCGAGCGTGGCGCGGGCGTGGACGGGACCGATCGAGTGACCGTCCAAGCCGGTGCTGGGATCGTCGCCGATTCGATCCCCGAGCGCGAATACGAGGAGACCGAAAAGAAAATGCACGGCGTCATCACGGCCTTACGGGAGATTCAAACCGGCGCACCGGGAGTGTCGCGATGACGACGGTACTGTTCATCGATAACTTCGATTCGTTCACCTACAACATCGTCGAGTATGTCAGCCAACACGACGGAACGGACGTCGAGGTGCTCCGGAACACCGCCGATCTCGAATCGGTTCGAGCGGTCGATCCCGACGCGATCGCCATCTCACCGGGGCCGGGCCATCCCAAGAACGACCGCGATGTGGGCGTGACGATGGAGGTACTCAGGGAGGTGAGTCCTGACGTGCCGACGCTCGGTATCTGTCTGGGACTCGAAGCGGCCGTCTACGAATACGGCGGCACGGTTGATCGTGCTCCTGAACCGATACACGGCAAGGCGTTCCCCGTCGATCACGACGGAAAGGGGGTCTTCCGCGGTCTCGAACAGGGCTTTCAGGGCGGTCGATATCACTCACTCGTCGCGCTCGACGTTCCCGGGTGCTTCGAGGTGACCGCCACGACCGATCACGACGGGGTCGAACTGGTGATGGGAATTCGTCACCGCGAGTACCCGATCGAGTGCGTACAGTTCCATCCCGAGTCGGTACTGACGGCTGTCGGACACGACATCATCGAGAATTTCCTGTGGAGCGTATAGTCGACCGGGGGCGACCCCGAATGAACGGTCGTCCGATTCGGAGGCCGAATCCCTGAAATACGTGAATTATATGAAGTGAAAATAATTTGTTATTTTTCGGAGATCGATGCCGACCGGAGTTCGAGCCCACACGACATGCCAATTCGTATCTCGGCGATCGAGTATCCACACTGTCTCCGACGAGGCTGCGAGCGGAGAGAGATTGAACCCCCGAGTATTTCCAATGGAAACGACGCTTCAGTACTGCGGTTATCTACACCATAATTTCACTTTCACTCCGGACCGCAAATCCTTATGTGTACTCCGTTAGTTCGTATCGGTCGTACGCGTGGGGCACAACGTATAGCAGGAACAAAGCACAGCATCGCGTGCCCTCAGCAAAACATCGATTCACCGATACATTTCCCGATGCCAAGGGTTATTTGGCACGCAACAGTACGCAGATTCCGTCAAGATGATTCGCACAGCACACGTCGTTGGGAGACAGAGAGGCGAAAAGATGACCGTATTCGACCGGAGGACTAACCGATGAGCGGAACCGACCTATCCGCGGACGAGATCACGCTTCCGATCAAGCGAACGATCGGGGAGACGCTGGAGGACCGCCTCACCGGGAACGCATATCACAACATTCTGCCGGCGCGATATCTCCGGAAGGACGCCGACGGAGAACTCACCGAAAGCCAAGAGGACCTCTTCGTTCGCGTCGCGCGGAACGTCGCGTTGGCCGAGGCGGTCTTCGAGGCCGAAAAGCGGGGGGTCGAGATCACCGTCACGCCCGAACAGCTCAAGCCGGGACACCCCCGACGCGACGAACTCGCCGCCGATGTCTTCGGAGCGGGCGTCACCGCCGGCTCGGACGCCGAGACGACGCTCTCAGTCTACAACGTCAACAAGTTCGCCTACGAGACGATCGTACCGGAGCTTCCCGAGAACGTACGAAAACACGTCGAAGCGACCGCCGACGCGTTCCAAGAGCAGATGGAACTGCTTTCCTTTATTCCGAACTCGCCGACGCTGATGAACGCCGGCGACGAACTCCAACAGCTCTCGGCCTGTTTCGTCGACTCGCCGGACGACGACATAGACGACATCCACCAGACGGCGAAGGAGGCAGCACAGGTGTTCCAATCCGGCGGCGGCATGGGGTACGCCTTCTGGCGCCTCCGGCCCTACGGGGACGCCGTCGGCTCCACGGGTGGGATCGCTTCCGGACCGATCACGTTCATGCGGACGTACGATCAGATGTGCGAAACGATCGCTCAGGGGGGCGCGCGGCGCGGCGCACAGATGGGCGTTATGCGGGTTTCCCATCCCGACGTCATCCAGTTTATCCACGCGAAGAACAAGGACGTCTCCTTGGCCGAGACGCTGCGGTTGAACGATCCGGACGATTTCACGCACACGTCTTTCGCGGACGCGTTGGACGAGGCCCGAGAACTCATCGACGAGGACGGAAAAGTCCCCGAACACCTCAGAAACGCCGTCGAGGGACATCTCTCGAACTTCAACATCTCGGTCGGGGTCACCGACGGCTTCATGGAGGCGCTCAAAGCCGGCGAGGAGTTCGTCTTCACCAACCCCCGAACCGAAGAACCGCACGTCGCTACCCCGGAGACGAAGGAACTCTACGATATGTTCGACCTCGGCGAGCACGTCGAGGTCGGTGAGGTCCTCTCTATCCCCGCCGAAAAGCTCTGGGAGCACATCCTCGAGGGCGCACACGAGAACGGCGAACCGGGCGTCGTGTATCTGGAGCGAATCAACAAAGAGCACTCCTTCGACGTCGAGAAGCATCCGGACCACCGAATTTTGGCGACAAACCCCTGCGGGGAGCAGCCGCTCGAGGAGTACGAAGCGTGTAATCTCGGCCACATCAACCTTTCGACGGTCGTCGGTCTTGACGCCCCCGACTGGCGGGTCTGGTACGACGAACACGGCGGTGGATACGACGATTTGGAGGCCGCAGTCGATGCCTTCCTCGAGGAAGCGATCGACTTCGAGGAGTTCGACGAACGGATCGAACTCGGCACCCGGTTCCTCGAGAACGTCGTCACGATGTCGGATTTCCCGGTCGAGAAGATCGAACAGAAAGTTCGGGCGATGCGCAAGATCGGCCTCGGTGTGATGGGGTTGGCGCAACTGTACATCCAACTCGGGATCAGATACGGCAGTGACGAGGGCAACGAGGTCGCCCGTCAGATGATGCGACACATCAACCACGGCTCGAAGTGGACCTCGCACGAACTCGCCGAGGAGCGCGGCGTCTTCGAGGAGTTCGAAAAAAGCAAGTACGCGAACCCAACGGAGTACCGCGAGTGGTTCGAAAGACAAACCGGCCTCGACGCCGACGAGTGGGAAGACGGCTTCGGGATGCGAAACCACAACACCACGACGATCGCGCCGACCGGGACGACCTCGATGGTCGGCAACACGACCGGCGGCTGTGAGCCGATCTACAACGTCGCCTACTACAAGAACGTCTCCGACGACGTACAGGGCGACGAGATGCTCGTCGAGTTCGACGACTACTTCCTCCGCGTGCTGGAGGAGAACGGACTCGACGTCGAGGCGGTCAAGGAGGAAGCCCAAGAGCAGATGGCGACGAACCAGTTCAACGGCATCGACGGTCTCTCGACGGTGCCCGACGCGATCGGCGAGCTGTTCGTGACGACCGGAGATCTCGTGGCGAAAGATCACGCAGGCGTGCAGGTCGCCTGTCAGGAGGGCGTCGACTCGGCGATCTCGAAGACGGTCAACGCGCCGAACGACTCGACGCTCGAGGACGCAAAGGAGGTCTTCGAGTACATTTACGACCATGGCGGGAAGGGCGTCACCTACTACCGCGATGGAACCCGCTCGAAGCAGGTGCTCACGACGCGTGCACAGAACGCCGAGTTCTCCGACATGGACGAAGCGGAGGCCGCCGAAGCCATCGTCGAGAACATCGAGGAGATCTTCGGCGGCATCGAAGGCTTCCTCGACAGCGAGGAAGTCGCGGCCGTTCTGGAAACGGATATCCGGGAACTGCTGGACGTCTCGCCGGAACTCGGCAAGAAGCAGGCCCGTCCCGACGTCCTCCACGGCGTGACCCAGCGAATCGACACCGGCTACGGGAAGCTATACGTCAACATCAACGAGAACCCCGAAAACGGCCGGCCGTTCGAGCTGTTCGCGAACATCGGCAACTCCGGCGGATTCACCGCCTCGTTCACCGAGGCGCTCGCGAAGACGATCTCGACGGCGCTGCGATCGGGCGTCGATCCCCAGGAGATCGCCGACGAACTGCAGGGTATCCGCTCGCCGAAGGTCGCCTGGGACAAGGGCGAGCAGATCAACTCGATTCCGGACGCGATCGGGACGGCGATGCGCCGATACCTCGACGGCGAGGTCGACAAGGCGTACCCACAACAGCAGAACCTCACGGAGATCGCCGACGACGCCGAGACCGGGACCAAATCCAACGCCGAGGCGACACCGCCGGAAACCGACGGTGGCGCGGTGTCGGCGGGCGAGATAGCGCCTTCACCGAACGACGACACCGATACCGCACAGTCGCTCATCGACGCCGGGGAATCCCCCGAGTGTCCCGACTGCGGGAACATGACGCTGTACTACTCGGAGGGCTGCAAGACCTGCGAAAGCTGCGGTTGGTCGGAGTGTTGAGCCGGTAGCGATCCGCCCGGCGTATGCGGCGGCCTATCGCCGCCCCGGAGACTTTTTGTTCGTCTCGATCACGAACGTAGTATGGACGATGAGCCGAGGTCCAACGGCCGACCGTGTCCAATGTGTGGGACACAGATGTACAAGCGGCACTGTAAGTACGTCTGCCCACAGCACGGCGTCGTAGTCGACTGTAGCGATCCGTTCGTGTTTTAATATCAGATCGCCGCATCGTCCGATAGCCGCTTGTAAGCCGGACGCGAGAGTGCCGACAACAGCGCGAGCGCGATCGTCGTCCCGAGCAAGAGAGGACTCGCCGACAGCCCGGTGGTCACTAACTGCCCCATGGAAGCGCCGAGCAGGACGGCAGTTCCGACCCACGGCGCCTCGCCGACCGCGGTCCCGAGGACGTACGGGCGGACCGGTACGCCGGCGAGTCCGGCGGCGTACGAAACTGGATCGGTCGGAAGCGGTGCCAACCGGACGGCGACGACCCCGCGGAGGTCACCGGTCGTTCGGCGAACCGCTTTACCGGCCTCCCCGATACGCGCGAAAAGCCCGGCATCGTGGCCGAGATACCGAGCGAGCAGATACGGCGGAAACGTCGTCACGACCGCGCCGGCGAGGGCCACCGGGATAGCGAGGGGACCGAACAGATAGCCGAGAAGAATCGAGAGGGCGCTGATCGGCCACGCGAGAACGGGCCTCGTGAGATAGAGCGCGACGAGCGCGAAGGCGAGCAACGCTGGACGGTCCGCGAGGAGATCCATCTGACCGAGGATCGCCTCCGGTGACGTCGAGATCGCCGCGAGCGCGGCGATCGCCGCAAGGATGGCGATCGCGAACAGTTGTCGAACGGTCGCGCGATGCACGGCCGAACGATTCGCCTCGTGAGTCAAACCTCTTGTGGTCGCGAGAGGACCCGTAAGTCTATTTCTCATCACCACATAGCCGTCGCGTGGAGACTGACGATCCCGTGGAACTCGGGGTGCAGCTGCTCGCTCGACTCGAGCACGCGGAGCTCTCGCTCCCCGAGGTGATCGATCGAATCGAGACTGTGAGCACTCACCCGGAGACGACGCGCGCGATCCTCGAAGGGGCCGAGCGACGCGGCCACATCGACCGCGACGGGGAGACGGTCAAACCGGTTTCGGGTCAGTTCCTCAGTTTCGAAAGCGGGGTCGTCTCCCGCGAGGGGGAGTTCGAGTGTCGCCGCTGTGGCGCGTCGATTTCGACGGGGTATTTTATGAAGCTCGAAGCGGGTGAACACGGTCCGTTCGGCTCCTCGTGTATCCGAAAGGTAACGGGCAGGGAGTGACCGAGGCGCCGAAACGGAGGGGTCAGACGTGTTCAGTACGAGGCACCACACCGAGGACACATCGGCGGCCCGTTTGCGGGAGCGCGAGCCCACAGTGTGGGCATTCGTCGCCAACGTGGTAGCACCGTCGATGAGCCCTTCGAGTCGTCGGGTGATCGCTCGGCCGTGCGTCTCATCGACCGCGTCGGAGCTCGTCGACGAGCTGTTCGATGAGTTCTCGTTGGGACTCGATGAGTTCGGTCTGTCGATCGATACGTTCGGAAAGTTCGTCGACGCGGGTCGCGAGCGCGTCGGGCTCCTCACTCGACTCGTTCGCCGTCGACGCAGACGGCGGTCCCTCCGCGGGTGACGACGAGGCGTTCGTTTCGAGTACACCGTCTCCGTCGCTACCTCTGGAGGCAGCCGGCTCAGCGTCCGAGGAGGGCGACCGCGCGGTGGAGACGAAATCGTCGTCCGCCGCCTTCGATTCGGTCGGCTCGGCGTCCGCTTCGGGACCGTTCTCGGCGGGGGCCGTCGAGTCCGCGGAGGTCGTTTCACCATCCGGATCCGCGAGTTCGGCTCGGAGTTCCTCGATCGACTCGACGCCGTGGAATCCGAAGACCGCGTCTTGAATCACGCGGCGGACGGTTCCCGCGCGTTCGTTCGGGACCTTGACGCGTCGCCGCCGTTCCCGCGTTTCGAGGACGACCTGCGTGGCGACGCTGCCACGCTCGAAGTCCAGTGCCGATAAGTCGGTGTACTCTACGGTCTCGAAGTCGCCGTCCCAGACGGCGCTACCGACCTGTTCGAAGAGTCGTCGGTCGGTGACGACGAGAGTGAGCTCGCTGAATCGGAACAGCGCCTCGATGGGTTCGTCTTCGGAGACGATGCCAGTCGTCAGCAAGACACCCCGCGTCATCGCCTCGACGGCCGAATCCGTGATCTCCGATGGGACAGTGAAACTCGCCTCGCTATCGATGGTTTGGAGATGGATCACACTTTTCCGCCGTTTCGTCTGGACGGCGAGTCGGTCGATGGCGTGAGTGAACGTCTCGACCGATTCGTCCTTCAATAGCCCTTCGGAGCGGTACAAAAACGTCGTCTCGTCGGTCACGGCGATCGTGTCCCCACCGCCGATTTCGATGCGATCGGTGACCGTCGCGTCGCCGACCGCCTCCGACAGCAGATCCGGGAGTTCGCGCATACCTGTGCTGTCCCCGCACCGAAGCATAAAATGCGGTGATCGTGCGGAGGGGTGACACCCCGAATCGACCGACGGAGATAGGAACCTTGAAGAGCGAGAGCGAGCAATCCGAAGATGAGCCCGGGTGGCTTAGCTGGACATAGCGCCGCACTCATAGGGTACGAGGCGGTACCGTGATGTCCTGAGGCGCCGCCTGCGCCTCGTTCCTGGGACATGCGGAGATCGAGGGTTCGGAGCCCTCCCCGGGCACTTCTCACAAATCACCACCTGCGAGCGATAGGTGAGCCATCGGATCGCGATGCGTGACGATCTCGAGCGTCGTTACCTTTTGAAAACGGCCCGACCAGCCACGCACGGTACTCCGATTCGTGTTGACAGCGTCTATCAACAGTCTCAGCGTGATACTCTCGAGCGTTATCTGTGGTGGTATCGCGATCACTCCCCGGAGTCCCCGTGGGTGGCGACGTGCGGCGCTGACAGAGCGCGCCGGCCAATCGGGTAGGCTGAAAAAGGCGCGATATTAATGTAAGTAGTATTATATATATTCGAATAGTTTTGAACGTACAGGTCTCGAATAGGTCGTATCGAATTTTTAGGTGGCACGAAAAATATTATTTTATTGATAAGTTATAAGTGACCTGAGCCCGTACATACGGATGCAATGAGCACCCAAAAGGAGATCCAACAGAAGGCGGACACCGTCGGGGAGAACGGCCTCAGACTCGACACCGAGAAGGCCGAACAGATCGTCGACGCGCTGAATACGGACCTCGCCGATGCGTACGTCCTGTACCACCAGCTGCACAAACACCACTGGAACGTCGAGGGGGCAGAGTTCCTCGAGATCCATCGGTTCCTCCAGGAAGTGTACGAGGACGTCGAAGACGCGGCCGACGAGCTCGCCGAGCGCCTGCAGGCACTCGGTGGGGTTCCACACGCCAGCATGACGGCGCTCGCGGAAAACGCGACGGTCGAAGCGGAGGACGAGGACGTCTACGACATCCGAACCTCGCTCTCGAACGACCTCGAAATGATGGGCGATATGATCGAGAGCTACCGTCAACACGTCGAACTCGCGGAGGGACTCGGTGACTACGCGACGAGCGAAATGCTCCGCGAACAGCTCGAGACCGTCGAAGAACACGCCCACCACATCGAGCACTACCTCGAGAACGACACGCTCGTCCTCGAATCCGCGACGAACTGAGCCGACGTTCGAACGCGCTATCTGACGTCGGGTGCCGTCTCGTCGGTTCGCCCAGGCAGTTCGATTTCTATTTCCAGTTCGGTGTCGTCGACGCCCTCGAACTCTATCTCGAGTTCGATCGGTTCACCGAACGCGAAAGGCAGTTCCCACTCGTCTGTGACGAGGCGGAGTTCGTCGCCGTCGCGGAGTTGTTCGCCCAGTCGGATGAGAAATTCCCCGATCTCGCGCGCATCGAGACGGTACTCCGTTTCGAAGTTTCGCCCCTCTCGGATCACTGTTCGATCGCCGTCGCGTTCGGAGGACTCGGACTCGTCCGTCGTTTCGGTCCTATCGGACATAGGTTATCGGCGGACCTCGACGGTGAAATCGCTCGCAATCCACCCGTCAGTGTTTCCGGACTCGATGAAGACCGACTTCTCGGGACAGCTCTCACAGCGAGTGATATCCGGACAGCGAGCGGACGACGATCCGACCGTCCGTTCCGTCCGGCGTCGGGTACTGGCAACCATTGACCGTATTTAGGTAAGCCTAAACCAAAAAGAATGCGGTTCGGCATGAGTGTGTCAACACTACGCACAGTCGTCCGCGTTCGGATCGACGTGGGGAGCGAACGAAGCATCTTCCGAGTCGACGCCGTCCCCCACAGACGAATCGAGTAGCGACACCGCGAGTCTGTCGGCGATCTCCGGACTGACGCGTCCCCCAAGGCGAGCGTCGCGTCGACGCCGCTCCGACCGCTCGGTCGCTAATTCGGCAGCCGTCCCGACCGATCGAGGATCGCGAGACCGATCACCGTGACGGCGAGGAAGACGGCGCTCGTTCGGAAGACCGCGTCGTAAGCGTAGCCGGATTCGACGAACACCCCGAGGACGAACGATCCGAGCGATTGTGCGAGCATCCACGCGGAGCTGAACACCGCGTAGGCGCTTCCTCGAACCGAGTCCGGAAACGTATCGAGGAGATACGTGTCCGTGGCCGGAAACATCGCGTGGATGATGAAACCGATGGCTCCCGAGACGGCGATCACCCCGAAAAGTCCGTCCACAAGCGTCAACACGAGCAGGCTGATCGAGAACGCGCCGACGATACCAAGCAGATACGGAACGCGCGGGAGCCGATCAGCCAGATCACCGCCGAAATAAAACGCGGGAATGCCGGCCGCGAAAATGAGGCTGAGCATCAAGCCCGACGCTCGGGGGGAGAGCCCCTTGGACTGCATGTACAGCTCGTAGAAATTGAACACGCCCTGCCAGATGAACGACGCCGTCCCGACGATGGCCAGGCCGGTAGCGATGATTCGCCACTGCGAGAGCGCGTCGGCGACGAAATCGCGATCCTTCCCGCCCGCCGTGGGCAGGTCGGTCCGTCTCGCGGTGACACCGGTGTAGACCGTCACCACCGCCGCGCCGACGGCGATCGCCCACAGCGAGAGCCGCCAATCGACGACGACCGTGAGCGCCACGAGCGGGGCCGCGATCACCGCTGCAATCTGACTCGCAGCCCCGTGAATCCCCATGAATCGGCCGACGTTGTTCGGGAACAACTCGCTCACGAACGGGTTGGCCGAAACGAAGTAGACGCCCGAGGCGGTGCCCATCAAGAACGCGCCCAGCATGAGTTGTGTCACTGACGTCGACGTGGCGGCGGACGCGGACGCGATCGCGAGGATTGCCCCGGAGCTGGTCACGACGTGGTGGCGCGGCACCTTGGTCAGCAGCCACCCGGTCGGCAACCGCGGGAACGCGCTCCCGACCCACGCGAACGTCACGAGCAGTCCGGCCGTCGCCTCGCCGATCGTGAACTCCGCGATGATGACGTTCAAAAGCGGCGCGAAGATGATCCGAGCGAGGTTGAGAAGAAACACGAGCCCACAGAGGGTGGTAAACAGGCGGGTGCGGCTCACAGACGGTGTTCTCGATATGTGGCTTATAACGTTCCGAAATCGGGGAATGAGCGGCGCGATTCGACGGCTATGATAACGGACCACCAGACGCGTTATGCCCGGAGAACGCGTACGGAGCGGTATGCGCGAACTCGTCTTCGCCCTCGAATACGAACTCGGCTGCAACAGGGTGGCCGACATACTCGCCGACCACCCCGACGCCCGGATCCGATCGCTATCGTTACACGCCACCGAGGAGCGCCTCTGGCGGGTCGATCACGCCACCGGCGAACCGGGGGCGCTAGACGATATCGAAGCCGCGTTTCTCAACAACGACTACTACGCAGACTGTCTCGCGACGGAGGAGTGCGGCGCGTCCCAGAACACTCGCGTCCTCGATCGCACCGACGACACGCTCGTTCTCTACTCCGACTGGGAGCGAACGCCGACCTGCGCGTCCGTACCCCACATCGCCCGCGACCACCTCGGCGATGGCGTGCTGTTCGAGACGCGTCACGAGAGCCGCCACTACACGTGGCGCATCATTCACTCCGGGGAGGGCGACGTCACCGCGTTCTTCCGTGATCTCGACGGGGCGGTCGGCGACTGTGCGAAGACGGAGATGCTCCGGACGACAAACACGGATTCGACAGGGAGGACGGACACCGGCGGGTATGAGTTGTCTTCCGAACAGGAAGCCGCCCTCGTCGCCGCCGTCGAACACGGCTACTACGAGTCCCCGCGCGAGGTTGACGTCGGTGGACTCGCCGACCACCTCGACGTACCGCGGTCGACGCTCACTTATCGACTCCGGCGGGCCGAAGAACACCTGGCGAAGCGCCACGTCGCCGGCGATCGACCGATCGACGCGCCGTCGGCACCGCTGTATAGTAACAAGTGAAGCAACCACTCGCCGGCTCTGTGGTGCAGTTCTGCGCCTGTCACTCCGTAGTCGTCGCTGTCGAGATACCGGCTCTGTAGCGTGTCTCACGGTCGTCGTCGGGTAATATGTATTCGACGTCGATACGAGCGACAGGTACTGTACTCATCCTAAAAGGTCGCGCACCGCTTGTCGTACACGACGGGCGGGTTCGAGAAGTCTGGTTTCCCTGCGTACTCGCCCTGCCATGCGTGGCCAACGACGTAGGTGGCGGCCCACAGAAATTCGTCCACAGTCTCGCGGAGAGGTGCGGCGTCATCGCTGTCTACGTCCAGTTTGACCGGAACAGTACGCCGCACCTCCATACTTCAGACGTGAGTCTGGTAGGTTTTTTGCGTTGGGGGAAAAGGGCGGCAACAGTCTATGGGCTGCGGCTGGGTTGTCGGCTTCCTCTCCGACCTACTCACGTCGTGCTCCCGGCCGAGCGACGGAAGCCCTTGCTCCTTGAGACCGGAGGCTCGGCTTCAAAACCGCTGAAACTATGTACACACCGATCACACCGCCGTCGCGCGATCGGATGTGCAGCGACGTCCAGTGGCTACCGTAGCCGACCCGAATAGTTGGAATGTTCCAACAAAGGCTTATTCAGCTACCGCCCCCACCTCGAGGTGATGAACGACGACCCGAACGCGATGGGGGAACCGAGTGAGCAGGGGCGACGACGGGAGCTGACCGCCCGCCTCGCCGTCCCCGAGATGGATTGTCCCTCCTGCGCGCAGAAGGTCGACAAGGGCCTACAACGCCTCGACGGCATCGTCGACGTCACGCTCCAACCGACCACCGGCACGGCCGCCGTCACGTACGACGCCTATCGAACCGATGAGAGAGCCGTCGTCGAGGCCATCGAGGCGGTCGGCTACGAAGTCGTCGGGGGCACGGATCCCGGCGGTGGGGAGGGGAGTGGATCGACGAACGGCGTCGACATCGCACCGCCGACCGAGGTCTGGACTGGTCCCCGCGCGAAGAAGACGTGGCTCGGCGCGGTGTTCGTCACGCTCGGACTCGGCTTCGAGTTCGTGCTGACGGGGCAAAACGTCGCGGTGGCGAGCGTCCTCGGCTATCCGCTGTCCCTCGCCGATGGACTGTTTCTCGTGGCCATCGTCGCCAGCGGCACACCCGTCGTCCGCAGCGGCTACTACTCGGCGAGAAATCGGAGTCTCGACATCGACCTGTTGATGGGAACTGCCATCATCGCCGCGACCGGTATCGGCTACTTCGTCGAGGCGGCGACGCTCGCGGTGCTTTTCAGCGTCGCCGAGTTGCTGGAGGATTACGCGATGGACCGAGCGCGCGATTCCCTGCGCGAACTGATGGAGCTGTCGCCGGACGAGGCCACGGTCCGACGCGACGGTGAGGAGACGACCGTCGCCGCGGAGGACGTGGCCGTCGGTGAGATCGTAGTCGTTCGTCCGGGCGAGAAGATCCCGCTCGACGGGACGGTCACTGAGGGCGAAAGCGCGGTCGACGAATCTCCGATCACCGGCGAGAGCGTGCCGGTCGACGCGACCCCCGGCGACGAGGTGTATGCCGGCTCGATCAACGAAGGGGGCTATCTCGAGATCGAGATCACCTCGACCGCGGGCAATTCGACGCTCTCGCGGATCATCGAGATGGTCCAGGGCGCACAGGCGAAACAAACCGAAACCGAGCAGTTCGTCGACCGGTTCGCGGGATACTACACGCCGGTCGTGGTAATCTTGGCTATCCTGACCGCCGCCATCCCGCCTCTCCTCATCGCCGAGCCGATCTCGGTGACCGTGGCGGGCTACGGGATCGCGTTCGTCGGCGATTGGCGGACCTGGTTCATCCGCGGCCTCACGCTGTTGGTCATCGCGTGTCCGTGCGCGTTCGTCATCTCGACGCCGGTGTCGGTCGTTTCGGGGATCACGAGCGCCGCGAAGAACGGCGTCCTGATCAAGGGGGGTAACCACCTCGAAGCGATGGGTGAGGTCGACGCGATCGCCCTCGACAAGACCGGCACGCTCACCAGAGGCGAACTCGCCGTCACCGACGTCGTCCCGGTCGAGGGGGTCGACGAGTCGACGCTCCTCCGCCGCGCCGCCGGCCTCGAACGCCGCAGCGAGCACCCCATAGCGACGGCGATCATCGCCCGTGCCGACGTCGCTGGCGGGGGCGACGTCCCAGAACCGGCTAGGTTCGAGAGTTTGACCGGCAAAGGGATTCGCGGCGAGATCGAAGGCGAGACGTACTACGCCGGCAAGCCCGCGCTCTTCGAGGAATTGGGATTCGACTTCTCGCGAGCCCGAACGAAGACCGACGGGGGCGTCGTCACGACCGACGATACCGAATCGGACGCCGAGGCTGGTGCGTTCGCCGACGGAACGCTCGCCGCGCTGGAACGAGCGGGCAAGACAGTCGTCCTCGTCGGGACGGACACGGAGCTGTTGGGCGCAATCGCCATCGCCGACGAGGTACGCCCCGAATCGAGGCGGGCCGTCCAGCGCCTGCAGGCGCTCGGCGTCGAACACGTCGTCATGCTGACCGGCGACAACGAGGGGACGGCGCGAGCGATCGCCGAACGGGTCGGCGTCGACGAGTACCGCGCAGAACTCCTGCCCGAAGACAAGGTCGCCGCCGTCGAAGCCCTGCGAGACGAGTATGGCGCGGTGGCGATGGTCGGCGACGGGATCAACGACGCCCCCGCGCTCGCGACCGCCGACGTCGGGATCGCGATGGGCGCGGCGGGCACCGATACGGCCCTCGAAACCGCCGATATCGCGCTGATGAGCGACGACATCGGAAAGCTCCCGTACCTCTATGCGCTCTCGCACACTGCCAACGGAGTCATCCGACAGAACATCTGGGCGAGCCTCGGCGTGAAGTTCCTGCTCGCGCTCGGCGTCCCGCTGGGCCTCGTCAGCGTCGCGCTGGCCGTCGTCGTCGGCGACATGGGCATGAGCCTCGGGGTCACCGGAAACGCGATGCGGCTGTCGCGGATTCGGCCCGAACGGTTCGAGTAAGGTTTTTTAAATAATCGATTTTCAACACACAGCGCACATCTCACCCGAAGTTCCCGCTCGAAAGACGTATCCTGAAAGGAGCAAAGTGGGGACGGAGGGATTTGAACCCCCGGTCTACTGATATCTCCGGTGTGCGCCTCGGATCTCCAGAGGGTCGTCAACGCGGAGCGATGATCAGTCGTCCGCTCGGTATATCAGTCTGGAGTCTCGTCACCGGGCGCGTGGCCTCTGGAGTCAGTCGCCATCCCTGGCTTGGCCACGTCCCCTCAAATTCCCGTACCTCCGGTTTGGGTAAAGGGGTTTCGATTCGCGGTACAGGAAACGGCTGCGACAGTCCCATGGGGAGTGGCGTAACGGGCTGCTCGACTGATATACGTTACCGCATGATAAAGGCTCTACATTATGCACACGATCGTGTCGGGCTCGATCAGGGCCGAGATCGAGCGGCCCCACAGGCGCGATCGATCGTCGATCACTCGGTCGATCCCGACGAGGTGACGGTAGCGCTCGTTCTCCACTTCCTCGAGAACAGATCCGGCGCGACGGTGATGCAAATTTCGGCCGCTCAGCAGGCGCGCGCCGACGTAGAGAACGCCGGTGTCGACGTGATTCCCGAGGGAGTCCGGTCACGTCAATGACCCTCGACTGAAGTCGTGGGCTTGTGAGTGGACTCCCCTTCGGCCGTCGAAGTCGGGAAGGCGTCGGCCGCGAAGGCTCTCCGCTTCGGGCGGTTTCGCGACGGCCGAAAGACGACGTTACCGGTCGGTCTCGCGCCACTCGCAATCTTGGCACTTGTACCCCGTGACGAACTCCGTGACGCTCGGCATGTAGCCAACGGAAATGACGCTGCCGCCGCACTCGGGACACTCGCGGTCGGCGTCCTCGATCGCTTCGGCGTCCATCACGCTCTCGCCCTCGATCAGTTCAGCGAGCTTTCTCGGCGTTACCATGCGTCCCTCGACGACGCGATTGTCGGACATAGCGAGGTAACCGCTCCGGAGGGTCGTAAGCCTGACCGTTGCGGCCGTCCCCTCGGTGAGTGACGTGCCCGTTCAGAGCCATGGGGCGCGATCCCCGTCGGAGACGCCCGGGGAGCCGCGCTCGGACTCCTCGTTGGAGTCTACCTCCTCGCGGAGTGAGTCGTCGACGTCGGGGCCGCCATCGGTCGCGGCCGCCGTGGCGTCGGCGTCCGGATCCGAGTCGAGCGCGCCGATGTCGATCGCCCCCTCGGGGTTGAACGCTAACAGGGCGGTCAGCGCGAGGACGATCAGCGCCAGCGGCTCCTCGCCGGTGATCGGCCCCACTTCGAGGATCGTCAGCGGGAGGACGCCGAGCGCGACTGCGCTGCCGAAGCGGAAGCGGTCGAGGTCGACGTTGCCGCGAAGCCACGGGCCCAGGAGGGCGACCGAAAGCGCGAAACCGACCCCTATCATCGCGGCACCGGTGCCGTAGAGGACGTACACCGGCTCGGAGATCAACGCGATCTCGAAGCCGCTCGGCCGGAAACTGGCGACCAGTCCGAGACCGATGACTACGCCGGGACTCGGGAGGTACTCGCCGACGGTGGCGCTTGCGGTCTTAGCGGCCACCGCGAGGATGACTAGGGCGGCGAAGCGCTCGAATATCTCCATCGCCAGCATCGACTCGATGGTTGGCGCGAGAGCGGCCTGCACGGCGGCCAGCGGGACGACGATCGCCCCGACTAAGAGAACGTTACGGGCGCGGGCGCGGCGGCTGCCGTCCATCTCTGCGAGGACGACGGCGAGCGTTGCACTTCCGCCGAAGATTAGCAGACCCACCTCGACCATCCCGAGGATCGACGAAACCGCACCCGCGAGGACGAGCGCAGCGAATATGCCGTCCAAGAGGGGCAACGCCATCACGGTGGCGAGTAGTCGGGTCCCCTCGCCGACGCGTCGCTCCAACCGGAGCGCGACCGGATGTCTAGACGTACTCATCCCTCAGGCTATCGGTCCCTCACCGTAGGATCGGTGGTGGCGATGGCGATACCCTCTCGGAAGGCTGCGTCCGGCTCCAAACGAGTTGAGGGTATTCTCCGCGTTTTTGTTCCACATCGCAAATGTAAATGTAATGCCGGTGTCGAGGGCGTGCTCGCCGGCGGTGCGCTGTGCGATGGGACTTGCGGAGTCCATACGTATGGCTCTATCCGTGAGTATCATAAATGTTGTGTGGGCATCGCCCACATACGACTGACGAAAAGCAAGCTATTCTGGACAAAAGTTGACAAACTTGTTTTAATATACCGCGACTGGCTACGAATGCGCAGAATAGTCGAACGGTGTACTTATCTGGACGTTGATGCCGATATCCGGCTGAGAGACTGGAACGCAGACAGCGAAACAGAGATCCATGCAGTTTATTCCCATAGAATCGTGCTCTCGCAACGCTTTTGGGCCGCGGATTCCGACCGTTTACATGGCGAGCGACGAACCCTTCTCCGAGAAACTCCGCGTACCCGAGGCGTTGACGTTCGACGACGTACTGCTCAGGCCGAAAGAGAGCCGCGTCGAACCGGACGACGCGGATATGACGACCCGCGTTTCGACGAACGTCACCCTGAACCTCCCGGTCCTCTCGGCCGCGATGGACACCGTCACCGAGGCCGCCCTCGCGGTCGAGATGGCTCGCGAGGGCGGCCTCGGTGTCCTCCACCGAAACATGTCCGTCGAGGAGACGGCGGCACAGGTCGAGCGGATAAAACGCGCCGACGAACTCATCATTCGCGACGTCGTCACCGCCTCGCCTGAACAGACGGTGCGCGAGGTCGATGCGATGATGGAACACGAGGGCGTCTCCGGCGCACCCGTCGTCGACGAGGACCACGTCGTCCTCGGGATCATTTCCGGGACCGACATTCGACCGTATCTCGAAGTCGGCGAGTACGACGCCGTCCGGGAAGCGATGACCGACGAGGTCGTCACCGCGGGCGAGGACGTGACGCCGCGCGAAGCCCTGGAGCTCATGTACGAACACAAGATCGAGCGCGTTCCGATCGTCGACGAAGATGATCGGCTGACCGGACTGGTCACGATGGCCGGCGTCCTCGCGCGCAGAGAGCACGACAATGCCGCTCGCGACGACGACGGCGCGTTGGTGGCAGGGGTCGCCGTGGGTCCGTTCGAACGCGACCGTGCCCGCGCGGCCGACGGTGCCGGTGCGGACGTGGTGTTCATCGACTGTGCGCACGCGCACAACCTCAACGTCATCGACTCGGCCCGAGAGATCAAAGCCGAGGTCGACGCCGACGTCGTCGTCGGCAACGTCGGCACGCGCGAAGCCGCCGAGGCGGTCGCCGACTTCGCCGACGGCATCAAGGTCGGTATCGGCCCCGGCTCGATCTGTACGACCCGGATCGTCTCCGGCTCCGGGATGCCGCAGATCACGGCGGTCTCCGAAGTGGCCGACGTCGCCTCCAAACACGACGTTCCGGTGATCGCCGACGGCGGGATTCGATACTCCGGCGACGCTATCAAGGCGATCGCCGCGGGCGCCGATGCGGTCATGCTCGGCTCGTTCTTCGCCGGCACAGACGAGGCCCCCGGTCGCGTCATCACGATGAACGGAAAACGCTACAAGCAGTACCGCGGGATGGGTTCGGTCGGCGCCATGAACGACGGCGGCGGCGATCGGTACCTGAAAGAGGAAAGCGAGGACGATGAGTTCGTCCCCGAAGGCGTCGAGGCAGCGAAGCCGTATAAGGGGCCGCTCGCCTCGGAGCTACACCAACTCGTCGGCGGCATGCAGTCGGGGATGGGCTACGTCGGCGCCGCGACGATCCCGGAGTTCAAAGAGCGAAGCGAGTTCGTTCGCGTCTCCTCGGCCGGACAGACCGAGAGCCACGCACACGACGTCGTCATCACCGACGAAGCGCCGAACTACAGCCCGGACAGCTAATCGCGCCCGGCGTCGAGTCGACACCGGACGAATCGGAGCCAGCTTTTTAAAAGGTCGCTCACCTACTGCGACGTATGGCGAAAACAGCCGTTCCACTTCTCGCCGTCTTCGAGCGGCTGTTCGAAACCTTCGGCCCGTTTCTCATCCCGGCGACGCTGTTCGCGTTGGGTCTCATCGGGTATTTATTGCTCTATGCGATCGAACGATCCCGCACGGACGACTGGTTCGTCGAGGAGGAGTAATCGGTTCGAGTGAGACTGAGGGAACGAATTATCACGCCCCCGAACGAGGGGCCCATATGAACGACGATGCGATGGGCCGGTTCCCGGTCCCCGACCGAAGCGAACTTCCAGACGACATCCTCGAGCGGATCGACGAGGAGACCGAAGGGGCGGGATTCACCCCGAACGTCTTCTCGGCTTTCGCTTACAAACCGAGCCACTTTCGGGCCTTTTTCGGCTATCACGATGCGCTCACGGAGGATACGACGCTAGAGCGCGAGGAGATCGAGATGCTCATCGTCACGGTCTCGGGAATCAACGACTGTCTGTACTGCGTCGTTGCCCACGGCGCATTGCTCCGGATTTTCGCTGGCGCTCCGAAACTCGCGGACCAACTCGCGACGAACTACCGAATGGCGGACCTGTCCGAACCCCACCGCGAGATGTTGGACTTCGCGGTCAAACTCACGGAATCACCGGGTGAAGTGGGCGATTCGGACGTCGAACGGCTCCGAGATGCCGGTTTTTCCACCGAGGAGATCTGGGACATCGGCAGCGTCGTCGCCGTGTTCAACCTCTCGAATCGGATGGCAACGCTCGCGGACATGCGACCGAACGACGTGTTTTACACGATGGGACGCGGCGAGAGGGACTGACCGGCCACTCGTTCTCAGACGGTGGGCGTGGTCGAGCACTTTTATTACCGATCGTGTGCCATACAGCGGCATGGAGATATACGTCGCCCACCCCGACGATATCGACGCGATCAGGGAGATCGCCCGAATCTCGTGGGAAACGGACTACCCGGACATTTTGAGCCGGGAGAACGTCGAAAGCGCCGTCAACGACTGGTACGGCCGCGAACAACTCGGCGAGGAGCTTTCGTACCCCTGGACGTACATGTACGTCGCGGCCGAAAACGACGAGATAGTCGGATTCGCCCACGCCGTACTCGC
The DNA here is from genome assembly GCF_046483325.1 of Natronomonas sp. Lineage (GTDB taxonomy): Archaea > Halobacteriota > Halobacteria > Halobacteriales > Haloarculaceae > Natronomonas. The sequence goes on along the minus strand of NZ_JAWODL010000020.1, from coordinate 17,142 downwards.
CGAAAACGAGGGGAACATTCTCCGAATCTACGTCCATCCGGACGAACGGCGACGAGGGATCGGACAGGCGCTATTCGATCGAATCCGTCACGAACTGATCCGCCACGACATCGAGCGACTCAACGCGATGGTGCTCGCTGACAACGCGCTGGGAAACGAGTTTTACGCCGATCTCGGCCTCGAACGCTCCGAGCGGGCCGAAACGGTGATCGGCGACGAACGGTTCGAAGAGAACACCTACGTGTTGGAACTCACGTGAAGAGTCGAACGAGTTGGGGGACGAGCTCCAATCGGACCGCCGCGCCCATGACGCCGAACGCCAACACGGCGAGCAGACTGAAGACGTAGTACACCGTCCACGCCCGCGAGGGGTGGAACGCCTCGGGGAGATTCTTCTTGACGACGTACCAGTTCGCCGGGTAGAACACGATCTCCGTGACTGCCAGGAGGGCAGCCACGAAGACGACGAACGTGACCGGGATGTTTCCGAGCGCGAGAACCGTGAGACTGCTGACGACGACCATCAGCACTAATACGATTCGGCGGATCCGGTCGCTGTCCAAATCCTCGTTTTCCGCGGCCATCGGAAGGATGTCGCCGACCGCCCGTGAGGCGCCGTCGAGTAGCGTGATGACCGTCGAGTACAGCGCCGCGATGGCACCGAGCATCATCGCCCAGAACGACCACGGGCCGAACGATTCGGAGAGGATCTGGCCGACGGCGAGTGCGAAGTTCGCATCCCCCGGCGGTTCGGGGTACAGGACGTTCACGGAGAGGGTGATCATCGCGACGATGAGGAGGAAACTCAGCGCGTAGCCGATATTGAAATCCAGCCGACCGGTCGCGATCCACGCGCGAATGTACTCGTGGTAGGTCTCGTTTTCCGGATCGAGATCGTACTCCGCGAGCTGTTTCGCTCCCTGGCCTTTAGCCATGCTCCAACTACCGATGAGGACGCTCGTCGAGAAGCCGGTCGGGGCGAAGCCAGCCGCGGCGGCAAAGAGTGCGACGAAGGCGATCGTTCTGTCCCCGCTTAAATTCAACGAGAACAACGTCTGTGTGGCGACGTCCGACGGCGGAGGGCCGACGGTGACACCGAGGACGAGAAGCGTCCCGAGCATCGCGGTGAAGCCGATGAGGATCTTCTCGAGGAGGCTGTATCGGGCGTAAAAGACCAGTAGGCCGGCTCCACCGACCAACAGCACGAACGCGATCGGTACGGACAGCGGCGTCAACGCCGCCACGAGTGCGGCGGTGCTCATCCCGACGGCACCCGTGATAGCGACGTACAACACCCCGAAGACGAACACGGTGAACCACTGCATCCAGTTGTTCGGCCCCGGCAGTTGGTCGTACGCCTCGACCGGATTGCCACCCGCGCCGTAGTTGTATCGGATGCCGAGTTCCCACGCCCCGTACTTCGCGAGGTAGATGAACGCGAAGACCCAGATCGCGAACAGGCCGAAGGTGGCAGCCATCTCGGGACCCAACACGATGTGGCTGCCGCCGATGCTGATGAGCGCCCACAGCATCGACGGGCCGAAGTGGTTCTTGAAGAACCCGACCCAGTCGGTGGAGGGGTACTCGAGGTCGGCGGCCGATACCGTCCCGCCGTCGCTTCGTGGGTCACTCGACATGTGACCACCAACACACGCGGTCTGTCGGACGCGAACGCCGACTACCGAGGGATGTTTCAAATCGTGACATAGTTGTGGGCGAACATTACCGAGAGCCCACTTATATCGTCCGTCTTCGACCGGTTCTACGCCGCGGACTACGAATGTCCAACCATTCAGTTGATAATTTCGACCTTCCCCGAGATGTGCATCCAAACCACGAGGTTTTGCGTTTCACGGCCGATACCGAAACGCGTGGGAACTATTGGACTCTCGGTGTTACCCCATGACGACCTTCGTCGCCCTCTACGTGCTGAGCTGGTTCCTGCTCTCGCAGGTCTGGCAGATCGGCGCGTGAACTGTTTCTCGCCCACGCGATCGCTTACAGCTTCGTCCTGTAAGGACCGCTCATCCACACGGCCGTCTTGCCCTAACGATTCGACTACGGCGCACTGTGCGACATTCGGTCGCGCGGACGGTTTGAGACGGGTCGGCAAAATCAACGTCTCAGTGTTTTTGCTCATCCTCATCGTCGTCAGGGAGCTCCCACCGGGAGTCGTGCTCGTCGAATTCTCGCCGGCGTTCGGCGACGACGGAGCCGCGGACGTGAGCGGCGAGTTGGTCTGCGAAACCGAGGATGACACCGTGACGTGTTCGGTCGGGGACCCGCAGAGGATCGATCGCGTCACCGCCACCGCGAACGGGAAGACGATCGTGGCCGCGGAGGAGCCGCCCCTCGCGTTCGATGTCGAACGCGTATCGGACTAGGGTCTACGAAAGCGGTCATCTATTGTGGATCGGTCACCACGTTCGAACATGTCGCCTCAGGCAGACCTCACCGTTCGATACCGCGAACACGAGCGCGTCCAGCAGTTGATCGATACACTGCGATATCACCTCGAGGATATCGCGCTCGGGTACGACCGGTCGGATGATCCCACGGGCCGAGCTCCGGGGATGTATCTCGCACTCGTCGTCGGACCGTCCGTCGAATCCTACGCGGATCCGATGGGCGACAATCGATGGCCCGAATCGGAAGGCCGCGATCCGCTGCGGGATCCCGACGAGTTCGCCGACGCGGCGGCGGAAGTGGCGTACACCTGTGACGGCGCCGTCGTGCTCTCCGTCGACGGGGTCGTGAACCGGCAGTTGGTTCGGTTCCGGTCCGTCGAGGGTCCGTCCGGTGACGCGTACGAACCGTGGATGGGTGCCAGACACATGAGCGCACTCGACATCTCGACACATCACGACGTGATCGCGACGCTGACGTTGAGTCAAGAATCCGGCCGGGTGACGGTCTTCGAGCACGAGGGGTTCGAGAGCGTTCAATGGGAGGAACTCGGTCGGCCGTGGCGAGCGATGGATCGCTGACTCTCATATGTAATGAATCATGGCCGAATCGGTCGTTTTCGGGACGTGAGAGGGAGGCTGCACCCTTATACTGCGGCTCAGACAAGTTGGTATTATGCCACAAGACTCGTTCGAAATCGCCGTTCCGGGGGATATCAGTCCGGGGCAGACGCTACTCATCGGCCCCGCAAACCTCGGCATGGCAGGAGTTACCGCCGCCGATTATCTCGTTCGGCACCTGGACTCCGAAAAGATCGGCCACATCACCCCCGAAGAGCTACCTGCGATCACGCCGTTCGAAGACGGTAAGCCGCGACACCACACACGACTCTACAACCTCACGAACTTCGATCTCACCGTGGTAGTCGGTGAGTTGTTCGTCCCGGTGTGGGCCGCACGCCCGTTTACCGAGGCGCTCATCGAGTGGGTCTCGACGAACCGGATCGAGGAGATCGTCCTCCTCCACGGTGTCCCGTTTCCACACGGGCCCGAAGAACACGCGGTGTTCTACGTCGCCTCCGAGCCCTACCGCGAGACGCGCCTCGCGGAGACCGATCTCCAGCCTCTCAGAGGTGGATTCCTCGACGGCGTCGCGGGCGAACTGATCTCGAAGAGCGTCGATGGGGAGATCCCGCCGGTCGGCGTGTACGTTACGCCGACGCATCCACCGGGACCGGATATCGACGCCGCGTTCAAGTTCTTCGACGCGATCGAATCGGTATACGGTGTCGAAGTCGATCGAGCCGAACTGGAGCAACGGTCCGAAGAGCTCAAACGGTACTACTCGAACCTCGCCGAACGGATGGCGACCCTCGAGGAGGAGAATCAGCGCTCACGGAACCGGGAGTATCCGGAAGACCGGACGTATATGTAAACGAGCGTCGACGATGGCGACGGTCGACCCGGCGCCGAACGTCGGATTACTCGAGATCGAACCGATCGAGTTTCATCACTTTGCCCCACGCATCCACGAAGTCGCGCACGAACTTCTCCTCGCCGTCCTCGGCGCCGTAGACTTCCGCGATGGCTCGAAGTCGGGCGTTCGAGCCGAAGATGAGGTCGACGCGACTGCCGGTGAACTCGACTTCGCCCGTTTTGCGGTCGCGCAACTCGAAGACCGCTTCGTCTTCAGAGACCGCTTCCCACTCGTAGCCCATATCGAGGATAGTCTGGAAGAAGTCGTTGTTCAACGTCCCCGGTTCGTCGGTGAAGACGCCGAGGTCCGTGTCTTGGTAGTTCGCGTTCAGCGCGCGCATACCGCCAACCAAGGCCGTCATTTCCGGCGCTGTCAGCGTCAGGAGGTCGGCTTTGTCCAGCAGTAGCTCCTCGGCCGATCGGTCCTGTGCGTCACCGTCAGTGTAGTAGTTTCGGAACCCGTCGGCGTCGGGTTCGAGCCACTCGAAGGACTCGACGTCGGTCTGCTCTTCGAAGGCGTCGGTACGACCCGGCTCGAACGGAACGTCCTCGTCGTAGCCGGCATCGTGTGCCGCCTGCTCGACGGCGGCACAGCCGCCCAGCACGATCAGGTCGGAGAGCGAGACCCGCACGTCGTCGGATCGCGAGCCGTTGAACTCCTGTTGAATGGCTTCGAGGGTCGAAAGCACGGTCTCCAGTTGCTCCGGCTCGTTTACCTCCCAACTCCTCTGGGGTTCGAGTCGGAGCCGAGCGCCGTTGGCGCCGCCGCGCTTGTCGCTGTCGCGGTAGGTCGATGCGGAAGCCCAGGCCGTTTTGACCAACTGTGAGATCGACAGGTCAGACGAAAGGATCTCCGATTTGAGTTCGGCGGTCTCCTCCTCGCCGATCAGCTCGTGATCGACGTCGGGGATGGGGTCTTGCCACAGGAACTCCTCTTCTGGGACCTCTGGACCGAGGAACCGCTCCGAGGGACCCATGTCTCGGTGGATCAGTTTGTACCAGGCCTTCGCGAAGGCCTCTTCGAGTTCCTCGGGGTTCTCGTGGAAGCGTTTTGCGATCTCACGGTAGTCCGGATCAGCCTTGAGGGCGACGTCCGTCGTGAGCATCATCGGCGTCTGGCTTCCTTCCGGGTCGTGGGCGGCCGGCGCGGCGTCTCGGGCCGCTTCGTCGACCGGCGTCCACTGGTAGGCACCGGCGGGACTCTCGTCGAGTTCCCACTCGTAGGAGAACAGATTGTCGAGATATTCGTGATCCCACGTGATCGGCGAGGAGGTCCACGGGCCCTCGAGACCGCTGGTGATCGTATCGTCACCCTTGCCTGAGCCGTACTCGTTCTCCCACCCCATCCCTTGCATCTCGATGGGTGCCTCTTCGGGCTCCGGCCCGAGGTTATCCTCGGGGGCAGCCCCGTGAACTTTTCCGAACTCGTGCCCGCCGGCGATGAGCGCGACGGTTTCCTCGTCGTTCATCGCCATGCGTTTGAACGACTGTCGGATGTACTTCGCCGACTCCTCGGGATTCGGATCGCCACCCGGTCCTTCCGGATTCACGTAGATCAGACCCATGTGATCGGCGGCGAGGTCGCCTTCGAGGTTGCCCTCCTCGTCGTGGCGTTCGTCACCCATCATCTCCTGTTCGGGCCCCCAGTCGACACCCTCGTCGGATTCGAATGCGTCCTCTCGTCCGCCGGCGAAGCCGTAGGTCTCAAAGCCCATCGACTCGAGTGCGACGTTCCCGGACAGGACCAGCAGGTCGGCCCACGAGAGCTTGCGGCCGTACTTTTCTTTGACCGGCCAGAGCACACGGCGTGCCTTGTCGAGATTGACGTTGTCGGGCCAGCTGTTGAGCGGGGCGAATCGCTGTCTGCCACCGGCCGCACCGCCACGGCCATCGGCGGTACGGTACGTACCCGCGCTGTGCCAAGCCAGTCGGATGATGAGCGGCCCGTAGTGACCGTAATCAGCCGGCCACCAGTCTTGGGAGTCCATCAACACCGCCTCGATGTCCGTCTTGACCTCGTCGAGATCGAGTTTCTGGAACTCCTCGGCGTAGTCGAAGTCTTCGTCCATCGGACCGACATCGCGAGCGTTCTGATCGAGAATTTTCAGGTTCAACTGATTCGGCCACCAGTCTTGGTTGGACCCAGCCATGTCTGAGTAATAGTTCCCTTGACGTATTAATACTGTTCAATTCGAAGAGGAAATGTTCGTGACAGCCCAAGAAATCTATCGATTTTATGAACTAATCTCCGCGGTGTACGCATTTTCAGTATCGTAGGAAGCGGTGTCGCAATCCGCGGGGGCTGGCAGAGCGCCGACGATGACGCTCGCCTCTCCAGTCTCCAGGGAGGAGCTGTTTCAGCGACCGGAGTCGACACCCGTCGGCCGTTCAGAAGATCTCCGCTCCGCGTCCGATCCGCGTCTGATAGGCGCGTGCATCGACGCCAACGGTGTCGAACGCATCGAGCATCGCGCCGGCGATTGCCCGACGGTCGCCGTCGTGACAGGCGGCGATGATCGCGGGACCGGCCCCGGAGATCGTCACGCCGGTCGCACCGGCATCGAACGCGGCGGTTCGAACCGACTCGTATCCGGTGATTAGCTCCGCCCGGGCCGGCGTGACGATCGAATCGTCCATCCCACGCCCGACGAGATCGGGGTCGCCGCGTGCCATCCCGACCGCGAGCGTCGCGGCGTTGCCGACGAGCTCGACGATATCCCGCATACGTGCGCCGTCGGGCACAACCTGCCGTGCGTCCCGCGTCGAGACGACGATCTCCGGGAGACAGGTGACGAGCGGGATCGACGCATCGACCGTCGTGACGCCGTCGGCGCGCGCGATGGTGAATCCGCCCATAATCGACGGGGCGACGTTGTCGGCGTGGGCGGCTCCCGAGACGACGGCTTCACCCTCGGCGGCGATCGGGACGAGTTCCTCGCGCGTCAGGCCCCGATCGTAGAGTTCGTTCAACCCGACAGCGGCGGCGGCGGCTGAGGCGGCCGAGGAACCGAGCCCCGACGCCGGCCGAACACCCTTATCGATGTCGATGGTGGCGGGGGCGTCCAGCGCCTCGGCGACGGCGCCGACGGTGTTCTTGTCCGGATCCTCTGGGATGTACTGGCTTCCGACGCCGGTCACGCTGATCGTCGTCCGGTCAGCCTTCTCGACGCGGACGATGTCCGCCGGCCGCCCCAACGCCGCGCCGAAGACGTCGAAGCCACTCCCCAGATTCGCGCTCGTCGCGGGGGCCCGCACCGTAACCATGTGACTTCGTTCCGCTCGCCCCCCGAATAAAACCCGACCTTTCGCGCCGCGACGAGCGATCGGCCGAAGAGTCACGCTTTTTACGCGAGGGAGTGGGTACTGGTATATGACCACGAACGTCGTCCACCGAGGAGACGCCGACCCGGGACCGTTCCCCACGTCGTTGCCGATCGAGATTCCGTATCGAGGGCGGCTGAGTTGGGAGCTCGGAACGCTCGTCGTCGAGGACCTCGGCGCGGGTCGACTCGGTCCGTGGCGGAGAGACGGCGGGTGAACGCTCGCCGTCTTTCGCGCGACGGACGAAACGATCGTCGTCCATTTCCGGACCCCGATCGCGCGGGAGCTGTTTTACAGCGCGGAGAGAGCGGTTCGACCGACGATTCTGTCGTGTCTCGAATCGGCCCGCACGTGGCGGCAAATCGATTGAGCGCCGACCCATCCAACGCATCCGAGCCCCGATGAAAAGAGCCAACAGTGACCGAATCGATCGATGGATATGATCGGCATCGTCGGCGGCGGACTCGCCGGATTGGCCGCAGCCTATCGGCTTCGAAGCGCTGGCCGGGAGGTCCGGGTCTTCGAGACCGGAGCCGAACCGGGCGGTCTCGCGGCGACGTACGAAACCGCGGGCGATCGAATCGAGGCGTACTACCACCATCTCTCGAGAACGGAGGAGACGATCGTCGAGTTGGCCGGGGAACTCGGGGTCGAGGATCGGATCGAGTGGCGAGTCGGCGAGAACGCCTACTACGTCGACGGCGTCGCCCACCCGCTCGATACGCCCTGGGAGATCGCAGCCTACCCGTATCTCTCGATCTACGATAAATTCCGGCTCACGGCGTTGACGCTCGGGATCGACGTTCGGGGCGGTCGCCCGCGCCGGGACACCTACGACGACATCGAGGCGTTCGAGGACGTTCCGATCAAACAGTTCCTCCTCGAACACACCACCCCTGGCGTCTACGAGTACTTTTTCGAGCCGCTTTTGGACGCCAAGTTCGGCGAGCGCAAGGAGGACGTTTCGGCGGCGTGGCTGCTCGGACGGATCAAGTTTCGCGGCGAGCGCGACCTCCTCCGCGGCGAGATCCTCGGCTACCTCGACGGCGGATTCGCCACGTTCACTGACGCGCTCGTCGAAGCCGTCGGACGGGAACGTATCGACACCGAGACCGCCGTGACCGAACTCTCGTTTTCGGACGGCGAGGGCCCCGATGTCGACGATCCGGTGGACAGGACAGTCGAGTCCGTGACCGTCGAGGACACCTCTGGAGACGGCGACGCGACCGCCGAGACGTGCGACGTCGAGGCAGTCGTCGTCGCGACGATGCCCGATGTTCTCGAATCGCTCACCGGATACGAGTGTTCCATCGAGTTTCAGGGCTCGATCTGCGCGCTCCTCACGATGGACGAACCGTTGCTCGACACATACTGGCTGAACCTTGCTGATGAGGCACCCTTCGGCGCACTCATCGAACACACGAACTTCGTCCCGACGGAACGGTACGGTGGCGAGCACCTCCTGTACGTCGCGAGCTACGTGCAGGGACCAGACGACGACCTCTGGGCGCGCGACGACGGCGAGATCGAGACGTTGTGGCTCGACGGGATCGAATCGCTGTTTCCGGACTTCGATCGGGAAGCGGTAACCGATGTCCGGATCGCTCGCAACCCAAAGACGGCCCCGGTCTACGAGCGAGGCTACCTGGACATGGTCGTCCCGTACGACCTCGACGTCGAGGGCCATCCGGGGGTCTACTACGCCGGAATGGCCTCGCGCGCGCAGTACCCGGAACGAAGTCTCAACGGCGCGATCGAGGCGGGGTACGCGGCGGCTGACCGGATTCTGGGCCGGTGATCGGTGGTCGATCAGATCCGGTCGTACTCCTTGCGGAACGTCTCGAGCGTCGCCGCCAACACCCCGATGGCGATGGGTCCGACGAATAGCCCCGTGAAGCCGAAGGAGTAGAGGCCACCGGCGACACCGATGAGGATCACGCCCGGATTCAGTCCGGCCTGCTGGTCGATGAGGATCGGCCGGGCGTAGTTGTCGAAGAGACTGACGACGATGAGGCCGTAGATGAAAAGCAGCGTCCCCGCGGTCACTTGATCGATGACGACTAGGTAGGCGGAGGCCGGACCCCACACCAGAAAGGAACCGATGAGCGGCAACAACGCGAGCACTGCCATCACGAACGTCCAGAACACGACGTTTGGGATGCCGACGATCCAGAGGCCGATACCGGCGATGAGAGCCTGCACGAGCGCTACGACGATGTGACCGATGACGACGCCCCACGTCATCGCATCGATCTTTGAGACCAAGTCGTCGACGACGTGGGGGGGCAACGGAGCGATGTCTTTGCTCCACGTGACGAACTTCGGACCGTCACGCAACAGATAGTACAGCAGAAACAACGTGAGTGCGATCCCGATCGAAGCTTGGATGGCGAATCTGAAGACGCCGGTGTACCCGTTGAAAAGGACTTGGATCAACTGGTCACCGGCCGTCGCCAGCAGCTCCAAGAGGTCGATCTCGACGTCCTGCCCGAGGAGTTCCGAGAGCCGGCGTTCGATCGCGGCAGTGTCGATGTCGACGTCGCCCGCCGCGATCGCCCGGAGGTCGCTGACGAACACCGAGACGATGTACGCGAGCGGGACGATGACCACGACGATCGTCGCGGTGATCAGGCCGAACGCCGAGGCGACCCCACCGATCCGTCGCTCAAGGCGACGGTGGAACGGGTGGAGCACGTAGGCGAGGATGAGTGATGCGACGACATACTCGAGGAACGGGATGACGATGAGAAGCGTAACCGCCGCGACGAGGCCGATGAGGACGACGAGGAACGCCTGCCCACGGTTCATACCGTCCCGTCGGTTGGGTGAGTCAAAAGGCTACGGGACCCAAAAGCCACTGTCGGATGGCGGTCGGGTTCCGCTGTCTCAGCTCGCGCCTTTCGACGATTCCTCGTCGCCGACGCCGGGAGCCTGTTGAGGGTCGACATCCATCGGTTCGTCGGTTTCGCCGCCGACGACCGTCTCTCCATCCGCCGTCTCGACGTAGACGTCGTCGTCGAAGCCGGCGATAGCGTTCTCGTATTCCGGTGTGTCGAGCTTCTCAGGCGTTTTGGGGGCTGGTTCGACCCCATCGACTGGGACGAACTCGCCGAGCGGATCGTCGATCGTGATTCCGTGTCGTTCGAAGAACGACTCGTACCGGCGATAGTGGGACTCCAACTCGTCGCCGGGGATCTCCATCATCTCCGTCCACCCGTGATTGAAGAAATCGAAGTTCGCCTGGACGTGCGTGATCTCTCTGGCTTCGGCCTCGGTGTATCCTGACTCGAGGGCGGCGACGTAGCTGTCCATCGTTCCGTCGAAGAACGAATCGAGGTGATCGCGACGCGCCTCGTGGTTGCGCTCGGCCGTTTTCCCGAGGAAGATCCTCGTGTGCATCTTCACGAGGGCGTATCTGGTGACGTTCCGGATTCCCGGCGTAGTAAGCGCCTTTTTCGACGCCCAGTGACGCGGGTTCTGGTGGATCTTCATACCGCTGGATACGGATCGAACCGTCTTGAACCTCCTGCAAACGGAATTTCCTGTACCCGTCGAGGGACGGCGCGTGAGCCACCGTGTGGAATCGACCGATCGGCGCATTCCAGCTCAACGCGGCAAATCGAGCCGGGGAATACGGTATCCCCCATTACAAACGTTCTATTTCATGAAGTATATAAAGACAAACGTCGTTATTTTTCGACGTACAAGATGTCTTTGCCCGATGGGCGTAGCGCCATATGACAATCCACATTAACCAGGCATTCGTACGCGTGTGCATGTGTGCGTCGCACGTCATAATCGGTGACGGCATCGCCGGAGCCTCCGCCGCGGAAACGATTCGGGAGGCGGATCCGGGCGCCGAAGTCACCGTTCTTACCGAAGAGGGGGAGGCCCTGTACAATCGCATTCTGATCAAGGAGTTCGCGAAAGGGAAACTCCCCGAGGCACCGGTTTCGATCCACGACCCGGATTGGTACGACGAACGGGACATCGATCTGCGACTCAACACCGTCGTTACGGGCGTCGACACCGATGCTCACGAGGTGTACACCCACGACGGAGAGACGTTCGGGTACGACAAACTCCTCGTTGCGACCGGCGGGACGCCGACGCAGCTTCCGGTCGACAACAGCGACGCGGACGGTGTCCACCACTTTTGGACGTTCGAAGACGCCCGTGCGATCAAGAAGAGCGCGGAGTCGGCCGAAAACGCCGTGATCGTCGGCGCGGGGCTTTTGGGTATCGACCTCGCTGCCATCTGCGGCGCACAGGACGTCGAGGCGCACTACCTGATGCGAGGGGAGTCCTGGTGGCGCTATGCGCTCTCGAAGGAAGGTGCCGAGATCATCCACGAGGCAATGGAGGAGATGGACGTGTCGCCGGTTTTCGACTCCGGCGTCGACCACTTCGAGGCCGACGACGAGGGCCACGTCACCGCCGCGGTCGACCCCAACGGCGAGCGCTTCGAGGCCGACTTTGCGGGCGTCGCGATCGGGCTGAATTTCAACACGGAGTTCCTGCGCGGCAGCGGAATCGAGACGGACAACGGCATCGTCACCGACGAGTACATGCGAACGAACGTCGAGGACGTCTACGCCGCGGGCGACATCACCCGATTTCACGATGTAATCCTCGGTGACCGCGCCCAAAATGGCGCGTGGGGATCGGCGAAAGAGCAAGGGTCGATCGCCGGCCAGAACATGGCCGCCGACCGTATCGAAGCGGAGTTCAACTGGGTGTCGTCGTACTCGATCACGCACTTCGAGTTCCCCTTCCTGTCGTTCGGTCACCCGACGCGGGGGGACGACTCGGTCGAAAAAAAATACGACGACAAAACCTGGCGTCGCGTCGCGCTCAAGGACGATCGCGTCATCGGCGGCGTCCTGATCGGCGATCTGTCCGCACAGTCGGTCCTGAAGAAACTTGCGCGAAAGCAGATCGACGTGTCCGATCGGAAGGACCTCCTCCTCGAACAGGGCGTCGACCTCGACGCGTTCGAAGATCCGGCGACCGCCAACTGACCCACCTCGCGAATCGCGATTATAGGTGTCGTCTCGGCCGATGCAAAGTGTTTTCTCCCGGCACCTCCCCCGTTTAACTATGGATGGCGGCGGCTCATCAGATATGACGCTCGCGTTCGAGTTGGAATCGCTCAAGCAGCTCGCGAACCCCGAAGCGGTGTTTTCGGACGCCCGTTCGTGGAGCGAGTACGTCGGCGTTATCTCAGAGAAACCGACATACGTGGTGACGAACTTCACGCGGAAAAACCGAATCAGACAGGATTTCTTTTCCGGGCCGCGAGGTCGCAAGGAGAGTCTCGAAAGCGTCAAAAGTCAGTTCCAAACGGAGCGACACGTCTTCGTCGGCATAGACGACGAGGACGAAGCGCTCGCGGAATCCGTCGACTGGGAGTTTCTCCCGCTCGAAACGGCGGCGGAGGCCGCCGGGTGGGTCATCGCCGACGACGACGAGCCCGAAGAACGGGAGATCGAACGCCGAGACGACTGGCCCTGAGTCGGTAGTGTCGGCCCGGATCGACCGTCCCGATTCGACCATTCTTAAGGGGCAGGGGAACGCGGACGGGAGTATGGGTATCGATATTGGTCAAGCGCTCCGCGAAGGAGCGTCCCGTACGGCGGCGAAGAACGGCCTCGTCCTGGCCGTCGTCTTCGCCGGTATCGCCCTCTTGACCGCCGTGCTGTTTCAGTCGCTCACCGTCGCCGCGTTCGAGTGGCTGCTCTCGGTGTTCCAGAGTATGACCCCACAGGAGATGGGGGTCGATCCGGCCGAGTACGACCAGATGATCACCGAGTTCGAAACGGCGCTCGAAACGGTCAAAGAGACCTCGCCGCTCGCGCTCGGCATCTCCACCGGAGTCGCTGCAGGGGGTCTCCTCGTGTTAGCGCTCGTCGCGGAGGCCGTATCGATCATCGCGGTTCGCGTCTTCGCGGCGGAGGATATCGAATCAGTGTCGGGCGAACTCGCCACCGAGCGCATTCTGTTCGCGACGTTGAACGGGTTCGTCGGTGGGATCGTCGTCTGGGGGCTCATCATCGTCGGCCTGTTGTTCCTTTTGCTGCCCGGGATCATCTTCGCCGTGCTGTTTTATTTCCTCAGACAGGAGATCGCGCTCAACGACAAGAACTTCGTCCAAGGAATGGCGGATTCGTGGCGGCTAACCAAGGGGAACCGAATCGAAGTCCTGCTCATTGGCGCGATTCTCGTGATCGCCTCGCGGCTCGAAGAGGTCAGTTCGGCCGCGATCGGTGTCGTTTCCACACCCGCCGGAACGATCGTGGCAGCCATCGTCGGCGGCGTGTTGAGCGCCTTCGGTGCGGCGGTCGCGACCCGCGCGTACGTCCAGATCGACGATTCGAACGGCGCGGCCGAGGACGCGGTGGAAACGGAGCCGGAAGACGAACCCGATCCGTACGACGCGGCGCTCGGGCCGGACGACCTGCCGCGGTAGCCGAACGCTGTTTTTAACCGGACCGGGCACCGAAACGGGGTAATGCCAACGCCGCGCGTTCCGGGAGCTGATGACGATGTCGAGCTCGACCTCGCCTGCGGTGAGTGCGTCCGTGCCGTCGACATCGACATGGGACTGAGAGAGCTCGATTGTGCGTGTGGCGATCGCCATGCGGTGGTCGTCGACGCGCATCCGGTCTCGCGGTTCGTCCCCGAATCTATCGTCGAGGTGTTCGCCGAGACCATCGAGACCGCCGACGAGTTCCCCGAGTTCGGCATGCCGCACGTTATGGGAATGGTCCTCGAGGAGTTCCCCGACGAGGTATCGGTCGCCGATGTCTCCGACGACGGTCGAGTCGGGTACGCGCTCGTGTGGATCACGGACTTCGATTCGCGGCGGCTCCACGAGATCGTCGTCGAACTGCTCGTCGAGTTGATGGAACACGCCGCCAGTCACGGCGACGAGACGACAGCCGGAGAGTTCGAACGGAAGATGACCGAGTTCGACATCGGCGCGTTCGTCGACCAGTACCGTCGCGAGCGGGACTTCGACTCGGAGTTCGACGCTCCCGTCTGATCGGACGGGGCTATACGCCTCCGTCAGACGATTGATTCGACCGCTTTCTGTCGGTTTTCTCGTAGCCCACGTATGACACTTGTCTGACGGGTGCTTATGGTATGAGAGGTCATGTGTAAGAACATGCGCATACGCCGCGGCGAGTTCGAGCGCATCCGATCGGTACTCTCGGAAGCCGACCCCGACGAGCCGTTGACCGCGCGGGAGATCCTCGACCTGCTCGAAGCGCACGGAGAGGAGTTCGACAGCGCACATCGGATCGCGACGGTGCTCGGACGCGAGGCCGAACTCGGCGATGTCGAGGTCATAAGAGACCAGCCGTACCGATACCAACTCGGCGACGACCGACGCTAACGGGACGCGTGGATCGAATCCGGTAGAACGCGACGGACACCCTCGGGTTTACCGGTTGGCAGCCCGAAGCACGTACAATGCGAGTTCACTGGCACCGTCGGGACCTTCGGCTCGCGGACAACCGAGGCCTGACGGACGCCCCGGACAGACCGATCGGCCTATTCGTATTCGACGACGATGTTTTGGCGCACGCGGGCGCACCGAGAGTCGAATTCATGCTCGACGCCCTCGAAGGATTGCGAGGAGCGTACCGTACGCGTGGGTCGGAATTGCTCGTTCGACACGGCGATCCGGCAACCGTGGTTCCGAGGACCGCCGCTGCCCTCGATGCGGACGTGGTCTCGTGGAACCGCGACTATTCGGGACTGGCTCGCGAGCGTGACGAGCGGGTACGGACATCGCTCGACTCCGCCGGCGTCACGCCCCAGCAGGTCCACGACGCGATCTGTCACGAACCCGGATCGATCACGACCAACGCGGGCGATCCCTACTCGGTGTACACGTACTTCTGGAAGAAGTGGCGCAACCGGGAGAAAGACGAGCCACGGTCAATCCCGGAACTTGCACGCGCCGATCCGGAAACCGAACCGCTCCCCTCGGTGACTGACCTCGGATTCGACGACCCCACCGCGGATGTCCCGAAAGCGGGGACTGACGCCGCGCGCGAGCTTCTGGATGCATTTCTCGAAGCTGATGTCTACCGCTACGGGGAGGCACGCGATTACCCTGCGGAGGCGTGTACGTCGCGGCTGTCACCGCATCTGAAGTTCGGCACGATCGGGATCCGCGAGGTCGACGAGCGAGTCAGGAAACTGCTCGACGATTCGGTGGGCGAACGACGCGAGTCGGTCGCCGAGTTCCGTTCACAGCTCGCGTGGCGGGAGTTCTACGCACACGTACTGTATTTCAACCCCGAAGTCGTCACCGCGAACTACAAGACGTACCCGAACCCGATCGAGTGGGAGGACGACGAGGCGTTACTCGAGGCGTGGAAGCGCGGCGAGACCGGGTATCCGATCGTCGACGCCGGGATGCGACAGCTCCGCGAGGAGGCGTTCATGCACAACCGCGTTCGAATGATCGTCGCATCCTTCCTGAGCAAAGACTTGCTGATCGACTGGCGACGTGGCTACGCGCACTTTCGCGAACTGCTCGTCGATCACGACACGGCGAACGACAACGGCGGTTGGCAGTGGGCCGCCTCGACCGGCACCGACGCACAGCCGTACTTTCGGATCTTCAACCCGATGACGCAGGGCGAACGGTACGATCCCGACGCGGAGTATATAACGACGTACGTGTCCGAACTCGACGGCGCCGACCCGACCGTGATCCATTCGTGGCACGAGCGAACGCCGACGGAACGGGCCAACGCCGCGCCGGACTATCCGGAACCGATCGTCGAGCACAGCCAACGCCGCGAGCGGGCGCTCGAGATGTTCGAGCGCGCACGTGACGATAACGACGAATGAGGAGAATAAACCGTCACGTGTTACCATAGCTTCATGAAGCTTTAACAGGTTCGCGGGAGACTAGTAGTATTGGAGGACGATATAAATGCCCGAACATTCCAATCCCGAGTTACCGCCGCTCCCGTACGATTACGACTCCCTTGAACCGTCTATCTCCGAGCAGGTCGTAACGTGGCACCACGACACCCACCATCAAGGCTACGTCAACGGCCTACAGTCCGCTGAGGAGACGCTCGCCGAGAACCGCGAGGCTGGCGACTTCGGTAGCTCCGGATCCGCAATCCGAAGCGTCACCCACAACGGCAGTGGACACTACCTCCACACGCTGTTTTGGGAGAATATGGACGCCAACGGCGGCGGCGAACCGTCCGGCGACCTCGCCGACCGAATCGAGGAGGACTTCGGCTCGTATGAGGGCTGGAAGGGCGAATTCGAGGCCGCCGGGGGTGCCGCAAGCGGCTGGGCGTTGCTCGCCTACGATCCGGTCGCCGACCAACTGCGCAACCTCGTCGTCGACAAGCACGACCAAGGCGCGCTGTGGGGAAGCCACCCTATCCTCGCACTCGACGTGTGGGAGCACTCCTACTACTACGACTACGGTCCGGACCGCGGCAGCTTCATCGATGCGTTCTTCGACGTCATCGATTGGGACAACGTCGCAAAGCAGTACGAGAACGCGATCCACCAGTAGGCCGTCGTCACACCAGCAATTTCTTTCGATGTCGCGCCGAAGAGCGACAGCCCGATTACTCGTGTTCGGCCCGTGCGGCGAGTTCTTCGAGTGCCCCGGTGGCGGTCTCGATCGCTCTCTCTTTTTTTGCGGGGTAGGCTTCGACCTTTCCGCGGAGCATGAGCCCGTCACCGAGTTCGACGTTGCCTTTGTACGCGGCCTGCTTGTCGAGACCGATGTAGAACGCGCAGTTGTCGTCGATTCGGTCTTCGAGTTCGTCGAGCAGTCGATCGAAGTCGCCGAGTTCGGTCAGTTTCGCGAGAACGTGTCTGACCTCGTCGGCGCGCTCGAGTCGCACGGAGAATATGAGAATACGATCGCCGGAGTGCCCTTTCGTGA
>NZ_JAWODL010000050.1:0-16014 GCF_046483325.1 Natronomonas sp. | reverse complement strand
GTTGGTTCGTCACCATCGTGCCAAACCACTCCATGACGTTGTATAATAAAATGGAGCATGAGAAATGTCAGTAGATTTGCAGGAGCGGATTGAGACACTGGTAGAATCTTCAAATTTTCGATGCGATTGCCAATTTCCTCGAATTGCCGAAATATCAATATAATGTTGCACGAACTGAATTTAAACAAATTCCACTTCGAGACTGGAGTTCTCCCGATGGAATCGACGTGTTCTTGGTCGCAACCATGATCTGTGCCGTGGTTTGTCTGAAAGATCCGCGTTTTGGACGGGCATATCATCCAGATCGGAACTCGGAGTCGAACGATGAGCTGTTTCTTCGGCTTCTTGAGAATGTACCCTACCGGGAGTCAGAGATTCGGAGCTGTTACCAGAAGGCATTACGCCATATTGACTGGGAACCCATTGACTGGACCACATTCGGCAAGTGATGAAGCCTGTCGTTTGACCGGGTATATAAATGGATGTATATTAGTAGTAGTGAAGGGAACCAGAGAGCGGCCCCAACCCACTATAGGATACGGAAAAGGAGGGTTGGGATGCGGCCTTGCTGTAGTCCCTCCCCGGATAGCTGTACGTTGCGGTATTGGGTTGTTCCTTCTCGCCCAATCTGGAAAGCCCATTATGGCTAATCGGAGGTCTGGATGGGTCCCAATAGGGAGGCGGTACGTTGCTGTAATGGGGAAGACCCTTCTTGCCCAATTCGGATTCTCCCACTTCGGACAGCTGTCCTATTTGGGACTCTCCTAACCCCTCTCTGTAGTCTCTCCCCTTTCCTCTCTCAAGCCAACCACAGGGAAACTCATCTTCAAAGTAGAGCGAGGGACTGTTTGTAGCCTCACATCCAACCAGACGGACGAGGATGGCTTCTACGGGACTCTGTAGTAGACTGAAGGTGATCCATCACATAGATGATAAAATCCCACTACGAGCCGCACAGGAGCTTATAGGCCATGTGGATAATTTTCCTAACTTTGATAGATAATTTTTCAATAATTCATATAGCTTTTGAGGCCCAGTTCATCAATACTAATCCGAGATAAATATCGGGGGATTATACTCTATTTATCAATTTTACAACGATGCTAAGATACGCCGTAAATAGTTGTATTTTTCAATTTCTGAAGACCGACCTGTGGGTGATATTTAGGAGTAATAATTCAGTCAAACCAAGGAAGACCCCTTATTCATTCTCCAACCACGGGTGGATTGGTTCAGGCGGGAACATAAATCGAATTGGGCTTAGCTCTGAGACCTTTGGGGCGTCTGAATCTGGCCGATTTGCGTTGATCTGATCTTCTCCGAAGACGGCCTCTATTAGCTCGGTCTTTGTCCCGGGGGTATGGTAGCGATAGGCGTTGTATAGCTCTCCATCCCACAGTTTGTTGAAGTAACGGCCACCGTCAGGGGTGAACATCTCGGGAGTGCCGTCGAGATCACCGTCGAATACCATACGGCGAGCTTCTTGCCGCACAGGGTTGTGATCCAAACCAGCGTCTTCTGGATCGACTTCCATCACCGTTAACAGAACCTCCGATGCGCCGGCTTCCCGGAAGTATCCTACGTGATCGCTGGTCAGTTCAACAGCCGCGATAGCCTCCGCGTTGCTATTCTGACTCGCTTGCCGCTTCGGACCGGGAGATTCATCAAATTCTTTCATTACCGCGAGTCCTACTCTACAGTCACTCGCGGCTCCGCTTCGCCCTCGATCGTGACCGTGTAGCCGAGGTAGGTAAACTCGACGCGAACAAAGCCGTCATGCTTGTCCGAAAAAAGTGATTCAATCGAATCAGTATCGATTACTGTCTGAAGGGGTGGCGAAAGTTCGAGCGGGTCTACCCCCCGCCTGTCGGCCACTTTCTGGACCACATCTGTTGCCAAGAACTCCGACTTTTCGGACCGCTGGCTCGAACTGTCACTCATTTTTAAGTGAAAGAACCTTACCATGGTTAAATTTACTGGCATCTTCTGAAGGTATACGAACCGTTCTATGCCACCTTCTATTTTCATTCTGTGATTGCTTTAGAAGACTCCTTCTACACTTTATCCACCCACTCCAGTTGCCGGTCGCGCTTCTCTTGGGGCGTCGGTGTGTCGTAGTGTTCCCGGAGCGTTCTGGGGGAAGCGTCTACCCGGTCGCCAATCGTATCGAAGTCGGCTCCCATATCTCGCATTTTTGTAACAAACCCTCGCCGGACTCCGTGAGGCGAGACCGTATCAGGGCATTTCGAGGCTTGGTTGTATTTGGTCCACTCACATTCCTCGGGATCTTTTTTCTCTGGACATTGGAACCCGATATAACAGGGTCGGGTCACGGTGTAGATATTCCGTTGAATTGTGGTCTTTTGGGGTCGTCCGTTCGTGGTCGTCAGTAGCGGCTCACGCCCGTTCTCGCCAGCCACGTCGTGACGGTGGCCTTCTATGTAGTCGTCTATCAGCGTCCCCATCTCGTCCGATATGGGTACCTCACGTTCTCCCCATTGTTCTTTTTTCAGGGGAGTCCCTGTTTCGGGGCGGTGGTTAAAGGCGAGAAGGGGTTTGCGGTAGCGGTCGGGGTAGTAGTCTTGGAGATCGAGGGAGCGGAGTCCTCCGGTTCGACAGCCGGTGTGCCAGAACAGGGCGAACATGACGTGCCGAAGGCTGGCGTATTCGTATTTGTTGAGGTAGGCCAGAATCCCTTGGGCGTGGTCTTTCGAGACCTTTACTTCCCGGCTCCGGTAGCCTTTCTTGGCGCTTGGGACTTTCACTTTTTTGGAGAGTCCTTCGGGTACGCCGTCGAGGGCTTCCCACTCTTGGACGGCGAGCCGGAAGGTTCGCATTTCGTTTTCCAGCGTCGTCGGGGCGACCTCCTCTTGGCGGTAGTCGAGGTAGGATCGACACTTCCGGGTGGTTAGTTCGTTGAGGTTGGTTAGTCCCTCCTTCTCGCACCATTCGACAAACCGATTGAGGCGGGTGGTGTGTTCATAGAGGGTTGATTGTGAGACCTCCGACTTTCGGGCGGTCACGTATGTTTGTACGGCTTCGGACGGCGATAGGGGTTCAAGTCCGTGCATGGCTTTCCTGTAGCCGACCGTCCGTAGAGGGGATCGTCCGTTGGCTGGACCCGTCCCGCGAGTCCGACGCTCCCAAAGCGTTCTTGGGAGCGGCATGGACGAGTCGGGAGAGGCCCCAGCGAGCGTCAGCGAGCGACGGGGGAAAATCCCGGCGAGTCCACTTCCTCGTTCTCCGCAACGCTCGAACTCGGTCAGTGGACTCGCCGACCCTCGCGACCGTTTCGCGTTCGCTCAGTCCCAGCAGATCGATCACGGTCGGTTACCCTTCCGATTTACCGGACGACGGTACGACAGTTATGAACCGACCACCAGACTCGCCGGGGAGTTGGGTATGGTTCGTGCCGGGAGTGTTTGCCTGCTTTGTGATTCGCAGAGTCAACTCGGAAAGCTAGCCCGTACAGCACCGGTATCTATCGAACTACTGATAAGAGGCGGCTGCTGAATGCAGAGCATAGGCCCCGTTTAGACGCTTCTGAGTGGGCAAGTCTGGCGTCATTTCGGCTGAGAAGTATCGGATAGTGAGCGTTTCGTAGTTCGGTTTTGCAGCTTAACGACGGGACGTGAGTGTCGACTTCTGCTGCGGTTAAACGGCGCCCGGAGGATCCATTCAGCAGTCAGCCTCTATCGGGATCATATCCAAATCAATTAACTAGCTGGTCAGTAGCGTCAGGTACCTTAGACGGCTTTTGAAATGATTATAAAACCAGCCGGGATCCCGACCAGTACACGCAGGGCTGGAGCTGAATCGAGTACGATCCAAGTTCCGATAGAGTGCTGCCACACGCTTTTGAGAGATGAATCCCCAAACAGTGTATGGATGAAATGCTGTTCGAGCGGATCCTGCTCCCGCTTGCCGATCCGGACGACGCTGAACGAACCGCCCGGGCGATTCGTCCCTATCTCGACGACGAAACCACACTCATCATCATCCACGTCACCCAAGGTGAGGCTGCTGGAACGACGATTTCGATGGGACGAGACCAGTTCGCCGAAGAGATCTACGAGACGTTCATCGCTGTCTTGGGCCGACAGGACCTCAGAATTGAATGGGTGACCCTCGAAGGCCGGGACGTCTCCGAGGCCATCACCGACGCGATCGGCACACTCGAGGCAACGCTCGTAGCTTTCACGCCCAGAGATCTTGACACGTGGAGCCGAACGCTCGCTGGCGACCCCGGGAGTCGACTGGTACGGGACGCCGAAATCCCCGTGATGGTTTTTCCCAGCCGAACCGAATAAACGGTGACCACACCATCCCCGTGCTCTCCGGTATCGACGGCGTTTCCAGACGCTGACCCGCCGAATCTGACGCGGTCCGGCGCCTTGCGAATCCGAATAGATACTCACGCAGGCCGCGTGGTTGTAACCGAATGGCGCAGATCAGAACAGCCCCGACAGTGATCTCATGATCCCGAGACCGAGCTTCACCGCCCCGATCTTCACCTGGTTCGTGATGCCGACACCGGTCACCTCGATGGATCCGTCCTCGTACGCCTGGTTGAACGTCGCGGCCGGGTCGTCGGAGGTGATGACATCACACGTCGTCGACTCGTCTGTCTCAACTCGGACCGTCGGGTCTTCCGCGACGGCTTCGTTCAATTGCGTTATGCGTCCGTCGGCGTCGGTCGAGACGGCGAACCGCTGCTCTCCGTCCGCGGCATCTATCCGTACGTCAATACGTTGATCGGAGAGTTGCCCCCGTACGAGTCCGGGCACCTGATCGAGATTCTCGTTGTACACGTCGACCAGCGGGGTCAGTTCGTCCGTTTCGAGACTGCACTCCTGAGCCGTCGCCGTCCCGACGGGAAACGTGAGCAACACCACGATCAGAAGCCCGCTGATGATCATATTTCGTCGTCTAATCATAGAGACGTGTTTGATTTGCTCCTATATCTACTTACCCGTCGTCGAGACATTCCTGATACCGTGGACGTCGACTGACGTGGGCGCGTGTACACCCCGGCACTGTTCGGCGCCGGTCAATGCACCCACTCGATGTCCTCTCGAACGACCTCCGCCGGGACCCCCGCCACGAGCGTCCTCGGGGGCACGTCCGAAACCACCACACTGTCGCACGCGACGACGCTCCCCTCGTGGATCGTCACCCCCTTGTTGATCGAGGCTCCGTGACCGACCCACACGTCGTCTTCGATCCGGACCGGCTTCGATTTCGTCGAGTCGACGCCGTCGACCGACAGCTGGTGGTAATCGTTATCCAGTATGTCGAGGTCCCACGACAGCGCGCAGTTGTCGCCGATCGTCACTTCGCTCGTGCACGTGATGTGCGACCCCTCGCGGATGTACGAATCGCCGATGGAGAACGCCCCCCGAATGCTGACGAGACACCCGGACCCGATCCGGCCGAGCTCCTCGCCGGTGTGCGAAATCGAGCTCTCGGGGCCGGTTGAGAACTTCGAGTGAGCGACCTCCGGATAGGGGAAGGTCCCGATCTCCAGGCGGTTGTTGATATCGAAGGCGGTCTCGCCGTCGATGTCGACGATAGTGTTCGAGTGGATCTGCAACGCGGTCGGATCGCCCGTATGTTTCACCGAGTAGTACGCCGATTTGACGCTCCCGAGTGCCCCGACCAACTCCAGGCCTTTATATACATCCGACAACGAGGCCATGGATTCCGATTCCCCCGCGATGATAATAATCGTTGATAAACGTTATTCGACGAGAGAATATCGCCCGCGTTCTCACGTTCCCCGCGCGGACAAAAAACGATCCGGATCAACCCGGACGGTACGGCGTGCGGCTGGTTCGGTTACTCGCCGTCGGGCGCGGCCTCTTCGGGGACGGAGCCGTCGAGCAGCGACTCGTCGGTGTAGCTCTCGCGGATGTCCTTCTTCGAGAACTTGCCCGTTGCGGTCTTTGGGATCTCGTCGATGTACTCGATGGCGTCCGGGAGCCACCATTTGGGGTACTCCTCGCGCAGAAGATTCATGATCCCGTCGTCGAGCGTCGCCTCGTCGGCGCGCTCGGTCGGGACGACGAACGCGACCGGTCGTTCCTGCCACTTCTCGTGGGGAACGCCGACGACGGCCGCCTCCGCGACGTCGTCGTGGGCCATGATCGCGTTCTCGAGTTCGACCGAGGAGATCCACTCGCCGCCGGATTTGATGACGTCCTTGGCGCGATCGACGATCTGAATGTAGCCCTCCTCGTCGATGGTGACGACGTCGCCGGTCTTCAGCCAGCCGTCCTCGAAGTCCTTCTCCGTGGCGTCGGGCCGCTTGAAGTACTCGGTGGTGACCGAGGGCCCGCGGACCCACAGTTCGCCGAACTCCTCGCCGTCCCAAGCGGCCTCGTTGCCGTCCTCGTCGACGACCCGCATCTCGAGGCCGGGAACCAAAATTCCCTGTTTGGCTCGGTGTTCGAGTTGGGTGTCGTAGTCGGCGTCTTCGAGGGTGTATTTGAGGTGTGCCGCGGAGCCGATCGGCGACATCTCGGTCATCCCCCACGCGTGGAGGAGCTCGACGTCGTGGTCGTCGAACCAGCGGATCATCGACTCGGGTGCCGCGGAGCCGCCGACGATGACGGTGTCGAGCGCGGAGAGATCGAGATCGTTGTCCTCGGCGTAGTCCATGAGCCCGAGCCAGACGGTCGGGACGCCCGAGGTGATGGTGACGCCTTCCTCTTCGATGAGCATCGCGAGGTCTTCGGGGTCCGGCGACGGGCCGGGATAGACGTGTTTGGACCCGGCCGCCGTCGCGGTGAAGGGCATCCCCCACGCGTTGACGTGGAACATCGGGACGACGGGCATGACGACGTCGTCGTCGTTCATCGGGATGCCGTGCGGTGAGAGGGTGATCATGGTGTGGCTCCACAGCATCTGCTGGGTGTACTCGACGCCCTTCGGGTTGCCGGTCGTCCCGGAGGTGTAACACATGCCTGCCGGCTGGTCTTCGGAGAGCTGCGGCCAGTCGTACTCGGTGGAGTGGCCGTCGACGAACGCCTCGTAGGGGGTCGCCTCGATCGCGTCGACCTCGGTTTCGCCCATGACGACGAAGTCGACGCCTTCGAACTCCGGCGCGCCGGCCGCCGCTCCGGCAAGCTTCGGTGCGAGCGACGGGTCGACGAAGATCAGCTGATCGTCGGCGTTGTCGACGATGTACTGGATGTGCTCGTCGGGCAACAGCGGGTTGATCGTATGCAGTTGCGCGCCGATCGAGGGGACCGAAAAGTACGTCTCGAAGTGGCGGTGGTGATTCCAACAGAACGTGCCGACCCGATCTCCCTCCTGGACGCCGTACTCCTCGAGGGCGTTGGCCAACTGTGCCGTCCGGTCGTCGTATTCGCTGTAGGTGTAGCGCTCTATTCCGTTGTGGGTTCGCGAGACGATCTCGCGGTCCGGATAGAGATTTGCCGCACGCCACAGGAATGGCCGCAACGTCTGGTCTGTTCCTCCTGGCATACTCGGCGAATACGGCCAACGATGACTTCATTCTTTACAAAAACTGCCGGGACTGGCAGCTGACCCGTTCTCGGAATACCGACCGGTCCGGAACCGCTGTCGGATACTCCCTGATCGAGTTGAAGTGTCCCCCGGAACGAACGATACACCGCTCAGCCGGCGGTTAGAAGACGCGACGGCTGACCGCGAGCCCTTCGCCGAGGGGTAAAAGCGTCGTCTCGAACGCGTCGACCGACCGAACGTGACCGAGATACGCGGCGATTCCCCGCGCCGCGTCGGCGTTCGGATCGCCGACCTCGGCGGGGTCACCGCCGTCGACCAACGCCGATAGCGTCTCGAATTCGAACGGTCCCCGGATCGCGTTGTCGGCGACGACGATTCCGCCGACTGGAACCTGCGATCTGATCGCCTCGAATGCGTCGACGTATCGATGTTTCTCGTTGTCGATCAATGCGATGTCGAACGGTCTCCGGTAGTCGGTGACGATCTCGATCGCGTCGCCGTGTTCGAATCGGGCCTGTGACGCGAATCCGCCCCGTTCGAGGTTTCGCCGCGCGTCGTCGAGTTTCTCCGAATCGATCTCCGTGAGCACGATCTCACCGGCCTCGTCCATCCCACGAAGAAACCAGTACGCCGAGTAGCCGAATCCGGAGCCGAACTCGAAGACGCGCCCAGCACTCAGCAGTCCGGTGAGCTGTTGGAGCCACCCGCCGACCGCGGGACCGACGGTCGGAAACCCGGTTTCTTCGGCGCGTCGATCCATCTCGACGAGCACCTCGTCTGACTCAGGTCCCACGGTTGTGGCGAACGCTTCGAGCGCTTCGGGAACAGCCATACCGGGACTCGACGCCCAGTCGATTTATATTCTCCCCGACGGCGCCACGCTTTGCCCCTTCGATCCCGACCCGATCGCCGACCTCGTAGGTCCGATCGATCACGATGTAGATCCACTCGATGAGCGAGAACAGCGGCTGTCGAAGCGCGGACGTGCGCGCGATTCCGACGATATCCAACGAGAAGAGGAGGCCGACGTACCGTTGGGTCAACACGTCGAGCACGCTGATCAATCCAACCGGGGCGAACGCGAACCGCAACACGGTCGTGAGGTCGTATCGCCGTCGTTTGTCGCCCGTCCGGACGAGTAAAACTGCGGGACGACGGCGTATCCACCGAAGGCGACCAATGCGGCGCCCGCGGTGAGAATCCCGCTACTCCGACCACTTGATCGAACAGCCACGGGAGGGTTCGAACGTCACCTCCAGATCTTCGCCCGCGAGAACGGCGTCGATCGCGTCGCGCATGTCCAGTCCCGGTTCGCCCGACGGCTCGTCGTCCGGATTCAGCGCATCGTCGAACCGACCGTGGTACGCCAATCGGAACATATCCTCGTCGTTGCGGAACAAGAACGGATCGGGCGTACAGACCGCGCCGTACTCACGCGCGACCGAACCCGTCTCGTCGCGAAGATACGCTGTGATGTCGATCGTCCCGCGCTCTACGTACTCGACCATTTTTTCGAAGGAGTCCTCCGGATACTCGTCGTCGTCGTTGGGGTTGATTCCGACGACCGCGACCCCCTCGTACTCGTCGGCGATCTCGTTCATCGCCTCGAACTTCGCCCGCGCGTACGGGCAGTGGTTGCACGTGAAGACGACGAGCAGCGCGTCGTAATCGTCGAAATCGCCCAGCGAGTAGGTCCGCTCGTTCGTCCCCAGTAGTTCGAAGTCGGGCGCTCGTTCGTCGTACTCCAATACGTCCGGCTCGGATTCGAGTGCCATACGATACCGTTCGCTCTCCGCGGAGAAAAACTACCCCTCGAACGTCGTCAAAAAGACCGCGACGACCGCGAGGACGATCCCGGCCCCCTTTCGGACCGTCAGCGTTTCGTCGAGAAACGCGATCCCAACGACGGAACTGGCGACCAAAAACAGCCCGAAGATCGGGACGACGACGCTGACCGGTCCACCCGCGAGCGCCCGGTAGTAGGCGATGATGCCGACGCTGAGACAGATCCCGGCGGCGTACATGTAGGGTGCGTGCTCGTGGGTCAACGCGGACAGGACCGGCCGATCCGTCGCGACCACGAGCGCGAACGCCGCCACCGCGAGCATCCCATTCGTCACGAACGCGACGGTATCCGGCGATATCTCTTGGGTCGCGAGCTTCGTCAGCGGCGCGACCAGCGTGTAGGCGAGGAGGGCGACGAGCGCGTACCACAGATACTGCATACCGATCTTGGCCACGCGACGTGAAAAGCAGTGTCGATCGTCATCCACCATTCCGAAACCGTCAAACCCGAACCCGGCCAAGGCGCACTCAACGAATGACGCTCACGAAACGGATCATCCCCTGTATCGACGTCGATTTGGACGACGACGGGGAGGCGGCGGTCTACACCGGAGTCAACTTCGAGAATCTAGAATACACCGGGGACCCCGTCGAACTCGCCAAAAAGTACAACGAGGCGGGGGCGGACGAGTTCGTGTTCCTCGACATCACCGCGTCGGCACAGGGCCGAGCGACGATGCTCGATACCGTCTCGGCGGTCGCCGACGAGTGTTTCATCCCGCTCACCGTCGGCGGCGGCATCCGGACGAAAGACGATATCAAGGAGACGCTTCGTGCCGGCGCGGACAAGGTCTCGATCAATACGGGGGCGATCGAGCGACCTGAACTGATCGAGGAGGGCGCGGCGGCGTTCGGCAGTCAGTGTATCGTCATCTCCGTCGACGCGCGCCGACGCTTCGACGAGGACGGCGAGTTTTACGCCGAGGTCGATGGCGAATCCTGCTGGTTCGAGTGCACGGTCAAGGGAGGGCGAGAGGGGACCGGTATCGACGTCGTCGAGTGGGCTCGCGAATCGGCGGACCGGGGTGCCGGCGAACTGTTCGTCAACTCGATCGACGCCGATGGGACGAAGGACGGCTACGACGTCCCGCTCACGAAGGCCGTCTGCGACAACGTCTCGACCCCCGTCATCGCGTCTTCCGGGTGTGGCTCGCCGGCCCACATGGAGGAAGTGTTCACGGACGCGGGCGCGGACGCCGCACTCGCCGCGTCGATCTTCCACTTCGAGGAGTACTCCGTCGACGAGGTCAAACGCTACCTCGCAGAGCGTGGACTCCCGATCCGGCTGTGAGCGCCGTCGTGCGGAAGCGCTTATTCTCCTGCGGGCCCTCCGGTAGCCCGTGAACTGGCGGTGTGCGTGGTGTGGCCGAGAGTACGACGACGAGGTCTCCGCGTGTGATACCTGCGGTCACGAACGCTTCGAACCGGTTTCGGAGGATTCGGCGTCGCCGTTCGACACCGAGTCGTTCGCCTGGGTCTGTACGAGCTGCGGCCGCGAACACGTCAAACACTCGCCCCCGTGCGTCCGCTGTGGCAACCACGACCTCGAACGGCGCGAGGCCGCGAACGTCGACCCCGGTGAGTTGTCGATTCCGAGTTACCTTGCCGTGGGCAAGCCGTACATCATTGGCGTCGTGGTCGTCGTCGCGCTCGTTGGCCTTGCCCTCGCGGGCGTCGTCCCGATTCCGGGACTTTCGGATCCGCCCGACCCGCCGAACGTCCCCGGCGACGCCGACCGAAGCGCCGGATTGGACCTCACGGTCGTCGAATCGGAACTGCACGACCGATTCGAGACGGCGCGAACCGACGCCGGGTCGACAGCGCGCGAGCGCGACGATGGGCTCGACGCGTACGCCGAGTACGCGACGCGACACCGCGTCGCCGAACGGTACGACTCATCCTACGATGGCTCAGTTCCGGAGCTGGGTGCGTTCGATCCCCAGTGTACCGTCTCCCCAACGTTCGGCATCGCGGAACCGTCGATAGACCTCTCGCAGTACGACGACGAGACGACCGCTGCCGATGCGTTGGCCGAGACGCTGTTAGGTGACGACCGACTCGCTGAGGTGGTCCTCGACGAACGGCGATCGGAAGGAATAGACGTTCAGGTCGGTCCGGACGGGACAGTGTTCGTCGGCTATATCACCTGCTGAATCACGCCGCGGATTCGAACGATTCGCGGAAGGCGTCGGCCTTCGATTTGACGCCGCCGGCGCCTGCTGCTAGGGCGTCAAGCGGATCGATACTGCCGTCGGTTTTGATCGTCACGACGGGATCGGTCTGGCCGCCGGACTGCTCGGGGTTCATGTCGTAGGTCGCGGTGGTGACGCCCTCGACCTCGAGCAGAGCGCCCTTCAGCACGTTCACGAACGTGTGGTCCTCGCCCTGAATCTCGATCGACAGCTCGGTCTCCAGGTTCTTGATGACGCGTAGATCCATTATCGAACCGTATGCGTATCGTCCCTATGAGCGTTACGGAGCCGAGACGGCCGATCGGTCGGGCGTCGAAACGGTCGGCTGTTCGGTCCGCGTCGGGTCAGTACCCCGCGATTGAACTCGCGGGCCTCCTGGTTGCTTTTTTGTGGACCCGCCACCGCGGATCGCACGAACTTTTGCGTCCCGACACGAGAGCGGAGTATGGAACTCGACCTATCCGGCCGAACCGCGGTCGTGACCGGCGGTTCGCGGGGTATCGGACGCGCGATGACGCTCGCATTCGCCGACGCGGGGGCGAACGTCGTACCGCTTTCACGGACCGAATCGGACGTCGAAGCCGTCGTCGAGGAGGTCCGCGACCGCGGCGTCGACAGCCGCGTCGAGACCCTCGACGTCGCCGACACAGACGCGGTCGAGGCCTGTTTCGACCGGATCGACGAGGATCTCGACATCGACGTGGTGGTCAACAACGCGGGAATCAACCCTGCCAGCGCGCTCGGTGACCTCGAAGACGTCTCCGATGAGGGGTTCGACCTGGTGACGGACGTGAACCTCGGCGGCGCGTTCGCCTGCGCTCGCGCCGCGGAATCGTCGTTGAAAGCGTCGGGTGGCGTTCTGATAAACGTCGCGTCGGTCGGCGGCCTCGTCGGTCTCCCCCGACAGCACCCCTACGTCGCCTCCAAACACGGCCTCGTCGGCTTGACGAAGAGCCTCGCGTTGGACTGGGCGCCGGAGGTGCGAGTCAACTGCCTCGCGCCGGGCTACGTCGCCACGGATCTCACCACCGGCCTTCAGGAGAACGACGACCTGCGGGCGTCGATCGAACGACGGACGCCGCTCGATCGGTTCGCTGACCCCGAAGAGATCGCTGGCCCGGCGGTCTTCCTGGCCAGTGATCTCGCGTCGTACGCGACCGGCGCGACGTTCGCCGTCGACGGCGGCTGGACGGCGCGGTAGGTGCGAGAGCGAAGCGTCGATCGTCTTCCGTCGGCCCCGCCACTAGTAAAGAGTTTTGCGCCCCCGGCGTTGAAACATGAACATGACCACGTTCGAGTACGACGTCGCCATCGTCGGGGCGGGAACCGCCGGCTGTTACGCCGGGGCGACCATCGCCGACGCCGGATACGACGTCGTCATCGCCGAGCGCAAGGACGAATCCAAGGCAGGCCACATCGCCTGCGGTGACGCGCTCAAGGGTGCAGACAAGTTCCCCGAATCGATCCCAAAGTCCCAGATCGAAGATTCCTTCACGAACACCGAGGTTGATCACGGACAGTTCGAGATCCCACAGGAGAACGCCGTTCTCGATATTCCGGTGCCGGGCGAACTCGCCGTCATCGACCGATACGCCTACGGCCGGCGAATCATCGAGGGTGCCGAACGCGCCGGCGCCGAGTTCCACTACGACACCGTCGTTCAGGACGTCGTGCAGGACGACGACGGACGGGTGTGCGGCTTCGAGGCGACGAAGAAGGGCGACCACGTGCGTTATAAGTCCGAGGTAGTCCTCGACGGCGCGGGCGCGCTCTCGCTGTTGCAGGACAAGATCGACTTCGAGGGGACGACCTTCGACACGAACGTCCAATACTCGCAGTTCGCCTCGGCCTACCGGGAGGTCATCGAGGTCGACGAGCCGGTCGAGTGGTCCGACGCGCTCGTGTTCAAGCCGACGAAGCGATCGGCCGGCTACCTGTGGTACTTCCCGCGGACGCCGACGGAGATCAACGTCGGGTTGGGCTTTCAGATGAACGAGGAGCCGATGCAACTCGTCGCGGACCTCCGCGAGGACATAAGCCAACGGCCCGAACTCAAAGGCGCGACGGTGAAGGACAAACTCGGCGCGGCGCTGCCAACGCGTCGCCCCTACGATTCGGCCGTCGCCCCGGGCTACGTGGCGATCGGCGACGCCGCCGCCCACGTTAACCCGATCAGCGGCGGTGGCATCGCCGGCGCCGCTTACGCGGGGCAGTACGCGGGCGAACAGGCGATCGAAGCGATCGAAACCGACGACGTGAGCGAGGGCGCGCTGTGGCGGTACAACGAACGCGTTATGGACCACTACGGCGGCCGCTACGCCGCGTTGGACATCTACAACATCTTCTCGACGGCCTACGACCTCGACGATCTGCTCGCGCTGTTGGCCGCACTCCCCGCCGAAAAGCTCTCCGATGCGCTCTATTCGGGCTCCGCGAAGGTCGGACTCGGACTCAAACTGCAGGTGTTACTAAAAAGTTTCGGTCACTGGGGAACGTTGAAGAACCTCTACGACACGAAATCGCTCGCCGATCGCCTGCTCGATCACTACGGAACGTACCCCTCCTCGCCCGACGAGTTCGGCGCCTGGCAACGCGAGCGCGATCGAATCATGGACGACATCTACGCCAGAACCGGGGCCGAGGCGAAGTACTGAAGATCGACGAGACCGCACGCGTCCAGCCATGTCCGGCTATTTTAGTACCCGAGCACGACTGCGGCCAGTATGATCGTCGATGGGCTGACTCCCGGTGCCGTCGTGGTCTTTTTGATCATCTCGGTCGCACTCGCGCTCTTCGTCTCCGAGGTGATCCCGAACGACGTCACGGCCATCGGGATCATCGGCGTGCTCGTGATTCTCGAACCGTGGACGGGCGTCGACGGCCAGGCGGCGATCTCCGGGTTTGCGAATCCGGCGACGGTGACGATCGTGGCCATGTACATGCTGAGCGCGGGGATACAAAACACCGGCCTCGTCCAACGACTCGGGATGTATCTCGCAGACTTCACCGCCGGAAACGAGTTCAGAGCGCTCGTCGCGACGGTCGGGACGACCGGGCCGCTCGCCGGCTTCATCAACAACACGCCGGTCGTCGCCGTATTCATGCCGATGATCTCCGACCTCGCCGACGAAGCGGAGCTCTCGCCCTCGAAGCTCCTCATGCCGCTTTCGTACGCCGCTATTCTCGGCGGGACGTTGACGCTGATCGGAACAGCGACGAACATCCTCGCTGGCGAGTACGCTCGATCGCTGATCGACGGTCGATCCGGAATCGGTATGTTCGAGTTCACGCCGCTCGGAATCGTCATCTTCACCGTCGGTCTCGCATATCTGTTGACGATCGGCTATCGACTCACGCCCGCTCGAATCCCCGTCGGATCGAACCTCGTCGAGGAGTTCGACCTCGACGATCACCTGGCCGTCGTTTCGGTTACGCCCGACTCGCCCGCCGTAGGGATGAGCGTCGATGCGTTCAGCGCTGAGTATCTCGAGGAAACGCGGATTTTACAGATCAGACGCAACGGGAAGGTGTTCGCAGCACCGCGGACTGACCAGCGGATCGAGGGGGGGGACCAGCTCGTCGTTCACGGGACCTTGCAAGCCGTCAACCGACTCGGTGGGGTCACGGGCCTCAAACAGGTCCTCAGAGAGGGCGTCACCGAGGAGACGTTCACCGAACCGGCGACCGATGAGACGCTCGCTCGGGCCGTCGTCGCCGAGGATTCAACCTACGTCGGTAAGACGGTAGCCGAAGCCCGTCTCGCGGCGTTTCACGACACCACGGTGCTCGCGATACGTCGCAGGGACGAACTGCTCCGGACGGATCTCGACGTACGGACGCTCCGCCCCGGCGATCTCCTCTTGGTGTGGACGACCCCGACCTCGATCGAGTATTTCACCGACTCGGGCGACCTTCTGATCGCCCACGAGGAGGCGTACGATCGACTGGTCGAATCCAGCGTGGCCGAGATCACGCCACTCTCTCCGAAGACGCCGATCGCAGTCGGGATCATGGCCGGCGTCGTGGGCGTCGCCGCGCTGGATCTGTTACCGATCGTGATCGCCGCGCTCGTCGGCGTCTTCTCGATGATCGTCACCGGCTGTCTCTCGCCACCGGAAGCCTACGACGCGGTCTCGTGGAACGTCATTTTCCTGTTGGCTGGCGTGATACCGCTCGGATTGGCGATGGAGTCCACGGGCGGAGCGGCGTTGCTGGCTACGCTGCTCGTCGGAGCCGCGGCGTTCGTTCCGTTGCTCGCTCTGTTGTTCCTGTTTTATCTCGTGACGGGGCTGCTCGCCAGCGTCATCACGCCGGTCGCGACGATCGTGCTCATGATTCCGGTCGCCGTCGACGCCGCCGTCAGGCTGGACGCTAACGCCTTTTCCTTTCTCCTCGCGGTGATGTTCTCCGCCGCGACGTCGTTCATGACGCCCATCGGCTACCAGACCAACCTCATGGTGTACGGCCCCGGGGGGTATCGGTTCAG
>NZ_JAWODL010000032.1:0-8020 GCF_046483325.1 Natronomonas sp. | reverse complement strand
ACACACGGGCCCCGCGATTCAGATCGCCCGGACCACCCAGCGGTTTGGGTGATGGACTTGCCGGTGGTGGACCACCACGGGGGCGAGATGGCCGCTACGGTGCTGGACATCCTGTCGCAGACGGAGAACCTGCATGTGGAGACATCGTACGACGCCCAGACCGCTCGCCACCTGGTGACCGACGGCAAGCGGGCCGGCGCTGTGATCATCCAACGGCGTCGGCGTACCGCCGTCCGCCGGCCGCCGAAACAGCGTATACACCGTCTCGCGACCGTACGAAACGCCGAGGTTATAGAACACGCCCTCGTCGCGGTCGTAGTGAACGTGAGCGAGGGTGAGGTCGCTGTCGAGCCCCGCGGTGAGGTCCTTTCGACCCGTCGTCTCGAGCGTGTCGGGATCGAACGTCAGCGCAGTCGGTGACTCGGTTATCGCCGCGAACTCGTCGCCGAACCGCTGGACGCCGATGACGGGGTTGTCGGGGAACGTCCCGTCGAGGACCTGTCGGATCCGCGTCCAGAGGGGGCGGTCGGGCGGCGTCCCGGGAAACGGGGTCCGGACGCCGCCGTTGCGCTCCGCGAACTCGTAGTCGCGGCTCCCGACGAACCGATTCGCGTACGTCACCTCGCCGTCGTCGATCCGGAACCGGCGCAGCATCGCCAGCGGATCGAACCAGTGACGCAGCCGCGTGTCGCCGGCCTCGAACTGCCCCGGACCGTTCCCGACGAGATCGCCGGTGAGCCAGTCCGGAAACGACCCGTCGACGGAGAGGCGTTCGTTCTCGATTTCTTCGCGCTGCGTGCGGAGTCCGGCGCGGTAGTCGGTAGATGCGTTCACACTGCACAGTACGGCCGCGCGGGCCTATTACCATCGGTTTCGTGGACTGACAGGACCTCGCGGACCTCCGTTCGGCGAGCCGGAGGTCGACGGGACGGTCGGAACCAGCAAAGGGCCGCTCCTCGCGACTGATACGCGGTACGTGCGCGGCACGACCGTCGGAAAAACACCGGCTCCGTCGAACTCCTCGGCGGGTGAGACGGTCTGACCTGCCGTGAGCGACAGCGAGAGAATTACGCGCACCGAAAGCGCGTGACGTGCAGCGACGTCCCACGGGGGCAGAGAACCTAACACGAAAATAAAACGCTGTCCCTGACCCGGCGAATAGTACAAACTATTTGTATATAAATTAACTGTTATTCTGTCATACAGATCTTTCAACACGCGACATTCAGAGACCAGCCGCGCGAGACGGGAGTTTCGGTGGAATCAGATTTCAACAGAGCCGCGCCGAATTTCGGTCCGCAGATGGGTTCCGAGGCGGTCTAATGACCCATCTCGGGAAACTCGTCTTGATACTCGCGCACCAGTTTGAGCAGCGGTTTGATTTCGTCGAATTTCGGGCCACGGTCGATCGTGTCGGTCGATTGGTCCCACTCGATATAACCCGTGTCGGCGAGTTTCGGGAAATGGTGGTGACGAAGTTGGATCGTGAGAACGTCCGGCTCGTCTTCGCTGGTTGTGAGGGCGCCGGCAGTTAGCTCCGCTTCGCTGCGAGGAGTGTGTTCGCTAAGACGGAGGAGAACTCGCCGCCGAAACGGATGTTTCAGTATCTCAAACATCTGGTTGAGTCGATAGCTTTTGATCGGATCAGCCGCTTCGGGCGACTCGGCCATACTCTGACAGGAACACGCTAATACATAATCTTTTCATTTTAGCCCGAATTGACATTTGAAAAAGCAAAGTTACGTCGTATTTTTATAGACATATTAAAACAGATTGCCAGTACCGAGCGGCAGTCGACGGTTACAAATTCGAATTTTTCAAGCGGTGTTCTTGCTCTGTTTTATTGTGAACGAACCGTCCCGTGGTCCTAGTCCGCGTCTGGACCCGCCCGTGGATAGAAGCGGTCCCATGGTTGGACTTCGGCCTCGGAAATAATCTCAGAGCTGTTGATCGCTAGGCCCAGGTCCGCCAGATCGTTGCGAATCTCTTCGACCTCTCTGACCGTACCGGCGACAACCTCGACGTGTGAATTCCGTTCGCCTCCCAGCAGTTCTCGGGTACTCACCACGCCCTGAACGTCGAGAGCGTCTCTTGTCAGCGCCTTCAGCTCACTCGGATTGACCGTACAGACGAACAGAACATGGAGGGGGTAGCCCGCTTGTTCGTAGTTGATCTCGGGGTGGTACCCCTGGATTACGTTATGTTCGAGTTTGTCGAGGCGATTGCGGACCGTCGTGGAAGTCACGTCCACCTTTTTACCAATCTCCGTATCGGTCTGCCGGGCGTCGAGTTGGAGTTGATGGAGGATACTCCGGTCAATATCGTCGATCGGATTATTGTCCATATTGTACTATTAGGGGGGCGCGAAGCAAAAATCTGAGCGGACCGACTCTACCGAAACGGTTAGTATGTGAGATGCTCTCCCCCGAATCGCTCGGTGTAGAGACTGACACCCCGGTATAACTCACGTTTGTATTATAGAGAGGCATATGATTACTGTGGTATCCTTGTCGTAAGAGAGTGTTTGGGATCAGAGGGCGTGTCTACTCTTCGATGGTTCTGGCAAGATACTAATTCACTAACATATTTTGACCCGGTGGCGGTCGATCGGGGGATTCGCGTGTCGATCCCCGTCGTTGAGATGATTGATGTCTGTCAAGACTGCCGTGCGCACAGGGGCCGTATCCATCACGAGAGGCGGCTGGTCGCGCTGGGGTATCCATTCGTGACCCGCCGCCTCGGAGGCGTCCACGCGGATATCTCCTCCGCGGGGCACCTCCGCCTCGTCGCCCTCGGGTCGGTGGTGTTCCTCGCGGTGATCTTCGGCGGTAGCTCGGCGCTGGCCGCGGTCGGCCCGGTCGCGATCGACGCGACGCTCTGACTCGCTCCGGATAACGACGTCGACGGCGAGAGGCCGTCGCGAGAGCGGGTCGTGCGAGAGTGTCAGACGGAACGTCGGGAAACCTCGGAGCGTGACCCCGAGAGAGTTTACACTTGGAACTCACGTGTCCGATCCTCCCGGGCGGACCACAAGGTGAGAACGACGATGACGGCGAAGAACACGACAACGACGCCGACGACCGCTTCGCCGGGCAACCCCAGAATCGACGCCGTCTGCTGCCACGCCTCTTCCGGTTGATAGGCGGTGACACGCGCCGCCCACGCCAGCAGGAGGACGGACAGTAAGGCGAGATAGGATCGACGGAGCCGATGATGCAAGGCGCCGCGAAAGGAGATCTCGATCGCCGGCTCCCGAAGTTCCTCTCCCAGTTCGTCCTGCCAATCGGCGTTCGGAGAATGCCCCGGAGAGAAGGCTTCGGCGAACAGGTTCCGCTGCAGCTTTCGAACGCGATGGCGCCACGCGTCGTACTCCCGATACCGGTTGGCTTCCATCAGGAGGAACGTCGTGACGCCGATGACACCAATGAGGATGACGTAGTGGGGCCGATTGTCACCGGAAAAAGCCCAGGTGAGCACCGCCGCGACGATAACGACTGCCCAGTTCGTCGTCTGATCCAGCCGAGCTCTCCAGGTGGTCGCCCGGTCGATTTCCCCGCGGTAATAATCGCCTGCGAGCGAGACGTACGCCGACAGGTCCCCGGCTATCCGTCTACCTACGCTCTGGCCGTTCTCGGAGCTATCCGCTTCGAGCTCGTCTTCAGACATGATTTCCAAATTTCGTGCGCAACCGTCTTAATAACCGGTGGGACTAGAACGCCGGTACGCGTCGCTAGCAGATTGATTCATATATAATAGGATCGGATAAACCGAAAAAGGCCGTGTAACTGGTCGGTGCTCCGAGCTGTCACGGTGACCGCACCGACGGCGTCGAACGTCAGATCGGCGAAGGCGACGGAGCTGACGGCGAACCGACGGCTCAGTTCGGCGGGCGTGAACACGTCGAGATCGACGACCTGTGCCGTGGTCTCCGCGAGAATCCGTGCGAGGATTACTTGGGTGATTCCGCAGAGCGAAACGTCTTTTTTCAGGGGGTCGAGTCCGGCTACTCGCGTGCGTTATCGTCGTCTGAGATCGCGGTCCACGCGGATATCGACCGGTGTTTGCCGGCTAGCCGTGCGATCGTCGGAGCATCGAGAAGTCCGTCTTCAGTCGCGATGCCGTGAATCAGATCGGCCGGGATCCGCTCGAAGATCGGGTTCGAAACCGTGACGGCGCACTCACCGTCGTACACGTCAGCCGAGGCTCCTGACTCAGAGACCGGCTCGTCCGCGTCCGTGATTTTGTCCGTTGTAGCGACGACGACGACCGGGACGTCGTTGGCGAGTGCCGCTACCGCGAGCGGGTACGAACCGACCTTGTTCACCACGTCGCTGCTCGACAGGATTCGATCGGCGCCGAAGAGGACGCACGAGACGTCACCCTCCCGGAGCCGCCCCGGAAGTGCAGCGTCGGTCGTGAGTGTCACGTCGAGGCCGGCGGCGGCCAACTCCTCCGCCGTGGTAACGCCCTCACGGGCCGGCCGCGACTCGCCGACGAGCACGGACCGACCGGTCCGGCGGAGCGTTTCGGCCACGGTTCCCGACCGCGACAGCGTGACGACCGCCCCGCTAATATCGGTGATCGCGTTCGCGGCCGCCTCTGCCGCTCGCAGGTCGGCATCGAGAGCGGCGTCGATCGTGTCTACCGCACGGTCGTGGACGGCGTGAGGTGTCGCGGGCGCCGAACTCATCGTTCGATCGATGCGGTTCTGAATGACGACCATGCTCGGACGGGCGGTTCGCAGTTCTCTCGCGGTGGTTCTGACTCGCTCGAGGCCATCGGCGGCCGTTCCAAACGCGATCTCCCCGGCCGTATCGCGAACGACCTCGAGTGCACGGAGGGAGAGCCACGTGGCCCCGTGGCTGTCGTCCGCGCGAACGGTTTCGACGTCGGGGGCCACGCGGCGGTAGCTCTGCCACAGTCCCGGAGCGGTGTCACGATCCAGCAGCGCCGTCGGCACGACCCACTCGCCTTCGTCTGGGGGGTCGTGCAGGGGGTCGTCGTGTCCGATCGCCTCGAACAGGAACGGGAACACGGTTTGGTCGGTTCCGTCGTCGGAGATCGCTAGCGGCTCGCCAGATCGAAGCAAAGTGAAACCCTCAGCAGTCGTTTCCCCGCGAAGCACGCGCCACGCAACGTCCGTTGGGTCTTCTGAATCGGGGCGGAGCGCTCCGTGAGGAACCTCAAGCGGACCTCGGGCCGAACTAGCATCACCGCCGCGTCGACGACAGAACACGGCGGAGCGATGTCGGACGAATATGCGAACGACGGCCGTCATTGGCTGTCGGTTTGCGGCTAATAGATGGTAGTAGTGTCGGCGGCCTCATAGGCGTTAACCAACAATCTCTCGCAAGCGATTCGAATGTTGGTTAAACACGCGAGAATCGCATCGTAGGACGACCTCTCGGGCTGTACGTCAAGCACTCGAACGGTGCGTCGAGCTCTCGGACCACAAAACGAACTCCCCATCCGAATATCGAGTGAGGCGACGTCGGGGGACCCGGAGGAAATCGGGCGGAGTGTGACGACCTCGATTCGGGATGGTTACTCGGAGACACACACCCCTCTATCGATGTGTTCGCT
This sequence comes from Natronomonas sp., assembly GCF_046483325.1. Taxonomy (GTDB): domain Archaea; phylum Halobacteriota; class Halobacteria; order Halobacteriales; family Haloarculaceae; genus Natronomonas. The sequence goes on along the minus strand of NZ_JAWODL010000032.1, from coordinate 2,437 downwards.
CCGGTATCGATGTGTTCGCTCCGGTATCGATGTGTTTGCTTTGCTATCGAGATCACACTGAAGGGAAAACAGACCTCGCGTTGAAAGCGTAGTTGAGCTCCATCGATAGCCGGAGTTTCGCCTCGACGGTGATACCGGTCAAGCGTTGAAGACACACACCCCTCTATCGATGTGTTTCGGGTACTGGCATCACGTGGAGTGAGGGGTGTGGGATATCGCTGGTGTCGTCGTATTCGCCAAAAACCGATAGGAGACGCCCGTATATACCCGTGTAGTACAGAAGACGGCCGTAAGAGTTCCGTTGCCATTAGAACGACAGATAAGACGCTACCCAAACACATCGAACACATCGATAGAGGGGTGTGTGTGTTGTTTGGTAATAGAATGAAAGAAAAGAAGAGAAAGAGAGTGCGCTAGAACCGACAAAGAGGCGATATAACGTGGTTTTGGCGGCTTTCAGACGTCTCACGGCGCTTTCTCGCCTCGACCTCCCCGACTGACCCCCACCCCCAAAACACATCGAACACATCGATAGAGGGGTGTGTGTCTCCCACTCCGTGAATGAGAACACATCGTCAGACGCTGGCGGACTTGCTCTGGGTAGTCGCCGATATCGGCTTAATAAAACCAGCGTTCAATCTAACACGGCGAATCACACTTCGATAGAGGTGCGAACCTTTTTCATACCGGCCGGTGTCTGCCGACGTATGGGTACTGACGACTCCGATGATCTCGTTGATGACCCGGGATCGAAGGAGGGCGAGACTACGGCTCAAACCGATCTTTCGAGTGCGACCCGATCTGAGTCGTCGCGAGATCCCTTGTCATCCCAGGCGTCCGAGGACAACCGGTCGTCCGAGGACGGCCAATCATCTGACGACGGCCTATCATCCGACGACGACAGGCCGTCCGACAATGGCCTATCATCCGACGACGACAGGCCGTCCGATAACGGCCTATCATCCGACGACGATCAGTCGGTCGACGGGACAGTCGAGAGCTCTCCGCAGTCGATCGAGGAGATGCTCCTCGAGTTCGACGAGCAGAAAGGGCTCATCCGTGACCGATCGCTGCTCGATCCCAATTTCGTCGTCGAGGAGGACCGCATCGTCGGTCGCGACGCGCAACTGCAGGAAGTCACGAAAATGCTCCGCGTCGCCCTCGGGGACAACCGCCCGCCGAACCTGTTCCTGTATGGGCCTTCTGGGACGGGAAAGTCACTCATCACGAAGGCGGTCTGTAACAACATTAGCCGGATCTGTGACTCACGGGACATTCGATTCGGGACCATCGAAGTGAATTGCCAAGATCTGGACACCCTCGGAGTCGCAGTCTACGAACTCGCTCAACAGGCCGCCGACGAGGCCGGCGTCGACGTCCGGGTTCCGAAACACGGGGTCGCGACGAAAGAGAAGTGGGACGAACTCTACCGGATCGTGAACGAGAACTTCGATTCCGCCGCGTTCGTCCTCGACGAGTTGGACATGCTCGTCGGACGGCGCGATAAGCAGGAGCCCGCGTTTTCTCGACTCCTGTATCAGCTCTCACGGGCCGGAGCGAACGACGAACTGAACGCGTATATCTCGGTCGTCGCGATCTCGAACGACACGAAAATGATGGAGTCCGTGGGAAGCCGTGCGATCAGTTCGTTCACGCCGGAAGACGTCCATTTCGACGATTACGACGCGAATCAGCTCCAGGCGATCCTCCGGCGACGGCAAGACGCCTTCCACGACGACGTCGTCGACGACGACGTGATCCCGCTCGCAGCGGCCTTCGCAGCGCAGACGCACGGTGACGCCCGGAAGGCGATCGACCTCATGCGAGTCGCCGGTGAGCTCGCCGAGCGCGAGGGCGACGCTCGCGTTCGCGAGCAGCACGTGCGAGCCGCACAGGCGAAAGTGGAGAAGAATCGGGTCCTCGAGGTCGTCCGCGGGATCAGCACGCAGAAGAAGCTCTGCTTATACGCGACGGCGGCGGTCGCCGCACAGACGAGCGACGGGACGGCGCGGAGCACGACGGGGTACCGCGTGTATCAGTACCTGACCGGCGCGATCGACGCCGATCAGTACCATCAGGAAACGTACGTCAACAAGATGAAGGAGCTGACCACGTACTCGCTCGTCGACTTCGAGCGGCGAAGTCACGGCCCCAGCTCGGGGATGTTTCTCGAATTCCAGTTCGGCGAACGGCCGGAGACGATCCTCGAGACGCTGCGCGAGGACTCTCGAATGGAGATGGTTTCCGAAGACGAGGTCCAATCCGTCGTCAACGCACAGATCCGGAACCAGACGTAGCCGGACCCGTTACTCGTCGGAATACGACGATTCGCCAGACACCCCTCTATCGATGTGTACGGGCTGTCTGTTGGCAGTCCACACACGACGGGACTCGACAACCTCCGACCTGCGTCGCGGTTCGACACACCCCTCTATCG
>NZ_JAWODL010000053.1:0-11302 GCF_046483325.1 Natronomonas sp. | reverse complement strand
GTATTCGCCTTCGATCCGGCGACGTTCGACTCGAGAGCGGTGGTCGGCGGTGGCCGATCGGAAGAGGTGGTCGGCGGTGGCCGATCGGAAGAGGTGGTCGGCGGTGGCCGATCGGAAGAGGTGGTCGGCGCTGACCGATCGGAAGAGGTGGTCGGCGGTGGGGAGTGAGTCGATCGCGCGCGGCATTCGAGCGCCGGCGACGCAGGCGAGTCGCGGCGCCAACCTGATCAAACACCAGCTGCTCAAGCGCACGCACGAGCGTCGTCGGGTGGGTCGGGCGTCGCAGTCTCGGTTCGATCGGATTCTCGACCGCCACGCAGCGGACGAGGACGCCGTGTTCGTCCACGTCGGACTGAGCGATATCGCGAGCGCGTTCGACACGGATCCGTACGCGTTCCTCCGCTCGAAGGTGGACTCGCGTTTCGAGAGCGTGCTTGCACCGGGGTTCACCGACTACTTCAAAACGTCCGGCGTCTACCACAAGACGTACTCGCGCCCGAAACACGGCACTTTCGGAACGCTGTTTCTCGACGACGCCGACTACCGCACCGACGACGCGATCAAGTCGATCCTCGTGCGAGGGCCGTACCGCTTCGACGACTGCCGTCACGACGACTCGTACCACCCCGACGGCTGCTTCGCCCGGCTCGTCGACGACGACGTGCTCGTCATGAACGTCGGGGTGCCGTGGATCACCTGTTCGCACCTCCATTACTTCGAGAGTCGGCACGATGCGCCGTACGTCGTCGACGAGACGTTCGAAGGCGTACTCTACGAGACGGAGACGGAGCACAGACGCGTCACACAGACTTGCGGGCAGTACACCTCCCCGTTCTACTCGTGGAACAAACCGAAGATTCACCGGAGGCTAGCGGCCGCAGGCGCGATCGACGCCTACGACCTGAACGGGCTCAGGCTATTTTTCTTCAGTCTCGGCGACGTCGCGCGCGTCATCGGTTCGGAGCTTGCTGAAGATCCGAACTACCTCGTCACGCTCTGATCGACGCTTGAGAATAGATAATAGGGTGTTAACAAAGCCGTCTACCGCGCACGTTCAAAACACATGGATCGCCGTTCGTTTCTGCGAGCCGCCGTTCCGGGATCCGTCTTGCTCTCCACGTGTCTCGGACGCGAGCCGTCTGGCGATGACGACCCGAGACGGCCGGGCGACGAGGAACCGTTCCCGCTGACCAGACACGGGATCGAGTTCGAGCGATCCCTCGACGCGGTCGAGGATATCGGGTTGGATCCGGGCGGCACCGTCACCAACGATCTCATCGCCGGGATCGAGGACGGGACCCTCCTCCGATTTCCCACCGGACGGTTCCGGTGGGATCCCGGTGCACGCGTCGAGGACTGCGACCGGGTTGGCTTCCTCGGATCGCCGCTCGGCACGACGATCGAGGTGCCGGCCGGCACGAACGAGCGGCTCCTCCGGATCGAGGACGCCGCCGAGATCACCTTCGAGAACTTCGCCGTGGATCAGACGAACGAGGACGCCGTGGGGTCGTTCGTCCTCTGGGGGCGGGACGCCCTCCACGTCGAGAACGTGCGGTTTCGCGGGCGGGCGAACCGCGCGGACCGCAGAGAGCCGTCGGCGTTCAACATCAAGATACTGGACCCCGACGGGGTCGGAACCGTCCGAAACTGGGTCGACCGGACGGGCTCCGGGTGGGCCAACTACAATGGATCGAACGGGAGGATCGGCGCTCTCGTGCGGGACGGACATCTGGGGACTCTCCAGTTCGTCGACTGCGACCTCCGGGAGTTCGGCAACAACGCCCTCTACACGAGCCGTTGTCAGGGGAACGTGCAGGTGATCGACAGCTACTTCGAGAACAACAACGTCGCGTCCGTCCGCATCGGCGGCGAGGGCAGTTTCGCCGAGGGATGCCGCTTCGTCGTGAGCGAGTCCCGGTACGAGGGTCCCCGCGAGAACGAAGACGAGGCGTTTCACATGCGCGGGGTGCTTATAGAGGACAGCCACGAGGACTTCGGCCAGAAGGACGCGGGCGCCGCGGTCCGAGACTGTTCGTTTCTCGTCGAGGAGAACCCGACGGGCGCGCCCGCCATCGAGGTGTGGTCGAACGGTCGATCCCTGTCGGTCGATGACACGACGATCCGGTACGACGCCGCGGGACCCTCGGTGATCCGGCGGGAGAACTACGGCTCAAAGGGTCGTCACCCGCCGGGAGAGTCTCCGCGATGGCTGCGACTCGAATCCGTCGACGTCGACGGCGACGGCGAGGTTCGGCGTATCGTGGACCTGCGGGATGCCGACGGATCGCGTGTCCGCGACTGTTGCCTGCGGCTCCCTCGCTCAGAGGGGAACGGGATCAACGTGGTACGGTCCGCGGATGTCGTCATCGAGAACACCGCTGTTGAGGTTGCGGGAACCGCCGTGGTCGGAGAGGAGTCAGATCCCGTCGTCGATCTACGGGCTGAGTGCGAAGGGGAGTAGGCCGGTGAGAGAGAACGGGCCGGTGGCAGAGAGCGGGCCGGTTCCGGGTGAACAGACCAGCGACAGATCGACGCCAGAGCGCGACCGATATCGCCGTTTTTGGGATTAACAGAGGATTAACAAGGCGTTAACCAACATCTAAGACGGTTAACGGCGTAAAAACTCTCACCGCGAAATCAACTTCATCCATCCGAACGTTCACGAACGTACGGATACTCATTCCGGTAATTCATTATGTCTTCTATATATAAGAAACAAAACACTTAACTCAGTTATTCCCATCCTAACACCTGCGATATGGCACACAAGCTGGGAAGCGACCCGGGGTCCCCCCGGGGTACAACGGAGAGCGACAGCAACGGAGAACGGGACGCGGACCGCGAGGAGGACTCGCGTTCGGGTCCGTCGAATATCGGGCGGCGGGCGTACCTGAAGGCGGGCGCCGCGGCGGCGACCGCGACAGCGCTCGGGGCGGGGCTGGGTACCGCGGCGGCCGCGGCGGAGCGCGAAGGCATCGCGTTCGAACGCGTCGTCGACGCCGTCGACGATCTCGGTATGGACCCGACCGGAAGCCGGTCGGTGACCGGACAGATCGCGGACGTACCGGCCAACACGCTGGTTCAGTTCCCGGACGGCGACTACCTGATCGACGAGCGCCTCGACCTCGCGCGGCTCGGGAATGTCGGGTTCGAAGCGGTCGGCGACGCGACGATCGTCGGCGCCTCCGGCTTTACGGACACGTCTTGGAACGTCCGAGACACTGCCGCCGTCTACTACGCCGGGTTCACTCACGATCAGTCCGACGGTGCGGTCGGCCACTTCTGGCGAGTCAGCGACCGTATCGAGATTCACGACATCGACGTCGTGGGGCGCGGCGGCGACTGGGGCGTCGAGATGTGTCCGTCGATCACCGACCCCCACGGCGTCGCGCGCGTCGTCAACTACACGAACAAAAAAGGCTCCTCGTGGGCGAGTTACGGCGGATCGGCCGGTCGGATGGGGTTCTACCTCGGTCCGGAGCACGCCGGCACGGCCAAGTTCATCGACTGCGACCTGCGCGAGTACGGGAACAACGCGATGTACACGAGCCGCTGTCCGGGGAACGTACAGGTGTTCGACAGCTACTTCGAGAACAACAACGTCGCGTCCGTCCGCATCGGTGGCGAGGGGAGCTTCGTCGAGAACACCCGGATCGTCGTCAGCGAGGACCGCTACACCGGCCCGCGGCGCGACGAGGACAAGGCCTTCAACATGCGCGGCGTGCTGCTCGAGGAAAACCACAAGAATCACGGGCAGAAGGCGGCCGGCGCGGCGGTTCGGGGCTGCGAGATCGTCGTCGAGGAGAACCCGACGTGGGCGCCGGCGATCATGTCGTGGTCGAACGGTCGCTCGATCGAGGTGACCGACACGACCATCGCCTACGAGAACACCGGCGGCTACGTGATCTGCAAGGAGGACTACAGCAACAAGGCGAGCCACCCGCCGGGTGAGGATCCGCGCTGGCTGCGGATGGACAACGTCACCATCACGGGGTCGGGCGACGTCCCGGTCGTCGTCAAGGTCGAGGACGCCGACGGCACGGAGATCCGGAACAGCTCGATCCACATGACGGACAACAATGCGGACGGGATCTACATCGCGAACTCGAAAGACTGCGTCATCGCGGACACGAACGTGGTCGTTCCCGGAAGCGCGACCGACTTCGAGAACGCAGAAGTCGAAACTCGGAACGTCACCCACGAGGTACCTGAGGAGGATTCCGACGACGACGGAGGCACCGACGACGGAGGCACCGACAACGGAGACACCGACGACGGAGACACCGACGACGGCACCGACGAGAACACCGACGGCGGATTCACATACGATCAGGCCGAGGGCGTCCACACGGACCTCCCGCACGAGCTCGTCATCGAGCAGGTCGAATCTGGCGCGCGCGTGAGCTACGAACTCGAGGTCGACGGCGAGCTCGAAGCCGGCGAATGGGAGTACCCCCCGACGGTCGACGGGACGACGGCGACCGGCGGGATGGGCCCCTCTTACGGGCTCGACAACGTCTACTACGACGGCGAAGTGACGCGGTTCGAGGGCGAGAACCTCGATCTGGTCCGCGTGTTCATCGCCGACGCACAGACGCGAACGATCGTCCGGGAGGTCGACCCCGAGTCGTTCCCCGAGGACGACGACGGCGAGACGGTCGACGACGAAGACGACACCACCGAAGACGACTCTACCGAAGACGACACCACAGAAGACGACACCACCGAGGACGAAACGGCCGACGGTGGCTCGGAGGACGACGGCGACAGCACGGCGCTCGATAGCGTCATCTCTTTCGACGGCTCTCGCTCGGAAGAGGTCTGTTCGTACCGATTCTCGGTCACCGGCGAGGTCGTCGCCGACGAGGAAAGCGACACGGGAGAGACGGGCGACTGGGACCGCATCGAGGACACCGTTGAGGACGATACCGTTGTCGGTGTCGTCCACACGGGTATCGACACCTATCGCTTCTCGGGCGACCTCGTCGACCTCGAACTTCGGGGCTCGGCGGAGGTGACGTTCGACAACGGAGCATAGGCCGACGCGTCCCCCGGTCAGCGGTGATACCTGACGTACGCGCGTTTGAGGAACCGCGCCGGGCGGTACGTGAACTCACCGCCGATCGCTACCAAGAGGTAGACGTACCCAGAGTGTAACCGGGGATCCGCGCGGATCGCCCTCGTGGCGAACCGGACCGCGTCGCGGTGATAACCGTTGGCGAGCGCGGAATCAACGAGTTTTACCGAGAGGTTTGCGACGAACCGTCGCTCGGTGTCGGAGCCGAACGTCGCGGCGAGATCGCGGTGTTTCTCTAGCATGAGCGGGTAGCTAATGTCGCGTTTGCGCTCGAAGTCGTCGCTGATCTGGTCGTGCGCCTCCATCCGGCGAACCACGAGCGGCTCACGGACCGGGGCGATCGGATACCGACTTGCGATCCGGATCACCCAATCGCGGTCCTGCCAGCTAGGGAGGCGCTCGTCGGGGCGTCCAGCGTCGTCGATCACGGTCGCGCGCACCATCAGCGTGGAGAACGGCCCGACACCCGCTCCGCGAAGGATCGCCTCGACCGCATCGCCGGCGGTTCCGGGGGTCTTCACCTCCGTCGTTCGATCCTCGCCGTTCACGTACTCTTGACCCGTGTAAACAAGCCCGAGCTCCTCGTTGGCGTCGAACTGCTCCACCTGGCGTTCGATCTTGGTCGGGCGCCACCGGTCGTCGTCGTCGAGGAACGCGATGAGGTCCCCGTCGGCGGCGTCGATCCCGGTGTTACGGGCGGCGTTCGCCCCCCGATTCGACTCGTGGCGGCGACACGTGACCGCGAGCGAACCCGTGTCCGTTCCGTCGATCGTCCGAGCCGCGGGCGTCGGCGAGCAGTCGTCGACGACGACAAGTTCGATGCGCGAATACGTCTGCTTGCGGACGCTTTCGACCGCGTCTCGGAGGTATTCGGGACGGTCGTACGTCGGCACAACGACGCTCACCAGCGGTTTCTCTCCATCGTCGACGTCACAGCCCATTGTCGACGACAACGTTGACACCGTATATTGTTATCCAGTCGTTGTGCGTCCCTGTTGGGGTGGTACCGGGAGATGTGCGCCTGTCAGGGTTGCGCTCCTTTCGAGGTGCGCGCTCCGCAGCAGACTCGGGCCGGACTGTCACCCTAACGCGCCGAACATCGAGCGGAGGTTCCGCTGGATCCCCCACCCGAACCGGCGGTCGAGTACGTAACTGATACCGAGGTAGATGACGGCGCCCGCGGGAACGGTGAGGGCAAACTCGACGACCGGCGGGAGATCGGTCAGGTGGTGGGCGTACCGGAGGAGCCCGAACATGATGCCTGCGGCGAACAGCGGGTACGCCCACTCGCGGTAGAACTCCATCGATCGGACCTCCGTGAGCTTCGAGGTGACGTAGACGTCGAGCGGGAGCATCGGGAACACAAATACCAACACGACGGTGAGCGCCGTGCCCTCGATGCCGAATCGGGCGGTCAGCGGCCAGATGAGCGCGGCGATACAGACGACTCGGACCGCACCGAGCTTCGCCGTGAGGTCGGGGCGGTCGAGCGCCTTGAAGATCGATCCGAAGTTCCGGGTTATCGAATGTAACATCCCGTACAACGCGAGTAGCTGCATCGCCGCGATCATCGGCGTCCAGTCGCTGCCCAGCACGACCGGCACGAAGCTCGGCGCGACGGCCGCGATGCCGAGCGCCATGGGGATGGTCAGGAACGCGGTGACTCTGGTCGTCGCCAACAGCGCGCGGCGTAGTTCGTCGGGGTTGTCTTGGAGTTGCGCGTACGCGGGGAAGCTGACGCTAGCGATAATCTCCGACACCTCCGAGGAGGGCGTGTCGGCGAGCCGATAGGCGTACTGGTAGAATCCGAGGAAGGTCGCCGAGAGGAACCACCCGACGAACGCGTCGTCGCCCTCGCTGTAGATAAAATAGATGATCGACGAGGCGGTGATCCACTTCCCGTAGTTAATCAGCTCCTTGGCGGCGTCGAAGTCGAACGACGGCCACGGACGGTAGTCGTGGATGACATACGAGAGCACGCATCGGAACGCGTCAGCGGCGATGAACGCGAACACGAGCGCCCACACGGTCGGAGAGTACAGCGCGTAGCCGACACCGACGAAGAACTGGACGAATCCCCCGCTGACCTGATAGAGGAACTCCTTGTGGAACTCCAAGTCCTTTTTGAAATAGACGATTCCGGGATTACGAAGCCCGACGAGCAGCGGGCCGAGCCCGATAACGCGGATCAACGGGGTGGCTTGTGGCTCCGAAAAGAACTCCGCGATGAACGGCGCGAGCACTAGGAGAATTCCGGCGATGAGCAGACCACGGGCCCCCTCGAGACACCACGTCGTGTCCAGGTAGTCGTCGACGTTCTCCGCCTTCTGCTGGATGAGAGCCGCGTTGAGCCCGACCTTGGTGAAGTTTCGGGTCGCGCTCACGGAGAGCAGTGCGAGGCCCATGAGCCCGAAGTCCCGCGGCGCGAGTAGTCGGGCGAGGACGATGAGCAACAGGATCTGCATGAGCCGGCTCGCCACCTTGATCCCACCGACCCAGATCCCGCTTTTGATCGTGCGGTCGAAGACCGAGCCGCTTGGGACGATACTGTCGAGGAGCGCTCGGAGCCGATCCCTCATGTGCTACCTGCCGTCCACAGCCTCATCGATACCGTCTCCGGGTAGTGGCCTCCCCACGGATCACCCGCGTGCCGGGGCGAACGGAGCGGGGAAACGCCCACCGCTTTTATCGCGGTACCGTCAGTCATTTCACTGCCGCGAAGTTGGCTGTGGACTTATAATGTAAGTGAGGATCTAACGCGAAATTGCTTCTTAACGTCGAACGCCGAAGTTTCGTTCGATCCGCGTCGCTCAGTACGGCGGCGAGGTGAACCCGTCGAACTCCCCGACGGGCCGGACGCCGATGCCGTGGAAGTCGCTGTCAGCGTTGTCGCCGTCCGGCTGGACGACATCGACGCGCTCGCGCGACTCAATGTCGAACACGGCGTAGCCGGGGTTGATCCCGGTCGCGGCGTGCGGGTCGCCCGAGAGCGGGTTCGGTCCGCGGAGGGTGACGAACATGTACTCGCCGTCCGGCGAGGCCCACATGATGTCGGGCGCGTCCGAGTCGGCGGGGTCGTCGGACTGCTCCGGGCCGAACGCGTCGATCTCGTCGATGACCTCGTCCGTCTCGGGATCGAGGATGAGCCCGTCGTTCGTCTCGCGGTTCAGGACCCAGAGCTCCTCGCCGTCGGGGGTGAACCAGAAGCCGTGCGCGTCGACGCCGCCGGTCGAGTCGACGGTCGTCACCTCGTCGTCGGCCGTGTCGTACACGTAGAAATCGCCGACTCCCTCCGCGGCGACCGGATCCTCGTCGGGGTCTACGTCGGGATCGGACGGCAGCCCCGCGGTGAGGTAGAACTTCTCCTCGGTCGGGTGCGAGACGGTTCCGCAGTTCGTCGGGATCTCGTCGTGCGAGTACGCGCGGTCGACCGAGAAGTCGTCGTGGTCGACGATGACGAGCGCGCCGTCGTAGTAGCTCGGTCCGATGGTGTGCAGCGAACGTCCGTCCTGCGCGTACTGGTGACAGATCGGCGCGCCGCTCTCGATACCGGCATCGAGGATCGTCTCGTTCTCGCGGACATCGATCTCCGCGACCTGCTCGAACTCCTCGTTGTCGAGGTCGGCGTCGACGCGGACGATCTTCTCCTCGCCGATCACGTCGACGTGGATGTACTCGTCGTCCGGCGAGAAGCCGGCGAAGTGCGACCCGGCGCCCGTTTCGAGGTTCGCGACCAGCTCTCGGTCCTCGGTCCGGTAGACGAGGACGCGCGCGCCGGCCGTACAGGCGACGGCGGCGTACTCGTAGTCGGACGTGTAATCGACCATGTGCGGCACCTCACCGCCTTCCGCGCCCGTGTCGATCTCGTCGACCTGCTCGAAGCCGCCGTCGTCGGTCGGCTGGTGGATGTAGATCGTGTTGGTTCCCTGGTCGGCGCCCCAAATCTCGTAGGTGGCGGCCGTCTCCTCGTCGGTCGTCTCGTCGTCAGTCGAGTCTGTCTCGTCGTCGGCCGAGTCCGCGTCGTCGTCGGTTGGGGCCGTGTCGTCGTCGGTCGGGTCCGTCTCCTCGTCTGCACAGCCCGCAAGCGCGCCGATCCCGGCCGCCGTCGCTCCGGCGACGAAGGTTCGGCGAGTTGTCTCATTCATGCTGACTGTACCCGAGCGATACGCGGCCTAAACACTACCGTTCCAAACTGCTCAAAACAGCCGTAAAACTGCTTTAGGAGGACGAATACGGTAGATCAGCGTCATAGGATCGAACGATATTCGCCGCTATCTGTGACGGCGCGATCCACTCCGGGAACCGGCCGAGAGATATCGCGCGGGAGAGCGCCATTGCGGCGTCGAAAAGGGATTTAATCGATTGTGTCTGCCTGACTCGCTACGCGAACGCGTCGAGCACGCCTGCGCCGTCGGTGCTCCGGCCGAGGTCCGGGAGCGTCGCGCGTTCGGGGTGGGGCATCAGGACGGCGACGGTCTCGCGCTCACCGAGGACGCCGGCGACGTTGTCGGTCGAGCCGTTGGGATTCGCCTCGTCCGTGACGTTTCCGTCCGCGTCGCAGTAGCGGAAGAGCACGCGGTTCTCGTCGACGAGTTTCTCGAACGCCTCGTCGCCGATCTCGAAGCGACCCTCGCCGTGAGCGATCGGCACCTCGATCACGTCGCCCGCGTCGTAGGCGGCGGTCCACGGGGTGTCCGCGCGCTCGACACGGAGGTGTACGGGTTCACACTGGAAGCGCGCGGAGGCGTTCGTGGTGAACGCGCCGGGGGTGAGCCCGGATTCGGAGCCGATCTGTGCGCCGTTACAGACGCCGAGCACGGGGACGCCCTCGTCGGCGGCGGCGCGGACCTCCTCCATGATCGGGGCGCGTGCGGCCATCGCGCCGGCACGGAGGTAGTCGCCGTAGGAGAATCCGCCGGGCAGAACGATCCCCTCGGTGTCTGCCGGGAGGCCGTCCTCGTGCCAGACGCGCTCGGCGTCGACTCCGAGGTGGTCGAGCGCGCGGACCGCGTCGCGGTCGCAGTTGGAGCCGCCGAATTGGACGACAGCGACTGTCATGTCTCGGCGACCGCGACGTCGTAGTCGTGTATCGTCGGGTTCGCGAGCAGTCGCTCGGCCATCTCCGTGGCGCGCTCGGCCGCCTCGTCGGCGTCGCCTGCGTCGAGGTCGACCTCGAACCGGTCGGCCGACCGGAGGTCGGAGAGCTCGAAACCGAGCCGTTCGAGGGCCTGCTGAGTCGTCTCCGCCTCCGGATCGAGGACGCCCCGCTTCAGCCGCACCGTCACCGTCGCGGTGTATGCCGTCATGACCGATACTGCGAAGTCGTGTGTAAAAACGGTTTTGGAACGCCTTTTATATCCACATTCGTGGATATATCCCGGTCGATCGTGTGGGCGGCAGGCTCAGCGCGGAACGAAAGTGGCAAACCCCTCCGCGTTCTGGACCCGGTGTATGCAGCCGCTCGACACTGCGGAGGTGATCGTCGCATGACCCGCGAACTGACCGAGATCACGGTCGTCGGAGGAGACAAGACCGGACTCATCGCGCGGGTCACCTCCCTGCTGTTCGAGCGGGGAATCAACATCGAGGACCTCGATCAGGCGGTCCGCGAGGGCGTCTTCCGGATGACGACCCGCGTGGACGCCTCCGAGATGGAGACGTCCCGCGGCGAGCTCCGGCGCGCGCTCGCCGAGCTCGGCCGCGAGCTCGACGTCGACATCCGGGTGCGGTTCCCGAGCGACCGCGACGCTCGCCGGATCGCGCTGCTGGTCACGAAGGAGACCCACGCGCCCGAGGCGCTGCTGGAGGCCGAGGCCAACGGCGACCTCGCCGACGACGGCGAGGAGGCCGAGATTCCGGTCGTCATCGGCAACCGCGGCGACCTCCGGTCGCTCGCGGAGCGCTACGACAAGCCCTTCTACGACGTCGGCGACGGCGGCGGCAACACCGACGAGGGCCGACTGCTCGACCTGTTGGCCGAGTACGACGTGGACCTGATCGCCTTGGCCCGCTACATGCGGATCCTCTCGCCCGAGGTCGTCTTCCGGTACGAGGGCCGGATCATCAACGTCCACCCCTCCCTCCCGCCGGCGTCCTTCGCCTGCCGGTACGCCTCCGCGCCGGGGAACGCCGGCAGGAGGGAGGGTGACGTTGATGATCCGGCCCTCGTACCGGAAGACGACCTCGGGCGAGAGGATCCGCATGTAGCGGGCCAAGGCGATCAGG
>NZ_JAWODL010000043.1:0-115712 GCF_046483325.1 Natronomonas sp. | reverse complement strand
CCGACTACTACCACAACTACAACGCCAACGTCCACCGCGGCATCCACCAGCTCAGCCAGGAGGCGTCGGTCGCCTACGAGGACGCTCACGACCGCGTCGCCGAGTTCATCGGCGCTTCCGGCGGTCGCGAGGAGATCGTCTTTACGAAGAACACGACGGAGTCGATAAATCTCGTCGCCTACGCGTGGGGGTTGAACGAACTCGGTCCCGGCGACGAGGTTGTGACGACGGAGATGGAACACCACGCCTCGCTCGTCACGTGGCAACAGATCGCGAAACGGACCGGCGCGACCTGCAAGTACGTCCCGATCACCGAGGAGGGGCGACTCGACATGGACGCCGCTGCGGAACTGATCACCGACGACACGAAGATGGTCTCGGTCGTCCACGTCTCGAACACGCTCGGGACGATCAATCCCGTCTCCGAGTTGGCCGACCTCGCGCACGATCACGACGCATACATTTTCGTCGACGGAGCACAGTCGGTTCCGAACCGGCCCGTCGACGTCGAGGGGATCGACGCCGACTTCCTCGCCTTTTCGGGACACAAAATGGCCGGCCCGACGGGTATCGGCGTCCTCTACGGGAAACGGCACATCCTGGAGGGGATGGAGCCGTACCTCTACGGCGGCGAAATGATCCTCAAAGTCACGTTTGAGGATTCGACGTGGAACGAACTCCCGTGGAAGTACGAGGCCGGGACGCCGCTTATCTGCCAGGGAATCGCGCTCGCGGAGGCCTGCGACTACCTCGATGACATCGGGATGGACCGAATCGAGCGCCACGAGAGCGAACTCGCCGCCTACGCCTACGACCAGCTGACGGCGTACGACGACGTGGACGTGTACGGTCCGCCGGGCGACGATCGCGGCGGTCTCGTCGCGTTCAACCTCGAGACCGTCCACGCGCACGACCTCTCGAGCATCCTCAACGACAGCGCCGTGGCGATCCGCGCCGGCGATCACTGCACGCAACCGCTGCACGATGTGCTCGGGACCGCGGCTTCCGCCCGGGCGTCGTTTTACGTCTACAACACCGAAGCCGAGGTCGACAAACTCGTCTCGGCGGTCGACGACGCCAGACAGCTGTTCGCCTGATCCCCTCGTCCACGCGATCGGTGGGCTTTTGCGTCTCACTCCCCTCCGTATCGATAACAATGGGACTCGGATCGGATATGTACCGACAGCAGATCCTCGACCACTACAAGAACCCCCGAAACTACGGGGAACTAGAGGACGCGGATATCGAACACGTCGGGGAGAACCCGATGTGCGGCGACACGATCAAGATGTTCATCCAGTTGGACGACGACGACGCGATCGAGCACGTGAGCTTCGTCGGTGACGGCTGTGCGATCAGTCAGGCCTCCGCGAGCATGCTCTCGGGGGAACTTCGGGGACGGTCCCTCGACGAGGTCGAAGCGATGGACCGAGACGACATCGTCGACATGCTCGGCGTCGAACTCAGCCCGATGCGGATCAAATGCGCGGTGCTCGCCGAGAAGGTGGCACAGGACGGGATCGCGATCCACAACGGGGACGTCGAAGTCGAGGAGACGACAACGGAGTAGATTCGGCGCGGGTCGGAGATGATAGCGTCAGGATACGGATCGTATCGCCGATCGACGCGTTGAGTTTATTCCATCCCGTAAATAACAAAGATAACTTATTTCCGAAATACAAAATATATTTGTCATTTCCACTGCCGGGGTCGTCATACCGATTTTGCCTGATCGTTCTCGCGGGAAACGTATATAAGTAGCCGCTCGGCTTCTTATACTAACCGCTTTCGTTAGCGCAATTGGTCTCGAGTTAGATAGGGCTCGAACCGGCTTCAACGGGTCGCTGCGATGTTTCTCTGTGTTTAGTTCGGTTTCGAAAGGCAGCCGCCGATCGCGTCCGGGAATTCGAGTACATCCGGACATATCTGTTACTGCCGCTATCTCACTTATGTTTGTTCCATTTTTATTATTTTTTGTTGTTATGTTCTTTGAACTTACGAATAAGTCGGCCCTCCGAAGACGGTCAAATAACGATATTAATTGTGTTATGGAACTATACCGTCACGCCGATCGACCAAGTCCGACTTGTGTTCGCTCTTAGCGAACAGCTGGCTTGGTTTGCAGTCCCTCCCGGTCCGTATCAGCCGGCTGAATCATTCGATAGTTGCATAGAATGTCCCTTTTATATCTTATCTTGTTTTTATGTACCGTTGGTAGTAATTGATCATCATATTATGTCCGGCTATTTTGTGACGTATCGCTTTCCACTCTCGCTCATCCGTTCGGGTGTCCGCGATATATTCGATCATAGCGAACGGTATCAACGCCACCGTTATGACGCCCCTCGGCACGGGCGGCTGTGACGTGCCTGATCTGCGAGTACGGACTACGAGTACATCAAATTGAGTTCCAACTCGTTCGCCGTTCCGAGCAGCAGGTTCGGAATCTCCTCGTACAGAAGCGATCCCTCGAGTCTGTGGCTCGGCCCCGAGACGCTCAACGCCCCACAGACCCGACCGTCGGAGCCCGTAACCGCAACTCCGACCGCATTGAGTCCGGGGACGTTCTCCTCCAGATTGAACGCGTACCCGCGCTCGCGAATCCCGTCGAGTTCGTCGTACAACGATTCGGCGTCCGTGATACTGTTGTCCGTCACGGACTCTAACCCCCACGTGTCGAGAACCGACTCGACGCGGTCGGTCGGAAGCTCCGCCAAAATCGCCTTCCCGGCCGCCGTCGAGTGAAGCGGAATCCGCTTTCCGATTCCCGGGTCGGTGTGAACGCCGCGCTCGCCGACCTCTCGATGGACGTACACGCCCCGTCCGTGCTCCTCGACGATGAACTGCGAGCGCTCCTCGGTCTCCTCGGCGAGTTCGCGGACCTTTCGCTGGCTGATCTTGTACTCCGTCTTCCTGGATTTGGCGAACTCGCCCAACTCGAGAAACTTGAGACTGACGTGGTATTGATCGCCCTCACGGACGAGATACTCACAGCTTTCGAGGGTGTTCAGGTGAGCGTGTATCGAACTCTTGGCCATCCCGAGACGGGTGGCGATTTCGGAGACACCGCCACCGTCGAGTTGGTAAACGGCTTCGATCACGGAGAATACGGTCCGTGCGGATTTCACCTGCTTGGTACTCGGTTCCTCGTTTGCGTCCATGCTCGCCGATAACATCCCATCGATATTTAAAGTTCGCCCTTACCGAACAATCTGCGACCGAGCGACTCGGCCAAAGATTTATACACGCTCTCATCCCCAGTTCGGGCACCGATATGAGTAGCACACGTACTGAACGGCGGTTAGTCGGCGGGTGGCAAGGACGGTTCTACGAGGACTTCGAGGTCGGGGACGTGTACAAACACCCGTACGGTCGGACGATGACCGAGACGGACGACGTTTGGTTGACTAACCTGACGATGAACCTCAATCCGATGCATTTCAACGAGCCGTACGCGGCGGAGACGGAGTTCGGCGAGCGACTCGTCAACGGACTCGTTGTCATCGCGTTGGCGGTCGGGATGAGCGTCATCGATATCTCGCAGAACGCGACGGCGAACCTCGGCTACGACGACGTTCGCCATCACGCGCCGGTGTATCACGGCGACACGATCTTCGCCGAGAGCGAGGTGCTCGAAAAGCGCGAGAGCGGCTCCCGCGATCACGTCGGCATCGTCACTACTGGCCTCACCGCGTACAATCAAGAGGGCACAAAAGTGCTGTCTTTGAAGCGGACCAACATGATGCTCAAGCGAGCCGAGACGGACGTTTCGGCCGCGAGGCCGCCCGGATGGCCGGCGGGGGTCGGGACGCAGCCCGAGGACCTGGAGCCATGACCGCAGTTGCGGAGCGAGAACACGGCGATCTTCCGATCGTTTCCGCAGAAACCGCGTCCGAACACGTCCCTGATGACGGTATCGTCGTCGTAAGCGGCTTTGGTAGCGTCGGCTATCCGAAGTCGGTTCCACTGGCGCTGGCCGAATCCGACCGCGATCTCTCGTTGACGGTCATCAGCGGCGGCAGCGTCGGCGAGGAGATCGACGAGACGCTCGCGGACGCGGACGCGATCGCCCGACGGTTCCCGTATCAGGCCCGTTCCGGCACGCGAACGCGAATCAACGGCGGGGAGATGGCGTTTGCGGACGCCCACATCGCGAGTTTCGGGGATCGGGTCCGGGTTGGGGAGTTCGGAACCCCGGACGTTGCGATCGTCGAAGCGATCGCTGCTGGCCCCGACTGGCTCATACCGTCGACCTCGATCGGCCACACGCCCGCGTACGTCGCCGCCGCAGATCGGATCATCGTCGAACTCAACGAGGTACAGCCGCTATCGTTGCAGCATTTTCACGACGTGTACGTCCCAGATCCGCCACCGCACCGTGAGCCGATACAGCTTCGGCATCCGGCTGAACGGATCGGTTCACCGACGGTTTCGTTCGATTCGAAGAAACTCGTCGCCGCCGTCCGGACCGCTCGCCCCGACACGCCGTACACGTTTCGCGAGACGACTCCGGACGACGAATCCATCGCGGCGAAGCTGATCGGGTTCGTCGAGGGCGAACTGGAGCGAAACCCGTATCTCGACGAACGTCTCTGTCTCCAGTTCGGCGTCGGAAGCCTCGGTAACGCCCTCATGGGCGGGTTTGAAGATCTCGACGTTGGCGATCGAGATCTCATCTACTTCGGTGAGGTGATTCAGGACGGACTTCTCGACATGCTCGGTGCCGGTAAACTCGAAAGTGCCAGCGCCGCCTCGCTCGCGCTGTCGAAATCGCACCTCGAACGGTTGTTCGAGAATCCCGACGATTATGCTGACAACATCGTCGTTCGCAACGCCGACGTCTCGAACAACCCCGCGCTCATCGATCGTTTCGGGGTGATCGCTGTCAACAGCGCCCTCGAAATCGACCTCTACGGAAACGTCAACTCGACGCATATCGGTGGAAAACACCTGCAGAACGGCATCGGCGGTGGCGGCGACTTCAACCGAAACGCGCTGATAAGTATCACCGCGCTTTCCTCGGTCGCCTCCGGCGGAGAGATCCCGCGAATTGTTCCGATGGTCCCCCACGTCGATCACACGGAACACGACGTATCGGTCGTCATCACCGAACAGGGCGTCGCCGATCTTCGGGGTCTCTCGCCGCGCGAGCGGGCCGACGAACTCATCGAGAACTGCGCTCACCCTTCATATCGACCGGCGTTGCGGTCGTATCTCGATCGATCGGATCGGTCCGGCGGCCACGTCCCTCACGATCTCGACGAAGCGTTCTCGTCGCTGGAGAGACGCGAGTCCTGAGCGTCGACCCTACTCGACGGTCAACACTATTTTGCCGGTGACACCGCCGGCCTCAAGTTGTTCGTGTGCCTTCGCGACTTCCGAAAGCGAGTATTCCGAGTCGATCACCGGGACGATTTCGCCGCGCTCGATCAGCCGCCTGACTGCGGTTATCGTTTCGGTGGTCCGTTCGAGTGCCATGAACTCGACGCCGACGTTGTTCAGTTTCGCTTGCGGACCGATGTTTCCGGGATCGCCGACGATGTCGACCATTCGACCACCCGGGCGAATGACGGGCAGTGACTCCTCCAGCGTTCCGGCGCCGACTGTGTCGACAACGAGGTCGACACCGTCACCGGTCTCCGCATCGATCACGTCGACGAATGAATCCGAGCGATAGTCGATCGCTCGTTCGGCCCCGAGCGCTTCGGCCTGTTCGAGCGTCTCGGGACTCGCCGTCGCGTACACCTCCGCACCTGCGGCCGCCGCGACTTGGACGACTTGCTGGCCGACGCCGCCCGCGCCGTGTACGAGCACTCGGTCCCCGAGTTCGAGTCCACCGCGCTTTATCAGCGCGGCCCACGCAGTCGCGGCGACGACGGGCATCGCGGCGGCCTCCCCGTGTGACAGTTCGGGCGGCTTGTCGGCGACGATCTCCGCCGACACGACGTTGTACTCCGCGTAACACCCCTGAACGAACAGCTCCGGCGTGTAGAACACTTCGTCATCGATCTCGAACGAGTCGACGCCCGGGCCGACCGCATCGACCACGCCGGACGCATCGTAGCCGACCACGATCGGCGTCGCGATCCCCATCGAATCGCCCTCGCGCCTGACGCGACAATCCAGCGGATTGACCGATGTGGCGTGGACTCGAACCCTGAGCTCCCCCGGCCCCGGTTCGGGGACGGGGAGGTCGCGTTCCTCGAGCACGTCCGGGTCGCCGAACTCCGGGATAACCATGGCTCTCATTGCTCGTCCTCCGCGAAGGGCGCCGCGCCGCGCGGGGGACTAAACACGTCGATACCGATCACGACGTCGTCACCGCGATTTTCTAGCTGATGCGGTTCGTCCCCCGGAAGCCGGTAGGCGTCTCCCGCTTTCAGGATCCGGGTCTCACCGTCGGCAGTGAACGTCGCCTCGCCGCTGACTATGTAGCCGATCTGTTCGTGTGGATGGCTGTGCTCCGGTACGTGGCCGTTCGGTTCGATTCTAAACCGGAGTAGGTTGGTCTGTTCTCCCGTCAGCACCGCCGTATTGTGGACGCCGGAGACGACCTCCCGCTCTTCGAGATCGTCCGTGGATACTGTGTCCATGACAATTAATAACAGCCATCTAACCTATAGGTTGTGCTTTTCGTGGTGCCGAGCGGGCGTTTGTGGCACTCCGATTCCGAAAAGCTACACGAAATCATTTTATACTACTACACCCATGTTGGATTGTGGTAGCATGAAACAAAGCGACAAGATTCGGCGATATTCGGAGTACATGAGCCGTCGGCAGATGATGAAATACGGCGCCGCCGGTGGACTCGCGGCGATGCTCGCCGGCTGTACCGGTGATCCGGCGAACCCGGACGGTAACGGGAACGGTGGCAACGGTGGCGGCAACGGGAACGGCAACGGGAACGGCAACGGCGATGGAAACGGCGACGGCGACCGACCCGAACTCAGCCTCGCCGCACCCGTCATCGGCTTCCCCGACGAGGAACCGATCGGACAGAGCTACATGGACGAGTACGATGTAGAGCTTTCCCATCGAAATATCTCCGCGCAGCCGACGGAACTGATACAGCTCTTCGTTGCCGGCGACGGACAGGGCGAATTCGACGGAGTCTGGGCGAACGGTGGCGGGATGGAGGATCTCATGTACGGCGAGGACATCATCGTCCCGATCGACTCGGACGAGATCGACAACTGGGACAACGCCCGCGAGGAGTACACCGAGGGCGGCGTATATCGGGACACGCTCGAAAGCGACGGCGAACTCGTCGGCTCGCCGAGCAGCCAGAACTGCGATTCGGTCGCCCATAACCTCGACGAAGTCGAGGACGTCGACAGCTGGGGCGTCGTCTACGACGAGGAATGGGAGGGCCGAACCGCGGTCCTCGACGACTACGCGAACACACCCCACCACACGGCGATGTACCTCGACCAGAACAACATGGCGGACATCGAGGGATACACGTCCGATCCGACGCCGTACTCCGATCTGCGCCCCGAGGAACTCGAGGCGGTGATCGATTTCCTCATCGATAAAAAAGAGGCCGGACAGTTCCAGACGATCTGGTCGTCGTTCGGCAACATCGTCGAACAGCTCGTTAGCGGTGAAATCGTCGCCACCTACGCCTACGAACCCTCGGTCATCCAGGCTCGCAATCAGGGCGGGAACATCGGCTACCCGCCCCTCCGTGAGGGGAACTGGGAATGGAACGACCACTGGTTCATGACACAGGGAGCCACCGACCGTGGCCGCCAAGAGCAGTTCTACCAGCTCTGTGAATGGGCGCTTACTCCCGAAGTCGGTGCTCGCCTCCACGACACCCGGGGCTACGAATCCGGTTGCGACCGCGATACCGTCGTCGAATACATGGAGGACAACTGGGACGAAGAGCGCGTCCAGGACAACCTCGATTCGATGGAGGCGCGCCAAGAGCGCTACGACGCCAACGGCGACGTCATGGCGTGGAACAACCCGAATCCGACGGAACTCGATCTCTACTTGGACGAGTGGAACCGGTTCCTGAGCGCGTAAGTCCCACTATGGCACGATTTTTCTGTACGACGTGTCGGATAGCACCTCGGTTCGACGCGGTCGATCGTCTATGAACCTCGACGGTCGCGTCGCGTTCGTTACCGGGGGGAGTTCCGGAATCGGAAACGCGATTACGGCGACGCTTGGTCGAAGCGGTGCGGCGGTGGTCGTTGCCGATGTCCGCCGAGAACCCAAACTCGACGACGAGCGTTCGGTGTTCGACGCGCTCGACGAGGCCGGCGTCGATCACCTGTTCGTCGAAACGGACGTGAGCGATCCGGACGCCGTCGAGGAGGCGATCTCCGAAACCGTCGAGACGTTCGGCGGTCTGGATATTCTCGTGAACAACGCGGGCGTGTTTAGCCAGTACATGGCTCACGAAACGCCGATCGAGGCGTGGGATACGATGCTCGACGTGAACCTCCGCGGAACCTTTCTGTGCTGTCGGGAAGCGATCCCGCACCTCCGCGAGAGCGACAACGGGAAGATCGTCAACCTCTCGTCGGTCTCGGGATTGAAAGGGAGTAACAACAGCGCGGCCTACTGCGCGTCGAAGGGTGGTATTACCAATCTGACCCGTCAACTGGCGGTCGATTACGCCGCGGACGAAATCAATGTCAACGCCATCGCGCCGGGCGTCATCGAGACGGCCCAGAACGCTCACTGGCGAGCCACCGACGACGAACAGGTTCGACGATGGGAGCAGGAGACGCCGTGGCCGCGGTTCGGCAAGCCACAGGACGTCGGTGACGCGGCCCTGTTTCTCGCGAGCGATCGGAGCGATTTCGTCACGGGCCACATCCTGGTGGTCGACGGCGGGCGGTTCGCGTGATCGGTTCGCTCTCCCGGTCGCACCCATCCCGTTCGAGTCCTTTGGGTCCGTGTTCTACCTCCTCGAACTCCCGTCTACCGTTCGTCCCGTGACCGATATCCAGCGACGGGATGGCGGGGTCGAATCCCCGTCCCGTCGTAGACGATACAATTATATACCAATGTGTTCATCTCGATTACAATGCTAGAGATTGTGGATCTTACGAAGCGCTACGGGGACGTTATCGGCTGCGCCGACGTATCTTTGACCATCGAGGACGGCGAACTGTTCTCTATCGTCGGTCCCAGCGGATCCGGTAAGTCGACGCTTCTCCGCTGTATCGGCGGCCTCGAGGTTCCACAGAAGGGTCAGATCGTGATCGACGGCGAGGACATCACGGAGTCGAAGCCCTACCAACGCGATACCTCGATGGTGTTTCAGGATCTCGCGCTGTTTCCACACATGACCGTTCGCGAGAACATCGACTACGGGATGAAACGGCAGGAAGTTGCCAAGGACGTACGCAACGAACGGATCTCCGAGAACCTCTCGCTCGTCAGTCTCGACGGATACGCGGACCGAAAGATCAGCCAGCTCTCGGGCGGCGAACAACAGCGCGTTGCACTCGCCCGATCGCTCGCCGTCCAACCGACGATTCTCCTGCTTGACGAGCCGCTCGCCTCACTGGACCAACAGCTCCGTGTCGTCCTTCAGAACGAACTCTACGAACTGCAGCGTCGGCTCGGACAGACGATGGTCTACGTCACTCACGACCAGAACGTCGCGCTGTCGATCTCCGACCGTGTTGCGGTGATGAACGATGCGCACGTCGAGCAGGTCGGAACGCCGAGGGAGCTGTATCAGGACCCACAGACGCTCTTCGTCGCGAGCTTCATCGGCGATTCGAACATCTTCGACGGAACGGTCACTGCGGTCGACGGGCACCAAGCGAAAGTGAACTCCGGCGAGCACGACATCTGGGGACAGCAAATCGACGAGGTCAACGATAGCCAATCCGTGCGGATGGCGATCAAATCCGAGCGGCTGCGACTCAACGAGGGCGGCAACCACCGAAACGAGTTCGACGGCACGGTCGACCGCGTGGAGTATCGCGGCAACAACTCCAAGGTCCGAGTCGAGACGGAGTCCGGACTCAAACTCGAGGTCGTCACCGAGGATGCGAGCCTCTACGACATCGACGAGGACGTCGTCGTCAGCTGGGCCGAGGACGACTGCCGGATCTACGCGTCGGAATGAAGTACGGTATCTGCCACGAGCACTTCGCCGATCAGCCGTTCGATACCGCGATCGAACTCTTCGCTGATCTCGGCTACGATGGTGTGGAAATAACACCGTGGTCGGTCGTCGATGCAGTCGATTCGGCGGCAGACGACGAGCTCGCGGCGATACGTGAGGGGGTCGAGTCGGCTGGACTCGACGTTATCGGCGTCCCCAGAGTGTTCTCGGCGTCGGATACGGAGTACCACATCGGCCATCTCGACCCGGACGTGCGCGAGCGAACCGTCGCGTATCTCCGGGACGTGGTCGAGTTCTGCGCAGCCATCGGCGGCGGCCTCGTACTCTATGGCTCCCCCGTTCAACGCAACGTTCCCGACGGCGTTTCCCACGATCGGATCTACGAGAACACGCTCGACTCGTTCCGCGATCCGGCGCTTTTGGAACTGCTCGAATCGACCGACGTCGTCCTCTGCATGGAACCGATATCGCCGGGCTATTCGAACTTCATCACGAACACGGCGGCGGCGGTCGAGTTCGTCGAACGCGTCGAGCACCCCAAGGTCGGCGTCGCGCTCGATGGGTTTCACCTCGCCCGCGAGAACCGGTCCCCCTCCGACTGTCTTCGTGAGGCCGAGCCGTATCTGGCACACGTCCACAGCGACGGGGATACCGGACGTGGCGCCGCGGACGGCACGCTCGAGTACGGGCCGATCTTGGAGACGCTCTCGGAGATCGGATACGACGGGTATCTCTCCCTCGAGATCCACGAGTGCATCTTCGATGAGGTCTCCGAACCGCTCGACCCCGCACTCGTCGCCGAGGAAAGTCTGGAGTATCTGCGATCGCTTGCCGGATAAATTCGACCGCTCATCGTTGCGGATTCGCCTGCTTTTGTCGACGACACAGAGTGGTCGACGTCTGTCTAGGCGGTACGCTGGGGTATGTTTAAATAGGTCTCAACTGACTGTCGTGTATGGAGCTTTCGAGCACGCTTCTCGCCGAGTACGCGAACGAGATCGACTACGACGACCTGCCGCCGGACGTGATCGAAATGACCGAGCGACTCGTGTTGGATTCGCTCGGCTGCTGTATCGGCGCGTACACGTCGGAGCCGAGCAAGATCCTCCGGGAAGTCTACGGGGACCGATCGCCGGCTCCGGACGAGGCCGGCGCGACCGTCCTGTGTGACGGCTCGACGGTACCGGTCGAGTACGCCGCCTTGATAAACGGCCTGCTGGTCCGGTATCTCGATTACAACGATTGTTACATCAGCAGCACCTCCGTTTGTCATCCGAGCGACCACATCCCACCCCTGTTGGCGGTCGCAGAGGCCGAGGGTTCGACCGGTGAGGAACTCATCGAGGCGATCGTCCTCGCCTACGAGATCCAGTGTCGCGGCGTCGACACCGGCGTCGTCTGGAACAACGGCTTCGACTACGTCACCTGGGGGTTGTACTCGACGGCGGCGGCGGCGGGGAAACTCATGGGGCTCTCCGAGTCCGAACTCGTCAGCGCGATCGGAGTCGCGGGAACCTCGACGAACGGCCTGCTTCCGTCGCGACTCGGCGAGGTCTCTATGTGGAAGGGTGTCGCTCATCCCTACGTCTGTCACAGCGCGATTCAGGCGTGTCAGATGGCCCGGGCCGGATTGACTGGACCACCGGCCGTCTTCGAGGGCGAGGGCGGGTTCTTCGATACCGTCGCGGGCGGTCCGGTCGAGATCGACGAACTCGGCGGCCGCGACGGGGCTGACTATCGGGTCACCCGGACGAACATCAAACCGTTCGCCTGTGGGTACTTCATGCAATCGCCGATTACGGGTGTTCAGGAGATCGTCGAAGAACACGACATCGACCCGGAGACGATCACGGACATCGAGATCCGGACGTTCGATCAGGCGGTACAGGTACTCGCGAGCCCCGAAAAGTGGGATACCGAGAAACTCAACCGCGAGACTGCCGACCACAGCATCCCGTACGCCATCGCCGCCGCCATCGTCTTCGGCGACGTCTCTCCCCGCGAGTTTGCCCCCGACTGCCTGGCCGACGAGCGCGTTCACGAACTCATGGCGACGGTCTCGGTCGAGGCCGACGACGAACTGAACGAGTTCCGAGCAGAAAACGCCGGGTCGATCCCGTCGACGGCCCACGTAACCGCGAGCGGCGAGACTTACGGCGTTCGAACCGACTATCCGATCGGTCACGCCGAGCGCCCGATGTCGGACGAACGGCTCGAGCAAAAAGCGAGCGCCCAGGCCGACCCGTATCTGACTCGCGGGGCGATCGAGTCCGTGTTCGAGGATTGCTACGGACTGTCGGACCTGTCCGATCTGTCGGCGCTCGCGGATCGGACGCTCGTCTGATCGTCGCGTCCCGCAGCCCTCATCGAGTTCCCGCCTCGGACGACAAGTATATATGCCAACCCCGGAAAACGTGTGTACATGGTACCCACGTCGCAAGCTAGGGGGAGAGACACATGAACGAGACACGACTCAGAGAACTCGCCGGGTTCGCCGCCTACCGGGCCCCCGTGGTCGCGATTTCGCTTCTGTTCTACGTTCCGATCCTCGCGATCGTCGTCTTCAGCTTCTGGACCCGATCCGGGTTGTGGATGGAGCCGGCGCTCTCGCTCGATGCGTATCGGACGCTCTTTTCCGTGCAGGGCGCACAGCTCGTCCAATCGTTCCAGATCGGCATCCTCGTCGGCGTCATCGCGCTGGTGATGGCGTTCCCGATCGCGTATCTCGTCACGTTCGTCGCGTCGGATTTCCACCGGATGATCATCCTGAGCATCTTCGCGATCCCGTTTTTCGTGAGCATCTTCGTCAGGAACATCATGTGGATCCCGATCCTGGGCCGAAACGGTGTGGTCAACTCGACGCTCATAACGCTGGGTCTCATCGACGAGCCGCTCGGGTTTCTTCTGTTCTCCAACACGTCGCTCGTCATCGGCGCGCTGGCGGCGTTCATGCCGTTCGTTATCTTCACCGGCTGGTTGGCGATGCAGATGATCGACGAGGAGTTACTGCACGCCGCGTCCGACCTCGGTGCACGGCCGCTGACCGTGATCCGGACTATCGTCGTCCCCCTCTCCCTCGCCGGTCTGTCCGTCGGAGTGCTCTTCGTCATCGCCGCGTCGATGGGCGAGTCGATCTTCCCGCTCGTGCTCGGCGGTGCCGATGCGATCTCGATCGGACTCATGACTCAGCGGTCGTTCAGCCAGCTCAACGTCCCGCTCGCTGCCGCGGCGAACGTCATCTCGATCGGCGTTTACGTCCTCGCGCTCATCGCCGTCACGCGGTTCGTCGATCTCTCCGAACTGTTCGAGGTGCAACAATGAGCTCCTCGGCGTTCGGACGGCTGAACGACGTGTTCTCCGGTCCCGGCGCAGCCCAGCGGTTCAGACACCGCCTGCTGTATCTGTACCTGCTCTTGATTTTCGTGTTGGTGTTGGCTCCGGTCGCGATGATCCTGCCGATCGCGTTCGTCGCCGACTTCCAGATCCTCTTTCGGGAACAGTACATCAACGGAATCACCAACTCGTTCATTCTCGGGTTCACCGTGGCGATCCTCGCGACGGTCCTCTCGACCGCTGCCGCACGCTACTACCGACAGGTGAAGAACAAGAACGCGTACATACTCTTCATGTCGCTGCCGCTTTTCATTCCCGCCGATACGCACGCGGTGGCCGTCGCGGCGACGGCGCGCGAACTCGGAATCGGCCTGGGCTTTTGGACCCTCGTCGGCGCCCACCTGACGTACGTGTTCCCCTACGCGTTCTTGATGGTGCTGGCGACGATGGCCGGGCTCCCGAAGTCGCTCCTTGCGGCGGCCCAAGACCTCGGTGCGACCGGATTTAGGGCGTTCCGGGACGTCGAACTCCCCCTCGTCGCCGACGGCGTCATCTCGGCGTTCCTCGTCTCGTTCCTGCTGTCGTTCAACGAGGCGCCGCGGGCGCTGATACTCGGCGGTGCGGGCTTCGAGACGCTCTCGAGTCTGGTGTTGGCCTACTACGATTCGATCGGAATCACCATCGCACTGTACGGGATCAACGTCGTGATGACGCTGTTCGCGATCGTCGTGGTCGTGGGGATTTTGACTCTGGTTCTGTTGAAATCCCGACAGCGCGCCGCTGCCGCCGCCAACTGACCGGGATCGGTTCTCGATCGCCCCGTCGGTGGGCGATCGATCGTTCCCATCATGTTTATACAGCCGCACGCTCACGTGTTGATAATGACTCCCAATCGTGCTGGGGATCGCCGTCTTCATATAGCAAGCGGCGACTCATCCAGTCTCTCGGACCGGAGCGCCCGGCAGTACAACGTCATGGCTGCCCGCGCGATCACGCTGGCGGTCGGGACGACGCTCGGTCCGGGCGGACTCGACAAGATGCTCTCCGACAGTACCGGCGAGATCGTCGTGACAAACGACGGGGAAACGATTCTGAATTCGATGGAGGTCAGCAACCCGGCCGGTCGGCTCCTGATCGACATCGCTCAAGCGCAAGCGGAGGCGGTCGGTGATGGGACGACGACCGCGATCGTTCTTGGGGGTGTGCTCCTCGATAACGCCGACGAACTCATCGAGCGAGGGCTCCACCCCCGGTCCGTGATCGAGGGATACGAACGTGCGCGGGCACTCGCGGTCGATCGACTCGAGGAACTCGGCCGCGGGGTTGATCCAGATGACACACAGACGCTCCAAGCAGTCGCTGAAACGGCGCTGACGGGGAGTCTGGGCGACGATGACCGCGAACGGCTGGCCCGATTGCTCGTATCGGCAGTTCAGCGGACGGCAACCGACGGTCGGGTCTACCTCGACCGGATCGACACCGAACTCGAAGTCGGGCCATCGGTCGCGGAATCGGAGCTTTTCGATGGAGGAATATACGACCGTGAACTGCTTCACTCCGGCATGCCGGCGGAACTCTCCGAGGCTCGCGTTCTCTTGATGAAGGGTGAGGCAACGCTCGAACCGGACATCCCCGGTGATCGGCGATACACGTCGTTCCAGGTCGAAACACCGGGCGATCTTGACGCCGTCCACGCGATGGAAGACGAACACAGAGACGACAAGGTCGCTCGGATCATCGACGCCGGGGTCAACTGCGTGTTCTGTGAAAAGGGGATCGACGACGGATCGCAGGACCGCCTTGCCGAGGCCGGCATCCTCGCACTTCGACGGATCGACCCGTCGGATCTCCGATTCCTCCGCCACGTGTTGGGTGGATCGGTGTTGACGCACCTCGACGACATTCGCGAGACGGACATCGGGCGCGGGTCGATCGAACGCGCCACCGACGGTGAGCGGCTGTACGTCACCGGCGAGAACGGCGACGCGATGACCCTCTTCTTGCGGGCCCCGACAGGGATCTTAGCGGAGGAACTCGAACGGGGTGTCGACGATGCGCTTCGGTCGATCGAACGGACGGTCGTGGACGGTGCCGTCGTTCCCGGGGCCGGGGCGACGGAGATCGAACTGGCGCGGGCGCTCCGTGCGGGGGTTGCCGAGGCGGATGGTCGAGCGCAACTCGCCATCGAGGCGGCAGCCGACGCGGTCGAAATATTGCCGAGAACGATCGTAAAAAACGCGGGCGGAAACACGATCGACATCGTCGCCTCGCTTCGAGTCGAACACGACCGAGGATCGGCGTGGGCCGGCTGGGACGCCACGAACGGTCGAATCGTCGATACCGGTGACGAGGGTATCGTAGATGCGCTCTCGGTCAAGCGGCAGGCGATCAATTCGGCGATCGAAGCCGCCACGCTCATCCTCCGGATAGACGATATCATCACGGCAGGCGATCTCGAAGCGGTCCCCGACGACGAGGCGTAATCGTACGGGCCGCTCACTCGGCCGGCATACCGTTTCGCTCGACGAGTTCGACCTGGAGGCCGGCCGTGTGCCGCTCTTCGACAAAAATGACGCGAGCGTTCCCGATGCCGTCGATCGGTTCGTCGCTCTGGAAGGTGATTCCGTCCGCCCGCAGGCTCGCGACGGCTGAATCGATGTCGGAGACGCGATACGCAATGTGCTGATAGCCGTTACCGTGGCGTTCGAGGAACTCCTTCGACGGGCCGTCGCCGGTCGGTTCGAGAAACTCGAGATACACGCCGTCGAAGCCGATGAACACGGCGTGAATCCCGTACTCGTCGATGGTCTGTTCGAACGCCACCGGTATCCCTGCGGCCTCGTAGAACGCCGCGGCGGCGTCCGCGTTCCACGTCGGTGCGCCGATATGGTCGATCCCCTCGAACATCAGACCTCCCCCGTCGCCGCGTCGTTCGTGCGATTGCGTCGGTCACCGTCTCCGATCGGATTTGCCATCGGTACACTCATGTGTTCCTCTATCACACCCTTGGACGATTTGATATATAAAATAATGCACTAGATACGTGGTAGCTCCGCGGTCCTCGATGGAGACGGCCAGGGGCGCCCCTATAGCTTTATCCCGTCGCCTCCCCAACCAACGAACTGATGGTGTCCGTCGATACTGATACGGTACGGTTATCCGAGGAGCAGCGACTCGTCCAGCGGAGTATCCGGCAGATCTGCGACGACTTCGGCTCGGAGTACTGGCGCGAGAAGGATATCGAAGGCGAGTATCCACAGGAGTTCGTCGATGTCCTCTCCGAGGAGGGGTGGATGGGTGCGCTCGTCCCCGAGGAGTACGATGGCGCGGCCATGACCACGAAGGAGGTCGTCGTCATGATGGACGAGATCGCGGCCTCGGGCGGTGGATTCAGCGCCGCCCAGGCGATCCACGGGGGGATATACAACACGCCCCCGATAGTCAACTACGGCAGCGAGGAGATGAAATCCGAACTGCTCCCGAAGGTCGCCCGCGGCGAGGTGTCGATCCAGTCATTTGCGCTCACGGAGCCGAACGCGGGATCCGATTCGACGTCGATCGAAACGTTCGCCGAGAAAGACGGCGACGAATACGTTATCAACGGCCAGAAGATCTGGACCTCCCGCGTCGATGCGACCGACTACATCGTCGTCGTCGCCCGTACGACGCCGAAATCCGACGTCGAAAAGCGGACCCGCGGTATCTCGATGTTCCTCGTCGACAAGGAGGATGCCTTCGACCAGGGGGGTCTCGAAACGTCGGCGATTCCCAAGACCGCCAGCGGCTGTGTACACTCCTATGAGATGTGGTTCAAAGATCTCCGGATTCCGGAGGGGAACCTCATCGGCGAGGAGGGTAACGGATTCTATCAGGTGCTCGACGGACTCAACGAGGAGCGTCTCGTCATCGCGGCCGAGTGTGTCGGCCTGGGCGAAGCGGCGATCGAACGCGGCGTCGAGTACGCCAACGAGCGCGAGGTGTTCGGCAATCCGATCGGCGCGAACCAGGCCATCCAACATCCCCTCGCCGAAGCGTACGCCCGCGTCCAAGCGGCAAAGCAGATGACATTCGACGGCGCGGAGGCCGCCGAGGACGCCGAGAGCCAGGAAGTCGGTGCTCGCGCTAACATGGCGAAGTACCTCGCCTCGGAAGCCGCATTCAAGGCGGCCGACGCCGCAGTCCAGACCCACGGCGGGTTCGGCATCGCGACCGAGTACGACGTCGAGCGATATCTGCGCGAGGCGCGGCTGACGCGACTGGTTCCGATCACCCAGCAACTAATCCTGAACTACCTCGGAGAAACGGTGCTCGGGATGCCCCGTTCGTACTGAATTCCGAACGGGTTACCGGAGCTCCGTAGCGAGTTCGTGGATCGATTCGAGATCGACCGATCCGGCGTCGATTATCGTCTCGCCGTCGAGCGTGACGGTCGGATCGAGGACGACGCCGTCGAGGTGGATGTCGGATTGAACCGTCCCGCCGAGGCTCTCGTTGTCTCCGACCGCGAAGTGGACCGTGCCGAGGCGCTTTTTGTCCTCCGCGAGATTCCCGACGAGTCGTGCATCGGGATTCGTTCCGATGGCGAACTCGGCCATGTTCCCGGCGTTTTCGACGCCGTCGAGTCGTTCTCGGAGGTTCGCAGCCTCTGCCCCACCGCTGATCGACTGGACGACGCCGTGTTCGAACGTCAACTCGATCGGCCCGTCGAGAACGCCGATGCTGTCCATCGAGTAATCGATGACGACCGTTCCCTCCGCGCTTCCTTCGAGCGGCGAGGTCGGCGCTTCTCCCGGCGGGAGCGCGGAGAATCCGTAATCGTGGAAGAAGCCGTCGAGCGAGAACGCCGGACGACCGGTCAGATCCATCGTCACGTCGGTTCCCGTCGGGCTCTCGACGTGGGCGGATTCGGCGGCGTCGAGCACGTCGCGGACGGCTCCCGTCGTCTCCGCGAGCCACTCGTAGTCGGTGTTGATCCCGCCGTCGAGCATCAGGTCCTCCGTGACGCCGCGGACGATGACGATTCGGGCCCCCGCCTCTGCCGCCGCGAGCCGAGAGCGCGTGTGGGTGATCGAGTGGGTCGTGACGGTGAACACCACGTCGGCGGCCTTCATCGCCTCGGTTGCGGTCTCCGTCGGCTCGTTGCCGTGTGAGTCGGTCTTCGGCATGAATAGGAGATGGGCGTCAGCTCCGATCGCACGAGCGGCGGTGGCAAACGAGCGTGCGACGGAGTCCTTCTCGGCGTCCGCGAGCACCAGTACTTCCTCGTCCGCTTCGACCGTCGCCAGCTGTGAGACGATCCGCTGTGCGACGTTGCTGAGTTCTAGCTCTATCATCGGCCGCGAGAACGGGTTGATGGTACAAATAAGTTGGCTACGCGTCGGCGATTCGGCCCTCGAGGCCCGCCGCCTGCCGGAACAGGTGGCGTTCCCCGAATCGCTCGCCGAGCAACTGGAGGCCGACCGATAGCCCCCCGACCGTGCCGCAGGGGACGGTCATTGCGGGTAGTTTCGTGACGTTCGCGATCCGGGTGTTGGTGGTGATGCCGAATCCGGGATCGTCCGCGTCCTCGTGTTTCGGTGCGACGCCCGGCACCGTCGGCGAGACGATCGCATCGAGCTCCCCCGACGCGAACTGCGATTCGACGCGGTTTCTGAGCGCCGTTCGCGCGGCGAGCCCGCGACTGTAGTGGCGGCCGTCGTGTTCGGTGAGCAGTTGCGCCCCCGCGATGATCCGGCCGCGGTAAAACGAGTTCAACTCGCCGCTCGCGGCTTCGGCACGTCGCGCGAAGCCGACCTGATCGCGCGTCTCACCGCCGCCGCGACGAAGCGGAACGCCGCCGTCGCGCCAGTACTGGGCCAACTCCGGGTACGTGATGCAGTTTTTGATCGTGTCTACGAGGTCGGCTTCGGGGAGCGAAATATCGACGACGGTCGCGCCGGCCGCATCGAGGTCGTCGAGCGTTGCGGAGACGTGGTCGAGGACCGCCGTTTCGCCGTCCTCGAATGATTCGACAAGTCTACCGAGCGTCAGGTCAGCCGGGTCGATCGGATCGGCGGCGGCGTCCGCGTAGCCGCCGATCGTGTACTCGTCGTGACCTGCCGCAGCCATGCTCCCCGGATCGCGTTCGTGTTTCCCGGCGAGGGCGTCCAGACACGCCGCCGCCTCGGAGACGGTCCGCGCCAGAACGCCGACGTGATCGAGCGAGTACGTGTTCTCGATGACGCCCGCGATGGGGACGAGACCGTAGGTCGCCTTGGCGCCGACGAGTCCGCAGACGGCGGCTGGGGCCCGCACCGATCCGCCGGTGTCGGTTCCAAGGGCGATGTCGACTTGCCCGGCCGCCACCGCGGCCGCGCTCCCGCCAGACGATCCAGCGGGGTATCGGTCTGGGTCCATGGGATGGCGGATCTGTCCGTCGGCGGCCATCCCCCGGCCGCCACCGGCGAACTCGTCGAGGTTCGTCTTCGCGGTGATCGTCGCTCCCGCTTCAAGAAGCCGCGTGACGACGGGTGCGTCCTCGACCGGCGTGAACCCCTCCATGACCGCCGATCCACACTGCATCGGCACGCCCGCGACGGCGATGTTGTCCTTTATACCAACCGTCAGTCCCGAAAGCGCCCCGTCGTCGGTCGGCTCGATTTCGCACGCGGTCACGACCGCGTTGTAGGGGTCGAACTCCGCAGTCGGCTTCGACCAGCGCCGGTCGCCGGGAACGTCCGGGGCGTCGATCGGTATCTCGTACACCTCATCGAGTCCGTCGAGTCGGCGGTTCACCCGCCGTTTCAGGTCATCGAGCTCGCTGTCGCCAACGTCGATGCCGAACGCGGTCGCCAGTTCGGCGATCTCCGACGTCGATAGATCTCTCGTCGTCCGTCTCATGTGAACAGTGGTCGTCGACCCGAGTATTAAATCCCCCCGGGAACGGCGGTACTTCTAAGCCGCTCTGCGTGGTGGGGGTATGCATGTCCGAACAACTCAATCGCCCGCCGAACCCGTCCGAATCGATCGCGTCGTTCGTTTCGACGCTGTCCTTCGAAGACGTCCCCGAGGACGCCGTCCGGCTCGCCGAGCGGTGCTTCGTCGACACCGTCGGGGTGACGCTCGCCGGGGCGCGCGTCGGCGCGGGTGCGGCCGCGGCGGCCATCGCAGAACCGGGCGGGACGACCGTCCTCGGCCGGGACGAAACCGCCACGATGGCCGACGCGGCACTCGCCAACGGGACGGCGGGCCACGGCCTCGATTTCGACGATGTCTCGTGGGGGATGGACGGCCACCCGAGCGTCGCGTTGGTCGCGCCGGCGCTGGCTGTCGGCGAGCGACTGGACGCGACCGGCCGCGAACTGGTGACCGCGTTCGTCGCCGGCTTCGAAACCGAGTGTGCGATCGCCGCGCCGATCAGCCCGAGCCACTACGAGCACGGCTGGCACCCCACGTCGACGTTCGGCGTGTTCGGCGCCGCGGCAGTCTCGGCTTCGCTTTTGGGCTGCTCCGCCGAGGAGACCCATCACGCGTTGCACATCGCCGCGTCGATGGCGTCGGGACTCAAGCGGAACTTCGGATCGATGACGAAGCCGCTGCACGCCGGCCAGGCGGTTCGGTCCGGAATTACGGCAGCCCAACTCGCTGACGGCGGCTTCACCGCCGATTCGGCTGCGATCGCCGGTGACGACGGCTTCTGGGACATCTACGCCGGCGAAGATGGCGTCGATCCGGATGCCGGCCACGAGTTGGGATCGGAGTGGGCGATCCTCACCGAAGGCGTCCATATAAAAAAGTACCCGTGCTGTTATTTCACTCACACGAGCATCGCGAACGTGATCGATCTCGTCACCGAACACGACGTCGCGCCCGAGTCGGTCGAGTCGATCACGGTCCACGCCGCGGGTGGCGCGCTCGACGCGCTCGCACACGACGACCCGAGTACGGGTCTCGAAGCCAAGTTCTCGATGCCCTATACCGTCGCCTACGGCGTGGTCAATCGGCGCGTCGGCCTCGCCGCCTTCGAGGACGAACACGTCGACGACCCCGCAGTGCAGGCGGTCCGCGAGCGCGTCACCCTCGAATTGGACCCCGATCTCCACTACGACTCCCACGGGAGCCGGCTTCGACTCGAAACGACAGACGGCACTGTGTACGAGCAAACGAGGGAGAACCCCCCTGGGACCCACGAGAACCCGCTATCGATCCCCGAACTCCGAAAGAAGTACGAGATGTGCGCCGAGCGCGCGCTCTCGGAGACGGACGTGCAGGCGAGTCGGGAGGCGCTCGAGTCGCTCCGTGAACAGGATTCGACGCGAACGCTGCTCGCTCACCTGTAAGCTCAGACGGGGATATCCTGCTCGTCGCGGTCGATCCCGGTTATCCGTTTGCTCCCGATCGCTTCGATCGTCGCCGCAACGGCCGATAAAACGGGATGAGTGGTTTCGAGATCGCGGTAGAGGTACGCATCGAACAGGAGTGGATCGTCGAACGGCTTCGACGGCCGCTCCTCGAAGAGATATCGTTGGCGCTCTGTCGCGATCGATCCGCAGTTCGCCTCGAGACCATCGAGCGCTCGCCAGCCGTCGATCACGCGATCGATCGGCTGCTCGTGCGTCGAGCAACCGGGTGTCTCGACTAGTCGTTCGTGGATCCGGCGGAGGTCGCGCCGCGCCGTTTCGATCGACGAGCGCTCGCCGTCGAGAACGACGAGGAGGCCCTCCCGACGATTTCGAGCTTCCTCGGCAGCCGACAGCAGGTCGCGCTTCAGCCGTCCGGTCAACGCCTCGGTTTTTTCGAGTCGTTTGGCGAGCACCTCGCCGAGCTCGTTCGAGAGGTGCTCCTCGAGCGTCTCGTCGTAGGCACGTTCGCGCGCCACGGTCGCCATCACCGTGTCGTCGTAAGTCTCGACGACCGTCGTCGGATCCACGCGTTCGCCTCCCGCCGTTCGCGAGGCGATCGGCAGCGGGCGGAGTCGAGTTTCGAACCGATCGAACGCACCGCGTTCGCGCTCGATCGATTCGCGTTCGCGCTCGATGCGTTCGAGTGCACGGTCGATGGTTCTGAGATCGGACATGGTTGGTACTTTTCACTCCGCGATGGCTCACCTCGCCGAGCACAATCGTGTCACGGTTCCCCGTGAATACACTTAACAGTACCTCTCATATGGGTCGATTCCCGAGTCGTATAATTCGGACGAACACCGCCATGGAAACGAGAAAGCACACGCCAAGGCCCGCATACGCCGTGACGAACGAGGTCCACCCAGCGACGACGCCGACGTACGTCGGCCCGAGGCTCCCTGTCGCGTAGAAGATCGCCCGTGTGAGCCCGTAGTCCGCCCCCATCGTCTCGTCGGCGAGGACGCCGATCAGATCGGTCGTCATCACCGGCCAGAACGCGACCATCCCGAGCGCGAACAGTCCCGTCCCGAGCGCGAGTCCGACCACGCTCCGGACGCCGAGGAGGAGCGCGAGCCCCACCAGCCCGACGATGGGGGTGAACAGCCCGATGCGTCGGTGTCCGATTCGGTCGCCGAGCACCCCCACGACCGGACTGATGAGCAACCCGATCGCGAAGATGGACGCGAACGCGATGGTCGCTCCGGTCGGCGGGACGCCCAACTCGGTCTGCAGGAGCGTCGGAAAGAAACTGATGGTTCCCTGCCACAACAGCATGTTGAAACAAAAGAGCACGAGCAGATACCTGAGTTCGGTCGTAATGAAGACGCGACGGAACGATTCGATCGGCGCGAGTCGAACCCGCGTCACGGCGTACTCCGCGGACAACAGCCGGTGTAACAGCCACCCGGCGGCGAGCAAGCCAGCGATGGCGGGGATGAACGCCGAACGCCAGTTTCCGAGCGAAAGCGCAGCGATAGCGAGCCCCGCAGCCACCGCGCTGCCGACGTTGTAGGAGGCCGAAACGACGCCGTACGCGCGTCCTCGACCGGCGGCGAACAGATCCGCGACCGTCGCCATGCTCGTCGGCTCGTACAGCCCGATCCCGACCCCGATGAGCGCCAACGCGACGACGAACGCCGGGAAGGTCGGCGCGATCGCGGCCAGCCCGAGCCCGATCGACGCGGTGATCATCGCGGCCACCAACACCGGCCGCCGGCCGAGGCTATCGGAGAGTCGGCCGCCGGGATACATCGAGAGCGCAGCGCAGGCCCACATCGTGGTCAGCGCCGATCCTGCCGCCCCCGACGTGATCCCGTATTCGTCGATGATCGTCGGCAACAGCGGCGACACGATGAGTTGTCCCGCCAACAGCGCGACGGTGCCGAACGCGAGCGTCGCCAGCGCTCGACTCCGGTGTTCGTCCGCACTTCTATTCGCGTGGATCCCGGACACGACCACTGCTACGAACAACCCCCTGTTGAATGAACAGATACCGGCAACCCC
Organism: Natronomonas sp.; assembly: GCF_046483325.1. Taxonomy (GTDB): domain Archaea; phylum Halobacteriota; class Halobacteria; order Halobacteriales; family Haloarculaceae; genus Natronomonas. The sequence continues at coordinate 91,895 of NZ_JAWODL010000043.1, read as the reverse complement.
GCCACCCCCCTGATTCGGATCTTCGAACTATCACGTGGGTAACGTTCATGCGGTGCGGATGAGTACCACTCGACATGCGAACGAAGCCGATCACCGACGAGGATAGAGAACTGATCGCCGAGGCCGAAGCACTGCTGAAGAAGCTCCACGTCCCCGGACGTCACCGCTGTAGTGCGGCTGTCAGGGCGTCGTCCGGGGAAATATACACAGGTATAAATTTGATCACGGGCGGACAGGCGGACGTTCACTCCGAACCCGTCGCGCTCGGGCGGGCGGTGATGGCAGGCGACGACGAGATCGAGACCAGCGTCGCGGTCATTTACCGTGACGACGATTCGAGTAATCCGATGGAGGTCGTCTCCGCGTGCGGTGTCTGTCGAGAGCTGTACGACACTTTCGCACCTGACGTCGATGTCGTCGTGCCGGGCGACGACGGACCGATCAAAGCGCCGCTGTCGGAGCTACTCCCGGCGAAGGGGACGCTGTGATCGACCTCGCCGACCGGACCGCCGTCGTGACCGGTGGCTCCTCGGGGATCGGCCGAGCGATCGCGATCGAACTCGCGTCGGCGGGCGCGACCGTCGTCGTCGCCGACATTCGCGAAACCCCACGATCCGGCCGCGACCCGACCGAATCGCGGATCGAGGAGACCGACGGGACGTACGCATTCGTCGAGACCGACGTCTCCGACCCCGACGCGGTGTCGACGCTCGTCGAGGCCACCGTCGATTCGTTCGGCGGCCTCGACGTGCTCGTCAACAACGCTGCCGTCCCGCCGCACGAGAACGACATCGAGTCGCTCTCTTTGGACGCGTGGCAGCGCATCCTCGATGTGAACCTCACCGGGGTGTATCTCTGCTCTCGGGCGGCTCTCCCGCACCTCCGCGAGAGCGAGGCACCGCGAATCATCAACGTCGCCTCACAGCTCGGGTTCGTCGGCATCGCGGGGCGGCCCGCCTACTGTGCGGCCAAGGCCGCGGTAATCAATCTCACCCGCCAGTTGGCGATCGAGTACGCCGACGTGCCGATCCTCGCGAACGCGATCTGTCCGGGGCTGATCGAGACCGCTCGGACGTGCGGGTTCCGGGACGACCCCGAGACGCGCGCACACTTCGATTCGGCGGTCCCGCTTCCGTACTTCGGGACGCCCGAGGACGTCGGACCGCTCGCCGCCTTCCTCGCGTCGGACCACGCCCGGTATATAAACGGCGAGTCGATCGTCGTGGACGGCGGCTATCTCGCGAAATGACTTAAAATTATACATAATCGCTGAATTATACTTTATATGATGGTATAATTTTATTTCGGCGGCTGAGGCGTCGGCGAGCATAATTTAAATAGTCTATAGAATAATCTTCTGATCCTTAACAATAACTTATATATTGATATCTTTATTTGCTTTTCAAATTCTTTGACCCAGTCTGAGACCAGTATGTATTCTTTCCTTCTATATTCATAATATATTATTGATATAGCTTTTGCGCTTGCATCTCCGCGCCGTCGCCACGAATCCTCCGACAAGGATATGCTCTGATACGACGTATCCACGCGTATGATCGCACCACCAATGACGAAAACGTCGCGAGCCGAGGACCGCTCCGGGGAGAAGACGCTCCTGTGGCGCTGTGGCGTCTGCGGCGAACTCGGTTCCCTCGAAAGCGTCCCGCCCGCCTGCCCGTCCTGTGGGGCTCCCGGCGAGGAGATCGGATACGTCGAGGAGGACTGATCGGACACACCGTAGCTCGCTCCTGTGAGTGGTGCGCTTCGGTCGAGTGGACAGCGTTTTGATCGACGGCGTCTTGGATCTCACATGGAGATCGTCGTCTTCGGCGCCGGAAGCCTCGGGAGCCTCCTCGGCGGGCTGCTCGAACGCGAACACGACGTGACGCTCGTCGGCCGGGATCAGCACGTGCGAGCTATCGACGAGCGCGGGCTTCGAATCTCCGGTACGATCGAAGCGACCGTCCGCCCGGCGGCGCGGTTTGCCCCACCCGAAGCGGCCGATCTCGCGATCGTGTGTGTGAAATCGTTCGACACCGCCGCCGCCGCGACCGCGCTCGCAGATTGCGATCTCGACGCTTGCCTCTCAGTCCAGAACGGGATGGGGAACGAACGGATACTCGCAGATCAACTCGACGCCCCCGTTCTCGCCGGCACCTGTTCGTACGGTGCCTTCCGGCCTTCTCCCGGAGAGGTACGCTGTACGGGCGTCGGGGAGGTCGCCCTTGGGCCGCGAACAGGTGGTTCGTCCGCGCTCGCCGACCGCGTCGGGGCGGCGTTCGAGCGCGCCGGGATCGTCACGTCGGTCGACGAGGACATGCCGGCGCGGCTCTGGGAGAAACTCGCGGTCAACGCGGGGATCAACGCGACGACCGCGCTGGCCCGGATCGACAACGGATCGGTGCTCGACGGCGACGCGTGGTCGATCGCGTCGGCGGCCGCCCGGGAGACCGCCGCGGTTGCCCGGCTCGAGGGTATCGACTTGCCGGATTCGGCGGCCGAACGGGCGGTTCGGACGGTGGCCGAGGCGACCGCGGAGAACACCTCCTCGATGCAGCAGGACGTGCTCGCCGACCGCCGGACCGAGATCGACGCGATCAACGGCTTCGTCGTCGACCGGGCGGGCGAACGGGGGGTCGAGGTTCCGGTTAACGGGACGCTCACCCGGTTGATTCGGACGTGGGAGATAGGTCGGGGCGTTCGGTAGCCGGGGGTCACAGCTTGGCGTCGATGTGGTCGGCCGTCTTGAGCGCGAGTGCAGCGATGGTCAGCGTCGGGTTGTTCGCCCCGCCGGTCGTGAACACGCTGGAGGAGGCGACCCAGAGGTTCCGGAGATCGTGCGTTCGACACTCGGCGTTCACGACGCTCGTCGAGGGGTCGGTCCCCATCCGAGTCGTCCCCATGTGGTGAGTGCTCATGCTTCTGTCGTCCAGCGTCGACTCGCCCGTTATCGCGGCTCCGAGTTCGTCCATGATCGACCGCTGTACGTCGAGGCAGTACTCCATGGTCCGCTTCGCGTGCGTTCCCTCGGAGAGATCGATCGACGGAACCGGCTGTCCGTAGCTGTCCGTCTTCGAGCGGTCCAGCGTCACCCGGTTGTCAGCCCGCGGGAGCATCTCGCCGGCGCCTCGGATCGAGATCGGATACGGGGGGCCAGCGGTCGTCGGCAGCGCCAACTCGTCGCCCAACCGGGTTTCATTGAACGGGTCGCCGGCCGTCTCGAAGAGCGTGTCCGCCGTTGGATTCCCCGCCACCTCGAGGAGCCTGCTCATCGTCGGCTTCTTGCTTTGCGCTCCGCCCCGGACACGCTTTGCGGTGTTCCCGAACGTGAGATGGAAGCTCCCGGGCGTCGGTTCGTCGTGGTCGTAAAACTGGTCCGATCGGCTGGACACCCACCCGATGTTGTTCTGCCGCGTGGGTTCGTCGAGCTCCGCGGACACGCTGACGTTCGGGTGATCCATGAGGTATCGGCCGACGGCACCGCTGGAGTTAGCCAGTCCGTCGGGGTGTTCCTTCGACTCCGACAGCAACAGCAGACGCGGCGTTTCGATTCCACCGCACGCGATGACGAACTCGTCGGCCGTCTGTCGGTGGCGCTCTCCGTCCGGCGTGGCGTACACGACCGCGTCGACGTGCTCGCCGGTCCGGTCGTGCTCTATCGAGAGTGCGGGTGCGCGATCAATGATCCGCGCGCCTTCGGTCTCCGCCTTCCGAACGTGCACGTCAGCGCTGTACCTCGCGCCGGTCGGACAGGCGTTACAGACTCCGTACCCCCGACATTCGGCCCGCTCGTCGTACGGCTCTGAATTGATCGCCTTCGGCTGTGAACTCATCGCGATCCCGAGTTCCTCACACGCCTCGGCGAACAGCGCATCCGAGTAGCTCGGCGGAAACGCCGCCTGCGGATACGGTTCCTCCCGCGGCGGTCCAAACGGGTTGTCGTCAGCCCCCGAGACGCCCATCTCACGCTCGGCGCGGGCGTAATACGGTCGGAGATCGGAGTAATCGATCGGCCAGTCGCTCGCCAGCCCGTACCGGGTGTCCATCTCGAAGTCCTTTTGATGAAGCCGTGGCGTATTCGCATCCCAGTGGAGCGACGTGCCACCGACCGCTTTCACCCGCGTCTCGTTCAATCGCGCGTATATATCGCCCGTCGAACTGTACCGATCCCGCGGCTCCTCGTGCCAAAACTCCATGCGATCGAAATCGGGACGCAGCCACTGTTCGAGTCGTCTTCGGTGATCCTCGAGGCTCAACCGTTTTCCGGCGTCGACATCGACGACGTCGTGGCCTTTCCGCGCGAGTGAGTAGGCTGTAAACGCGCCCGCTGGGCCGGAGCCGACGACGCAGACGTCCGCGTCCGACGGTCGCCGATCGATCTCGCTCATCGGCTCTCACCGCCGTCCGGCGCTCGTCGATACGCCCCACGCCCGCCGGGATACCCCGGGGGATTCTCGATCCCCGTCAGATCGCCGCTCACCGGCGAGGTCAAAAGCGCAAAGAGCAGATCGTTCAGGAGGTAAAATCGAATGCGCTCCGCCGCCGTCCCGTTCGGATTCGGATGTGCCTCGGTCACGCCCATCGAGCGCAGTACGTGCCTGCGTCGTTCGGGTGGGTGCGCCGAAATCCGGCTTCCGAACCGTGCCACCGCGTACCCGTCCACCGTTTCGATCGCAGATCGGACTCCGTCCATGTGTCCCGGCCGTGGTTCCGTGCGGCCGAACACGTGGTCTTCGATGAACGCTCGGTCGACCGACGCGGATGTCGGGTACACGGCCTCCGCGATCGCTCTCGCCGCCTCGACGTGTCGATCGGTCGTCGAGCCGTCGTGCGTCGCCCACTGCGATGCGTCCCCCGCAGATGGTTGGATTCCGTAGCCGTACCCCGCTGCCCCCACAGTCACGCCGCCGAGCGTCAGGAGCATCTCCCGTCTCGTCCGTGCTTCGGGGTTCCCCTCGCGCCCGCTCGAACCGTCGGCGTTTTCACTCATCGTATCGCCCCCGCTCGATCGACGTCCACGTGCTCCGATGGCCGGTGTACCACCACACCGCGAGGACGGCGATCGGTGCCGAAAGCAGCACCGCCAGTTCGCCGTATCGATAGACGCCGGCGAAGGCGGCGACGGCGACCGTCGAGAGCAACGAATCGGTACCCACGATTCCGACGACGTACTCGCCGAGTTGCTGTTCGGAGCCGAACAGTCCCAGATCGCGAGCGAGAATATCGAGCACCGTGATCCCGCCGAGCCATGCGGCACCGATCGCGAACAGTCCGGCCGCGGTCACCGTTGTCGGGTCGACCCGCAACAGTGCCCCGCCATCCGTCTCGGGACGGTCGGCGCTCTTCGACCGATCGGTGCCGACGAGGGACGTCCAGTCAAGCAGTTCGAACGCGAGCAGCATCACCGATCCGACCGCGACCGCGATCGCGACGCCGGGGAGCAACCTCCCGGTAGCGATGTAGACCGGCATCCCGTCTAGAGCCGTCGCGAGCCACGCCGTCACCCCTGTCGCGTATACGCCAGCGGTGACCATGATAAAGACGTACGAGAGTATCGACCGAGCCGTCCGACGCTGCCGGCTCATGAGCGGATATCGCGATTCCGGCGAGAGCCACGCGATCGACCCCGCGTACGCGACGATCCACGCCGAGACGATCAGTGTCCAGTATCCTGCGGCACCGTAGAACAGATCGTGGACGAGTACGCCGACTGCGCCACCGATCGCGATCGATACTACTCCGAGACCAGCGGCCATCGCGACTACGATCGCCGCCGCGTATCCCATCGGCACCGTCGTGTTCGCTGCGCCGGCCGCGAGGGCGAATCCCAACCCTACGTACAGTAACATCGACTCGGCGGCTATCCCCGGAACGACCGACTTCCCCCGGATGTACTCCCACATACATTCACGATAGCGCGATAGTTACATATCGTTAAATGTTTTATACCAGCCGGGGATACGGGCTTAATCGGCCGTTTAACGACTGATTATCGGCTTTCAGTTGGCACGTCTTCCGAGGATCCCAGCGAACGAACAGCGTTCACTCGATCCGGGCACAGACGTTCTTGATCTGGGTGTACTCCTCCAGCGCGGCGAGCCCCTTCGCCCGTCCGAGGCCGCTGTTCTTGTAGCCGCCGAACGGCGCTTCGATCCCGCTCGAGAACCACTCGTTGATATAGACGCCGCCGGCGTCGATATCCCGGGCGAACCGATGCGCTCGCCCGATGTCGTTCGTGAAGATACCGGAGACGAGGCCGTACTCGACGTCGTTCGCCAACTCGATCGCCTCCTGTTCGTCCGAGAACGTCAGCACCGACAGCACCGGTCCGAAGATCTCCTCGCGGGCGATTCGCATGTCCATCCCGACGCCGTCGAAGATCGTCGGCTCGATGAAGTAGCCCGTCCGGTCGACCGCTTCGCCGCCGATGAGCGGCTCACCCGCCTCTTCGCGCCCGATCTGGATGTATTCGAGGATGGACTCGTACTGTTCTTTCGACGTGATCGCCGCGATGTCCGGATCCTCGACGCCGGAGGCGATCGACAGCTCGTCGACGGCAGTGTGGAGCCGATCGAGGAATTCGTCGTGGACGTCCTCGTGCAACAGGAGCCGCGACCCCGACGAACAGACCTGCCCGGCGTTTCGACTGAAGATCGATTTGACCGTGCTCTCGACTGCACGATCGAGATCCGCGTCGGGATAGACGACGTTGGGATTCTTTCCGCCGAGTTCGAGATGCACCGGCTTCAGCCCCTCGAGGGCGGCTTTCCCGACCAGTCGACCGGTCGGGACTGATCCGGTGAACGTCACCTGCGCGACGTCGTCGTGCGCGACGAGCGGTTCGCCCGCGTCGGGCCCGAAGCCAGGAAGGACGTTGAAGACGCCCGCGGGTAGTCCGGCCTCGACTGCGAGTGCGCCGATCTCCAGCGCCGACAGCGGCGTCTGCTCGGCGGGTTTGGCGATGACCGTGTTCCCGGCGGCGAGGGCGGGCGCGAGCCCGCGTCCGAGGATGCCAACCGGGAAGTTCCAGGGAATGATGTGGGCGGTGACGCCGAGCGGTTCGTGGACGGTGTAGTCCACGTATTCATCGGAACGGGGAATGCTCTCGCCTTCGAGCTTGTCGGCCATCCCCGCGTAGTACGCGAAGTACTCCGCACACCGAAGCACGTCCGTTTTCGCCTGCGAAAGCGGCTTTCCGTTGTCGACGGTTTCGATCCACGCGAGCCGGTCCGCGTCCTCGCGGATCGCGTCAGCGATGTCCAACAGAATGCGCCCCCGTTCTCTCGCGGGGATGGACTGCCACTCGTCGAGTGCCGCTTTCGAGTTCGAGACGGCGGCGTCGACGTCTTCGGCGCCCGCCGCTGCGACCGTCGCGATTACCTCCTCGGTGGCCGGATCGATCGTCCCGAACGTCTCGGCGCCCGACGCCGCTACCCATTCGCCGTCGATGAACAACTCGTACTCGTCGGGAACCTGTTGGGGGGTTTCTGACATGGATCGTACAATCGGTCGAGGACATATCAATATTGGCGCCAGCTACGGATTCTGCGCCGCGATCACCGTTCACCCGTAGAGGTGATTGAGGATGACCTGTCGGTTGATCTCGTTCGTCCCCTCGTATATTTGGGTCCCTTTCGCCTCGCGCATGAAGCGTTCGACGGGGTAATCCGTCGAGTAGCCGACGCCGCCGTGTACCTGCACCGCTTCGGTCGTCACGTCCATCGCTACGTCGGTCGCGTACGTCTTGGCCTTCGCCGCTTCGAAACTCGCCTGTCGGCGCTCGCCTCGGTCCATCGTTCCGGCGGCTTGCATCGTCAACAGCCGCGCCGCGTCGATGTCCATACACATGTCGGCGATCTTGAAGCCCACCCCCTGGAAGGTCCGAATGGGGCGGTCGAACTGCTCGCGTTCGTCGGCGTATTGGCGGGCCGCCTCATAGGCACCCTGTGCCAGCCCGACGCCCTGGGCGGCGGTCCCGATCCGTCCGAGATCCAGCGCCGCCATCGCGTATTTGAACCCTTCGTCGAGTTCGCCGATCAAGTTCTCCTCCGGAAGACGGAGGCCGTGGTACTGGATCTCGCTTTCGACGCCGTAGTCACCCGCCATGCTCGGAATGTCGCGGACGAACTCGACGCCGTCGCGCTCGCCCGGCGTCTCCATCGGAATACCGAACAGGCTCAGATCGTGGCCGCCGTCGCCGGTCTTCGCGAGGACGACGATGAGGTCCGCGACCTCGCCGTAGGAGGTCCAGTGTTTGTGGCCGTCGATGACCCACTCGTCGCCGTCGCGCTCGGCCGTGGTTGTCGCGCGGGTCACGTCGCTCCCCGCGTCGGGTTCGGTCATCGAGAGCGCGCCGAGCAACTCGCCGGTCAAAAGCCCCGTCAACCACTCCTCGCGCTGCCGCTCCGTGCCCTGCTCGTAGATCGGGTTGCCGACGAGCGCCCACGAGACGTTCAACACGCCGGCCGGGTACTTCCAGACGCGCGAGAGTTCCTCTTGGATGACGGCCATCGCGCGGGCGTCGAGTTCCTCGCCCGTGCCGCCGTACTGTTCGGGGTACGGATATCCGTAATAACCGGCGTCGGCGATCGAATCGAGCACGTCGTGGGGAAACTCACCGGACTCGCGATAGCGTTCGATCTCGGGTTTAATCCGCTCCTCGGTGAACGCTCGAACCCCTTCGCGCAGCTTCTCGTGTTCGTCGGTTAACGCAAATTCGCGGTTCATGCGGTCGTGATCACTCACTCGAACACTCGTGACACGTCATGATAGACCCAGCGATCAGCCCCGTCTCCGCGCTATCCTCGGTCGAGATACAGCGAGACGCGCCCGACGGCGATCTCCTTTACCCCCTTCGGCGTCTCGGCGGTCACGTCGACGCGAACGACCCCGCGCGTTCGCCCCGACCGCACGACCGTCGCTTCGGCGGTCAAGTCGGCGGTCGCAGGCCGCAGATAGCTCACGTTCAACTCGGTCGAGGCGTGCGTCGTCTCCCGCGGGTTCTCGAGGGTCGTCCGAATCGCCGCGCCGCCGCCGTGGTCGATCAGCGTGGCGACGATGCCGCCCTGCATGACGCCGGTTCCCGGGTTCGCCAGCGATTCGTCGTACGGCAGTGAGAGTCTGACGTATCCTTCGCGCTGTGACTCCAGCGTGATGCCGAGATCCCGCAGGTGATCGTGGTTTTCGAGGAACCACTCGTTCGCGTCGGTCATGGGAGCCGTTCGGCGGGGCGATATTTGTGTTGCCCGATCGTTCGGGCGCGTCGACCCCGCTCCGACGCCGGGCGGAACACCGAAGTGGGTACCACCGAAACGGTCGTCATGGCATCCGACAACGTCCTCGTCGACCGGACCGACGGCCGCGTCGACATCACGCTGAACCGGCCGGGAAAATCGAACGCCATGACCGGCGGTATGTACGTCCGTCTCGGCGAGATATTCGATGAACTGGCCGACGAGGAGGTGTCCGTCGTCACGATTCGCGGCACCGAGGGGAACTTCTCCGCGGGCGTGGACATGTCCGACGTTCCCGAGTGGGCCGAGATGAATCCCCTCGACGTTCGCGATCTGCTCGAACCGGTCCACGAGGCGCTCCGAACCATCGAGTCGCTCGATGCGCCAGTCGTCGCCGCACTCGAAGGCCACGTTCTCGGCGGCGGGCTCGAACTCTCGGTGGCGTGTGACGTCCGCATCGCCGACACGACCGCGCAGTTCGGCCTTCCCGAGTCGACGATGGGCCTCGCGATGGACCTCGGCGGGGCGCAGAAACTCCCCGGTATGATCGGCGAGGGGATGACGAAGTACCTGATCATGACCGGCGAGTCGATCGACGCCGAGCGGGCCCACGAGGTCGGGCTGATCGAGGAACTCCACGAACCGGACGCCTTCGACGACGCCGTCGACGCCCTCGCCGAAACGCTGGCTTCGAAACCCGCCTACATTCACGGGCTCGCCAAACGGCAGGTCCACTCCGTCCGACCGCCGAACCTCGACGAGTCGATGCGGCAGGCGATCCACCACGCCATCGCGGCGTACCAAGAACCCGAGACGAAACGCCGCGTCGAGGAGTTCTTCGAGTAGCGCGATCGGCGGTTCCCGTCTTGATGACATTGGGGAGCAACACTAAGGTTCTCCCTCCGGCTACCGAACGTATGGTCTACGAGTTCGACTGGAAACTCCGAGCCGCCGACACGGATTTTTCGCGGCGTGTATACACCCCGGCGGTGCTCGATTACACGGTTCGCGCGATAAACCAACTCATGGAGGACATCGACCACTCCGCCTACCAGATTCAACAGCAGGACGGCCTGTTGTACCCGATCGCGCACGCCGAGGTCGAGTACCTCGAAGCGATACTGGTCGGCGATCTGGTCACGATCTCGCTTTCGCACACGATCGGCGGCTCTTCGATTACGTTCGAGGCGGTCGGTCGTCGTGACGGAGTGGACGTCTTCGAGGCGGAGGTGGTCGTCGTCTTCGTCGACGACTCCGACGGCAGTTCCGTTCCGGTTCCCGAGGAGGTCCGAACTCGGCTGGACTCCGGTGACTTCTAACCGCGGATCGACGCCCGTTATCGCTCCGGGTCGGCAACTGCGGTCGCGCTCCCCGAGAGGACGCGCCGCCCCTCCCGCGTCGTGGCGACGAGATCGATATCGACGAGCGGCGTCCCGCCGTCGGATCGCTCCTTCGCAATCGCCCCTGACACGACGACGGCTTCGCCCGGATTGACGATGTCATCGAACCGAGCCCGGTACTGTCGGATCGATCCGACGCCGAACCGATCGGTGAGAGGCCGCGAGGCGATGCCGGCGGTCAACATCCCCTGGGCGAACACCGTCTCGAAGCCGCACGATCGGGTGTACGGCTCGTCGAAGTGAAGCGGCGTGAAATCGCCGCTCGCGCCCGCGTATCTGACGAAATCCCGTCGGTCGAGGTCCTTCGAGACGAGTCTCAGATCCCCATCAGCGTCCGGCGTTTCGGTCTCCGGTGAATCGCTCGACTCGGCCAACACGTCCGCCCCCTCCGTCTCGATGTACGTGCTCCGAACCGTGACGATCGGTCGCCCCGATCGATCCTCGAAGACCTCTTCGATCTCTGCGAACGTCATCTCGCCGCCCCGTTCGCCCTCGTGGCGGCGCACGTCGGTGAGCGTGGCCGTCGCCGAGAGCACGTCGCCGACGACGGCCGGGGCGTGATACTCGTAGGCCTCCTCGCCGTGCAGCGTCGTCGTCGGATCCAATTCGAGCCCGAATCCGCGTGGCTCGACGAACTCCGGTGGCCGATAGCGTGGGAACTCCGCGATGCGGGTGAAGGTGAGCGGTGCCGGAACGTTCTCGAAGCCCCGTTCGCGAGCGATTTCCGCGTCCCGGTAGATCGGATTGTCGTCGCCGATCGCGGCCGCGAACTCCGCGACCTTTCCGGCTTCGATTCGTAGCCCCTCGGCGGTCCGAACGGACGTTCCGATCATCGATTCGCGCTCGTCGAACGTCTTTTTTGCCATGGTGTTCGGTCCCGTCACGCGAATTTAAATCGTCGTTTTCGTGAGCACTTCGGAGTCGCCGATCTCGTAGGAGCGAGCCTCCCCCCAGTCGGTCTCGACGATCTCGTACTCGCGCTCGCCCGCCGCGATCTCTCGAAGCCCGTCGAGTAACTCGTCTACGATCCCGAGGTCGTCCCCGGAAATCGGCTCGTTGTGGCTCGTCGCGAGGACGTCGAACGCGCCGTCGTCGCGCAGTTCCTTGAGGCGCGCCATCGAGTCGACGTAGGCTTCGAGATCGCAGTCCTCGAACATGATGTAGAGGTTGTGATCGAAGTGAATCACGTCGCCGCCGTAGAGGGTCTTCGTCGCCGGATCGAGGAGGCCGAAGTGGCCGGGCGCGTGGCCCGAAAATTCGATCACCTCGAGTGAGCGATCGCCGAGGTCGATCAGTCCGTCGGCGGGAAGCGGGTCGGCGTCGGCGGGGTCGATCGTGTGTTCGTCCGGGGCGAGATCGCCGGGGAGTTCGTTGCCGGCGTCGACCCACCGGTTCGTGAACTGCGTCGGGCGGTGGACGAACTCGTCGGAGAGGCTGTCGATTCGGATTCGGCCGTCCGGCGGGAGTTCGAGCGGGCTCACGAGCACGTCGTCGAACTGGCTGGCCGCGCCGATGTGGTCCCAGTGCGTGTGCGTGACGACGAGCGTTATCGGCGTGTCGACGAGGTCCGTGACCAATCCGCGGAGGTCCCCGACGCCCGCGCCGGCGTCGACGAGCACTGCCCGGTCCTCCCCTTCGATGAGAAACATTCCGTAATCGTCGGCTTCGAGTATGGAATAGCTTTTATCGGTGATTCGTGACACGTCGTACCACTCGTCGGTCGCATTCATACCGGACGTTCTCGATGGGGGATAAAAAAAGGGAACGTATGCGTTCCTCAACACACGGTTCATTTTAAGCCGCTGCGCGAAGATCGCTCTACCATGCCGACCGACACCAGAAACGAGCTGATCGACGCGTACTTCGCCGCACTGGACGAGACGGATCCCGAACTCGCCCGCCCGGCGCTTTCGGACGACTTCGTCTACGAATCGTTGGCCGGCCCGCTGGAGGGGTTCGACGGTCTGGCGGCCTACATCACCGACCACCGGTCCGTGACGGATTCGACCCACGACGTGCAGCGACGGATCCACGACGACGACGTTTCCGTGACCGCCGGCGTGGTGACGGGTACGGGTCCGGACGGCGACCCGGCAGAGGCGGCGTTCTGTGACGTGTTCGAGTTCGACGACGCCGACGAGGCGATCGAGCGGATCACCGTCTACATCAACGACTCATAGGTCGACCGGGTCGATTCGACGGCTTCCACGCCAACCTATTTTACACCACCGGCGGTACCACGTGTATGCGAATCGACGCGTACACGCCGTCGCCGGAGATCACGGAGATCGGTGACATCGCTGCCGCCGCCGAGCGAATGGGATTCGACGGCTTCTGGGTCACGGAGACGAAGCGCTCGCCCTACACGCTGTTGACGGCCGCCGGCTCACGAACCGACGACATCGATATCGGATCGGCCATCGCCGTGGCGTTCCCGCGAAGCCCGATGGTGACCGCCTACACCGCGAGGGACATCCAACAGCTCACCGGCGGTCGCTTGCTTCTCGGTCTCGGCGCACAGGTCAAAGGCCACATGGAGCGGCGCTTCTCGGTCGAGTTCGAGTGGGAGAAACCGGGCCCGCGCCTTCGTGAGTACGTCCAGGTGCTCAAACACCTGTGGGACGTCTGGGAATCGGGCGGGGAGGTCGACTTCCGCGGCGACTTCTACGAGATCACGCTCTGCCCGGAGGATTTCCGGCCGGAGCCGTCCGGCGACGCCCCGCCGGAGATCTACGTCGCCGGCGTCAACCCGTTCAACCTCAAACTCGCGGGCGATCTCTGTGACGGATTGCACATTCACCCGATCAACTCCCCCGAGTACATCGAGGAGGTCGTCGTTCCGAACGTCGAGAAGGGGGCGGCGATCGGCGATCGCGACCCCGACGAGGTGACGCTGTCCGCACAGACGTTCGCCATCACCGGACGGGGGGAGGAACGCGAGAAGGCCCGAGAAGCGGTCCGCCAGCAGATCGGCTTCTACGGCTCGACGCGGACGTATCGAACGATCTTCGACGTTCACGGCTGGGGCGACGTCTCCGATACGCTCCACGACCTCTCGACCGCGGGACGGTGGGACGAACTCGGCGAGCACGTCACAGACGAGATGCTCGAGGCGTTCAGCGTCGAAGCCGACTGGCCGGATCTCCGGGCGGCGCTGGAGGAGCGCTACGAGCACGTCGACCGCGTCTCGCTGTACACCCCGTTCGACGGCGGGGATCGGTGGCGACACCTCCTCGAGTGATCGATCTCCAGCCGGGGCGACGGAAACGATTTAACGTCCCGGGACGGGAGTTCGATACCGATGCCATCGAACCCGCCGGAGTTCATCAACGGAATGCCCATGACCGAGTTTCTCGGCATGGAGATCACCGACGCCGAAGACGGTCACGCGAGAGCCCGGCTTCCCTTTCGAGAGGAACTCACGTTCAACACCGGTCGATTCGTCACGATGCACGGTGCGGCGAGTTTCGCGCTCGCCGACAACGTGGGTGCCGCAGCCGTAATGTCGCAGTTCGAGGAAACACGCCCGGCGTTCACGATCGACCTGCGGATCGACTACCTCGCCGCGGCGACGAGCGATCTGACCGCCGAGGCGGAAGTGCTTCGATTCGGCGGCTCAGTCGCTGTCGCCGACATCATCGTCGAGGACGAGGAGGGTGAAGCGGTCGCCGTCGCACGGGGTAGCTTTCGGACCTGATAGACCGCGATCGGGGCGGCCACAGGGCGCCTACTGGATCTCGCCGTCGTATCAACATTTATCGGGTCGCGGAACGGAACCCCGTGTATGCTACACAATCCGAGCCCGCTGTTGACGGTCGACCTGGAGGGGTCGACGACCGTGGAGACGGATATCGAGGACGCTTCGAAGCGATACATCGGGGGACGTGGGCTCGCCACGAAGCTCGCTCACGACCGCACGCCCTTCGATGCCGACCCGCTCGGCCCGGAGAATCGGCTGATATTCACCACCGGTCCGATGCAGACCGCGACGATGAGCTTCACCGGCCGGATGAACTGTACGGCCGTTTCGCCGCTCACGGACGGGCTCGTCTCCTCGAACGCCGGTGGCTTCATGTCGCGGAACTTCGCCGACACGGGCTACGGCGCGATCGAGTTCACCGGTCGCGCCGACGAACTCACGATCGTCCACGTCACCGACGAGGCCGTCGAGTTCGAAGCGGTGCCCGACCTCGAGGGTGCGACCGTTCCCGAGACGGCCGCATACCTCGAATCCGAACACGGGATCGAGAGCGACAAGACGGCGATCGTCGGCCCGGCCGGCGAAAACGAGGTCCGGTTCGCCTCCATCATGACGACAGAGGAGCGCGCGTTCGGTCGCGGCGGGCTGGGCGCTGTCATGGGCTCGAAGAATCTCAAGGCGCTCACCGTCGAGGGCGACTCCCGCCCGGAGATCGAGATTCCAGCCACGCAAATGGAGATTCACCGCGAGGCGGCCACGGACGACCACATCATGAAACGCCAAGGGACCGTCGCCGTGATGGATCTCGCGAACGAAATCGACGGCCTCCCGTCGTACTACTTCTCCGAGCAGTCTTTCGAGGGCGTCGAGGGGATCAACGGCGACGCCGTAGAGATGAAAAAGTACAAGAAGGGGACCTGTTCGTCCTGTGCGTTCGCCTGCAAACTCCCGACGCGCGACGAGGAGCGCGGCGTCGAGACTGAGGGGCCCGAATTCGAGGTGGCGATGGCCTTCGGCTCCAACAGCGGCGTCGACGACATCGTCGACGTGATGATCTCGAACGAACTCTGCGACCGCTACGGGCTCGATTCGATCTCGGCCGGCAACACGATCGCCGCCTACCTCGACAGCGAGGACGAGTTCGGGAACACCGAACTCATCCACGATCTCGTCGAGAAGATCGCCCACCGCGATGGGATCGGCGACACGCTCGCGGAGGGGATCGATCGGGCGCACGAGGAGCTGGGCGTCGGGAACTGGTCGGTCAAGGGGATGGACTTCGCAGCCCACGAGGGCCGCGTCCTCCATGGGCAGGCGCTCTCATATGCCGTCGCGAATCGCGGTGCCGACCACATGTACGCGACCTTCTACTCAGTCGAGTACCCGCTCGTCGAGGCCAGCGAAGCGATGGAGCCGACGGGCATGGACGGCAAGGCCGAACGCCTCATCGAACGGGAGAACCTGATGGCGCTCAACGACAGCGGTATCGTCTGTAAGTTCTCCCGCGACTATATGAACCAAGAGCGATACGAGACGCTCTTCGGCGCGGACTTCGAGGACCTGCTCGACGTCGGCGCGCGGACCGTCACGCTCGAACGACACTTCAACAACCGGCGTGGCTTCGACGATTCGGACGATGTGCTTCCGTACGAGGTCCCCGAACTGGACCGCGGGATCGAGGAGTACTACGAGCTCCGGGGGTGGGACGACGGCGTCGTTCCCGACGAGGCACTGCCGGACGATCCGGTCGCGGCGTAGGATCCGAAAGCGGCTATTTCTCCCCGTAGACGGCATCAGCGAGCGTGTTTCGGTGCAGTTCGTTCGGCCCGCCGGCGATAGTCAACAGCCGCGCGTCCCGAAGGTACCGCTCGATGTCCTTCGAAGCCGTGTAGCCGACGCCGCCGTGGAGCTGGAGCGCCTCGTTCGTGACCTCGACGGCAGTTTCCGTCGCGTCTATCTTCGCCATCGCGAGTTCGCGTTTCGAGTCGCCGCCGCGATCGGCCAGATCAGCGGCCCGCAGCGTCAGCAATCGCGCGACATCGACGTTTCCGGCCATCTCCGCGACCCGCCATCGGACGCCCTGAAAGTCCCCGACCGACCGGCCGAACTGCTCGCGGTCGGCCGTGTACTCGATCGTATCCTCGAGGGCGGCCCTGGCGATCCCCACCGCTCTGGCGGGGACGTTGACGCCGTTGTAGACCGTTCCGCGCTCGATCGCGGCCGATCCGACCTCGCCGACGCGACGCTCGTCGGGCACTCGCACGTTCGAGAGCGTGACCCGCGGTGATTTGAGCGCTCGCGCGCCGAGGGTGTCCCAGACGTGGTCGACCTCGAACTCGTCGGACGGAACGAGAAAGGCGCTCACGTTTCGGGGCGCGTCGGCGTCGGGTCCGGTCTTCGCGTACGTGAGGACGTAGTCCGCGTCGAAGAAGTTCGTCACCCAGCGCTTGTGGCCGTCGATGACCCACTCGTCGCCGTCGTGCTCGGCGGTCGTCTCCATCCGGCTCTTGTCGCTGCCGGCGTCGTCCTCGGAGTAGCCGAGCGCGCCGACGGTGTCGTAGCTCGCCATCTCGGCGAGCAGTTCGTCTTTCAGTCCGTCGGTGCCGAACCGTTCGACGACCGTGGCGACCCCCAGATGCAACGCGAGCGCGCTCGCGACCGGCATCATGGCCGTCGAGAGCTCTTCGATCGCGATGACGAGTTCGACGAGCCCCGCCCCTTCCCCGCCGTACTCCTCGGGGAGAGTCAGCCCCGTCAATCCCATCTCGCCCAGGTCGTCGAGCACGCCGTCGGGGAACTCGCCGGTGCGGTCGCATTCGGCCGCGATCGGAGCGATCTCCTCGGCCGCGAACGACCGCACTTCCTCGCGCAGCGCCCGTTGAACGTCCGTCGGTTCGAATCGCATGTCGAGGGCTTCGCCGCCGCCCATGAAAAACGTGCGGGCGGATACGCTGGCCCCCGGCGACGCTGATCGTGACGACCGACCCCGATTCCGGGACGACGCTCGGGGAGGCCATCGAGCCCATGCGGACGACCCCCCCGACGCGGCGTCCGATGAGACGTATCCCTCCGAGGTCGATCGATCTGTCGTAATCGTGAAGCGGGTTATTCGACGACTCCCGACCTCCATGACGTCAGTAACGAGGGAAGAACGGAACCGCTCTCGGATCGATGTGTCAGTTCCGACGATCGTCAACCGCGTTTTCGGCGGCGATTTTCCCGAATACGGCGGCGTTCGTGAGGCCGGTCCCACCGGGGTAGTTCCCGTAGAACAGCCCGCCGGTCGCATTGCCCGCGCCGTACAGCCCCGGAATCGGATCGTCGCGGGTGTCGAGCACCTCGGCGTCCGTGTTGGTCGCGACGCCGCCGAAGGCGAACGTCATGCCGCCCGTGACCGGGTAGCCGGTGTACGGCGGCTCGTCGAGCGGGAGCGCCCAGTTCGACTTCGGGAGATCGAGCCCGTCGGTGGCGTTGCCGTCGAGGCTGTTCGCGTCGTAGCTGTCTGCGGCGTCCGGATCGCAGGCCGCGTTGTACGCCTCGACCGTCTCGACGGTCTTGTCGACCCTCTCGATCCCGAGGCGGTTCGCGAGCGATTCGATCGAATCGCCGGTGATAGCCCGCGAGGGCCCCATGTGTGCGACGTCGTCAACGACCTTCGAGTCGACGACGATGAACGCTTCGTGGTAGGGCTGTTCGAAGATCCGGCGGCCGAACTTCGCGTAAGTGTGCGCCCGAGAGTCCTGTCCCTCGTCGACGAACCGCTCGCCGTCGTGATTGATGATGAGCCCGTACTGGTAGCCGTCGATGCGGGTGATCCCGCCCTCGACGTCCGGCGACCCGGCGTCGATGAGCGCCATGTGCGCATCGCCCCACTCGCCGTCGGACTTCGCGCCGACGTCCATCGCGGCCTCGATCGCCTCGCCGGTGTTGTACCGGCTGCCGCGGACCTTCATGTTCCCGTAGCCGGGGCCGTAGTACCGGGTTCGTTTCTCCTTGCTGGACCCGTAGTCACCGGCGGCGAGAATGACGGCGTCGCCCTCGAAGCGCGTCGCCTCGCACCCGACCCTTGCGTCGACGCCGACGACGCGGCCGGCGTCGTTTCGGACGATCGAGCGGGCTTCGGCCTCGTAGAAGAACTCGCCGCCCTCGTCTTCGACCAACTCGACCAGCTCGTCGACGAACTGCTCGCCGTCGAGCCAGACGCGGCCCGCGGTGTAGCCGGGATGCGGCGCTTGATACTCCCAGTCGATGCCGTGCTCGGTCATCCACTCGAAGGTCTCCGCGGAGCCGTTCGCGACCTTGTCGGCGAGATCCGGGTCGGCCCGATAGTCGGTGACGTTCATGATGTCGGTGTAGAAGTCCGAACTCGTGTAATCGGGGACGTTGAACTCCACGTCGAGATCGATGTCCGCCGCGGGGATGCGGAACGATTCGGTGAATCGCGTGTGTCCGCCGCGGTGTTTCTTCGGCGACTTCTCGAGGATGCACACCGACGCGCCCAGTTCCGACGCCCGAAGCCCGGCCGTGAGTCCGGCGACGCCACAGCCGACGATGACGATGTCGTAGCGTTCTTCGTTCATGATCTCTTCCACCGCCGTTTGCGACGGATCGATATTGGGGATGTCACGTTGGGTATTGGACGCACCTCGCACACTTAACGGCTTCGTAGCCGGTGGACGTCGTCCCCCGACCGGCTCCACCAGCCGTGTAGTGTCGACGGCGTTGTCTCGGTGTATCGGATCCCGAACCTCCACCGGTAGACTGCGGTAAACAAAAGGATAAATACGACTATTGCTATCGTTCAGCAAGATGAACGCCGAACGAGGACCGAATGTAGATTATGGAATCGATCCGTTCGAAATGAGCGTGCTCTCGAAAAAATTCGAGATGGCCACCCGTGAAGTCTCACAGGTGCTGAAAAAGTCTGCCCGATCGGGCGTCATCGCACAGGCGAGAGACTTCTCGTCCGGCTTCACCCTCTTCGATGGACGCCAGTTCATGATCGATGAAGGACTCCCCGTGCACGCTGCGAATCTGCATTTAACGCCGGAATATATCCTTGAGCATTTCGACCATATCTCTCCCGGTGATTGTTTTCTCACCAATTCGCCGTACGCCGGCTCAACACACCACGCCGACTATACGCTATCCGTCCCGGTGTTTTATCAGGACGAACCGCTGTTTTGGGTGATAAACCGAGCCCACCAGGCCGATGTCGGTGCACCGGAACCAACGACGTACCCGGCCAAAGCAGAGAACATCTACCAAGAGGGTCCTCACTTCCCGGCTGTTCGTATTCAAGAAGACTTCGAGGATCGTACGGATATCGTCCGAATGATAGCACTCAACGTCCGTCTCGGTGAAACGCAGTGGCTCGGTGACTACCGGGGACAAGTTGCCGCAGTACGCAAAGGAGAAACGCGTCTCGAAGAGATCTGTGAGGAGTATGGCGTCGACCGAATCCGAGATTTCGTCGATGCGTGGCTCGAATACGGAAATCGAATGATGCGAAAGCACATCGCCGACCTTCCCGAACGGGATCTCGAATACTCGGCGTATCACGATCCGATCCCGGGCGCTCCAGATGGGGTCGAGGTTCGGGTGAAATTATCCATCGATCCGGACGCGGAACAAATATCGGTCGATCTCACGGAAAATATGGAAGCGGTTCCGTCGGGATTCAATCTCTCCGAAGCGACAACGACGGCCGCCGTGTATGCGGGTATTTTCAATAACCTCGACACGGATATCCCACACAATCACGGTGCCATCGAACCGATTCAGATCGAGATGGACGAGGGGAAAATAATCGGCAAACAGACGTATCCTGCCGGAACCGCGGTCGCGACCACCGAGGTCTGTCACGTGCTGATCAATGCGGTGCAGGCTGCCTTCGGTGAGCTCGGGGAGCCACACGGACTGAGCGAGGCGACGACCGGTATCCTCGACTATCCCGTGATTTCGGGGGTGGACTTTCGCCGCGACGACGAAGAGTATATCAATCAGATATTTCTCACTGCTGGCGGCGGACCGGCTGGCTTCGAGTACGACGGGTGGTTGACTTACACGTCGCCAGGCGGCGGTGCAGTTCCGAACCGCGACAGTATCGAACTCGACGAGGGGAAATTCCCGATCCTCGTCAGGAGGAGTGAACTTCGCCCCGATTCGGAAGGGGCAGGCAAGTGGCGCGGAGCCCCCGGATCGATCAACGTGATAGAACCTCGACAACGCTCGATGAACCTGGCGTACACGGGAAACCACCGCGATTCTCCCGCTCGCGGAATCCTCGGTGGCGGCGAGGCTGCGTTCTCACGGCTTCGGAAAATCACGGGCGACGGACGCGAAATCGACCTCCCGTATTTCGGCGTCGAGGCGATCGGGCCGAATGAGACGGTTGTAATCGAAGACTCCGGATCCGGTGGATACGGCGATCCGTTTTCCCGGGACCGCCGTCGAGTGCTGGCGGATGTCAAGAATGGGTTGATTAGCCCCGAACGAGCGCGTACGGCGTATGGCGTTGCGATTTCCGAAACCGAGACTCGATTCGAAATAGACGAGGAAACGACACGCTTGCTTCGCGACGAGCAGAGGGAAACGCGATGACGTATCGAATCTGCGTCGACGTAGGTGGAACGTTTACCGACCTGTATATCCGGAGCGACTCCGGTAACGCGGACTCGTTCAAGACGTCGACAACGCCGGAGGACTTTACTCGGGGGATCATCGACAGCGTCGAAAAAGTAGCAGACAGCTACGACGTGACTGTTCGGGAGCTACTCGCAGACACGGAGCAGTTCGTTCACGGAACGACGGTTTCGACCAACGCGATTATCGAGGGGACCACCCAGGAGACGGCGCTGATTACGACGGCGGGCTTCCGTGATATCCTCTGGCTTCGCCCTGAAATCGAAAAAAACACCTACGAGTGGCGTCCGTTTCCGGACCCGTTCGTGGCCAGGGAGTCGACGTACGGCGTTACCGAGCGAACGACTGCCGAGGGCGATATCGAAACGAAACTCGATGAAACACAGCTTCAGGATATCATCGAACAGATCCGCGACGACGACGTTACCGCCGTCGCAGTCTCGCTGTTGTGGTCGCATACGAACCCCGCTCACGAGAAACGGATCGGGGAACTGCTGGACGATCTCGCACCAGATGTACACTACGCGCTCAGTCACGAAGTCAATCCCACGATCCGGGAACACCGACGAACGTCTTCGACCGCGCTAGACGCCGCGGTGTACGAGCTGGTGAACTCCTATCTGTCACGTCTTTCGAACGAACTCCGGTCCCGAGGGTTCGAGGGCGATCCACTCATCATCACCGCAAACGGTGGGGTGATGGGAAGCGAGGAGGTCGCCGACAGGCCGATCTGGACCGTCGACGCTGGCCCCACGATGCTTCCCGTCGCCACCCGGCAATTGGCGACGAACGAACTCCATTCGAACGATGTTATCGCGCTCGATATGGGCGGCACCAGTCTGGATATGTGTGTCGTCACCGATGGATCGATCCCCCGTAGTACGGATGCGGTCGTCGGTGACCACTACATGCTCGGGATCGATAAAGTCGGGATAAAGAGTATCGGTTCCGGCGGCGGCTCTATCGCGTGGGTTGACGACGGGAATCTCCTTCGAGTCGGACCTGAAAGCGCCGGTGCCGATCCCGGGCCGGTGTGTTATCGCCACGGGAACGAATCGCCCACAGTCACCGATGCCGCACTCGTTCTCGGCTATTTGAACCCCGACTATTTTCTGGGTGGCGAGATGAAACTCGACCGACGAGAAGCCGAGCGAGCTATTCGAGAGCGCATCGGATCCAGACTGGGTCTGACCGCACTCGAAGCTGCTTACTCTATCTACGGAACCACGATCCAAGACATGGTAAACGGTATCAAAACCGTGACCATAGAACAGGGAATCGATCCACGGAACTACGTCCTCAGCGGAGGCGGCGGTGCGCTCGGAACGTTCGTGGTCGAACTTGCCCGTCAACTACAGATCGACGATATCGCGCTTCCGAAGGACGCTGGCGTCGTCAGTTCGATCGGTGGACTGTCCTCGGACATTCGCCGGGACTTCGTTTCGAGTGTCTTCACCGACAGCGAGCACTTCGACCACGACGGGGTCAACGGCACGCTCACCGAGCTCGAATCGGACGCTCGAGATTTCTTCGATCGGGCCGGAATCAAACAAGCGGAGCAGTCGCTGTCGTTTTACGCTGATGCTCGATATCCACAACAGATGGACGAACTTCAGATCGAGCTCCCGGCTTCACGGATCCGGACCGATGACGAACAGCGGCTTGTCGAGCGGTTCCACGACCGACACGATTCCACGTTCGGATACGCCATGCCCGAGGAGAGTGTCGAGTTTCTCAAATGGCGAGTCGATGCGAGGGGATCGACCGACGGTGGAGAATCGCTCTCAACGCCCGTTTCGTCGATGTCCGACGCCTCCGGTCCGGCACTATACTCCAAACGGGAGGCATACTTCGGACGGTCCTTGCTAGCCTGTCCCGCCTATCGCTCTGAGCGACTCACGACCGGTCGTTCGATCGAAGGCCCGGCGTTCATCGACGATCAAAACACCACGATAGTACTTCCACCGGATAGTGAGGCAACGATAACCGACGCAGGCAACTATCTCATCCGGACATAACGCCTTTGTTCTCGGTCAGTCTGAGGATCTCTTTCCCTCGGTTGGCCACTGCAATTTTCGCCTCGATCAACGTGCGGATCGGTTCGTTATTTCTCGACGATCTCGTCGGCGATCGGATACAGGTACTCGCGGAACGCCTCGGGATTTTCGACCGGCGGAAAGTGGCCCATCCCGTCCATGATCTCGATCGTCGCGCCGTCGATCCGCTCGGCCACGCGTTCTGTGTCCTCAGGTCGGCCGGAGAAGTCGTACTCGCCTGTCAGCAGGTACACGCCGCACTCGTCGGTGTCGATCTCCTCGACCCGCTCTCTGGCGTCCCACTCGCGGGCGTAAAAGTCGATGTCGCCGGCGTAGACGCCGTGGCCGGCCTGACTGTAGATCCACCACGTCTCGCGTTTGTTGTGCTCGGGACTTTGCGGGGCCTGCAACCCGAGGATCCACTCCGGTCTGAACACCTCCTGGTCGACCTTCGGGTGCGTGAGGATGTCCTGTAAGTCGTCGATGTAGCCCCGATCGCTCGGGACGAAGTCGGTCGTCTCGAGGCCGATCACCGCCCGCACCTCCTCGGCGTACGTGCTCGCCAACTCGAGGATGATCTCACCGCCCATCGAACAGCCCATCACGACCGGGTCCTCGAGTTCGAGCGTCCGCGCGAGGTGAACGATGAACCCCGCGTAGAAGTCCGTGGTGAGTTGATAATCGCGCTCCCACCACCGATCCGCCAGCGGCGGATAGCTCCGCCCGTGCCACGGCATGTCGAACGCGTAGATGGTGAACTGCTCGCGGAGCCGCTCGTCGCAGAGCAGGTGGCGGTACTCCCTCGAATCCGCACCCGCGGTGTGGAGTACGAGCAGCGGGATGTCGCCGTCTCCGGCGATCTCGTAGAACGTTCGGTAGGTCTCGTCGTCGTATTCGAGCCACACGTATCGTCCCTCGATCGGGTCGTGGTGGCCGTTCTCGACGTCCTCGCCGAGCGTCATCGGCGCACCTCACCGAACACGGCGACGAGATACTTCAGGGGTCGCCAGTGTTGGATCGCAGTCAACACGTCGCCCTCGATGGTCATGTCATGTTGGGTCCAGACGCTCCGGAGGTCGTTGTAGAACGGCGGCGGCGATTCCGAGAGGAACGTCTCCCAGGTGTCCATCGGGGCCCGCACGGCGACATCCCAACGCGAAAACGCCGTCGCGTCCCGGACCGATCGAACAGTTCCACCGCCGAGTTCGAACGCGTACGCGTCCTCGCCGAAATCGAAGCGAACGGTCGCATCGAACTCCCGGGCTATCCGCGCGAACTCCGCGTCGTCGTTCACCGTCGCCGCTACCGCCTGTGCCCATCCGTCGCTTGGAAACTCGGCCATGCTCGTCCCGTTCGAAACCGGTGGTAATAGTTCTCAGGGTCAGTCGTGACCGTCGCCCGATCGACGGCCGCCCCCGAGATCACTCGGCAGCCGATCGCCGCCGAACGATGTTGTAAGATCGCACTGTCATCACCTCGGTGTCGCCGGTGTAGATGTGTCGCTCGAACTCGACGTAGCCGCGGTTGTCGTGGCTCTCCGACAGCGTTTTTTCAATCACTTCGACCTCGACGCGGAGCGTCTCGCCCGGGCGAACCGGCTCGTGCCATCGGAGATCGTCCATCCCGATTCCGCCCATGTTCGCCAAGCCGTCGTCGCAGTTGACGAAATCGGTGACGAACAGCCGAACCGACAGACACAGCGTGTGGAGCCCGCTCGCGACGAGTTCGCCGAACACAGACTCCTTCGCGGCGTCTTCGTCGGTGTGAAACGGCTGTGGGTCGAACTGCTCGGCGAAGGTGATGATTTCGTCTTTCGTGACCGTGTACTCGCCCACCTCGTACCGGTCCCCGATCGACAGATCCTCGAAATATATCGTCATTGTCCGTCGTAGCGCCGTTCGAATATTGGTTCTTGGGGTCCCTTCCCGCTCAGATGATCTGGTAGCCGCCGTCGACGTAGAGTTGTTCGCCGGTCACGTAGGAGGCCGCGCCGCTACACAAAAACAGGGCAGCCGAGGCGATCTCCTCGGGTTCGGCGGCACGACCGAGCGGGACCGGCTTCATGATCTCTCCCGATTCGACGGCCTCCCGGACGCCTTCCGGCCCCGACGCCGAAAGCTGCGTCGCGGTGAATCCGGGCGCGATCGCGTTCACGCGAATGCCGTGCTCGGCGAGATCGAGGGCGGCCGTCCGGGTGATCATCCGAACCGCGCCCTTCGATGCGTCGTAGCTGATGTGGTCGTGCAGCGAGTGTTCGGAACTTATCGAGGCGGTGTTGAGAATCGCGCCTTCGACCTCCCGGTCGATCATGTCCGCGGCGGCGTACTGGCAACCCAAGAGGACGGCTCGTGCGTTGATCGCCTGAACGCGATCGTACTCCTCGGGCGTCGCTTCCAACAGCCCCTTACGGGCGATAATCCCGGCGTTGTTGACCATCACGTCTACCCCGCCGTAGTCGCGCGCCGCCTCGACGACCGACGCGATTCGGTCGGGATCGGAAACGTCCGTCTCGACGAACGCCGCGGTTCCGCCCGCGTCCTCGATCGCGACGTGGGTCGGATCGGAGCCACCTCCCGGTTCCGAGTCGACATCCGCGATCAGTACCGTCGCCCCGGCGTCCCCGAA
The DNA here is from genome assembly GCF_046483325.1 of Natronomonas sp. Lineage (GTDB taxonomy): Archaea > Halobacteriota > Halobacteria > Halobacteriales > Haloarculaceae > Natronomonas. The sequence continues at coordinate 66,256 of NZ_JAWODL010000043.1, read as the reverse complement.
GTCCCGTGCGATCCGCCGCCCGATGCCCGAGGTCCCGCCCGTGACGATCACGGTGTCCCCGTCGAAATCGTACGCTACCTTTGACATGTTCGGTGGGTCGTCGACGGGCGTATTAAACCTGCCTCCGCTTCCGACATCGACTATCCTGGCATCGGCCCGCCGGTATAATGAGCATCGTGTCCGAATATCTCGAACACGATGGTGAGGAAGTCGGACCGCACCCATAGGTTCGCTCCTCGGGCCGAGGCCGGACGGGTCTATGCCAACGAGCGACTCACAGGCGGCGTCGAAATCCTCTCTGACGGGTACGAACGGGCCCGTTTCGGCCTCGAGAACGTTTCGAGGTGATCGAGGGATACCCACGACGAAGGTCGTCCGTTCAAAAAATCGGTCGTTGGAACGGGCCTTACCGTCGTTTCCCGGGATTTCGTATCTCCGGGTATCCCGGACGATCCGCGCACTCGCGCGAACCGTTCACTGAGGCGAAACGCGTATCGCGTATCGCCCCCTCAGTGTGGCAGCAGCGTCGCCCGAGTGACCTCGCGGCTCTCGGAGCGTTCTAGCGCCTCCGAGACGTCGAGGAGGTCGAATTCCGTGTCGATCAGCCGGTCGTACGGGTAGTCCTCGGCGTGCTCGTCGAGGAACTCGAGGGCGAGTCGCAGATACCACGGATCGTACCGAACGACGGGCTGGATCTCGATCGCCCGCCGCGTGAGCAATCCGGGGTCGAACTCAGTGGTGTGGCCCGGGCTGACGTTACCGACCTCGAGGTACCGGCCGCCCCTTCTGACGAGGTGGATTCCCTCCGAAAAGGCCGGAGGCACGCCCGCGACCTCGATACCGACGTCGGCACCGACGCCGTCGGTCAGCTCCTTGACTCGATCGGCGCGCGCCTCGACGGTTTCGTACTCCCGGAAGTCGATCGTGTGATCGGCGCCGAACGCCTCGGCGCGCTCCAGTCGGCGATCGATCCCCTCGATCACGACCACGTTCGCGCCGCGCTCTTTCGCCACGGCGATGGCGTTGAGTCCGAGCCCGCCGGCCCCCTGAACGACGACCGTCTCGCCTTGGGAGAGATCGACCTTGTCGATCCCGAAGATCATCTGCGACAGCGCGCAGTTCGCGCCCGCGGCGACGTTCTCGTCCAACCCGTCGGGTATCTTGTAGAAGTACTGGTCGGGGTTGATGTAGTAGTGCGTCCCGAAGGTACCGTGGAAGTGCGGCGGCTCTTCGGGCGACTTAGACCAGTGTTTGTACGCGTTTTCACAGAGGTTGAACTGCCCGTTCTGACAGGCCGGACACTTTCGACACGTAATGAAGTACGCCGGGGCGACCAGATCGCCCGGTTCGATCGGATTTCCTGCGTAATCCGTCTCGACGCCCTCACCTATCTCTTCGACTCGACAGAGCGCCTCGTGCCCGAGCGCGCCGTCTTTGACCTCCGGGTGATGTCCCTTCCAGATGTGGAGTTCGGACCCGCAGACGTTCGCCCGCTCGACCTCCGTGAGCACCGCCCCGGGCTCCGGATCGGGGACGGGATACTCCTTGATCTGTACGTTCTCCGGCTCCACCATGTACGCCAACTTTCCGGTTCGTTCTGCCATGGTTCCCCGCTCGTAGCGTTCCCTATTCAACCTACTGCCGGCGGTCGGTGGCAGTCGATCTTGAGGATCGAACCGCTCGCGAGTCCGGGGCTACAGCTAAGTGTACTCGATGGATTGATGCGATATGACCCATCCGGATGCAGCGGAAACGACTGACGTGATCGTCGTCGGCGGCGGCGGAGCCGGACTCGCCGCCGCGCTGTCGGCGCGCGAACTCGGAGCCGACGTGCTCCTTCTCGAGCGCACCGGCGACCTCGGCGGTGCGACCGCGATGTCGATCGGGAGCTACTCGGCGACCGGAACCGAACTGCAGGCCGACGCAGGCATCAGAGATTCCGTCGACGCACACGTCGAGGACATCGGGAAGTTCGTCCGCCAAGCGATCGAGTCGCCGCGCCACCTGAACCTCGATCGACAGGGTGCTCTCCTGGAAAAAGACGACCTCGCTCTCCGTCGGGCGATGGTCGAACGCGGCGCCGAGACGTTCGAGTGGCTTCGCCAGCGGGGGTTGCGGTTCGACGGTCCCTACCCCGAACCGCCACACCGCGTCCCGCGAATGCACAACGTCCAACCCGATACGGAGGCGTACGCCGAGGTGCTGGGCGAGGCCGTCCGGGAGGCGGGCGTCGACGTTCGAACCGACACGACGGTCTCCGGTCTGTTGACCGATGGCGGCGAGGTCGCCGGTGTTCGAACGGAGGACGGCACCGAATTCGGATCTCTCGGCGGCGTCGTTCTCACAACTGGCGGATTCGTGGCCGACCGAGAACTCAGGCGGACGTTCACGACGGATCACCATGCGCCACAGGTCAGCGAGCACGGCTCCGGTGCGGGCCATCGGATGGCGAGAAACGTCGGTGCGAAACTCCGAAATATGGACCTGCAGTGGCTGTCGTTTCGGGTCGGCGAGCCGCTGTGGACGGAGCCGAGCGTCCCCGCGTTGACCGACGCCGGGGCGATCCTCACGGATGGAAACGGCCATCGGTACGTGAACGAACTCTCGGACTACGACCAGCTGTTCTCGTCGACCCACATGGTGATCGACGGTGCCTGCTATCTCGTCTTCGACGCCGACGTCGCCGACTCGTTCTCGTCGTGGCCCGACTACGTTTCGACCTTCCCGGGATCGGCGTACGCCTACGTCGACGACTACGCCGAAACCGAGTATCTGGTTTCGGCGGCCGATCCGGCTGCGCTGGCCGACGCGGCCGGGATGGTTCCCGAGACGCTCGTGGCGACGATCGATCGGTACAACGATGCGGCGACCGGCGAACGGGTCGATCGATACGGCCGGCCGGAGTTTTCGGCCCCGCTCGACTCGTCGTCTTACTACGCGCTCGGTCCGATCCGTCCCTACTCGCTCATCACCGACGGTGGGGTCGCAGTGAACACGCGCTCGGAAGCGCTCGACGCGGAAGGGTCGTCGATCGACGGGCTGTACGCTGCGGGCGACACGGCGGCCGGCCCGCTCCGGCTCGGTCACGGCCACCACCACCTGTGGCTGTTCACCTCCGGCCGGACGGCCGGCCGCGAGGCGGCAGAGCGTCTCGACGGCGCCTGATCGACGCTATTCGAAGGACTGTTTGGAGCCGATCCCGCGGACCCCGTCCGGGAGCGCTCGGACGTCCGCTCGATCGCTCCGGATGCCGACGTGCGTCTCGCTGTCCGCGCCGAGTTGAAGCCGAACCGTGAGATCGACGTCGCCGCAGGGGGCCGCTTCGCCCGAGTCGGTAACGTAGAACGGAACGTCGTGGCCGGGGACGACGAAATCGAGGCGTTCGGCCAGCATGTCCAGCGTCTCGCGACCGATTCCGTCGTCGTAGATCGTGAACGGGTTTCGCGTCTCGAACTCGCGGACGTTCTTCACCGCGTCGCCGGTCAGCCCGTAGGTCATCCCATCGTCGATGAGATACGAGACGTGGTGCTCGACGTGGCCGGGGGTGTGGACCGCGTCGATCCCGTCTAGCACCTCGCCCTCGGTGAATCTGACGACGTCGCGTCCATCCAGCAGCCCCGTGACCGACCGGGATGTCGCCCAGTCGAACTCGCCGTTCTCGACGCGGGCGATCTCCGGTTCGTAGACGTGTATCGTCGCGTTCGAGAACAGGTCGACGTTGTCGGCGTGATCGAAGTGGAGATGCGTCAACAACACGTCCGTGACGTCTGCCGGATCGACACCCGCGGTCTCGAGTGCGTCCGTGAGCATCGGTCGGCGTGCGAGTGAGCCCGTATCGACGACCGTCTCGCCGTCGATCAGAGCGACCGACGACTGCCCGAGGTAGCCCTCGTCCGTGCGCCCCGGTATTCCGCCCAAGAGGAGATCGATCGTGACCATACTCGACCGTCGGGCGGATTCTACAAATAACTTCGTGGCCGGTCGGAGCACTACCGTGCGCCGTGAGAGTCCGCGTACCCGTCGAACCGACCGATCGAAACGTCCGCGTAATACCCCGTTGGGTCGTCGTCGATGAGTTGTCTGGTGACGATATCACCGATCGCGGGCGCGTACTGAATCCCCCGCGAGTGCAGCGCCGCGATCGTGAATCCGGGCCTCTCGGTCCAGCCGATGATCGGGTTCCCATCGGGCGTCCGGGAGGTGTGGGCAACGTCCTCGTGAACCACTTCGGCGCCCGAGAGGACCGGCATAACTGTCTCTACCGATTCGAGCATCGAACATTTGATCGATTCGGAGACGCCGGGAGTGTCGTTCGGGTCGACCACGTCCGCGGCGGCGTAGGGGTCTTCGGCCGGCTCGGCGTGATACACCAGAACGCGGCCGTTCGGGCGGCCTCGGAACGTAACTCCGGTTTCGACGTGGCGAATCTTCGGGAGCGTCCGGGTGAGCGGTTCGGGCGGCTCCAACTCCAGCAGGTGGAGTCGTTGCTGTCGGACTGGAATCTCGACGCCAGCCATCGCGGCGACTGCATTGTTCCAGGGGCCGGCCGCACAGACGACGGTTCCCGTATGTCGTTCACCGTCGGCTATCGCACCCTCGACCTGACCGTCCCGTACTGTGATGTCCGTTATCGCTGTCCCGGTCGCGATGGTCGCTCCGGCGGCCGCTGCCCGGTCCGCGAAGGCGTGTACGAGCGATTCGGGGGAACGGAAGTAGCCACCGTTCGGGCGATACAGGGCGGACTCAATCGATTCCTCTCTGATCTCCGGGACGACGAGCACGTCCCGAAGCTCCGACCCCTCGACGCACTCAGAGGGTGATCCCATCGGGTGCTCGCCGGCTTGTGTGCGTTTGATCGTCTCGCGCCCCGCTTCGGTCGTCGCAACGTGGATGACCTCCGTCGGTTCGTACCGCATATCCGACGAGTCGGCCATGAATTCGTTGTACAGCCGCTTTCCGTACCGCTTCATCCGGACTTGCGTCTCGTCGGTACCGTACTGGCGGAGCCCGAGACTCGACTTTCCGGTCGTTTCGCCCCCCAGCGTATCGCCCTTCTCGAACAGCGTCACCGATACCCCGTCTCGCCGGCTCAGATGATAGGCGACGCTCACTCCGACGATTCCACCTCCGACGATCAACACCGAACCCATCCGTCGATCAGTCCTCCATCCAGTCGCCGTCGAACCGCGAAGGCGAGACGACGTCGGCGTAGTCGGGTGGCGTTTCGTCCGTGAGATTTGCTGTGATGACTCGACCGGTCGCCGGCGCAAGCTGGATCCCCTCGGAGTTGAACGCGACGATCGAGAAGCCGTCGACGGCCGTCGGTCCGACGATCGGGCGGCCGTCCGGCGTGAGCGATCTGATCCCGACCCACTCCTCGACGATCTCGGCGTCCAGAAGCGACGGGAGAAACCGTTCGATCGCGTCGGTCATTCCCGACCGAACTTCGTCCGGGACCGTATCCGGAACCGTCTCGGGTTCGTACTCGGTGCCCGCATCGGCGTAGCTTCCGGGGGAGTGGCCGACCAACACCGTCCCGTCCGGCTGGCCGAGGAAGTAGTACCCCGACGCGCCGTGTTTGATGTTGGGGAGTGGGTGGGGTAACTCGGTCGTCGGCTCCAATCGAGCGATCGGGGCGAGCGTGTGTCGAAGCGGGAGTTCGAGTCCGGCGAGTCGGCCGACCGCGAGGTTCCAGGGGCCGGCCGCACAGACGACCCGCGTCGTCGGACATCGTTCCTCCGCGGTACGAACCGCAGCCACGCCCCCGTCGTCGGTTTCGATGTCCGCGACCTCGGTGTTCGACAGGAACTCGACGCCGTTTTCCCGGGCGCGCTCGACGAATTCGTGAGTGAGTTCGACGGGGCTGAATACTCCGGCGTTCGGGTTGTACAGCGCACCCGTGACGGCGTCGGTTTCGAGTTCGGGAACGAGGGCGACGTCTTCGAGTTCCTCGCCCTCGAAGTACGCACCGGTCGGCGGTTCGGCCGCGCGTAACGGGGCCGCGTGCTCGTCGTCCGTCGCTACCTCGAACCGGCCGATAAGCTGGTGCCTCGGGTTCGCTCTCGGTTCGGACAGAAATCCGTTGTATAGTCGCATACCGTATCGCTTCATCGGATCGAGCGCCGAATCACCCATCTGCCGAAACACCGCGGTCGACCGCGCTGTCGTCTCCGCCCCGACGGCGTTTCGCTCGAACACCGTGATCGACGCATCGGTGCGTTCGCTGAGGTGATAGGCCACGCTGGCGCCCGCGATCCCACCGCCGACGATCGCTATCGTCTCGTCCATACGCGCGCTTCGGAACCGACGACAATAAACGGTGTCACTTCGTCCCAACCTACTGGATTCGGACGGGGCGGACGCAATCGAGGACGACGCCGGTGCCGCCGGTCGCCAACTGGTCGGCGACGGAGACCGGTTCGACGGCGGCGATCCATTCTCCGAAGGCGTCGAGGCCGTCGTGGTACTCCACGACCGGCGGATGAAACAGGAAGGGTGCCTCGCCGTCATCGGCTTCCGAACGGAGCTGCGCCATCGCCTCCTCCGGGTCGTCGTTCTCTAGTCGTCTCGTATCGAACGGGGTGACGGGATCGAGCACTTCAACACCGTCCGGGTCTCGCTCGGGACGGCCCAGTATCCAGTCGAATCCGACTTCCTCGATGGCCGTGACCGCGCCCTCGCTCACCTTCAAAAACGGCACGAAGAATCCGGTGGGCGTGATTCGAGTAGCGTCTTCGATGGCGGCCAGCCCTGTGGTGATGGCGTCGTGGGCGTCGTCGTAGGAGAGGTCCGCATAGGTGTGGTGGCGGTGGGAGTGAAACGCGATCTCGTGGCCCTCGGTATCGAGTGTGTCGATGATCTCGGCCTGTTCGTCGGCGTCACGGCCGAGGAAAGCGAAGCTTCCGGACGCGCCGTTGTCCGCAAGCGTCTCCGAGAGCGCCTCGAAGTCCTCCAGTTCGTACTCGGCGACGCAGAACCACGCCCGCCAGCGGTGTTCGTCCGGAATCGGACCGTCAGTAAAGAGGCTCAACCACGTTTCGAACTCCCGCAATGTCGGTATCTCGGCTTCGCGCATGATTCTCTCGTACCGAGGGCGGCGAAACTATTGATCCTTCCCCCGGACGACCGTTTCTTCGCTCTCGGTGAATGGCCACCCGAGCTAATCGAACGCCGGGATGACTTCGTCGCCGAACAGTTCGATCTGTTCGAGCACGGTCTCGTGGTCCATCCCGCTGTGGTGGAACCGTAGCGCGAGGTGATCGAGCGGGATGCGATCGCGCATCGCCTCGATCTGTTCGATCACCGCTTCGGGGGTACCGACGAAGAAGCGTTCCTCCGCCAGTTGCTCGAAGTCGCGAACGTCCTCGGGATCCAACAGCGGATGCGAAAACGCGCCGCTGTACTCCGCCGCGTACGACGTGTGCAGGTATTTTTCGCCGAGCTTGACGGCTTCCTCGTGGGTTTCGGCGATGACAGCTTCCCGCATGAGCGGGTGGTCGAGGTCGTCCCACGCGTTCTCGTCGTCGATATAGGCCCGCTGTTTCTCCTTGCGCACCGCGAGTTCGTCGAGGTCAGCGACCACACCCGGGACCCACGCGTCGCCGAAGTTCACCGATCGGCCGATCTGCTTGTCACCCCAGCCGCCGACCCAGATCGGCGGTCGTGGCTGTTGTATCGTCCGCGGCATCGGTTCCCATTCCTCGACCGAAAAGAACGGGGACTCGAAACTGATCGGCTCCTCCGAAGTGAAGAACTCGTCGAGGAACCGAATCCCCTCGATCATCCGCCCAGCGCGTTCTCCCATCGGAACGTCGAGCGCTTCGAACTCCTTTTCGACGTAGCCGAGGCTGACACCGAGGGTGAGGCGGCCGTTCGAAATGACGTCGAGCATCGCCGCCTGCTGGGCGACGTGCAACGGATGATACAGCGGCAGGATCAACACGGACGTGACGAGTTCCAAATTCGTCGCCGTCCCGACGCTTGCGAGGCGCATCAGCGGCGCCGGCCAGTAGTTGTCGTCTTCGGTCACTTGGTGATCGTTGACCCAACACGACTCGAAGCCGAGATCCTCGGCGGTTCGACACTGTTCGTCGACGCCCTCCCAGCTAGCGCCTCCTTCGGTCGGGAATATTCCGAACTTCATGGGCGCCGTTTCGGCCTCTCGTATTTATATTTAGTTGACGGTGCCGACGGAACGTGCCAGCTGTGACTGCGAGATGGACTATCAGTTAGACCGCGCGTGCCGGTGGTGGAATATCAGTTATCATAGGTTTTCGCATTTCGCAAATACTAACAAATTTAATTATGTTATCACATATAGCGGCTGACGGTCCCCATATCTAACAGTAGTAATGCTGTTCGGAACTACGCGTACTCGATTTCGAGTTCGAGTTCGTTCGCCGTCCCGAGAATAACGTTCGGGACCTCTTCGTGGAGCCGTTCGTCTTTCATTCGGTGGGTTGGACCGGACACACTCAGCGCGCCGATAACGGATCCGTCCGGTCCTCGAACCGGCGCTCCGGCCGCGCGAACGCCACGAAGCTGTTCCTCCTTGTTGAACGCGATGCCGTCCCGCGCTCTGATAGCGTCGAGCTCCTCGAACAGGACCTCGGGATCGGTGATCGTGTTGCTCGTCCGCCGCGGTAGCCCGTGTCGTTCGATGATCTCCTCGACGCGGCGTCGCGGAAGGGCCGCGAGAATCGCTTTTCCGGCCGCCGTCCGGTGCAACCCCAGCCGCCGTCCGTCGCGAGAGAACGTCTTCACTGCGTGTTTACCCGACTTCGTGTAGACGTAGACCCCCTGCCCGTGCTCTTCGACGATGAAGTGTGCGCGTCCCCCCGTTTCTTCGGCCAGTTGTTCGACCTTCGATTCGGCGAGCGAAAAGTACTCGTTGCTCTTTCGAACGTGTTCGCCGAGATCGAGAAACATCAATCCGAGCCGGTACGTGTCCCCGTCCTTGATGACGTATCCGGCGTCCTCGAGCGTCGCGAGATGGCTGTAAACGGTGCTCGCTGCGAGATCCATCTCCTCGGCGAGCTCGGTCACGCGGGCGCCACCGACGTCCTTGAGCGCCTCGATGACGCGAAGTGACGTCTCCGTCGTGGCGAGCGTTCGGCGGTTGGGGGTTGCTGCCATAGATGGCAAATACCGGCGGGCGATATATAAAATCCCCGCCTCGCGAATCGACATATCCCGTATCCGCGTCGAGAATCGGTCCGTATGCGCCAGACGCGGCCGGCTCGTCGGTTCGTCTTTCTGACTGTTCGTCTGTTGAAACGTCACATAGTCGTTCATTATATTCACTATAGTCCGTATACCTTGTATATCGGGCACATACTGGTGCTTCGTATGCTCCGCGTCGTCGAACGTCACGTTCTCTCGCGTCGCGAACTACGGGCGAATTTCCATTCGCGAGATGCGAAGACCGGGCGAGCGGCTGTCCCGAACGTTAACAACCTATAACGATCTATTCGGTTGTACTGTCCGCCCGTAGGCCCGAATATCGTTGATTCGTCGTGTGCGAACGACGAGTCGGGCGTTATACGTCCTCCGGTTGGGTGCCGATGCCCTCAAGCCAGCCGGTTGGCTGTTCGGGCGATGGCTGGGCGTACTCGCGTTTGAGCACCATCGGCGTCCGTTTCAACGAGAGCACTTTTTCATCGCGCTCGTTGTACGCGCGGAGTTCCGTCGTGACGATACCGACGTGGTCGCGGGAACTACTCTCGCGCTTTTCGAGCACCTCGCTCTCGGCGAAGATCGTGTCGCCGTGATACACCGGCGCGTGATGGCGGATATCGTCGTAGCCCAGGTTCGCCGTCGCGTTTTGGGTGATGTCGATAACGCTCATCCCGACCGCCAACGCGATGACGAACGTGCCGTCGACGAGTCGCTCGCCGAACTCCGTCTCCGCCGCGTACGGCTCGTTGAAATGCATCGGATTGAGGTTCATCGTCAAATTGGTGAACCAGACGTTGTCCGTCTCCGTCACCGTCCGACCGTACGGGTGTTTGTACACGTCCCCGACCTCGAAATCCTCGTAGTACCGACCCTCCCAACCGCCGACGATACGCCGCTCGTGATCTGTCTTCGTCATACGGTAAAACCAACGCCCGAGACCGTTCTAAACCTTTCGTGGCGCGCTTCGAACGCCGCTATATCGACCGTGGCTGCTCACGGTTCCTCGGAGACCAACACGCCGCGTTCGATCAGTGATTCGATCTCCTCGTCCGAGTAGCCGTGTTCTTCGAGGATCTCGCGGTTGTGCTGGCCGAGCAGCGGGGCCGGTCGCTCGATCGACGGATCGGATTTCGACATCCGAATCGGCGTATCGGTGAGCGTGAGGTCGCCGTATCGCGGATGCTCGACGTCGACGAAGACGTCCCGCGCTGCGACCTGTTCGAGTTCCGCCGCTTCCTTGACCGAGTTGTGGCGGGCCGCCGGGATGCCGTGATCGAGGAGAACCTCGATGGCCTCATCGGCCGGCTGTGTCGCCAACCATTCCTCGAAGAGGCCGGTCAGATACTCGGCGTCCTCGACCCGTGCGCCATCATCTTGATACTCCGGCTTCCCGTAGAGGTCCGGCCGATTGAGGATGCGACAGAGTCCCTCCCAGACGCGATCCGAGTACAAAAGCAAGGCGACGCAGATCCACTCATCGTCGGCTTTGGCCGCACCGTAGAGCATGTCCGGGTTGAAAAACCCGTTTCGACCGCCTTTGACCGGTTCCTCGCCGAGGTTCGTGTAGTACTCGAACGCGCCGTCCATGTTGTGCATCATCGATTCCAACAGCGAGATGTCGATCTTCTGGCCGCCGTTACCCTTGTCGCGGTAGCGGATCGCACCCATCGTCGCAATGGTCGCGTTGTAGCCGGCGTAGAAATCGGCGAGCGACGACTGCGAACGGATCGGCGGCCGATCGTCGTCGTACCCCAAGAGACTCGAAAAGCCCGAGAGGTGTTGAATGATCGCATCCATCGCCGGCTTGCGTGCGTCGGGGCCCGTCTCTCCGTAGCCCGTCACGTGCACGTAAATGAGTTCCTCCTTATACTCCGTCAACGTCTCGTAGTCGGCGCCCAACTTCTCGGCGACGCCGGGGGGCCAATTCTGCAGGACGACGTCAGCCTTCGAGACGAGATCGTAGAGGAGTTCCCTCCCGTCGTCGGATTTAAGATCGAGGCCGAGCGCTCGCTTGTTCCGGTTGTACAGTTCGAAGGGCGGGTTGAACGGTTTTCCATTGAACTCGCGTCGGTTGATCCGGTAAACGTCACCCGAGGGTCGCTCGATCTTGACCACGTCAGCCCCGAGATCCGCCATGAACGTCGCGCAGATCGGTCCGGCAACGGCCTGGCTCAAATCGACAACACTGATGTCCGACAGAGGCATTGGTCATATCTCCTTTCCGTCCGCTAATAACGTTGTTGATGATTTGAGGTCGTTTTCGGCCTCAGACGCCCTCGACCTCGACCCACCCGTCCCCGTCCACCGACTCGTACGCCGCATCGAGCACCGACAGGACGCGGACCGCATCGTGGATGTCGGCCGGAATCGCCCCGGACTCGCGCCCGTCGAAGTAGTCAGCGAAGAACTTCCAGACGTAGTCACCCCACGCCGGGAACCGCTCGTAGCCGTACTCGAACTCGGTTCGCCGTTTCGGGGCCGTCACCCACCCGTCGCCGTCCGAAACGATGTCGAGCGGGACCGTCGATCGGCGAGAGCGGTTGTGGTGGAGAGGCGTGTCCGCAGTCGCGTTCTCGCCGTAGACGGCAAAGCGCGTGTCCTTTTCGGGCTCACCGAGATAGTAGCCCGTCTGGAAGGTACCCATGATCCCCGAATCGGTCTCGAACTGGACGATGATCCCCTCGTCGATGTCGCCGTCCGAGGGCGTTCTCGACCGTGCACACACCGACGCGATCGGCTCTCCCAACACGTACATGAACAGGTCGATCCAGTGGATGCCGATCCACTGCAGCGAGCCGCCGCGGCTGATCGCGTCGTCGTAAATGTAGTGTGATCGGTTTCGGTAGTCGAGTTTGCTCCCGATGTATCGCCCGTCGACGGACCAGATATCTCCGAAGAACCCGCCGTCTACCCGCTCTTTGAGGGCCTGAGAGGCGGCCGTGTAGCGGTAGATGTAGTTGACGCCGACCGTCACGTCGGCCTCGTCGGCGCGTTCGGCGAGCGGCCGGAGGTCTGCCGCGGTTCGGGCCAGCGGTTTCTCACAGATCACGTCGACGCCGTGCTCGATCGCCGAGTCGATGAATCCCGGCACCTCGTCGTTTCGGTAGGTCACCCAAATGACGTCCACGTCGGCGTCGGCGATCAGTTCCGTCGGATCGGCGTAGATCTCCGCTCGCTCCGCGATCGCGCCGATGTCCGCTCCGTCGGTGGCGATCTCGTCGGGTCGATCGGTGTGCGGTCGGATGTCCGCCGCCGTGTACTCCTTACCCGGCTCACAGAGGGCGACCATCTCCACCGGGAGCTTGGCCGACAGCTGGAGGTACGGATCCCGGTGGTGGTGATCGACGCCGATGTAGCCGACTTTCGTTTGGGACATGGTAGCTCGTCTTCGGCGTCGAAAATAAATCCACCTGTCGGTCGCTCCGAACGTCGGCTTTCCACACCACGCTCGCGTCGTGAGCGCCTCCGACAGTAATCGCTATGATCCTCTGGACCCCACCGAAACATATGTCACTACTCGACCAGTCGTTCGACCTCCGCGGTCCGGAAGCGCTCCGATTCGGCCGCGGACGGGTCGCAGAAGCCGGCGAATGCGCCGCACAGTTCGGTGACCGAGCCTTGCTCGTAACCGACTCCGGCGTTCGAGCCGCGGGACTGGCAGAGCCGGTCGTCGACTCGCTCGAAACCGCGGGGATCGAGGTCGAGATCTTCGACGGGATCGAGTCCGATCCAGCGGTTTCGGTCGCTCAGGCCGCCGCCGAAGCGGCAGACGATCAAGACGCGCTCGTCGGGTTGGGCGGTGGGAGCCCCATGGACGTGACGAAAGCGGCGGCGGCCGTCGTCGGTTCCGGCCGATCGCTCGTCGGGTTGCTCGAATCGGCCGACCCGCTCGTCGACAGCGCGCCGACGATCCTCCTGCCGACGACGTCGGGGACCGGCAGCGAGGTGTCGCCCGCTGCCGTCCTGTTCGACGACGACGGCGAAAAGCGCGGACTCATCGATCCAGCGCTGTTCGCGGACGTCGCGCTCGTCGACCCCGACCTCTCGATGCACCTACCGCCTCGGTTGACGGCCGGTACCGGCCTCGACGCCTTCGCCCACGCGGTCGGATCGTACATCTCGACCGATTCGAACGAACTCGCCGACGCGCTCTGTCTGCGGGCGATGGAACTGGTCGAGACTCATCTCCGGGACGCCACCTTCCGCGGCGACGACGCGCCGGAGGCACGCGTCGGGATGTCGATGGCCGCGACGCTGGCGATGTTGGGTCGCGTCAACGGCGGGAAGTCGGCGATTCACTCGGTCGCCTACGGCGTCGGCGCGACGTGTCACGTCCCGCACGCCGAAGCCATTGCTACCGTCATGCCGGCGGTGCTCGAGTACAACGCGCCCGCGGCGCTCGATCGGTTCGCATCCCTCGGCGACCGGCTGTACGACGCGTCCGGCTCCAGGCGACACCGCGCCGCGACGTTCGTCGCCGGCGTCCGATCACTGCGCGACGATGTCGGCTTCGACGGCGACCTCACGGCGTTCGGCGCGACGGTCGCCGATCTCGACGAACTCGCCGAAGCCTCGCTGGCCTCCCAGCGGCATCTCCGCGCCAACCCTCGTTCCATGGACGCCGACGACGCCCGCGAACTGCTCTCCGATCTGCTCTGATCTCTCGACCTGCTCGGGCTCCGCCGAGTTGCAGGCGAACGTTTATCATCGACGGTGAGCAATCGAGGCCATGTCAGAACTGACCGTTGGAGTCGTCGGTCTGGGTCGGATGGGCGGTGGGATGGCCGGCCATCTCGTCGAATCGGGGGTCGACGTTCGCGGATACGACGTCGTTCCCGAAGCCCGCGAGGGGGCCGCCGAGCGGGGCGTCACGATCGACGGGAGCGCCGCCGAACTCGCGGGCCAAAGCGACGTCGTTGTCACGTCGCTGCCGAACTCCGAGATCGTCCGCGAAAGCTACCTCGGCGAGGGCGGAATCGCGGCGGGAGCCGACGACCTCGTGGCGATCGAGGCCAGCACGATCGATCCGGCGACGACGGAAGCGCTCGCCGAGGAGGTCGCGACGCTGGGGGTGACGCTGGTCGACGCGCCGGTTTCGGGTGGCCCAGAGGGTGCTGCGTCGGGGACGCTAACGCTTTTCATCGGCGGTGACGCGAGCGTGATCGACTCGCCGCCGGCGAGACCGGTGCTCGACGCCATCTCGAAGAAATCGTTTCACGTCGGCGACGTTGGTGCCGGGCACACCACGAAACTGCTCAACAACACGATGTCGATGGGGAACCTCCTGTTGGCGATGGAGGCGGCGTCGCTCGGCGCGGCGCGCGGCCTCGAAGGCGACCGAATCTTCGAGGCGCTCCGGAACGCCGGCGGGTCGTCGAACCAGTTCGAAAAGCGGATGCCGTGTGTGTTGAATCGGAACTTCGAGCCCCGCTTTACCGTCTCCTTCGCGCGAAAGGACCTCGGGTTGGCCCTCGAGGCCGGTTCCGACATCGACCACTCGATGCCGGTCACGGCGCTTATCCACCAGTTGTACACGAAGGCGGTCTCCGAGGGATACGGCGAGGAGGACGCCGTCGCCGTCGCGAAACTCTTTGAACGCGACCAGTTGATCGAAGCCGACGAGCACGTCGACGAGTCCTACGAGGGGTATTGATCGGCGACCTCGACCAATCACGGGTCGTCGACGAAAAGGGTTTTGTCCCCGCACGGAAAGTATCGGGACGTATGCAGATCGCAGTTCTCGGTGCCGGGACCATGGGTCACGGCATCGGCCAAGTCAGCGCGATGGCCGGCCACGAGGTCGTTCTCTACGACATCGAATCCGAATTCGTCGAGAACGGACTCGAACAGATCGAGGCGAACCTCGAGGCTGGGCTCGAACACGGCGTCGAGCAGGAGACGGTGGAGGCAACGCTCGACCGGCTTTCGGGCACGACGGACCTCGAAGAAGCCTGTGGCGGTGCGGACCTCGTCATCGAGGCCGTCCCCGAACGGATGGAACTCAAACGCGACACGTTCTCCGACGTGGAGGCGATCGTCGACGACGACGCGATAATCGCGACGAACACGTCGTCGCTTTCGGTGACCGAGATCGCGTCGGTACTCGATCGCCCCGAGCGCGCCCTCGGTATCCACTTTTTCAATCCCGTCCACATCATGCCTCTCGTCGAGCTCGTCGTCGCGGCCCAAACCGACGACGAAACGCTCGCGACCGCGACGGCGTTCATCGAGGAGATGGACAAAGAGTCGGCCGTCGTCCGCGACTTCCCAGGCTTCGCGTCGTCGCGACTCGGCGTCACGCTCGGCGTCGAGGCGATGCGGATGGTCGAACAGGGCGTCGCCTCGCCCGAGGCCATCGACACCGTGATGGAAATCGGCTACAACCACCCGGTGGGACCGCTGAAGCTCACCGACGTGGTCGGGTTGGACGTTCGACTCGACATCCTCGAGTACCTCTCCGAGGAACTCGGCGATCGGTTCCGGCCGCCGCAGATACTCAAACAGAAGGTTCGAGCCGGCGAGACCGGCAAGAAGTCCGGCGAGGGATTCTACGTCTGGGAGGGCGGCGAGGCCGTCGGCGTGAGCGAGCTCTGGAGCGACGAGTGACGAATCGGGATTTCGATCGGTTTACTCCCCGGCGATCGACTCGAGCGCGGGCAGCAGGTACTTCCGGAACTCCGCGGGGTTTTCGACCATCGGAAAGTGACCCAGTCCGTCCATGATCTCGACGGCCGCGCCGTCGATTTTCTCGCCGATTGATCGGGTGTCTTCCGGGAGCGCGGAGTAGTCGTACTCCCCGGTGAGCAGGTGTACCGAACAGGTGTCGGTGTCGATCTCGGTGATCTTCTCGCGGCCGTCCCAGTCGGTCGCATAGAAGTGAAGATCACCCGTGTAGACGCCCGGGCCGCCCTGTGCGTACACCCACCAACTCTCCCGTGTGAACCGATCAGGGCTGTTCGGGGCCTGTAGACCCTCCGCCCACTCGCCGCGGACCACCTCGGCGTTGATCGAAGGATCGCCGAGATACCCCAGATCGCGCTTCGGGGCGAACGCGGTCGACTCGACGCCGACGACGCCACGGAACCGATCGGCGTGCGCGTAGGCGAGTTCGAGTACGATCGCCCCGCCCATCGAACAGCCGAGGACCACCGGGTCCGGTTCCTCGATACCGAGCGTTCCGACGACGGCGACGATGTGGTCGGCGTACGCCTCCGTCGTCAGCCGGTACGTGTCGTCGCGCCAGTCCGTTTCCTCGTCCATCGGCGGGAACGACCGCCCGTGCCACGGGAGGTCGAACGCGTAGACCGTGAACCGATCCAAAATCTCGGGATCGTTCAGGACGTGTCGCCACTGTCTGGAATCGGCACCCGCGGTGTGCAGACAGACGAGCGGCCGATCACCGGATCCCGCCCGTTCGTAGTAGATGCGGTGAGGGCTGTCGTCCACGTCGATCCAGACGTATCCCCCTTCGATCGGCTCTTCGGTCCCGTGTTCGCGGATCGCGCCGGGATCGTGATCGCTCATCAGTTCTCGACCTCCCCGAAGACAGCGAACACCCGCTTCAGCGGGCGAAGGTGTCGCATCGCGAGCCGAAGGTCCCCTTCGATGACCAGATCCGCCTGCAGCCACGCGCCGATCAGGTCGTGGTGTCTCGGCGGCGGCGTCTCCGCGAGCATCTTTCGCCACGTCCCCTCGGGTGCGCGCATCGCGATGTCCCACGTCTCGTACTCGGGGTCGCCGAGGACGGTCATCTGACCGTCGGAGAACGTCGCGGCCGTGTCCGCACCGTTGACGCCGAACACGATCGTCGCTTCGAACGCGTCGGAGATGCGTCCGAACCCGCTGCTGTCGTTGACCCGCGGTGCCGCGGCCCGTAACCACTCTTCGGATAGTGCCGTCGCCATATCGTCGTCTCGCCGCCCCACGTAATACCTCTTTGGCCGCACGAATGACGGCGTCGGAGGAAGGTTTATCTGCCGTCCAGAACGTCGTTAGGGTATGTCACAGTGGTACGATCTCTCACAGGACTTCTACGAGGGGATGCCGCACTCGGTCGTTCACCCCTCGCCGGCGTTCGAGACGCTCAGCTGCGTCGAGGAGGACACGTTCAACGTCACGCAGTTCACCGCGGTCACCCACGTCGGGACACACATAGACGCGCCGAAACACTTCGTTCCCGGGGGAAAGACGATCGACGAACTGCCGCTGGAGACGTTCGCGGGCGAGGGTGTGGTCGTCGACGTCTCCCGCGAGCACCCGACCGAGATCACGCTGGAGCAGTTCAAAACGGCTCCCGGCGATGTCGAGCACGGAGACATAGTCCTCGTCTACACCGGCTGGTGTCACAAGTACGGCGACGACGACTACGACCCCCATCCGTGGCTGTCGACGGAGGCTGCGGAGTACCTCGTCGAGCGCGACGTCGAGTTGATGGGCCTCGATACGATCACGCCCGATCTCGCCAGCCCGTTCCGCGAGGAGGGGTGGACGGCGTATCCGGTCCACCGGACGCTGCTCGAAAACGACGTGTTGATCGCCGAACACCTCGGCGGCCTCGACGCCGTCGCGGGCGAGCGACTCGAGATCTACGCCTTCCCACTGAAGATCAGAAACGGCGACGGGGCGCAAGCACGATTCGTCGGTCGATTGTAGGCGCTACGCCCGGTCCGGCTCCGGGACGACCAACGCCAACCCGACGCCGAGGACGGCCAACCCGAACGCGTAGCCGAAGGTCGGCAGGTACGCCCCCGTCCGTTCGATGAGCCAGCCGGCGATCGCCGGCGCGCTGAACCCGCCTGTGAACGACGCCATGGTCAGCACGGCGATGGCGCTCCCGGCGACGAAGTCATCGACGAGTTCCCGAACGTGGGTGTAAAAGAGACCGATCCCGAGTTGGACGAAGTACCCCGAAAGCACCATGAGCGCAGCTAGCACGGGCGGGGTTTGGGCAACCGAGACGACGACGACGAGCACCACCGTCACGAGGAACGCTCCGAGCGGAACGGGCCGTCGTCGGCCGTTGAGCCACCGATCGGAGATGACGCCGCCGCTCGTCCGCGCCAACACGCCCATCGCTGGGAACAGGGCGACGAGAACGCCGGATTCCGCGATACTGAAGCCGAGCTCGGCCGAGAGATACGTCGGCATCCAACTGTTGAAAAAGAGGTTCAACGAGTAGGCGACGAAGGACATGAGCGCGACGATCCACACGCCGCGGTGGGTGAAGACGTGTCTGAAATCACTGAGACGCGGTGTGGCTCCGGCTTCCGCAACCGACGCGGTCCGGTACCCAACGATCCCGAAGAGGGCGAACGACGCAGCCACCGCGACGGCGAACAGCCCGAAGTTCGCCTCCCAGTTCCAGTACTCGGCGACGAACGGCGGGACCGCTTGCCCGACGACGTACCCGAGCGGCGCGCTCGCGGTGTAAATCCCGGTCGCCGTCGCAGCGCGCCCCCCGGCGAACGCTCCACTGACGATGGTCGCACCCGCAGTCCACGTCATGGCGATCCCGACGCCGGTCAGCAGCCGGGAGGCCAACAGTTCGGTGTAGGCGCCGCTGAGTGCCGTCTGCCAGCTCCAGATGCCAGACACGGCGACGAGCACCGTTCCGATCAGTAGGATCACGCGGTTGTCCAGCCGGTCGAGCGAGAGTCCGACCGGCAACGCCATGATCGCAGGCGAAAGCAACGTGAGACTCACGAGCCAACTGGCCCGTGTCGGACCGATCCCGAGATCGTCCATAATGAGCGTCAGCACGCTCGCCGGCATGATCTGCAGTGACGACACGAATAGTGACAGGAGAAACGTTCCGAGCAAGACCCCGTGCGGCCCGCCGATCGCGCCGAAACGAGTCCGAGCGCTACCGCTCACGACGTCCCCCCGTCCGTCGGTTCCGGTTCACCGTTCGGTCACTCTCCGACGAACTCCGCCTCGCGCTTCTCGTCGAACGCCTGAATCCCCTCGTGGTGGTCGCGCGTCTCGTGGCAGATCCGTTCGCCGTCGATCGCGTGCGCGAGCGCCGTCTCGATCGACACCTCGAAGGACTCGTTTATCATCCGCTTTGCGGTGCCGATGGCGACGGTCGGGCCCTCGGCGAGGCGTTCTGCGAACTCGAGCGCGGCGGACAGCACCGCTTCGTCGTCGCCGTCGATCGCCTCACGCGCCAATCCGAGTTCCGCCGCCTCCTCGCCGCCGATCGGATCGCCGGTCATGATCAGCTCCTTGGCGCGCGCCTCGCCGATCAACCGGGGCAGGAGATAACAGCCGGCGTCGGGGACCAACCCGACGTTGACGTACTGTTGGGCGAGTTGGGCGTCCCGGCCGACGACCCGGAAGTCACAGGCCAAGGCGAGATCCATCCCGCCGCCGAAGGCGTATCCGGAGACGGCGGCGACGACCGGTAGCTCGACCGCACGAATCGTCTTCACGATCCGGTGGGTCTCGTGGGTCGATTCAAGCAGCGTGTCGACCGAGCCGACCCCCTCCTCGTCGCTCAACTCGAGGTACGTCTCGATGTCCATCCCCGCACAGAAGGCGCGCTCGCCCGTGCCGGCGAACACCGCCGCCCTGGTGTTCGAGTCGGCGTCGAGATCGTCGAAGAGGTCGGCGATCGCCGCCGCCATGGAGGGTGAATACGCGTTGAGCCGATCCGGTCGATCGATCGTCACGATCGCGACGGAGCCGCGATGTTCCAGATCGACGTACGGTGTGTCGGATTTTACCATAACCGCGCTTCCGTCCGGGGGCTATTAAATTCGGCCCTCACACGCCTCCCGGATGGACACCCATCCAAAGGATCATACGATCCCCTGACGTTGGTGTGGTATGGTTTCAGTCGGCTTTATCGGACTCGGAAACATGGGCGGACCGATGGCGAACCACCTGCTGGACGCGGGCCACGATCTGACGGTTTACGACCTCGATCCGGACGCTCGCGCGGCCCTCGAAGACGCCGGGGCTGCCGTCGGGGAGGGTCCGGCGGACGTGGCGACTCACAGCGAGGTCGTCTTCCTCTCGTTACCGACGCCGGAGATCGTGCGGGCGGTCGTGCTGGGCGACGACGGCGTCGAGGCCGGAATCAAGGCCGGAGCAATTCTCGTCGACACGACCACCTCGACGCCGGGGACGACCGAGGACATCGCGGCAACGCTCGCAGATCGGGAGGTAACTGTCCTCGGTGCGCCCGTCTCCGGCGGTGCTTCGGGAGCGCGAGACGGAACGCTCACGACGATGGTCGGCGGCGATCCCGCAGCCTACGAGGCGTGCGAGGAGTTGTTCTCGGCGTACGCCCCCAATCGGTACCACGTGGGTGATTCACCGGGCGACGGTAACGTCGTGAAACTCCTGAACAACTACCTCTCGTTTCTCGGTATGGTCGGCGCGTCCGAGGCGGTCGCGCTGGGCGAGCGCGCGGGGCTCGATCCAGAGACGATGGTCGACATCTTCAGCCGATCGACCGGCCGAAACGCCGCCGTCGAGGACAAGTTCCCGAACCAGATTATTCCCGGTCGCTACGATCTCGGCTTCTCGATGGCCCTCATGCACAAGGACATCCGGCTGTTCTCGCAGTTTGCCGCCGAATCGGACGCCCCCGTCTTACTCGGCGACACCGTCGCGAATATGATCAGCTACGCCAAGGCCGACCTGGGCGGAGACGCCGATATGAGCGAGGTCTACAAGTTCGTACAGCAGTGGATCGAACCGTCTGACGACTGATCGATCCGAGTCATACCGCGTCGAGAACATCCGAAACGCTCCCGCCGTCCGCGAGTCCCTCGATCGCCGCCGCCAACGGCTCGGCGTCGACGTTCGTCGGCGCGACGCAGCTTTCGAACTTGTCCCTGAGTCGCGACTCGCTCGCGGGGTTTTCTGGGCTTCCGGGGGCGGCGGCGGCCGCCTCGAACGTCTCGCCGTCGGTCGTCTCGACGGTCACCCGACCGCCGTACCGCCCGAGCCCCTCGACCGCCGTCTCGTCGTAGACCGCGTCGACGGTTTCCATCGCGTCTCGCGTCTCGGGGTCCGTGACGTACCCGTCGGTGAACTCCCCGAGCCCGGCCTGTCCGGACCGTAACACGGCGGCGAGACAGAACTCGATGGAGAACTTCGCCTCGAGCGCGTCGCCCGGGTCGCTGTGGATCAACACCTCGCGGCCGCCCGGGTGCATCGTCGCGGTCATCGACACGACGCTCTCGGGCGTCAATCCCTCGCGTTCGCGCAACCGCCGCAGCGCCTCCATCGAGCCGTGCGTGATATGCGCAGAGGCGAAGAGCTTCAACGCGATGTCGGGGACGCCGGACAACTCGTCGCCTTCGAGTTCGGACGGATCGAACGCCTCGCCGGCCATCGCCTCCCCATAGCCGCTTTGGCCCCCGAGCGCGTTCGGGTGTGCCGTCGCGCCCTTGCGCGCGAGTAACACGGCCCTGAGCCCGGCACTCGCGGCGAAGCCCGCGTGTAGCGGCTTCGTCGTCGTTCCGAAGTTCTTCCGCAGTCCCCCAGCCGAGGAGGCCGCGATTCCGATCGCGTTCCGGAGCTCGCCGTCGTCGAGACCGAAGACGACTGCTGCCGCTGCCGCCGCGCCGATCGGTCCGACCGCCGCGGTGCTGTGAAATCCCCGGCCGTACTGCGTCGGAAAGACGCTCTTGCCGACGCGGTACAGCACCTCGACGCCGACCGCGTACCCGCGGAGGAACGTCTCGCCGTCGGCGTCGGTCAGTTCACCGGCCGACAGCGCCGCCGGAGCGACGACCGTCGTCGGATGGAGCGGGAACGTCGAGAACGTGTCGTCGAAATCGAGCGTGTGGCCGAACGCGCCGTTGAGCAGACACGCGCGCTCGGGACCCGCGACCGTCCCATCGAACGTCGTTGCGCTTCCGTCGGCGGGCGACGACGCCGAATACGCCCGTAAAACATCCCCCGTGTCGCCGTCCGAGCCGCGGGTCGCGACGCCGATCCAATCGCGCACGGCGCGGATCGATCGCTCCGTGAGCTCCGAGTCGAGATCGTCGGTCGAGACGACGAGGTCGACCAGATCGTCTGTTTCAGTCATCGACCGTGTGTTTTCGGCGCACGGGCTTAAATACGGAGGATCATCAATACTCGGATTCCCACGCAGTCGATCGAAACCGAGCCGTCGCGATTACCCGCCGCCGATCATGCGGTCCTCGTCGTCCCACTCGCGCTGTCTCAGGACGTGTTTTTGCACTTTTCCGGTCGCCGTCGTCGGCAGTTCGTCGACGAACTCGATCGCGGTGGGCGCTTTGTAGCTCGCGAGCACCGACTTACAGTGGGCGATCACGTCCTTTTCTGTCAGTTCGGCTCCCGGCTGGAGGACGACGAGCGCCTTCGGCGTCTCTCCCCACTCGTCGTGCGGGACAGGAATGACTGTCGCCTTCGAGACGCCGTCGAGATCGTAGATCGCGTCCTCGATCTCGATCGAGGAGATGTTCTCGCCGCCGGAGATGATAACGTCCTTCTTGCGGTCTTTGATGGTCACGAAGCCGTTCTCGTCGACCGTGCCGAGATCGCCGCTGTGGAACCACCCCTCGACTCGCTCGGAGAACGCCTGCTCGGTCTCCTCGGGTTTGTTCCAGTAGCGATCGAAAACGAGGTTACCCTTCAGGATGACTTCACCCATCGTTTCGTCGTCGCGGGGGACGTCCTCGCCACTTTCGTCGACGACGCGCATGTAGTTGCCCATGGCCGGGATCCCCTGTTTCGGTTTGATTTTCATTCGGCCCTTCTCGGCGATCCGTCTGGGCGAGTGGCTCGTCGTGTACGGCCCCGATTCCGTGTGGCCGAAGAAGTGGAACAGTTCCCAGCCGAAGTCGTCCTCGACGGCCTCGATAGTCGCGGCCGGCGGGGGTGCACCCGCGGTCGAGATCGTCACCGGGTTCGCACCCGACGTGATCAGATCGTCCCTCTCGCGGTTGTATTCGAGCAACCGATTCAGCACAGTCGGCGCGCCCGACAGATACGAGACGTCGTATTCCCGGATTCGATCGAAGGCTTTCTCCGCGGAGAAACTCCGCAGACAGACGTGGGTCCCGCCCGTACCGGTGACCATATACAGCGCACCCCAGCCGTGGACGTGGAACATCGGGAGCGTCCAGAGGTACACGCCGTCGTCCTTGAAATCGGCGTTGTACGCGTGGTTGACGGCGTTCAGGAAGTCGGTCCGATGCGACCGAACGACCCCCTTCGGATCGCCGGTCGTCCCCGAGGTGTAGTTGATCGCCGCCGGGTCGGTCTCCTCGATGTCGGGGCGGTCGGGCTGCTCCGGATCGTGCTCTGCGAGAAGCGTCTCGTAGTCGAGCCACTCGCCCTCCGCTCGGTCCGCCTCGTAGCAGACGAAGGCGTCGGTCGGCACGTCCTCGCGGATGTCAGCGATCAGGTCGGCGTACTCGTAATCCACCACGGCGACCGTCGCGCCGCTATCGGAGAGCAGGTACTCGTAGTCGTCCGGGACGAGTCGGTAGTTCAGCGGTGCGACGATGGCGCCGAGCTGTTGGGTCGCGAACACCGTCTCGATGTACCAGTGGGTGTTCGGGCTGACCGCCGCGACCCGGTCGCCCTGCTCGACGCCCAACTCGGCGAGGGCGTTCGAGAGACGATCGACGCGCTCCGTGAGTTCGCCGTAGGTGTACTCGGTGCCGTCGTCGGCCACGACGCCGATCACGTCCGAGTAGTACTCCTCCGCGCGGTCCAGACAGGACGGGGTGACGTTGGGGACGTTCATGTGCGGGTGTGTGTCTGTGTATGGTGATATGTTCGTACTTGACTATTCCGATGGTCGAATCCGGGCGCAGTCGCCGGGTTACTCCCCATCGTAGGCCCACTCGGGATCGCGCTTTTCGAGTTGCGCCTCGACGCCCTCGCGCATCCACGGCCCATCGCCGGTCTCGTGGGCGACGCGTTCGGCGTGGGTCAGCGCGGCCGACGGCGACATCTCCGTGCCCTGGTAGACGACGGATTTGATCCGCGAGAGGATCTCCGGACTGTGTGATTTCAGCACCGAGAGCACTGACTCGACCTCCTCGTCGAGGTCGTCGGCCGGGACGGCGCGGGCGACGAGTCCGAGTTCGGCGGCCCGCTTTCCGGTGATCGGTTCCCCGGTTAAAAGCAGATCGAGCGTCTTGTTCAGCCCGACGGTTCCCGGCAGCAAGGCGGGGCTGAAGTGGTTGACAATGCCGAGGTTGACCTCGGGCTGGCCGATCTGTGCCTCCTCAGCCGCAACGACTATATCCGTGTGCAAGATGAGATCGAAGCCGCCGCCGAAGGTGAATCCGTCGACCTTGGCGACCGTCGGCGTATCGAGGGTGACCATTCGCGTGAACAATCGATCCCAACTCTCGGTGAACGGTTCGAGTTCGTACTCGAGATCCACGACTTCCTTGAGATCGCCGCCCGCCGTGAACGCTCGGTCGCCAGCGGTTTCGAAGAGGACCGCCCGCACGTCCTCGTCGTCCTCGTAGTCGGACAGGGTCTCGATGATCGCCTCCTTCGTCTCGAGGTCGATCGAGTTGAGCGCTTCCTCGCGTTCGATCAGAACGCGTCCGATACCGTCTGCGACGCTGAATGTGGCGTTAACCATACCCAGGGGTTAGCCGGCGACGATAAAAAGCCACCTCTACCGCTCTCGTCCGTCGGTCTCCCGCGCCGAATCGGCTATTGATCCGGCTCGGTCGTCACGCCGTCTTCGAACATCGACTCGATCGTCTCGCCGTCGATGTCCAACTCCGCGAGCAGCTCCGCCGACTGTTCGCCCAGTCCCGGGTGCTCCGAGCGAACGTAGTCGTAGTCGCCCTCGGGCCGGATCGGCGTGTTGACGACCGGGACCGACCCGTCCTCGGTATCCATCTGCGTCACCATCTCGCGGTGTCGGATCTGTGGGTCCTCCCAGACCTCGCCGACGTCGTTCACCGGGGCGACCGGGATCGCCTCGGGGTCGAGCCGATCGAGCCACTCCTCGCGGCTCCGTTCGGCGAACGTCTCGGCCAACGTCGAGCGAATCTCGGCGCTCCGCTTCCCCTCGGGGAAGTGGTCGTCGGGGTTCGCGTACTCGTCTAATCCGAGTTCCTCGCAGGTTGCCTCCCAGAACTTGTACTCCATCGCGCCGAGCGTGACGTGACCACCATCGGCGGTCGCGTACACGGCGTAGCAGGGGTACTTTCCGGCTGGCATCGTCCCGCCTCGCTCGGGCGGCGTGGAAGCGTCGTCGAAGACGTGGGGGGCGTACAGCGTGAGCCACGAGACGATGATGTCGGTCATGGCGAGGTCGAAGTACTCGCCCTCCCCGGTCGCCTCGGCGCTTCGAAGCCCGACCATGGCGGCGATCGTCGTCATCATCCCGCCCGCGAAGTCGGCCACCGGCATGCCGGGGATGACCGGATCCTCGTCGGGTTCGCCGGTCATGTGGAGCAACCCGCCGATCCCGATGTAGTTCACGTCGTGGCCGGCCCACTGTTCGTAGGGGCCGTTCTGTCCGTACCCAGATAGCGAGCAGTAGACGATCGATTCGTTGCGCTCGCTGACGGACTCGTAGTCGATGTTCAGTCGACCAACGACCCCCGGTCGGAACCCCTCGACGATCACGTCGGCGGTCTCGGCGAGTTGCATGAACGCCTCGTGGCCGCGCTCGTCCTTCAGATCGAGCGCGAGGCTTCGTTTGTTGCGGTTGAGCATCGCGAAGATTCGGCTGTTGCCGTCGGCGAGTTTCGGCTCCTCCTCGCGGTAGTAATCGCCCATTCGGGGCTCTTCGATCTTGATCACGTCCGCGCCGAGATCGCCGAGAAGTTGGGTCGCGTACGGACCGGGCAGCAACCGCGTGAGATCCAACACGCGAACGCCCTCCAATGGTAGTCGTGTCATCGATCGCCTCTTTTGTGCGATGGGTAATTAAGACCTCGCTAGGCCGGACGTTGTCGATCCCTGTGAGCTGTCCGCGAGCGAGACGTTCGCCGGTAGGAACGTCTCACGAGTCCGTATGTGCCTCAAAACCACTGATGAATACGTTTTCTACTCACGCGACGCAAACGGTACTCACTTAAATCAACCCCCGCTATTGTGGGATATGACGACGGCAGATCGGCTCGTTTATCGTGGCTGCACGCCGGTTCTCGACATGGAGTACGGCGAAGCGGACAACCGACCGCCATCGGAGGTCATCGTCGACGCGGTCGCAACCGCCGCCGGTGTCGATCCGCTCGACCTTCCGCCGCTGTACGAGTTCGTCGACCCCGACGCGCTCAACAATCTCTTCGGTACCCACGACGGGGCTACGGACGTAGTTCTCGGTTTTACGATGGACAGGTGGAAGGTTTTCGTTCGCGGCGACGGGAGGATCCGCGTCTGCGATTCGACCCGACGTACCGATCCGGAGCCGATCTTCGACGGCACCCCGCTCTGAGCGGTCTCACGAATCACCGATGTCGTTTCTTCGCGAAAAGCGGCGAGAGCGTCCCTACTTCAGACTGAAGCCGCCGTCGATCAGCAGCGTCTCGCCTGTGATGAACGATGCGGCCGGCGAGACCAGATACAACGCGCTCACGGCGACCTCGTCGAGGTTCGCATAGCGTGACAGCGGCGTCCGACCGTGGATCGCCGCTTTGGTGTCGGGGTCGTTCAGCGCCTCCTCGTTCTGTCGGGTCTCGACGTAACCGGGACCGATCGCGTTCACGCGGATGTCGTCACCTGCGTACTCGAGCGCGAAGTTCTGCGTGAGCCCCTTCACCCCGAACTTGCTCGCGACGTACGCCGTCAGTCCCTTTACCGCTTGGTCCCCGTTCATCGAACTGATGTTCAAGATCGCGCGGTTGCCCTCGTCGGGCATGTACTCGGGAATCAACTGCGAGCCGACGAACACGCCGTAGAGGTTCGTATCGAGGATCAGTTCCCACTCCTCGTCAGTGAGGGCCGAAACCGGCTGGGCCTCCTGAATGACGCCCGCGCTGTTGATCAAAATATTGATCGGGCCGACTTCGCCCTCGACGCGCTCGAAGAACTCCTCGACGCTCTCTCTGTCGGTCACGTCCGTCGGGCAGACGACGTCACAGTCGACGGCTTCGGCGGCCTCGCGGACGCTCGATTCCGTTCGACTCGTCGGGACGACGTCGGCACCGGCCTCCGAGAGCGCCTCCGATATCGCCCGCCCGATACCGGTTGTGCCGCCGACGACCGCCGCGACCTGTCCGTTCAGATCGGCCGTGATTCCGAGATCCGCGATCGTCATCGCTTCCCCCCCTCCTCGTCATCGGTCGGACCCGTCGATACCGCCTCGGTCGCTGATCGGATGGACATGGCCGAGGCTACTCCATGGAATCTCATATAACCCGATGCTCGGTCGCCGAAAACGGGTCGACTCGTGATCCCGTCGGTCCGCTCAATCGAGCACTTTGTCCGCGAGGATGTTCCGCTGGATCTCGCTCGTTCCCTCGTAGATCTCGAGTCCCTTGGCGTCGCGGTACAGCATCTCTACGGGAAAATCGCGCGTGTAGCCGTAGCCACCGTGGACCTGGACCGCCTGGTTCGATACTCTGCGGGCCGCCTCGGAGGTGTACAGTTTCGCCATCGACGCCTCGGTCTCGCAGGGCTCACCAGCGTCGCACAGTCGCGCGGCGTTGTAGACGAGGTGTTTGCAGTTCTCGACTTCGAGTGCCATGTCTGCGATCTTGTGGCGGATGGCCTGGAACTCGGAGATCTTCTGCCCGAACTGCTCACGCTCGTCGACGTACCGTTTCGCCGCCTCGAAGGCACCGGCCGCGACGCCGAGTCCGCGTGCGGCGACGGCGATCCGGTTCTCCTCGAGCATCTCCATGGTGTGATAGAATCCCCTGTTCTCCTCCCCCAAGAGGTTCTCCTCGGGGACGAACACGTCGTTCAACACGACCTCGTGGGTGTTCGACGCCCGATACCCCATCAGATCCTCCGGTTCCTGTACGTCGAATCCCTCGCTGCCGGTTGGGACGACGAAGACGCTCATGCCTCGGTGGCGCTCGCCGGGGTCGGTCTTTACCAACACCGCGACCAGATCGGCTGCACCCGCTCCCGTTACCCACATCTTGTTGCCGTTGAGGACGTAGCCGTCGCCGTCGCGCTCGGCGGTCGAGGAGATGCCGGCCAGATCGGAGCCGTTTGCGGGTTCCGACAGCGAGATGGCGTCGACCAGTTCGCCCGAACACAACCCCGGAAGCCACCGCTGTTTTTGCTCGTCGGTGCCGAAAAGCCGAATGAACCGCAGCAGCCCCTCGTCGAGTTTCATGCCGGCCGAGGGCCACACCTTCGAGATCTCCTCCATGACGACGGCGTGACTCAGCATGTCCATGCCGCCGCCGCCGTACTCGAAATCGACCTGTGCGCCGCGCATGTCGTACTCCGCGAGGCCCTTCAGGACCTCCTTCGGGAACTCGCCTTTGTCCTCCCATTCGTCGACGATCGGTCGAAGCTCGTTTTCGGCGAAATCGCGCGCTGTCCGTCGTACGGCACGGTACTCTGAGTCGAGTGGAACCGTCATACCTACGGATTGGGACCTCCAGATAATAAAGTCGCTGTCCTGCCGTGCTCGCTGGCGCTCTGCCGTCGGTCGCTCGGCTACCGGACGACCGGATCGACACCCAGTTTGTCGGCGATGTCCTCGCGGAGTTTGTACCGCTGAACCTTGCCGCTCGCAGTCATCGGGAGTTCGTCGACCACTTCGAGCCGTTCGGGGAGTTTCTGCATCGCGATACCCTTCGATTCGAGGTACTCGACCATCTCGTCGAAGGTCAGCGGATCGTCGTGATCCGCCGAGATGACGTACGCACAGCCGCGTTCTTGCAGCCGTTCGTCCGGCATCGCGACGATCGCGCCGTCGGCGACCTTCGGATGCTCGTGGAGGTACTCCTCGATCTCCCGCACCGGGATGTTCTCCCCGCCGCGGATGATGATGTCCTTGATGCGACCCTTGATCGTCACGTGGCCGCCGTCGTCGACGATCGCCTTATCGCCCGTTTTGAACCACTCGTCTTCAGTGAACGAGGCGGCGGTGCGTTCGGGGTCTTCGAGATAGCCTAAAAAGAGGAACGGCCCGCGAACCTGCAGTTCGCCCTCCTCGCCCGGCAGCGCATCCTCCAACTCGCCGGGCTTTCGGATTCGGACTTCCATGCCACCGTAGGGTTTCCCGTCCGTCGTCTCCAGTTTCTCCGCGGGCGCGTCCGGCGAATTGACGGTCGGAAGCGTGTTCTCGGTCTGTCCCCAGCCGCGACAGACGGTGACGTTCTCGAAGTTCTCGTGGGCCTGTCGGACGACCTCCGCGGGACACGGCGCGCCGGCGGTCATGATGCGACGGAGGCTCGACGTGTCGTACGAGTCGAGATCGTCGTACAACGAGAGGTCCCTGACGAACGGGGTCGCGCCGGCCATGTACGTACAAGACTCCGCTTCGATCCACTCGAGTCCGGTTTCGGCGCCCCACTTCTCCTGGAAGACGCAGGTCGTTCCGAGCATGAACGCGAGTCGGTAGCCGTGTTGGATCCCGGTGAGGTGGCCGATCGGTGAGGGGGTGAAGATGACGTCGTCCGATTCGAGATCGAGTCGATCGATCTGGCCGTTCTGTGAGGCCAAAAGCGTGTTCTCGGTGTGCATCGCCGCTTTCGGCTGACCGGTCGTCCCCGACGTGAACTGGATGAGCGCGAGGTCGTTCGGTCCCAGCGCATCTGACGCCGCGATTGAATCAGCGTCGACCCCCCGCGCCCGGATCGATTCGAAACTCCTCACGCGGTCGTCCTCGACCTCGCCGCCGACGCTTACGACCTGTTCGAGCGAGTCGTGTTCGTCGGCCAACTCCACTCCCATCTCGACGTACTCGAAGCCGCTGAACTCGGCTGGGGCCGCATAGACCGTAGTCTCCAACTTCTCGATCATGTAGTTGACCTCGCTTTCGCGGTAGATCGAGACGATCGGGTTGTACACCGCACCCAGTTTGAGCGCGGCGAGGTGGAGGATCGCCCCTTCCGCGCGGTTCGGGATCTGCGAGGCGATCACGTCGTCGGGGCCGACCCCGAGCGCGGCGAGCCCTTGGGCGAGTTCGTCGGCGGCCTCGACCATCTCCGCGTAGGTGTACGTTCCACGCTTGTCGACGATGGCGGGTCGATCCGGCCTCGTCTCGACGGCCGCCTCGACGTACTCGAGAAGCGTCCGGTCGACCCAGTGTCCCGCCTCGGTGAACTGTTCGTGTAGCTGCTCGGACCAGCGATCGGGTCGCATACGGGATGCTCGGCGAGGACGGACTAAAACTCTTGCTTCGTCGGCGTGGCCGCCGGGCTATGCGGTGGAAAAATAGTGGATAACGGGTGGTGTCGCTTCGGTTAGAAGCCGCTCGTGTCGCAGGTGATCTCGGTCTCCTCGCCGACGGAGATCGGGATCGTGCCGACGATCTCCTCGGTGAAGCCGTCGTTGTCGAAGATGTACTGCTCCAGCATACACTGGTTGTCCTCTCGGTAGTACTTATCACCCTGCGGGAACTGCAGCGACCCTTCCATCTCGAAGCCGCGCCACGTGTCGACGAAGTCCCGCGACTGGCTCGGGCCGGTGTAGTCGATCTCTTCGGCGATCGCCTTGAACAGCCAGATAGCCTCCCAACCCGTCGAACTCGCTCGAGTCGGGGCGGGTTCCTCGGCGTACTCCGAGTAGATCTCGTGGAACTCGCGGTTCGCGTCGTTGTCGAGGGGACCGCTGAGCACCTTCGGATAGTAGTTGATGCCGTACAGCGAGTCGGCGACCTCCTCGTCGACACCACCCTCTTCGAGGAACTCACCGACACCGGCACCGACGGTGACGATGCGGTCGAACTCGTCCTGCAGACCGAATGAGCCGACGTCCTGCAGGAGGTTGATCGAGTCGCCACCGGCCTGGATGAACACCATGACATCCGCGTCGGTGTCGACGTTCGTCAGGTACTGGCTGAAGTCGGAGGTCCCGGCCGGAACCGCGACCTCGCTCAGAATCTCTCCGCCGCCGACGTCACCGAAGTACTGCTGGAAGAACTCGAGCTCGGATTGGCCCCACGCGTAGTCGGCGTACAGCATCGAAGCGGATTCCCAGCCCTCGTCCGTGAGGTACGGGCCGAGACCCGCCCACTGCATCGGCGGGTTGTTCCGCGTGCCGCGGAACGAGAACGGGGTGCAGTCCTCACCGGTCAGCCGGTCGGTCGCACAGTAGCCGCCGGAGTAGGGAAGCTCGTTTCGGGCCGCGAGCGGTGCGAGCGCCAGGCAAACACTGCTCGAGAACGTCCCACAGAGGAGTTCGATGTTTTCGTTTTGGATCAGCCGCTGAACCTTCGTCGTCGCGACACCGGGGTCGGCCTCGGAGTCCTCGACGTGCAGTTCGATCTGTCGACCGTTGATACCGCCTTCCTCGTTTACCATGTCGACGGCCGCTTCCGTCCCCCATAGACGCCGTTCGCCGGGCGCGGCGAACGGTCCGGTCAGCGCTTCGATGAAGCCGACGTGGATGGTGTCACCGCCGTCGCCGCCGCCGTTGCCGTTGCCGTTGCCGTTACCATTGCCACCGCCGTTACCACCGTTGCCGTTACCATTGCCATCACCGTTTCCAGTGCAGCCGGCCAGGGTAATCGCCCCTGCCGCGCCTGCTCCTTTCAAGAATGTTCGACGGTTTGTAGGACGCATCGTACCACTTTAGTCATTAACTATGCTTAAACATTTCGCAAAAAGGGCCGATACCGTGAAAATAATACTGAGACACGGCCTCGATCGATCGATCCGTCGGCAGGCGAACTCCGCTTATATTCCGAAAACACCAGGACGATCGATCCCCTGATCGCGCCGCGAGCGAGGCCTACACCGCCAGGTGCTTGTCGATGATCTCTTCGTTCGCGCGCAGTTCCTCGGGCGTTCCGGTGAACTGTCTCTCACCGTGGCTCATCACGTAGACCCGATCGGCGTTGTCGAGGACGAGATCGATGTTCTGCTCGACGAGGAGGATCGTCTGTCCGTCCTCGTTGAGTTGGGTGACGACCTCGGAGATCTTATCGACGAGTGTGGGCATGAGTCCCTCCGTTGGCTCGTCGATCAACAGGACCTCCGGGTCCGAAACCAGGACTCGACCGATCGCGAGCATCTGCTGTTCGCCACCCGAGAGGGTTCCGGCCTTCTGCCCCAGTCGCTCTTCGAGCCGTGGGAAGTACTCGAAGATCTCGTCGAACTCGGGGTCCTGTCCCGACGCCAATCCGACGATCAGGTTCTCACGGACCGTGAGCTTCGGGAAGATGCTTCGATCCTCCGCGATGTAGCCGATCCCCTTCCGGTAGATGTCCTCGGGAGCCATCCCGCTGATCTGTTCGTCTTTGAACGAGATCGTTCCTGTTCGGGGCGGTTCGAGACCGATGATCGATTTGAGCGTCGTCGTCTTCCCGGCACCGTTTCGACCCACGAGGCCGACGACTTCGCCTTCCCCGACTTCCAGCGAGAGATCGTGGATGACGTGTGCGTCCCCGTAGTACGTGTTGATCGAGTTGACGTCGAGGAACTGATTACTCACCGAGATACACCTCCTTGACAGTTTCGTCGCTCTGAATCGTCTCGGGCGACCCCTGCGCGAGCACGCGACCGTTGTGCAGAACGGTGATGGTCTCGGCCAGTCCCATCACGAGGTTCATATCGTGTTCGACGAGCAGGATCGTCCGGTTCTCGCCGAGCTCCCGAATGAGGTCCATCAGTTCTTCGGTCTCGGCCGTCGTCAGCCCGGCCGCGGGTTCGTCCAGGAGCAACACGTCCGCTCCCGTACTCAGTGCGACGCCGATCTCCAGGTTTCGCTTCTTTCCGTGGGCGAGGGAACTGACTTCCTTGTCGGCTTCGTCTCCGAGTCTGACACGTTCGACGATATCGTACGCCTCCTGTTTCAGCTCCTCGTCGTTTTCGATGTTCGAAAACAGGAATTTGAATACCGAGTCACGCTCTCTGGCACCCAACAGCGCGAGGCGGATGTTCTCCATGACGGTGAGACCGTTGAACAGCTGTGAGATCTGGAACGAACGGGCGAGCCCCTGTTTGACGATTTCTTTCGGTTCCTTTCCGACGATGTTCTCGCCACTGAGGTAGACGGCACCGTCGGTCGGTTTGAGGCCGCCCGTAATTAGATTAAAAAACGTCGTTTTTCCAGCCCCGTTCGGGCCGATAATGCAGTGGAGTTCGTTCTCCTCGAGTTCGAAGTCAACGTCCTCGACCGCGGTGAGTCCGCCGAACTCCTTTGTCAAGCCTTCCGTGCGCAGTACCGCGCTCATGTCTCTCCCGGATGAGGGGGAGCGATATAAAACTACATGCATGGATCGCCGACCGGCGACACAAAACGAGGGGTTCGGCGACCACACGCCGGTTTAGGCGTCGGTGTTTCGGATACGTTCGAGCCCGATCTTGACCAGTCCCGCCACACCGTCCGGCAGGAAGATCACGACGAGGATGAAGAGGATCCCGACGGGGATCAGCCACCACGTGATGATGCCGCTTGCGATCTCCTCGATGGCGTAGACGGCCGCACCGCCGAACAGCGGGCCGACCAGCGTCCCCTTGCCGCCCAGGATCGTCCAGACGATGACCTCACCGGAGACGATGACCTCCAGGGCCTCGGCGCCGATGAAGCTCAGGTCGATCGCGTACAGCGCACCCGCGAGTCCGGAGATCGCACCGGAGATACTGAACGCCGCGATCCGGTAGCGTCGTTCGTCGATGCCGATGTACTCCAGTCGTTCGATGTTCTCGCGAACGCCGCGCAAAATCGTCCCCATCGGCGAGTTCGCCAGTCGACGGAGGGTGAAGTACGATCCCGCGACCAATGCGATGATCATGTAGTAGTACGTGCCCGCCTCGTACAGCGAGACTTCCATGACGCCGGGGATGACGGTCAGCTGTGGCAGGAGGATGGTCATACCGTCGAAACCACCCGTGAGGCTCGTGAAGTTGATCACGAGAATGTAGATCATTTCGGCGAACGCGAGCGTCAAGATCGCGAAGTAGACCTCGCGCGTTCGGATCGCGATCGTCCCCACGACGAGCGCGTACACGCTGGAGACCAACATCGCCAGTATCAGCAGCGCCCAGATACTGACTTCGCCGAACTCGCGAAGCGGAATCGCCACGGAGTACGCGCCGAGGCCGAACAGGGCGGCGTGACCGAAACTCACCATCCCACTGTATCCGTACATGAAATCGTACGCCATCGCGAACAGCCCCCAGATGAGCATCCGGTTCAGGAGGTTGATCCGGGACTCCGGAAGGATGGCTGGCACCACGAAGACGAAGAACACGCCGAGGAGCAGGTAGACCGCGAGCCGCTGGGGGTTTTCCTTCACCGCTGCAACGTTCGCCGAGAGTCGTTTTTTCATTGACATGGTATCACTGTCCGAAGAGACCGGTCGGTTTGACAAGCAACACGATAACCAAAAGTCCCAGCGCGATGATCTGAGACATGTACGGGGGCAACACGAGCACGGTCATCGACTGCGTGAGACCGATTATCAGTGCCGCCACGATCGCCCCGATCACGCTTCCCAGTCCGCCGACGATGACGACGATGAACGCGTCGATGATGACGCCGACGCCCATCGTCGGAGCGACGCCGCGGATGGGTGCCATGAACCCGGCCGCGATCGCGGCCAGCGCGGTACTGATCGCGAAACTCATCGAGAAGACGCGGTCGGATCGGACGCCGAGCGTTCGGGCCGCGTCGAGGTCCTGTGCGGAAGCGCGCATGTGGATCCCGAGTCGGGTCTTCGAGAGGAACGCGAAGAGCGCCCCGAGTACGACCGTCGCCCCGACGATCGCGACGATCCGAACCCACGGGTACGTGATACCTGCGACGTTGATCGTACCGCTGATCGGCGTCGGCATTCCTCGGGGCGAGCCTCCGAAGATCTCCAAAATGAGCTGTTGGAGTATCAGAATGAACCCGAACGTGACGATGAGTGACTGGAGCGGATCCCGTTCACGGATCGGCTTGAGCGTCAGCCGTTCGAGCGCCGCCCCGAACAGTCCGACACCGATCGCGACGAGGGCGAGTCCGATCCAGAAGTTCCCGATGAACGGCAGCACCACGATGGTCCCGTACGCGCCGAGCATGTAGAACTCACCGTGGGCGAAGTTGACGATGTCCATCACACCGAATATGAGTGTCAGGCCCGCAGCGATCAACGCGATCGACAGGCCTATGGATATACCATTGAGGAGTTGGACCAGTATCTGACCTGCTGTAACCGGCATACAAAGCCAATCAGCCGGTCCCTATATGAATCTAACTCTGCAGTCCCGCGAAAACCGGGGTGTGAGAACGGGTCGGGGGCACCATGTCATAACCTATTTATCGACAGATATCGAATCTCGCACCATGCGAGGCATTACCGATAACGTTGCGTTAGTCACTGGTTCAGGACGCGGCATCGGGCGTGGAATCGCCACTAGACTGGCCGAAGAGGGCGCGACGGTCGCAATCAACGACGTCGACGTCGAACGCGCCGAAACGACCGCCGCCGAACTTCACGAGGAGGGCCACGACGTGATCGCGGCCCCCGCCGACGTGACCGATCTCGAGGACATGCAGTCGACCGTCGACGACATCGTCGAGGAGGCCGGCAGCATCGATATCCTCGTCAACAACGCCGGCTGGGACCGCGTCGAACTGTTCAAGGACAACGACCCAGAGGTGTGGGACCGGATCATCGACATCAACTACAAGGGCCAAGTCAATTCCGCCCGCGCCGTCATCGACTACATGATGGAGCAAGGGAGCGGCAAGATAATCGGCATCTCCTCCGATGCGGGCCGCGTCGGCAGCACGGGGGAGGCCGTCTACGCCGGGACGAAAGCCGGCGTCATCGGGTTTACCAAGACGCTCGCACGCGAACTGGCTCGCTTCGACATCCAGTGTAACGTCATCGCGCCCGGACCGACCGACACGCCGCTGCTCGAGGAGATGCAACACGAGACCGAGATCGCACGCAAGATCCACGAGGGCATGGAGAACGCGGTCCCACTCGGCCGGAAGGCCCAGCCCGAGGACATCGCCGCCGGTGTCGCTTTCTTCGCCAGCGGCGACGCCGATTACATCACCGGACAGGTCCTCAGCGTTAGCGGCGGCCTAACGATGTGCTGAAGCGGTACCCGGAACGACTCGCCTTCTTTACCGCGCGAAAAGCCGCCCGAGCGGCATCGTCGACCGATCGATGCCGAGCTGGTGAATCGCGTCCCAGAGCGTCGCCTGATTCGAGGTGACGACGGGAACGCCGGTGTCGGCTTCGATCCGTTCGATCGCCTCGAAGGTCCGGTAGTTCGTACACGAGATGAACAGCGCGTCGGCGTCTGTCCCCGATTCGTCGATCGTGCCCACCGCCTGTCTGTAGGCCTCTTCGGGCGTCAGCGCGCCGATTCGCGTGTTCCGTTCGATCCCGTGTCCCGAGATGGATTCGACCTCGAAGCCCCCATCCTCGAGGAACCGCCGCTCGCGTTCGTTGATGTCGTCGATGTAGGGGGTCACGACGGCTACCGACTCCGCGTCGAGCGTTTCGAGGGCGCGCTCGACCGACAGCGCCGTCGCCACGGCCGGAACGCCGGCCACGGATTCGAGTTTCGCTTCGAGCTCTTCAGCGTAGCCGTGGCCCTTCACCAGACTGCCGGTGGTACAGCCGTAACAGATCACGTCGACGGCCGCGTGTTTCAGCCGCTCGCCGATCCGCTCTGCGGTCCCCGCCATCCGTTCGAGCTCGTCGGCGTTGACGTCTTCGAGCGGGAGCCGGGCGGTGTGGAGGCTCACGCCCTCCGGGAGCACCCGCTGGAACTCCGGTTCGTTGGTAGTGTTCGAGGAGGGAACCAACAGTCCGATCCGCGCCCGCCAGCCGTACATTACAGCACCCCCGAGGCGTCCATCGCGGCCTCGATCGACGCTTTCTCCTCGTCGTCGATCGGTGCGGTCGGTGGCCGTGGGGCGGCGCTGTCGATCGTCCCCCGAAGCTCGAGTGCGATCTTCAAGCGCGTGTGTGAATCGCTGACCGGTGGCTCGTACATCGCGTTGATGAACGGTTCCATCCGATCGTACGCCTCTCGGCCCCGCTCGATGTCGCTGTCTTGGATCGCCTCGAACAACTCCGAGATCAACTCGGGGATCACCGCCGCGAGTTCGAGGATCGTTCCGTCGCCGCCGAGCGCGAACGAGGGCAGGAGGTGTTCGTCGTTGGCGACGAGCACCTGTACGTCCGCATCCCGGATCGCGCGCAGGTCATCCTGGAAGTGGTCGACGTCCCAGACGGCGTCTTTGACCGCGGCGACGCCGTCGATTCGGGCGAGTCTTCCGAGCAGTTCGGAGGGGTAGTTCCCGCCGGCCCAGTGTGGGTGTTGGAAGATCACGAGCGGGAGGTCGGTGCCCGCCGACAGGTCCTCGAAGAAGCCGATCGTGGCGTCCTCGCGGGTGTGGATCGGCGTGTGCGGCGGGACGACGAGCAGGCCGTCCGCGCCCGCCGTCTCCATTCGATCGGCCGCCTCTATTACGTCGGTCGTCGAGCCGCCGACGACGCCGGAGACCACTGGAGTGTCGTCGTCGGTCGCCTCGTCGGCCATCTCGGTGACGCGGGCGCGCTCCTGGAGGTTGAGCGCGTAGACTTCCCCCGCGTGGCCGTTGGTCACGATGCCGTTGACGCAGTCGAGCGCGGCGAGTTCCTCGAGGTGTCGTCGCAGCCCCGATTCGTCGATCGCCGAGCCGTCGGCAGTCATCGGGACGACGTTCGCCGGATTGACGCCGGATAGATCGATCGTCATGTCCTATCACACCGGGCGAGGGCTAATAGATATTCTCCCGAAACGGACGGGCGCTCGATGACGGGTTATGTACTGAGCAGATCGAGCGCGCTCCTCGCGGCGATCCGTCCGCTCACGAGCCCGACCGCCAGCCCGCCCACATACCGCCGTCTGTGTATCGCCCCGACGTCCGATCCGGCTGCGAACAGCCCCTCGATCGTTCCGCCCTCGGCGCCCTCGGCTCCGATCGCCATTCCGGACGGCGATGCGGAGCGGCGCTTGACAGCCATCGACTCGTCGACGGCGACGCCGCCCATAGTGAACGTGATGCTCGGTTGGACCTCGACGAGTCGGAACGGCGGGTCGTCGAGTTCGATCCGCTCGTTCTCGCGGGAGGGATGGAGGCGGTCGTCGTTCCCGATCGCGTCGTTGTACGATTCGATCGTTTCGATCGCGCGGTCGCCGTCGACGCCCCACTCGTCGAGCGTCGAGCCGAGTTGGTTTAGCGTCTCGACGCGCGCGGTTCGCCCGCCCAACTCCCCGGCGGTCTCGAAGATCTCGTCGGCGGTTCTGGACCCGAATACCCGATCCGCGATCGTCTCGTCGAAGACGTAGTAAGCCCGGCCGTCGGTTTCGGTCGCGATGTCTTGAGTGAGCGTCTCCTCCAGCGCCGATTCGGACTCGTCGGTGAATCGCTCACCCGTCCGATCGAGCGCGACCGCCGCAAAGCCGTAGTACTGCGTCGCGTCCGCGAACCGATTCGGTGAGATCTCGGCTGGCGGTGCCGCCATCGTGTGCCCGTAAAACGTGCCGAGTCCGCCCGTCGTCTTTCCGCCGACCTCGGTCGCCGCGAGCAGGCCGTCGCCGGTGCTCCAGGGGTTCGAGCGCAGATAGAGGTTCTCCGTCGCGTCGGTGACGTGCTGTTCGACGAGCTTTTCGTTCCCCTGGAAGCCGCCGGTCGCGATGAGGACCGCGTCGGCGTCGATCCGTACGCGCTCGCTGTCGGGGCCGGTCACCTCCACACCGACGACGGTACCGTCCTCGACCACCAGCGAGTCGAGCGGCGTTTCGAGTCGAACCGACCCGCCTCCGTCCTCGATGCGTTCGACCATGTGTTCGGTGAACGCGGGCGGATCGATCGTCTTCCCCGGGCCGGGCACGTCGAAATCGGGCGTCACGAGATCCGCACCGGTCGATTCAAG
The DNA here is from genome assembly GCF_046483325.1 of Natronomonas sp. Classification (GTDB taxonomy): domain Archaea; phylum Halobacteriota; class Halobacteria; order Halobacteriales; family Haloarculaceae; genus Natronomonas. The sequence goes on along the minus strand of NZ_JAWODL010000043.1, from coordinate 27,108 downwards.
CCACGCGAGGTCGTCCTCGATGCGGTCGACGAGCAGCCGCTGGAGCGCCGGTTCCCCGCCGGGTGAGCGATCCCGTAGCTCCTCGAAGGTGCCGTACGTCCAGACGATGCCGTTCGAGATGCGCATCGAGCCGCCCGGTATCGGCGCTTTCTCCAGTACGGTCACGTCGGCTCCCGATTCGGCCAGTTCGACCCCGGCGACGAGCCCGGCCATACCGGCACCGACGACTACCGCCTCGGCTGTTTCTGATCCTGCCATGCTCGGGTCTCCCGTCGGAAATGGCTTAAATTGTCTCCTCGCTCGTGGCGCGGGATTCGGTCCACAGCGTCGGCTCGTCGCTCACTTCGAGAGCGCTGTAAAGACTTAAGAAGCTGTCCGGACGATTTCCGAGCGATGGCTGACAACCAGTACGACAAGGTCTCCGTCGAGTATTCGGACGACCGGACGATCTGTTACATCCGCATCGACAACGAAGAAAAGAACAACGTCCTCGACCTCGAGGCGATCCTCGACCTGAACGAGGCGCTCCGTACGGCCGACCGCGACGACGAGGTCGACGGCATCATCCTCGGCAGCGTCGGCGACATCTTCTGCTCCGGCGCCGACCTCGGCGAGATCGCCGGCAGCGACCTCGAAACGGGGACGCGCTGGCTCAACGCCTACTACGACAACCTCGAAGTGCTGAAGGACACCGGCAAGCCGACGATCGCCGCCGTCACCGGCCCCTGCGTCGCGGGCGGGCAGGAGCTCATCATGGGCTGCGATCTCATCGTTGCCGGCGAGTCCTCGAAGTTCGGCCAGCCCGAGGTCCTCGTGGGCTCGACGGCCGGTAGCGGCGGCCTTCAGATGCTTCCGCTCATGGTTGGCGAGCGTCGCGCCCGCGAAATCCTCCTCACCGGCCGCCTGATCGACGGGCAGGAGGCCTACGACATCGGCCTCATCAACCGGCTGGTCGACGACGGCGAGGTCGAGGACGAGACGACCGAACTCATGCTCGACGTCGTCGAAAACAGCAGCCCGCAGGCCTACCGCGTGATGAAGTCCATCATGAAACAATGGAGTAACATCGCGATGCTCGGCTGGGAGTCCCAGCGCGAACTCACCGCCTCCGTCTGGCGGTCGAAGGAGTTCCAAGAACGCGCCGAGGCGTTCATGGCCAAAGAGGACATGGAGCAGCTCCCGTTCATGGGTTCGTCGCCCGACCGCGACAACGCATAAAAGTGGCGGTGGGCCCGTGGGCCGAGCGTCGAACGTGCTTGAGAGCTGTGCGGCGTGGACGAATCGCTCCGCGAGCGGTTCACACACCAGAACTCTTCGATTTCTGGGGACGCTGTATCCCCTCCCTACTCGCTCACTTCGCTCGCTCGTTGAGAAAGGGGCCTTAGCGCCTCAAGTCGGGTAACTCTGCGTTTCGATCCGATTTCTCCGGCCTATCGATCCGCGAACTCGGCGATGCGCTCGCTCGTCTCTTCGTCGAAACTGGCGAACGTGTTGCAAACGAGCTCGTAGCTGAGCCCGGTTTCCAGCGGACTCTCCGCGCCTGTCTCGACGGCATCGAGCAGGTACGGCAGGATGTGGTCGGGTTTTTGGGCGAGCGTCTCCCGGTACTCGGCCAGTTCGTCGCCGACCTCCTCGTCGTCGACGACGCGATCGACGATACCGAGCTCGAACGCCTCGCCGGCGTCGACGTGTCTGCCCGTCACGAGTAGTTCCTTCGCCGTGCTCTCGCCGACCACACGGGGCAGACGCTGGGTGCCGCCCCAGCCGGGGATCATGCCGAGATCGACCTCCGGGAAACCGACCGTCGCCGACTCGCCCGCGATGCGGATGTCACAGGCGAGTCCGAGTTCCAGTCCGCCGCCGAGCGCGTAGCCGTTGATCCCGGCGATCGTGACGACCTCGAGATCGGCTATCCGGCTCATGAGTTCCTGCCCGGCACGGAAGAAGCCGATGAGTTCGTCCCACTCGCCGCTTTCGAACCACTCGTTCATGCGCGCGATGTCCGCGCCGACGGCGAAGTGTTCCCCCGCGCTCGCGACCGTGAGCACCTTCGCCTCGTCATCGGCTTCGACGTCGTCGAGGACGGCACCGATTTCGGCCTGTAGCTGATCGTTGATCGGGTTCGGCTTGTCCGGGTTCGCGAGATCGATGTGGTACTGGCCGTTTTTCACGCTCGTCTCGATGAGTTCGAATCCCATACCCAGAGGTCCGCAAAGCCACGAATAAAGGTTTACGGTACTTTTATTCACGCAGGTCCTCGGTCGCCTCCCGATCGACCTCGAGCGTCTCCTCGTCGAGGACGACGCCGTACGCCTCGCGCGCGGCCGCGAGGCTCACGTAGCCGTTCCGAACGTCCTCGGCCACTCCTTCGGCGGGGCGGTCGGTCGGATCGCCGAAGCCCCCGCCCCCGGCGGGCTGGAAGTGAACACGAGCGCCGGGTGCCACTTCGCGGGTCACCTTCGACGGGAGTGTTTCCTCCTCACCGTCGGGGTGGATCAGCCGATGGACGGCCGAAGCGCCGTCTTCACCGCCGTCGACGCCGAACGGCTGCGTCTTCGCTCGCTCGCCGGTAGTGACGACCATCGTCGGGTCGTCGAACCGGAGGATTCGGCGAACCGTGCAGCCGCCCCGATTCCGGCCGGGGCCGCCCGTGTCAGCGACGATCGAGAACTCCTCGACGGTGACGAAGTCGTAGGTCTCCTCGACGCGCTCGATCATCTGGATTCCGGTGTTGCCGACCCCAGAGCGGATCGCGTTGATCCCATCGCGGCCGGGACACGCGCCCATCCCCCCGCCCATGCAGGTGTAGTTGAGCGCGCCGCTTTCGAGCGAACTGTAATTGAACACGTTCGAACTCCCGTCGCCGGCCCCGAAGCCGAGTTCGGGATCGATCTCGACGATCGCTCTTAACACCGCGTCGTGAACGCGTGTAGCGGTCTCGTGATTGCCGGCGACGACCGGGGCCGGATACTCGGGGTTGACGACCGACCCCGACGGCGCGGTGACGGAGATCGGGCGGTAGGAGCCGGTCGTCCCCGGCTTCCCCGGATCAAGTGTTACCTTCACCGCGTAGTACGTCGCCGTTCGCGTACACGCGATCGGCGAGTTGACGCCCCCGGAGACCTGGTCGTCGCTACCGGCGAAGTCGACCGAGATCTCGTCACCGTCGACCCGAAGGGCTGTCTGGATCCGGATCAACTCGTCGGTCATCCCGTCGCCGTCGAGGTAATCGACCGCCTCGTAGGTCCCGTCCGGAAGTTCCGAAATGCGGTTCCGCATCAACCGCTCGTCGTTGCTCAACACGGTGTTCATCGCCGCTGCGAGCGACTCGACACCGTGTTTCTCGGCGAGTTCGAGGAGGCGATCGTGGCCCCGACGAACGCCCGATATCTGGGCGTGCATGTCGCCCACCCGCTCGTCGCGGTCGCGGGTGTTCGCGAGGATCACGCTCCGGAGCCCGTCGTTTAGCTTGCCGGCCTCGTAGAGCTTCGCCGGCGGTACCCGGAGCCCTTCCTTGATTATCTCGCCGGTCTGCGTCGAGTAACTCGTCGGCGACGAACCACCGATATCTACCCAGTGGGCCCTGACCGCGGCGAACCCGAGGAGTGCGTCCGCCACGAAGATCGGCCGTGCCATCACGAAGTCTGGAAGGTGGTTGTTGCCCGAGTAGGGATCGTTCTGCAGCAGCATGTCGCCCGGTTCGAGGGCGTCGTGGCCGCCGGTTCCCTCGATCGCGGCGCGAATCGAGGAGGTCATCGTCGCGATGTGAATCGGAACGACGCGCTCGGACTGGCCGACGATCTCCGCGGAGGGCGTGACGACTGCACACGAGAGGTCGCCGGCCTCCTGCCACAGCGGGGAGTACGCCGAGTTCATCACCGACGCCTGCATCTCCTCGGCCACGTCGTGGAGTTGATTCCGGACGATCTCGACCAGTGCCGGGTCGGGGTCCACCTTCGAGATATCGACGGTGCCGGGGATGTCGAAGCCGGCGGGGTTCGCTTCCATATCGCCCTCGCTATCGCTCATTGTCGCACCTCCCGCGTCGCCACCAGGTTACCGAATCTGTCGATTGATCCGTCGAACGACGGGGGGATCCAGATCGTCGTGTTGTCCGACTCGACCACGGCCGGCCCCGTGAGTTCGTGTCCGGTTCCGAGATCGTCTCGATTGTAGTAGGGCGTCTCGACGCGTTCGTCCGCCCCGAGGACGACCTCGCGGTGCCCGAGCGGCGTCGGCGGTTCGGTCGCCGTTCCCTCGCGCTCCGTCGAGGGGGGCGTCGGTGTCGCGCCGACAGCCGTCACCCGAAGGTTGACCAACTCGACCGGGTTTCGGTCGTCGACGAACCCGTACTGGTGGTCGTGGGCGGATTCGAACGCCGCCGCCAGCCCGGGGAGGTCGGTGTCGGTGATGGTCCGTTTCGGGTACGGAACGTTTAGATAGTGCGCCTGTCCTTCGTACATCGCGTCGAAGGAGATCTCGAACGCTCGATCGTCGGGAGCGACGCCCTCCGATTCGAGTTCGCGGTCGGCCCGTTCGGTCAGTTCGTCGATCCCTGCTTCGATTCGGTCCGGGTCCACACTCTCGACTGTTTCAACCAGGGACATGGCGTACTCGTGGCGGATATCGGAGACGAGCAGTCCGAGCGCCGAGAGCACGCCCGGCCGGTTCGGGAAGACGACCTCGTCGATGTCGAGTTCCGCCGCGACGTTGCAGGTGTGGACGGGCCCGGCACCGCCGAATCCGACGAGTGCGAACTCGCGAGGGTCGAGCCCCTCGTTGACCGCGGTGACGCGCGTCGCGCTCGCCATCTTCGTGTCGATCACGTCTCGGATCGCGGCCGCGGCGGCCTCGACCGACACTCCCATCGGTTCGGCGACGTGCTCTCGAATGCTGCCCTCGGCGGCGTCGGAGTCGAGCGTTACCGTACCACCGGCGAACGTCTCCGGGTTCAAGATACCGAGCACGAGGTCGGCGTCGGTCACCGTCGGCAGTTCGCCGCCGCGCCCGTAGCACGCCGGACCTGGATCCGCCCCCGCGCTGTCCGGGCCCACCCGGAGCGCGCCGACCTCGTCGAGTCGGGCGATCGAGCCGCCCCCGGCCCCGACGGTCTCGACGTGGGTGAACGGACCGTTGATCTTCAGTCCCTGGATCTCCCGATGAGCCACCCCGATCGACTCCCCGTCAGCCACGGCGGCGACGTCGCAGGAGGTTCCGCCCATATCGAACGTGAGGATGTTTTCGAGGCCACGCTGCCCGGCGAGGTACCTGGCTGCGTTTACCCCCGCAACCGGCCCGGAGATCACCTGGGTGACGGGTCGGCTCGCGGCTATTTCAGGGCGTGCGAGGCCGCCGTCCGATTTCATGATCGCGACCGGGGCCTCGATACCGGCGTTGTCGAGTTCGTCCTCCAATCGGTTCAAATACGCCGACAGTTCGGGTTTGAGATACGCGTCGGCGACCGTGGTCGCGGTTCTCGAATATTCTCGAATCTCCGGGGAAACCATCGAGGATCGACTCACGTCGAGTTGGGGCGTGCGTTCCTCGAATCGCTCCACGATCGCCCGTTCGTGTTCGGGGTTTCGGTACGCGTGGAGCAGACAGACGGCGACGGCCTCGAGGTCGGCCGCGAGGATTTCGTCGATTACGCGGTCGAGATCGTCCACGTTGAGCGGCGTGACGACCTCGCCGTCGGCGTCGATCCGCTCTTCGACGCCGAATCGATGTCGTCTCGGAATCAGCGGCGTCGATCGGTCGTTGCAGGGCGCGTATAGGAGATCGGCCCCGCGGTATCCTTCCCCGATCTCTAGTACGTCGCTGAATCCGGCCGTCGTGACGATCGCCGTCTTTGCGCCGGTCCGTTCGATGAGCGCGTTGACCGCGATTGTACTTCCGTGGTTAAACCCGGTCACGTCACTCGGATCGATCCCGGCTACCTCACAGACGGCGTCGATACCGGTCGAAAGTCCACCGATGAAATCGGCCGTACTGGACGTTTTGATCGCGTGGACGTCGTCGTCACCGACGAGGACCGTATCGGTAAACGTCCCGCCTATATCAACTCCTATCGCACGCATGTTGGTGGGTCTCGACATGGCCTGAATAAATAGATGCCGACCGGTGTCGTCGACGGTGATTCGATCGGCCACCGGAAACACAATCTTCAAATAATCGCCGTCGGTCCCTACACGCATGTCAGAGTTTGCGGACCGTTGGCAAGAGACGTGGGTAAACATTAACGGCGAGTTCGTCAAGGGACCGGAAGCCACCGTCTCGGTGCTCGATTGGTCGTTCGTCTACGGCGACGGGGTTTTCGAGGGTGTCAGCGTCGTCGACGGACGGATCCTCAAACTCCACCAGCACGTCGACCGGCTCTACCGGTCGGCCAAACGCGCCCGATTCGGGCTCGAAGACGCGATATCGAAGGGGGAGATGGCGGAGCTGTGGCTCGACACGGCGCGGAAAAACGACATCGAGACCGGCTATCTGCGCCCGCTCGTCTCCCGCGGGGAGGGGCCGATGGGTATCTCGAGCCACGGCGAGGTCGAGGGCCCGAACGTCTACGTGATTCCACAACTGCATCGCTCCAGCGGCTTCAAGGAGCTCTCATCGGCGCGCGCCCGGCTCTCGTCGATCCGGTCACCCTCCCCCGTGGTCCGCGATCCACGCGTGAAGGCGAACCACTACATGCCGAACATCCTCGCGAAGATGGAAATCGCCGACACGGACGCGTCGGTTCCCATCCGTCTCGACGACGACGGCTACGTGACCGAGGCCGCCGCGGCGAACGTCTTCGTCGTGAGGGACGACACTATCCGCACGCCGGACGAACAACAGATCCTCTCGGGGACGACGCGAGGGGCGCTCCTCGACTTGCTCGAAGCCGACGACCGATGGGAGCCGGAGGTCATGGGCCTCACGCCGTACGATCTGTACACGGCCGACGAGTGTTTCGTGACCGGCTCGATCGGCGGGGTGAAGGCGATTACCCACCTCAACGGCGACCCGATCGGCACCGGCGAGATCGGTCCGGTCACGGAAACGATGAACGAGATGCTGGTCGAGTCTTTGATAGAGAACGGGACTCCCGTCGAGTGATCGACTCGCCCGGTCGCGGCTACCACGTACTCGATCGAGAGCGCAACTGATTTATCGCCCCACACCGCGGTGTGGGTATGGCTCGCATTCCGTTCCCGGAGGACGTAGCTCCGGATCTCGTCGAATCGCAGCGCCCCGACTCGCTGCCCGAAAAGTATAGCCACATCAATCAGGAGGACGCCCGGAACGTCTACCGGTCGATCGCCCACGACCCCGAGGTCGTCGAGACGCTGCGCGCGCACATCGGCGCGACGTGGGAGCACTGCGGACTCAGCGATCGCGACCGCGAACTGGTCCTGTTGTCGGTGGCTCGCGAGATCGACTCGGCCTACGAGTGGCACCAACACGTCCGGATCGCCATCCTCGAAGGGATCTCGCCCGGGGAGATCCGGAAACTCTCGGCTGGCGACCACGGGGACTTCGACGACACCGAGACGTTGTTGATGGAGTTCGCGGCCGCGGCCGCGAGCAACGGCGTCACCGACGATGACGTCGAGTCCCTCCGAGCGGAGTTCGCCGACGACGACGTCGCCGGGATCGTCGCCCTCGTTGGTGTCTACGTCGATCTGAACGTCATCCTGAGCGCGTTCGACGTGGAGACCGAGGAGCCGTTCGTCGGCTGGGATCTGGAGAACCTCGAACGGGACTGATCGACCGCGATCGCTCGGACGCGCCCGCCGTCGCAAACGTTTTGCTATCGTCGCCCCGACCTCAGAACGTCAATGAGCAACAACGCATCCGTCGACGCGGACAGCATGGCGGCCGTCGGCTTCCACGAACACGGCGACATCGACAAACTCGAACTGCTGGACGTTCCGATCCCCGATATCGACGACGACGAGGTACTCGTCGACGTGAAGGCGACGGCGCTGAACCACCAGGACCTCTTTGCCGTCCGCGAACTCGACCACTACATCACCGACTACCCCTTCTGGGGCGGCGGCGACACCGCCGGCGTGATCGCGGCGCTGGGCGAGGACGTCGAGGGCTGGAACGTCGGCGATCGGGTGCTCGTCAACTCCCGGATCGCCTGCGGGGAGTGCGATCTGTGTCTCGCTGGCGAGCAGTCGATGTGCCGGAACTTCCAGGTGTACGGCGAACACCGACACGGCGGCTACGCCGAGTATCTGGACGTCCCCGAGCGGAACCTCCACCCGATTCCCGACGACTACGACTTCACGAGAGCCGCCGCAGTTCCCATCGCCGCCGGGTGTGCCTGGCGAGCACTCGCTACCCGCGCGGAACTGCACCCCTCCGACGAACTGCTCATCGTCGGGGCGACCGGCGGTGTCGGGACCTACGCCGTCCAGATCGCTCGGAACGTCTTCGACGTCGAGACGCTCTACGCGACGACGAGTTCCGAGGAGAAAGCCGAGGTGCTCCGCGGATTGGGCGTCGACCACGTGATCAACTACGCCGAGGAGTCCTTCGACAGCAAGGTCTGGGAACTCACAGACGGACAGGGAGTAGACGCGGTGTTCAACACCGTCGGCGGCGACACGTGGGTGCCGTCGATGCGCGCGCTCAGAAACGGTGGCCGACTCATCGTCTCCGGGGCGACTGCAGGGCCGAACCCCGAGACTGAGCTCCGGCTCATCTTCATGCGGCAACTCGAAGTCATCGGCAGCACGTCCCATAGCCACACGGACTTCACGCAGATGCTCGAGAAAGTGTGGGCGGGCGACCTCGAACCGGTCATCGAGGAGACGTACCCGCTGGAGGGGTACGCCGAGGCTTTCGAGAAAATGGCCAACCGTGGCGTTTACGGCAAACTCGTGCTCACTCAAGGGTAACGCTCAGCCGCTGTACCGGCTCTCTTTCGTTTGACTCCGTTAGCGGAGGTGTGTGCCGGCGATTTTCACGTCGCGGTCGTCGGTATTGGTTTACTACGACGGCCCGCATGTGGTTCGCCTTCGGTCGCCGATCGTGGCTCGATCGTTGCGACCACCATCCCGTCGTTCCGGTCGGTACTCGACCGAGCCAGACGGACCACACGATTTATTATTTAAAATTATATACGAATAAAATTATTAGACAATATTTAACTAAGCATCAAAATAAATTTTAATTACTGCTATATTTACCAAATTAAGAATACTAATAACAAATTCAAACGAGATATTTTCATGTTCTAAATAAAACACTATATTTATAAGTTACATTATTATATGGTACTTATTCACGTTTGTTTTTCCCCTTGCGGACAGGTAACTCTTGGCGTCGACCCAAAAACACATTAGAGACGCCGCAGTACGGTGGCGGCATGCATCCAAAGATTCGGATGAGCGACGAGGAGCGGGAGGCGTTTCTCGAACGAAACAAGACGCTGCGCGTGGCGACGAACTCCTCGGACGGCTATCCGCACAACGTCCCAGTGGGGTATCACTACCGCGACGGGCGGATCTACTTCCCCTCCGACGAGCGCTCGAAAAAGACCGCGAACATCCGTCACGACGATAAGGTCTGTTGCATCGTCGACGAGGGGACCGCCGGCGACGACTACGAGACCCTCAGCGGCGTGATGATACAGGGACGGGCGACGATCTACGACGAGGACGAACACGAAACGATGACCCACGACGCGCTCATGGGCGAGATCTTCGAGGGGGAAATCAAAGATCAAGAGCGCTACGAGCGCGTCGACCGCGTCGTCGTCGAGGTCGACCCGGAGAACGTCGCGGCTTGGGACTTCAGCAAGGTGAACTGATCGCCCACCGACGCGCCGCGACGACTGCGCGCATCTGTCCGCGTATTTCGGACGATATCTACCACGATAAACGATATCGAGAGAGGCGCACTGCGGGCAGCTGGACGGAACGCCGGCCGCGAATCTCGGTTAATCGTCCCGTCCTCCGATTTTAATAACAGAGTTATTTTTGTTATGTCCGATCACGGCTGCCCGTGCTTCCGTCCGGTATATGCGGATTGCAGACCGCAACGGCCGTCCAGCGAACCTGCACACCGATCGACCGACTCGTGGCTGTGTGAACCAAAGACGATATACCTCGACGTGCCGAGTCCACGGCATGAGCCACAACGAAGGGGTAATCGTAGGAGCGCTTCGCACGCCGCAGGGCAAACACGGGGGCGTCTTCGCCGACATCCACAGCGAACGGCTCTCGGTTCCCCTCGTTGATCGGCTGCTCCAAGACACCGGACTCACCGGTGACGACGTCGACGACGTCGTCTGGGGCTGCGCAAAGCAGGTCAAAGAGCAGACCAACAACATCGCGCGCGTCATCGCACTCACCTCGGGACTCGGCGAGCGCGTCCCGGGGACGACGATCGATCGGCTCTGCGGTTCCTCCGCGCAAGCGATCATCACCGGCAGGGACTCGATCGTCGCCGGCCAACGCGAGTGCATCATCGCGGGCGGCGTCGAGAACATGTCCCGCGTCGAGCGCGACTACGGCATCGGGTCGTTTCCGGGCATCGCTGAGCGGTACGATCCCGACGCCATCGCAATGGGGACGACTGCCGAGGAGGTCGCCAGCAGGTTCGATGTCTCCCGTGAGGCCCAAGACGAGTACGGGGCCAGAAGCCAACAGCGCGCCGTCGACGCGACCGAATCGGGACGGTTCCGCGACGAGATCCTCCCGATCGAGACCGACGCCGGGAGAGTCGAGCGCGACGAGGGGCTCCGCCCGGGCACGACAGCCGAAAAACTCTCGAAACTCCCGCCGGCCTTCGAGGATGGCGGGACGGTCCACGCCGGCAACGCCTCGCAGGTCTCCGATGGGGCCGCAGCCGTGATGCTCACCTCGCGGGCGTTCGCCGACGCGCGCGGCCTGGAGGTGCTGGCGACCGTCGGCGACCACAGCGTCGCGGGCGTCGATCCGACGATCATGGGAATCGGTCCCGTGCCCGCGGTGTGCGAACTCAACGAACGCACCGGCTGCGACGCCGACGACTACGATCTGGTCGAGCTCAACGAGGCGTTCGCGAGCCAGACGCTGTACTGCCAGCGCGAGTTGGGCTTCGATGACGACGTGTTCAACGTCAACGGCGGCGCGATCGCGATCGGCCACCCGCTCGGAGCGTCGGGTGCTCGTCTTCCGGTCACGCTGATCCACGAGCTCGGCCGGCGCGGCGGCGGCCTCGGCCTCTCGACGATGTGTGTCGGCTACGGGCAGGGCGTGGCGATCCAGTTCCACGTCGAGTAGGGGCTTCGACGGTCCATCGACCGATCCGTTCGACCGGTATCTCTACTACTTTCCCTCCGCTATTTTGTGCACATGACAGTTCCGGTCAGCCAGGAGTACGAAGCCGTGCGGAAAACCGCGCGCGGGTACGCCGAAAACGAGCTCAAACCGATCTACCACGAGTACAACGCCAAGGGCGAGTTCCCCTACGACCTCCTCGAGGACATGGCCGAGGTCGGCCTCCGCGGGATCATGGTGCCAATCGAGTACGGCGGCGTCGGGATGGACATGCTGAGCCACGCCGTCGTGATGGAGGAGATCTCCGCCGTCTGGCCCTCCGCGGGCATCAAGATGGACGAGGGGCTGATGCGGTATCTCCGGATGTTCGGAACCGAGGAGCAAAAGGAACGATATCTCCCACAACTCTGCTCGGGCGAGTACATCGACGCGATAGCCCTCTCGGAGCCCGATTACGGCTCCGACTTCGCCGGTATCGAGACGACCGCCGAGAAAGACGGCGACGAGTACGTCCTCAACGGAAGCAAGACGTGGGTGACGAACGCCGGTAAATCCGATCTCATGGTCGTCACCGCGAAGACGGACTCGTCGGAGCGCCACCGCGGGATCAGCCTCTTTTTGATCGAGACGCAGCACACCGACGGCTGCACCGTCGAACCCGGCATCGACATGATGGGCTTCGACGCCTCCGAGTCCCACGAGGTCGTCCTTGACGACTGTCGCGTCCCGGAGGAGAACCTCTTGGGCGAGGAGAACGAGGGCTTTTATCACACGATGAAGATGCTCGAGGAGAACCGCGTCTCCGTCGCCGCACGCGGACTCGGTATCGCCGTCGGCGCGTACAACGCCTCGAAACAATACGTCACCGAACGCGAACAGTTCGGGCAGAAGATCGGCGAGTTCCAGGCAATTCAGCACAAGATCGCCGACATGGCCGTCCAAATCGAGAACTCGAAGCACCTCGTCTACAACGCCGCGCGACTGTGCGAGGAGGGCGAGCGGTTCGACACCGAGGCGTCGATGGCAAAGCTGTACGCCTCCGAGGCCGCCCACGACGTCGCGAGCGAGGCCGTCCAGATCCACGGCGGCTACGGCTACACGAAGGAGTTCCCCGTCGAGATGTTCTTCCGCGACGCCAAGGGACTCGAGATCTACGAGGGAACGAGCGAGATCCAAAAGAACGTCATCGCGAAGAACGTCATGGAGTAGTCGCGGGACCGATCCCCACGAATCAGTCCGGTCGGTATTTGAACCGTTGTTTCTTCCCGGTCGCCGTCCGTTCGAGCTCGTCGGTGAACTCCCAGCGTCGCGGGCGCTTGTAGCTCGCGAGGTCACCCGAGCCGTTGCAGTACTCGATGAGGTCGTCCTCGGTCACGCCGTCGTCGGCGACGACGAACGCTTTCACGCGCTCGCCCCACTACCTCGTCGGGCACGCCGACGACGATGGCCGCATCGATGCCGTCGTGTGACTCCAGGGCGTCCTCGATCTCGACGGGCGAGACCAACTCGCCGCCGCTGAGGATCATGTCGTCGGCGCGGCCGGTGATCGTGAGGTAGCCGTCCCGGCCGACGACCTCGACGAGGAGGTCGACACGGTCCTCGAGACGTTAACATCGAAACCGCCGCGGATCATGAAGCAGCTGAAGGAGTCGATCTACGCGAGCCTCGAGATGTCGCCGAGCAGCGGCCGCGACCACATCGAGCGGATCGCCGTCGAGCGCGTCCGGGAGGATCCGGACCACCCTGAGGGCGTCGATGCCCAACTCGAGGGACGCGAGCCGAACTGGCCGAAATAAATCTCCGTCGAAGGCTTTTCAGATGAAGCCGCCGTTCACGCTGAGCACCTGTCCCGTGATCCAATCGGAGGCGTCGCTCGCGAGAAAGACCGCGGCGTTGGCGTGGTCCTCGGGGTATCCGAGCCGTCCGAGGGGGTAGTTCTCGGCGACCTTGTCGCCGTACTCGTCGAGCCACTCCTGGGTCGACGGCGTCCACGTCGTGCTCGGGGAGATGCAGTTGACGCGAACGTCGAACTCGCCGACCTCCTTCGCCAGTGATTTCGTGAAGGTGACGACGCCGGCCTTCGCGGTCGCGTACATCGTCAGGTTGGGGTCTTGACCCTGATAGGAGTCCGAGGCGAAGTTGATGATCGCCCCCCCGCCCTGCTCTTTCATGACCGGGAGGGCGTTGTGCGTCATGTTGATCGGGCCCTTGAGTGTCACGTGAACGTGTGGCGCCCAGTTCTCGGGCGTCTCCTCGATGAACGGTTGGTTCAGGTCCTTCGCGTTCTGGAGTCCGCCGGCGGCGACGTTCACGAGGACATCGAGGCCCCCGAACGCGTCGACGGTGTCGGAGACCGTCTCGCCGCAGGAGTCGTGATCGCTCACGTCCGTGTAAATGAACTCCGCGTCGACGCCGCGTTCGTCGGCGATCTCCTCGGCGACCGACGGGCCGCGATCCTCGTCGATGTCGGCGATGACGACGTTCGCTCCCTCCGCCGCGAACTCCTCGGCGACGCCCTGCCCGATACCCGATGCCGACCCGGTGACGATAACGGAATCCCCGGTAAAATCTATCTGTTCACGCATCACACGAGGCTTTCCCACAGCCGATAATAAAGCTTCGGCTCCGCCGTCAGCTCCGCTCTCTGTCTCGGACCGTACCCAACGGTCATATGCCTCCGGTGTCACCCGTGAACAGCGAGCACGTCTCGACGACCAAACCGCCGTGGTCATCGGCGGAACGATCGGGATCGGCCGAACGATCTCCGGGGAACTGCACGCGGCGGGCGCGAGGGTCGTGCCGACGAGCCGAACCGAAGCGAGCGTCCGCGGGGCAGCGAAAGTGGTCGACTGTGACGTGGTACGATCCACCGACGTCACCGACTCGGACCAACTCGAATCGCTCTTCGAGGCGATCTCAGAGACGTACGGCGACGTCGATACGCTGGTGAACTGCGCGGGATACGTCCCCAACGCCAAGCCGGTGTTGGACGTCGGGGACGACGAGTGGGCAACGATCCTCGGTGTCAACCTGACCGGCGTGTTCAACGCCGTCCGCCTCGCACCGACGTATCTGACGGGCGAGAATCGATCGATCGTGAAGGTGGGATCGATCTCGGAGGACACGGTGATGCCCGGTCTCGGCCCGTACGCCGCGAGCAAGGCGGCGGTCGGAACGCTCGGGGAGTCCCTCGCCGTCGAGTACGCCCGCCACGACATCCGCGTGGACACCGTCGCCCCCGGGTACGTCATGACCCGCCAGGACCGAACGGAACTGGAAACCCCGAAGATTCGGGAGGCGATGGAAAAGGGACGCCGCTGTCGCGGTACGCCGAACGTGGGGAAGTCGCCGGCGCGGTCGTCTTCCTCGCCTCACCGGAGGCGTCGTTCATCACCGGGGAGACTATCCGGATCGACGGGGGGGGTTCCGCTGTAGCTCCCAGTCGCCGCCCCACCGCTGGACGGATTCAGTGGCCGTACTGGTAGCCCACCATTATCGTGTTCGCGGCCTCGCGGACGCCCTTGAGTAGCTCCGCACGGTAATCGTCGTCCTCGACTCGGCCGGTCGGCCCGGAGACCGAGATCGAGCCGACGAGGTCATCCTCGATCACGATCGGCACTGACACCGTGCCCATCCCGAGGATCTGTTCGTCCCAGTCGGCCGCGTACCCCTGTTCGCGAATCGCCGACAGCTCCCGCTTCATTCGATTCACGTCCGTGATCGTGTGGTCGGTGACCGCCGCCAGCCCGTCCGAGAATATCGTCTCCTCGGCGTATGCCTCCGGAAGATGCGCGAGCAAGACCTTCCCGGTCGCGTGTGCGTGCAATGGAACCCGAAGCCCCGGATAGATCCCCAACTCCAGCGATTTTTCGCCGCGCATCGCGTGAAGGATCACGCACTCACCGTCCTCCTCGACTCCGATGCTCGCGACCTCTCCGGTCTCGTCTGCCAATCGCCGAACCACGGGGCGGGCCGTCTGGAAGAACCGACTCCGGTTCCGAAGGCGGCCTCCGGTCGTCAAGAACCGATAACTCAACTGGTACGTCTCTCCGATCCGCGTTATGTAGCCGACCATCTCTAGCGTCCTGAGGTAGTCGTGGACGGTGCTTTTGGGAAGATCCATCCGGCGGGTGACTTCGGCGAGCGTCGCCCCATTCAACTCCCAGAGCAGTTCGATCACCTCGAAGGCGCGCGCCACCGTCCGAAGCGGGGGGGACGTCCGTTCCATGGACTCTGTGGGCCTCGCTCGAACAAAAGCGTTCGGATATATCGGATGATCTGCGAGTCGCGGTTCGATCCCTGTGTCCTGTGTCGGATCGACGGTTCGATCAGTAGCTTACCACAAGAAGTACACATATTTGACATTTATGCGCGCGGATGACACACCGTTCACCGGAACGTATTTCAAACGCCGTGTACGAGCACTTTGCATGGCGTTTCAGCTATCGGACGAACACCGTGCGATCCGACAGGCCGTCCGCGAGTTCGGCGCGAACGAGATCGAACCGGTCGCCAGCGAGCACGATCAGGCGGGGAGATATCCCGAGGAACTCCGGCGGAAGGCGGCGACGTTCGATCTCGTCGCGCCGCACATCCCCGCGAAGTACGGCGGCGCGGGGATGGATCTGCTCTCGTCGGTCATCGTCGTCGAGGAGTTGTGGCGGGCCGATCCCGGGATCGGCAGCGCCGTCGGCAGCGCCGGCTTCGGGACGAACATGATCGTCGAGTACGGCGACGAGTGGATGAAATCGGCGTGGTTGCCGAGGATCGCTGACGGCGAGGCTGCCTCGTACTCGGCGATCTCCGAGCCGGCACACGGCTCGAACGTCGCCGGGATGGAAACCCGCGCGGAGAAAGCGGGCGACGAGTACGTCATCAACGGCAACAAGATGTGGATCACCAACGGGACCATCGCGGACGTGGGAGTCTTGATGGCCAAAACCACGCCCGATGCAGGACACGAAGGAATTACCGCCTTCCTCGTTCCGACGGACACCGATGGCTTCCGTACCGAGAAAATCGACAACAAACTCGGCATTCGGGCGTCGGACCTCGCGGAAGTGGTCATCGACGACGTGCGCGTTTCCGAGGAGAACGTCATCGGCGAGGTCGATCAGGGGTTCTACCAGCTGATGGACTTCTTCGCGCACGGCCGGACTCGCGTTGCCGCCCAGGCCGTCGGTGCCGCCCAAGCCGCCTTCGACGCATCGCTCGAGTACGCCCAACAGCGCGAGCAGTTCGACCAGCCGATCGGCGAGTTCCAGGCGATCCGGCACAAGCTCGCCGAAATGGCGACGGACATCGAGGCCGCTCGCGCGTTGACCTACCGGGCCGCCTCGACCGTCGAGAACGGCGACGATCAGGTGGCCGCGAAGTTCGCGAGCATGGCGAAACTGTTCGCCTCCGAGCACGCCGTCGGCGTGACCGACGAGGCGATTCAGGTCCACGGCGGCGCGGGCTACGTCTCGGACCACCCCGTCGAACGCTACTACCGCGACGCTCGGATCACGAAGATCTACGAGGGAACGAGCGAGATCCAAAAGGACATCATCGCCGATCGGTTGTTGTAAACACCGTGTCGAACTGGCGTCTCGGACGCTCGGCGAGCACTGCCCTACCGCTTCCCGTGTGATCGTCTGTCAGGTATATTTATGTGGCATTGATAGCTATTCACACCCGTGATTTCCCACAGAACGTACCTCGAGCGGAATGCGACGTGGCGTGGTCACGAGACCGCACTCGAAGTCATCGACGCCGGCGAATCGTACTCCTATGGGGAGTTCGACACCCGTGTCAATCGGGTAGCGAACGCGTTGGCCGAGCGCGGAATCCGAAAGGGCGACCGCGTCGCCATGGTTCTGTTCAATACGGCCGAATTCCCGATAACGCTGTACGCGTGCTACAAGATCGGCGCCGTTCCCGTCCCGATCAACTTTATGCTCGCGCGCGACAACTTCGCGTACATCTTCGACGACGTCGCGCCGAAGGCGGCCGTCTACGACGAAGCCGTCGCCGAGGACGTCGAAGCGTCGCTGGAACGCGTGGACGTTCCGGCCCACCGTATCGGCGTTGGCGCGTGCCCGGGTGCGGACGAGGGGTTCGATATCTTCGCGTCGGCGGGTGCGAATGAGGCACCGCCGAAGGTCCCAGTTCGCGCCGACGATCCGGCCTACATCCTCTACACGAGCGGAACCACGGGCGCACCGAAGGGCGTGACGTTCACCACCGAAACGGCGTCGAACCGGGCACAAGAGGGGTCGCGGTGTCTCGGCCTGTCGAAAAACAGCGTCGCCCTGCAGGTTTCCCCGTGGTTCCACGCCGGCGGAGTCGACTTGACCGTCCACCCGACGATCGAAGCGGGTGGCACGCTCACCGTGACGGAAGATTGGGAACCCGAATCCGTCGCGGATCTCGTAGACGAAAAAGGGATAACCCACATCGTCGGGGTTCCGACCGTCGCCCAGCGAATGGCGGAGTTGGACGACATCGACGAGCGCGATCTGTCGAGCCTCGAGTGTCTCATGTGCATGGGATCGCCGCTGTCGAAACGGCTCGCGGAGACGCTCCTCGACGTCATCACGCCGAACGTGTTCAACGGCTACGGGACGACCGAGACGCTGCTCGACAGCGTCCTCAGACCCGAGGACCTCCCCGAAAAAGCGGGCACGGCGGGACAGCCGACCCACGACACGGAGATGCGACTCATCGAGCACCGTCTGGACGGGTCCGCGGACCCGGACGCCACGGTTCCCCACGGGGAAGAGGGTGAGATCATCGTCTCGGGGGCCTCCGTGACGGATTATTATTTCGGCAGCGAGGCGAAGACCAAAGACTCGATTCAGGATGGCTGGTACTATACCAGCGACCTCGGCGTCGTCGATGGGGACGGCTACCTCACGATCACCGGCCGCGCCGACGACATGATCCTCAGCGGGGGAGAACTGGTCTCCCCGATCGAAGTCGAAGAGGTTTTAGAGGAGTATCCGGCCGTCGAGGGGGCCGTCGTCGTCGGCGAGGACGACGAGGAGTGGGGACAACTCGTCACGGCCTACGTCGTCGCCCCGGACGCGTCGGCCGAGGAACTCGACGCGTACTGTACGGACCACGAGGCGCTGGCCGATTACAAGCGACCGCGACGGTACCACTTCGTCGACGAACTCGAACGGACGGCGACCGGGAAGAAACAGCGGTATCAGTATCGCGATTGAAACCGAGGGTCCGTTCAGTCACCCATTCTATCCGCAGTGTGGCCTTCCGTTTGTTCGTTGTCGTCGCGCCCGAACCGGCTCCAACCGTCATCCCGTCAGTACGGGAGGTACTCCGCTCCGAACGTTTCGCGGGCCACGATCAACTTCTGTACGTGTGGCGTCCCGTCGCCGATCTCCAGGCCGATCGTATCGCGCAGCCGCTTTTCGATGCCGAAATCCTTCGAATACCCGTAGTGACCGTGCAACACGAGACATTCGTGGATCGTCCGCGTGGAGACGTGTGGCGCGTACCACTTGACCATCGCGGCGTCCTTCGTGTGGGGTTTCCCTTCGCGAGCCCGCCACAGTGCCTCGTAGGCTTTCAAACGCGCCGAATCGAGATGCGTTTCGAGTTCGGCCAGCTGGAACTGCGGCCCCTCGTAGCCCGCGAGGGGTTTCCCGAAGGCTTCGCGCTCTGTGAGATACTGCTGGGTCTCCTCTAAGGTTTGCCGCGCGGCCCCGAGACAGTAGAGACCGATCCACGCGCGTGATCTGTCGAACGTCTGCATCGCCATCTTGAACCCGTCGTCCTCGGAGATCAATGCAGTATCGTCGACGCGGACACCGTCGAGGTGGATCCGTCCCCACCCGCTCACCGCACAGCCAAGGGCGGGATACGGGTTACACTCGACGGCGTCGGCGTCGGTCGGCACCACGAACGCGCGGATTCCGTCGGACTCGGTCTCCCGCGCGTAGGTGAGAACGTGATCGGCAGTCGTCGCCCCGGTAATCGCCGCCTTCTCGCCCGTGAGAACCCAGCCGTCCCCGTCTTGTTCGGCCGTCGTCTCGATGGCCTGCGCGTCCGAACCGTGATCGGGTTCGGTCAGCGCGAACGCGAGGTGGACGTCGCCGTTCGCATTCAGCGTTGCCATCTCCCGGTGTCGCTCGCGTCCGTACTCCGCGAGGAGGTGATTGACGAGATTCTCGGCCAACACGAGCGTGGCGAACCCCACGTCTCCGCGACCCAGTTCCTCATAAACGACGCCCGCCGTGATCGGATCGAGGCCCTCGCCCCCGAACTCATCGGGGATCGACATCCCGACGACGCCCAACTCACAGAGGTCGGCCCAGACGTCGCTCGGGAAATTATCGTCGTCGTCCCACGCCGCGTTCTCGCCGAGGACGTTGTCACGGACGTACGCCCGTAACTGATCGCGGTACATACGCTGTATCCGATTCAGGCCGAACTCCATACCGGGTCGATGGTCGATTTCGACTTAACACTTTTCGGGGGTCGACTACAGTTCCGAGTAGCCGACATCGACCCCGATAACGTCCCCCGCCTGCAACAGAGCGTTTTTGGCCCGTTCGAACGCCGCCTCCGCTCGTAACCGCCCGATCGGACCACAGACGAGACCGGCGGGAACGCCTCTATGTGTTCTCCCTCGAGTCGCTCGCGTACGGTTTTTCCGACACCCTTCGTAGACTGCGCCGCCACCTGGCGGTATCATCACGATATAACAAACATAATTCCGTTATCTCACATTATACGGGTTTTATTCGGATGATGTCGAACACCGTGCTCCGTCGGAACATCGTCTCGGATGGCGGTAGCGGTAGTCGGTATATTTCAAATAAATTCAGTCTTTTATATAAATAAATTTGCATATTAGACGGCCACACGATTTTATATATAAGTACACCTAGTCTTGCGATACCCTTCCGCAAGTTTCCCCTCGTGTATTGAAATTATATCAGCAAAGCGCGTATTTATCTAAATTATTGATTTATAACGCAAAAATCTGAGTTAAAACGAATTATGGGTGCGCGTGCGCTTAATACACCGCCTCAAGTATTCTCTCGGATCAATACGACCAGCAATACATTAATGATGGTCTTTTTATTATTCTAGTAAAATTTTATTGACTGGTATACGGATATCGCTCGGCACGACCGATCCGTGGTCGGTTCGCAATCGGAGTTCACTGGGGCGTGGTCGTCGAAAAAGGGCGATCCCGAGTTGGCCCACTCGTACGGACCGGTGTCGTTCCGGAGCGATCATCGACGAGCCGTCACCGCCGATGGCCGGTCCTTCGGTAAACAGTCCTGTATCAGAAGGGGGCCTGCGGGCCTTCGTCGTCATCGTCGCTGCCGCCTTCGCCGGGGAACGACGGCGATACCTGTCCGTCGGTCATGCCCTCGCTGCCGCCGCCCATGCCGGTGTCGGCGTGGACGGTGTCGATCTCGGGGATCTCTTGGGTCATTCGGCTCTTTATCGCCTGGATTGTCATCGGGGAGATGCCGCAGCCGGAGCAAGCGCCGCCCAGCATGACCGTCACTTCGCCCTTCTCGCGGTCGAGGTTTCGGATCGCTGCGCTGCCACCGTGCATCTGGATCTGCGGGAAGTTCCGGCGGAGGAAGTTGCTGATTCGCTCGCGGAGTTCGTCTTCGCCGTCGGCGGTTTCTGTGCTCATAGGGGTGGCTACGTGGTGCACCCGTATGAACATTTGGCTCCGGATCGAACGGTCGCGCTGCCTCGTTCGCCCCCGTCTCCGGATCTATCCCGAGCGGAAAGGAAACGTAAAGTGACGACAGCCGCAATCACACGCATGGACTTCACCTTTACGAGCGAGCAAAAGCAGATTACCGAGATGGTCGCCGAGTTCGTCGACGAGGAAATCGTCCCGCGCGCGGCCGAGATCGACAAGACCGACGAGTTCCCGGCCGACATCGTCGACGAACTCGGCGAACTCGGCCTGATGGGGATGCCGTTCCCGGAGGAGTACGGCGGGGCAGGACTCGACTACCACGCCTACCCGGCCGCCCTCGAGGAGATCGCACGGGGATCGGGTGGACTCGGGACGATCGTCGCCGCGCACATCTCGCTCGCCGGAAACATGCTTTACCAGTTCGGCAACGAGGAGCAAAAGGAAGAGTACCTCACGCCGGTGGCCGAGGGGACGGACATCGGCGCGTTCGCGCTTTCGGAAGCGGGTGCGGGAAGCGACGTCCCGGCGATGGGAACGACGGCCGAAAAGGACGGCGACGAGTACGTCATCAACGGCGGCAAGCTCTGGATCTCTAACGGGTCCGTCGCCGACACCGTGACCGTCTTCGCGAAGACCGATCCCGACGCCGGCAACAAGGGGATCTCGTCGTTCGTCGTCCGCCCCGAGGAGGACGACGGCTTCGTGGTCGAGGGGACCGAGGACAAGCTCGGCGACAAGGGCTGTCCGACCGCGGAACTCCGATTCGACAACGTCCGCGTCCACGAGTCGCGGCGCATCGGCGAGGAGGGTCGCGGCTTCGTGCAGGCGCTGAAGACGCTCAACGGTGGCCGGATCACCATCGCCGCCCGCTCGGTCGGGATCGCCCAGGCCGCCCTCGACGAGGCGACCGACTACGCCCAACAGCGCGAGCAGTTCGGCAATCCGATCAGCGAGTTCCAGGCGATCCAGCACAAGATCGCCGACATGGACACGAAGACGCGCGCGGCGCGGCTGCTCATGCACTCGGCCGCGGACAAGAAGATGCGCGGCGAGAACTTCGTCAAGGAGGCCGCACAGGCGAAACTCTACGCCTCGGAGGTCTCCAGCGAGGTCGCAAACGAGGGGATCCAGATCCACGGCGGCTACGGCTACACCAAGGACTTTCCGGCCGAACGGTTCTACCGCGACGCCAAACTCAACGAGATCTACGAGGGAACGAGCGAAGTGTTACGGAACACGATCGCGAACGAACTGTTCGGCTGATCGTTCGGCTGCCCGGCGGGGATCGTCACCTCCTCTCTTTATATCTCCGTAATCTTCGCTCGCATCCACTCGAACTGCGCCTCGACGCGCTCTCGACCCGCGTCGGTCAGCGAGTAGACGTCCTCGAGCCCGTCGACGCGCTTTCGAACGAACCCCTTCGATTCGAGCGCGTCGAGGGCCCCGTAGAACCGATCCGGTTTGAGCCGCCGATCGTAGTGCGACTCCATCGCGGATTTCAGCGCCTGTGCGCGTCGTTCCTCACTGTACAGCAGAACGCATACGTCACGTCGGAGGCCGCTCGTGAGCCACTCCATACTCGCGTTCGGTGTGGCGACGCGAAAGAGCCACCGGATCTACGATCGAGATCGGTAGTTTAGCAACCGACCGCCCCTTACCGGCGATCATGTCGACGGCCGAATCGGATGGAATATCCGCCAGCTACGAGGAACGGAACGGAGAACGACTGCTGGAGTTCGAACGCGACGGGAGCACCGCCGCCATCGCACAGAACATCGAGGGCTACGCGATGTTGAAGGTGCGCGACCGAGCCGAGGGAGACGAACTCGAACGCTACTACGGCTTCGATATGGCGCTCGATCACGCCGCTGAACTGCTCGGGGTCGACCCCACGGTACTCCCGATCCCCGAGGCCGCCGCCGACATGGGGATGTAAGCGCGACGGCTCGGCGTCCCCAATCGGTCGGTAGCTATATGTCCGTCCTGTGGCTTTCCGTGCGTATGGACGCCCACTCCGTTGTCGACGACTGGGACGCCGCGCCGTTCGACGGTGGGTTCGCGGGACTCGACGAACTGACCTCACGGGGATTCAGCGGCGCGATCGAATCCCGCGGGACGTGGCTCTTCCTCAGCGAGGGGGAGCCACTCGCGGTCGTCTCAGACCTCGATATCGAGCCCCGTCCCGGTGATCTCGACGCCTTCGACGGGGGCGCGGGTCAGCGCCACGAGGCTCCGAACGCGACCGTCGCGACGCTCGCGGCGATGTTGGCCCTCGACGGCGACGTTCGCGGGAAGTATTTCACCGATGACACTCCCCTCGCAGCCGTAGACGAAACGCTGTCGGACGGTGGATTCACCGGATACGTCGAACTCTCAGAGAACGTTCTCAGCGGCGATTATTTCTTCGTCTACGTCGACGGCGAGGTCGATCACGTCGGCTTCGTCGGCTCCTCACAGTTGCTCCTCGGCGAGGACGCCGAGGCGCGAGCCAACGGTGAGGTCGGGATCTACGCCGTCACGGCGGTGAGATTGCCGCGTCCCGATCTGCCCGCTCCTCCTGAGCCCGAACCGGAGCCAGAGCCAGAGCCGGAGCCAACCCCCGAACCGGAGCCCGAAACGGATGAGGCCGGGGGCGCTCCAGGTTTATTCCCAGGGAAGAACGTCAGGGATTCGACTACTGGAGAGCTCTCGAATGCACCCACGACTACAATCATTCATCGTATTACGGTGACTCACCCGAACGCTTCTTCTGGGAGGGCTATGATGCGTTGGCTCAGACACGGCATGCAGAACGGTATATCAGGAGTCATGACCCCGGAAATCCATTCCTGCTCGTGCTGTCCTGGGGACCTCCTCATGCTCCCTATGGGACAGCTCCTGAAGAATACCGAAAGAAGTACGATCCACGGAAGATTGTTCTGCGCCAGAACGTGCCCGATGGTGAGGTCGAGTGCGCACGCCAAGAACTTGCCGGCTACTATGCCCATATCACCGCACTGGACCGGTGCATCGGGAACCTGCTTGAAACACTGAAACAGGAGAACCTCGCCGACGACACGATATTTGTTTTCACGTCCGACCACGGCGATATGCTCCGATCCCACGGACTCCTGAAAAAGCAGCACCCGTACGACGAATCGATCATCGTGCCTTTTCTGGTTCGCTATCCCGGAAACCTCAAGCCCTTCCGGACCGATCATCCGATCAATACGCCTGACATCATGCCCACTCTCCTTGCTCTCGCAGGAATTGATATTCCCGAGTCCTGTGAGGGAGAGGATCTGTCCGGCTTTCTCACCCGGCATCGAGTCCCGGAACAGAAAGCGGCACTCATCATGTGTCCCTCGCCGTTCGGTCAGGTATCCCGGAGCAACGGTGGACGGGAATACCGGGGTGTGCGCACCGCCCGGTATACGTATGTCCGGGATCTCCACGGTCCCTGGCTTCTCTTTGATAGCAAAAACGATCCATGGCAGATGGAGAATCTCGTCAACAGAGATACCAGCAGGTCGTTGCAGGATGAACTTGATGCCGAACTTCACACTCTTCTTCACCGGACCAACGATGAATTCCTCCCCGGCGAGTCTCTGATCGAGACCTGGGGATATAAAGTCAATGAACATGGGACGGTGGATTACACAGAATAGCCGTTCCCGGTTCTTCCCTCCCCTTCGTGACATATCATGAAATGATCAGGTGAGACGGGTACTCATCCAATGCTCACACAAAACTGACTTTGATATAATATGAGAATTCTCAGTATGTTAGAAGTTGGTGAGGACTTCAGATTGTCTTGTCGGCACATGTTTTTCGGTGGTACTATCGGTCGTGATTCCCACGAGTGGAGGTATTTATGATCGGCAGACCGGGGAAAAGGATTCTCGTCGTTGAGGATGAAGAGGACATTCTGGAACTGGTTGAATACAACCTGTCCAGGGAGGGATACAACACAGAAGGCGTTACGTCGGGGGAAGCGGCCCTCAAGAAATTCAAGATCTCTTCACCTGATCTTATCATCCTTGACCTTATGCTCCCGGGACTTGACGGATTCGAGGTATGTAAGCTGATCAGAAAGGATCCGAAGACGGAGCATATCCCCATCATCATGTTGACGGCGAAAGGAGAGGAAGCCGATATAGTAACCGGTCTGGAGCTGGGCGCCGACGACTACATCACGAAACCTTTCAGTCCGCGAATTCTCCTGGCGCGAGTAAAGACGGTACTGCGTCGGAAGGCAAAAGAGGAAGTGAGCGAGGACTCGATTCTCGAGATTCATGATGTTCTGATTCATCCCGGGAGACATGAAGTCCAAGTCGGTAGCCGGAAAATTGATCTCACATCAACCGAATTCAAGATACTCCATCTCCTGGCCCGCCGTCCCGGATGGGTCTTTACCAGAAAACAGATAGTGGATTCTGTTCATGGCGATGACTATCCGGTGACGGATCGTTCCGTCGATGTCCAGGTTGTGGGACTGCGCAAGAAACTTAAGGGCGCAGAAGATTTGATCGAGACGGTTCGGGGAGTTGGATACCGCTTCAAGGAGTAACAAATGCCGCGAAAACGGCTGTTATGGCGCCTGTACCGGTCTTATCTCATAGTTACTGTCCTCTCCCTGATCATCGCCGGGTGGTACGGCTCACGATCACTGAAAGATTTTTTCTACAGCGCAACCGAGTCTGACCTGAAATCGAGAGTTCACCTCATTGAGGGTCCTGTATTTCAAGTTCTCCGCAAAGGGGAACTTGCGGCCATTGACAGTCTGGTCGATTCTCTGGCCCGGAAATCAAATACCAGAATCACAGTCATTCTTCCTGACGGCCAGGTAATCGGTGAGAGCGAGGAAGAGATCGCCACCATGAAGAGCCATTCCCAGCGGCCTGAGTTTCTTCGAGCCATGGATGGCGAGATTGGGGTGGATATCCGGAAAAGTCAGACCCTCCAACGACAGACCATGTATGTGGCCATTCCCCTCATGGATGCAGAAGACCGAATGCATGGGGTACTGAGGACCTCCTTACCGGTGGAGGCCATTGATGACGCATTGGCAGACGCTCGATTCAAAATCGCCATGGGAGGCCTTGTCGTTATCGTATTTGCGGCAATAACGACGCTCCTTCTGTCATGGAGAATAAGCCGACCTCTGGAGGAGATGAAACGTGTTGCCCAGCGCTTTGCGCGAGGTGACTTCAATGTGAGAATGCCGGTTTCCGATTCGGAAGAGATTGGAGGACTTGCCGAGGCGATGAACCAGATGGCCGAAGAACTCGAACGGCGGATTGGCACCATGGACCGCAGGCGGGACGAAGAACGCGCTGTCCTCACAAGCATGGTGGAAGGTGTTGTTGCTGTGGATGAAGAGGAACGAGTGATCAACATGAATAAGGCAGCCGGAGATCTCTTCGGTGTTTCTCCCAATGACGTTCGCGGCCGAAGCATCCAGGAGATCGTGCGGAACACGGATCTTGAGGAATTCATCACCAGAACTCTTCAGTCTCATGAGCCCGTCGAGGAGCAAATTGTCATTCATAGTGAACAACCCCATTTTCTCCACGTTCGGGGATCGGTTCTGAAGAATCCCTCGGGACGCTCGCTCGGCGCTCTCGTGGTGCTCAATGATGTGACCTATCTGCGAAGGCTGGAAAATGTGCGTCGTGATTTTGTGGCCAACGTCTCCCACGAACTAAAAACACCCATTACTTCGATTAAAGGCTTTGTGGAGACGCTGCTCGAAGGAGCGTTCAAACGCGAAGAGGCCGAAAGATTCCTTCGAATCATTGCACGACATGCCGACCGTCTTCAGGCTATCGTAGAGGATCTGTTGAGCCTGTCACGCATTGAGCAGGAATCTGATAAGGAGGAACTTCCTCTCGAACGAACTGTGATCAAAGAAGTCCTTTCCAACGTGATGCAGCTCTGCGAGCCTCATGCCGAAGCGAAACACATTGATCTGAAAATGGACTGCGCTGAGAATGTCACGGCATCTGTCAATGTCCCCTTGATAGAACAGGCTATCCTCAACTTGATCGACAACGCTATCAAGTACAGTGATGATGGCAGTATGATCGAGGTTCGCGCTCATCCAGTCGATTTGGAGGTAGCCATATCAGTCAAAGATTACGGTTGCGGCATTCCGGCTGAAAATCTCCCCCGTCTTTTTGAGCGATTTTATCG